>NZ_JBFAKB010000026.1:0-195355 GCF_040655495.1 Nonomuraea sp. NPDC050404
GGTACTGCACTCGGGAGGGTGTGGGAGAGTAGGTCACCGCCGGACAATCTTTGTATGAGGGGAAGGGCCTCGACGCTGACGCGTCGGGGCCCTTTTCTCGTTTCCCGGGACATTCCCCGGCCCCCGGCCCTCAGCCGCCAGCCCCGGGCCGCCGGCCCCAGCCCCAGCCCCAGCCCCAGCCCCAGCCCCAGCCCCAGCCCCAGCCCCAGCCCCGGTTCCGGCACTGCCGGTACTGATCGGCACGGTGGCATCGGAGGTGCCGATCGGCACGGTGGCATCGGAGGCGGGTTGAGGGTCCGGTTGGCCGATGGTGGCCGGAGAGTCCAGACGGCTGGCGGTGGGCTCGGGGTTCGGCCAGGTTGGCGGTGGCTCGAGAGTCCGGCCGGATGGCGCTGGGCGGACAGTTTGGGTCGGCTGGCGGTGGGCTCGGGGACCGGCCAGGTTGGCGGTGGGCGGAGAGCCCGGCCAGCTGAGCTGTGGGCGGGAGCCTGGTCGGCTGGCGGTGGCTGAACAGTTCGGTCGGCTGGTGGTGGGTGGAGAGCCCGGCAAGTTGGCGGTGGGCCTGGGTGGGCACGGTCAGCGGCGTCACCCTGGGCCTGGCGGTGATCGTGGGCGGCCTGGCCCAGGCTTAGGATCCAGCCGGCCAGCGGTGGGCTTAGGATCCGGCTGCCTGCCTGCCTGCCTGCCTGCCTGCCTGCCTGCCTGCCTGCCTGCCTGCCTGCCTGCCTGGCGGTGGGCGGAGGCTCTGGTCGGCTGGCTGTGGGCTCAGGGTCTGGCGGGTAGCGGGTGGTTGAGGGTTCCCGGCCGGTTGGCGGGGGCCTCTAGTGGGGCCTGGAGCTGGGGTGCCAACGTCTGAGGGCGTGCCGTAGGTGCCAGCGCCAGGGCCCCTGACGTGTGCCGGGAGTGCAGGCTGGGCTGCGGTGGGAGCGGCACCCGCCCGCCCTGGGCTGAAGTCCCTGTTGGTTGTGCACGGCTTGGGATGCGTGCTCGGGCTCGGGGCCGTGTGCGGTGGGAGCGGCACCCGCTCGCCCGGGGGCTGAGGGGCCTGCTGGTTGCACGGTCTGGATGCGTGCTCGGGCCCGGGTCGTGTGCGGTGATAGCGACACTGGCCTGTGGCTGAGGGTTCTGTGGGGTCAGGGCTTTTGGTGCCGGATGCAGGTTACGGTTCCGAGCTCGTATGCGGAGGTGGCAGCACCCGCTCTGGGCTGAGGCTCCTGCAGGGGCATGGGTTCGATGCTGGATCCGCGCTGGGCCCTGGCACGTTTGCGGAGGTAGTAGCGGCGGGCGTGCGCCGGGGGCCTTTTGGCGTCGGTCGGGCTTTCGTGCTGCGCGGGGTGGCGCTTGTTGGGCTGGCTTATGAGTCTCGGGTTGTGCAGCAATACAGGCACCCGAGGGTCCTGAGGCTCGTTGGCGGTGGTGGCGATGCAGGGGGTAGTGCTGAGGTTCGGTTCCTGTTGGGTGCGGGGCTTGGACTGGGGTGCGGGATTTGGATGTGTGGAGGGGTTCAGGCTGGATTGCGGAGGTGGCGGGGGCTGGGTTGCGCGTTTGTAGTGGTGGTTTTCAGGAAGGGTTCTATTCGGTGGGGGATCTGGGTGGAGAGGGCGATGGTGGTGTCGGTGCGTTGGATTGCTGGTGAGGTCAGGATGTGGGCGATGATCTCTTGTAGGTGGTCCGTTGTGCGGGCCACTACGCGGCAGAGAAGGTCGTGTTGGCCGCTGGTGCCGTGGGCCTCGAGGATTTGTGGGACCGCCCTCAGTGCGGTGACGGCCTCGTCCAGGCGGCCCTGGGCGATCTGTAGCCAGACGAACGCCAGGATTGGGTAGCCGGCCTTGGGTGGAGAGACGGTGGGGCCGAAGTCTTCGATCACGCCGGCGTTGGTCAGCTTCTCGACGCGGGCCTGCACTGTGCCTCTGGCGACGCCGAGGAGGCGGGAGAGTTCGGTGAGGCCGATTCGGGGGTTGGCGCGCATGGTCACCAGGAGTTTGGTGTCTAGATCGTCCATGGGTGGTCCTTGTGGGACTGTGCGATTCGGTCAGTGAAGTCGGTGGTTTCCGTACGGAAATGAGCGTATCGCGCAGTTGGATTGGGCGCTCTTGCCAGTTTGTGGCGGGGTTGCTGTCATATGGGGCATGTTCGAGGAAGCTCAGTACTTCGCACCGCTGACGGCTCAGGACGATGGGTCGGTGGTGGTCGAGTTGGCGGAGTCGCATCCGGGGTTTGCGGATCCGGTTTATCGGGCGCGGCGGAACGCGATCGCGGAACTGGCGGTCAACTATCGGCGGGGGACGCCCATTCCCGCTGCCGAGTACACCGGGGCGGAGCATGAGGTCTGGGCGGCGGTCACGCGTGAGTTGAAGGTCAAGCACGCCGCGTACGCCACGGCCGAGTATCTGGAGGGGGCCGCGAGGCTGGGGCTGCCCGCGACACGGATTCCGCAGCTCGAAGAGGTGTCGGAGTTGCTGGAGCCGTTGACCGGGTTCCGGTATCTGCCGGCTGCGGGGCTGGTGCCTCTGCGGGAGTTCTACGGGGTGCTGGCGGAGGGGTTCTTTCACTCCACGCAGTACATCCGGCATCATTCCGTGCCGTTCTACACGCCGGAGCCGGACGTCGTTCACGAGGTGATCGGGCATGCCAACGCACTGGCGAACTCCCGGTACGCGGCGCTCTATCGGCTGGCCGGGCAGGCCGCTCGGCGGGTGGAGACGGAGGAGGCGCTGGAGTTCGTTTCGAAGGTGTTCTGGTTCACGCTGGAGTTCGGGGTGATGCGGGAGGGCGGCGAGCTCAAGGCGTACGGAGCGGGGATTCTGTCGTCGTATGGGGAGATCGAGGAGTTCCGGGGGATGGACATCCGGGAGCTGGATCTTGCGGCTATGGGGAGCATGGAGTACGACATCACGAAATATCAGGATGTGCTGTTCCGGGCCGAGTCGCTTCAGCATCTGGAGGACGTCGTGGGAGGGTTCTGGGACACGTGTGACGATGATTCGATCGCGAAATTGATCGCCGTTGGTGTCTAGCGGGTTGTTGGGAAACTTCGTGATAATGCTCGGGTGATCGCGGCCGGGGCGAAGGCGACACCACATCAGGGCACGACACCAGATCAGGGCATACGGGGCATTCCGAAGGCGACGCCACGACAGGTCATGCGGAGGGCGGTGCCTCGGCTGGTCGTCCTGGTTGCTCTGGCTTTGCCGCTGGTGATAGCGGATCGGCGGTTGCCCGCTGAGATGGCCGCTATGCCTTCCGGCTCCGAGTTGTCCGCTCCCGTGTCCGCCGCCGTCCGTGGGGTGGAGGCAGGGCGGGCCAGGGTGGTTGAGATGAGTGTGGGGCGGGAAGCGGTGCGGGCGGTGCCGGGGAAGCGGATCGCGCGGCGCCTCGACACATACCTGGCGGGGCGGCGAGGGCCGGTGACCGCCATGGTGAAGGATCTGGCCACCGGGCGGACCTATCGGTACAACGCGGGCGAGCGGCTGATCACCGCCAGCACGGCCAAGGTTCAGATCCTCGTCGCGCTGCTGCTGCGTACAACGTGGAAGAGGTTGTCCGCGGAGGTCAGGCGGGACGCCGAGATGATGATCCGCTACAGCGACAACCACGCGGCCGACCGCCTGTGGTCGCGCATCGGGGGTGCGGCGGGGTTCACGAAGGCGGGGGAGGCGTTCGGGCTGAGGCACACGCGCGGGGTGCCGGGAGCCTGTGAGGACCTGTACTGCTGGGGGATCACCCGGACGTCGGTGGATGATCAGGTACGGCTCATGCAGGGCCTGGTGTCGCGGAAGAGCCCGCTCAAGGCCGAGGATCGCGAGCAGGTGCTGAGGCTGATGGGCGCGGTCGTGGACGGCCAGGACTGGGGCATCAGCGCCGCCGCGTGCCGGGGGGAACGGGTGGCGCTGAAGAACGGCTGGCTCAAACGTGTCTCGACCAAGCGCTGGGCCACGATCAGCGTGGGGCTGATCAGGGGTGACGGGCGCGATTACGCCGTCGCCGTACTCACCGAGGGGAGCCCCGAGGTGGGGTACGGCATCGCGACCGTCGAAGGCGTCGCCGAGCGGATCATGCGAGATTTCCGGACATGCCGCGAAACGTGACCGGGGGAGGTCATGCGGGACTGCCGGACAGGCGTGGTGTGACCAGCCGGTAGCCCACCCCGCGTACGGTCTGGATGAGCTGGTCGTCCTCGTCGCCCAGGCGCGCCCGCAGCCGTTTGACGTGCACCGCTATGGTGTTCGTCGAGGTGTTCGCGGCGGCGTGCCAGACGTGGCGCATGATCTGCTCGCGGGTGACCGTGCGGTCGGCGTTGCGCATCAGGTACTGCAGCAGTTCGAACTCCCGCAGAGGCAGATGCACCGCCCGGCCGCCCACGCGTACCTGGTAGGCCTGCACGTCCAGCTCGACCCCGCCCACGGCCAGCACCTTGCGGGACTCGGGCGAGGCCGCCTGGATGAACGGCAGCAGCTCCGGCACCCGGTAGGGCCTGGCCACGCAGGCGGCGGCGCCCGCCGCGAGGGCGCGTACGGCCTGCTCGGCGTGGCCTTCGCCGACGCCGAGCAGCACGGGTACGGCACGCGCGAGCCGTACCGCACGGACGAACTCCACTGGGTCGATGACCGGCAGCGTGGCCGAGACGAGCACCACGTCCGGCTGGAGGGCGCCCGCCTGCAGCAGCCCTTGGGCGCCGTCGGGGGCGCCGGTGACGGCCACGCCCTCACGTTCGAGGGCGGTGGCCAGATCCTCCACGACGGCGCTGTCGGGGTCGGCGATGAGCAGTACGGGCTTGGTCCTCGTGTCCCCGTTCACCGTGGATGCCGCCTGCGGTTGGGTCATCAGCCGAAGCGTCCCGTGATGTAGTCCTCGGTAGCCTTCTGCGAAGGGTTGGTGAACATGCGGGACGTCTCGTCCATCTCGACGACCTTGCCGGGCTTGCCCTGCTCGGCCAGGTTGAAGAACGCGGTCCTGTCGCTGACCCGGGCGGCCTGCTGCATGTTGTGCGTGACGATGACGATCGTGTACTGATCCTTCAGCTTGGCCATCAGGTCCTCGATGGCCAGCGTGGAGATCGGGTCGAGCGCCGAGCACGGCTCGTCCATCAGCAGGACCTCCGGCTTGACCGCGATGGCGCGGGCGATGCAGAGGCGCTGCTGCTGACCGCCGGACAGGCCGGCGCCGGGCTTGGTGAGCCGGTCCTTGACCTCGTTCCAGAGGTTGGCGCCCTTCAGCGACTCCTCGACGATGCCGTCCATCTGGGACTTGTTGACGCGGCCGTTGAGCCGGAGCCCGGCGGCCACGTTCTCGTAGATCGACATCGTCGGGAACGGGTTGGGGCGCTGGAAGACCATGCCGATCATCCGGCGGACCGAGACGGGCTCGACGGTCGGGGCGTACAGGTCGTCGCCGTCGAGCAGCACCTTGCCCGTCACGCGTGCGCCGGGGATGACCTCGTGCATGCGGTTGAGCGTGCGCAGGAACGTCGACTTGCCGCATCCCGACGGGCCGATGAAGGCGGTGATCGAACGGGGCTCGATGGTCATCGACACGTCCTCGATCGCCTTGTGCGACCCGTAGAACGCGTCCAGACCCGAGACCTGGATCTGCTTGGACATTTCGGTGAAACCCCCTATCGGCCCCTGGCGGGCGCGCGCCACCACGCGATCAGGCGCGCCACCAGGTTGAGCAGCATGACGATCAGGATGAGCGTTAGGGCGCCGGTCCACGCCCGGTCGATGGCGGTGTCGTTGGGACGGGCCGCCTGGTCGAAGACGAACAGGGGCAGACCCAGCTGCGGCCCGCTGAACGGGTCGTTGTTGATGCTGTTCGTGAAGAACACCGTCATCAGCAGCGGGGCCGTCTCACCTGCCACCCGGGCCACGGCCAGCATGACGCCGGTGACGATGCCGGTGAACGCGGTCGGCAGCACGACCTTGACGATGGTGCGCCACTTGGGCACGCCCAGCGCGTACGAGGCCTCGCGCAGGTCGTTGGGCACCAGGCGCAACATCTCCTCCGCGGACCTGACGACGGTCGGCATCATCAGGATCGACAGCGCGAGCGCGCCCGCCCAGCCCGAGTACTGGAAGCCGAGGAAGAGGATCCAGAACGCGAAGACGAACAGGCCCGCAACGACGGAAGGGACGCCGGTCATGACGTCCACGAAGAAGCTGATGGCCCGGCTGAGCCGGCCGCCGTTGCCGTATTCGACCAGGTAGATGGCGGTGAACAGGCCGATGGGCACCGAGATGAGGGAGGCCAGCAGGACCTGTTCGAGTGTGCCCAGGATGGCGTGGTACGCGCCGCCGCCGGCGTCCCTGGCCCCGATGCCGTTCATCGAGTGGGTGAGGAACTCCAGGTCGAAGCGGGCCATGCCGTTGGAGATGACCAGCCAGAGCACGGAGACCAGCGGGACCACGGCGAGTGCGAACGCGAGATAGACCAGGCCCTGGACGAACTTGTCCTTGATCCGGCGGCCGGTCGAGATGTGCTGGATCGTTGTCATGCGCCGGCCCTCGCGTACTCCTTGCGGCGGTTGATGACCGCCCGCGCGGCAATGTTGACCAGCAACGTGATGACGAACAGCACCAGACCGGAGGCGATCAGCGCGCCCCGGCCGATGTCGGTCGCCTCGCCGTATCCGTTGGCGATGTTCGCCGCGATGCTGTTGGCGTTGGGGGTCAGGATCTGGAAGGTGATGTCGAAGGTGGCCGGGAAGATCAGCGCGACCGCGATGGTCTCACCCATGGCGCGGCCCAGGCCGAGCATGGCGGCGCTGATGACGCCGGGGCGGCCGAACGGCAGCACGGCCATCCTGATCATCTCCCAGCGGGTCGCGCCGAGGGCGAGCGCCGCCTCCTCGTTCATCTTCGGCGCCTGGAGGAAGACCTCGCGCGAGATGGCCGCGATGATGGGAAGGATCATGATGGCCAGGACGATGCCACCGGCGAGCATGGTCTTGCCGCCGATGACGCCTTCGCCGGCGAACAGCGGGAACCAGCCGAGGTTCTCGTTGAGCCACTGCGACGGGGTCCTGAGCAGGGGCACCAGGAACGCCACGCCCCACAGGCCGTAGACCACGCTGGGCACGGCGGCGAGCAGGTCGACCAGGTAGCCCAGGGGAGCCGCCAGGCGGCGGGGCGCGTAGTGGGAGATGAACAGCGCGACGCCGACCGCGACCGGGGTGGCGATGACGAGTGCGAGCGCCGAGCTGAGCACGGTGCCGAACGCCAGTGCCGCGATGCCGAACACGCCACTGCTGTTCGGCTCCCAGACCAGCTCGGTGAGGAAGTTGCCCTTGTTCGCCTGCAGGGCGGGGAGGGCCTCGGCGATGAGGAACACGGCGATGGCCGCCATGATCCCCAGCAGGAGGACGCCGGCCCCGGTGGAGACGATCCTGAAGGGTGCTTCACCATGGGATCGCCGCGAGGCGGACCGGTCAGTGGCCGATCCGCCGTCACGGGTACGTACGTTTGTCGTCATGGGGACTTAGGAGATCGCCTTGACCGCGGTCCGGACCTTCTCGAGCAGGGTGCCCGACAGCGGGGCGTAACCGAGCTCCTTGAGCGCGGCCTGGCCCTCGTCGCTGGAGGTGTACTCGAGGAAGCCCTTGACCACGGGCAGCTGGTCGGCGGCCAGGCCCTTCTCACAGGTGATCTCGTACGTCACCAGGACGATCGGGTAGGCGCCCGGGGTCTTGGTGGCGTAGTCGATCGACAGGGCGAGGTCGTTGCCGGTGCCCTTGATCTCGGCGGTCTCGACCGTCTTGGCCGCGCTCTCACCGGTGAGCTCGACGAACTCGCCGGCGCCGTTGGCGACCTTGGCCGTCTGCAGCGAGGAGTTCTCGGCGTAGGACATCTCGACGTAGCTGATCGCGCCTTCGGAGTCCTTGACGCTGGCGGCGATCTGGTCGGAGCCCTTGGCGCCGGTGCCCTTGGCCTCGGCGGGCCAGGCCTTGGCCGGCTCGTACGGCCAGTCGGCCTCGGCCGTGGCCTTGAGGAACTTGGTGAAGTTGTCGCTGGTGCCCGACTCGTCGGAGCGGTGGACCGCGTCGATCGGGGTGGAGGGCAGCGTGGCGTTGGGGTTGTCGGCCTTGATGGCCGCGTCGTCCCACTTGGTGATCTTGCTGTTGAAGATCCCGGCGAGCGTCTTGGGGGTGAGCTGCAGGCCCTCGACACCAGGCAGGTTGTAGACGACCGCGACCGGGCCGGTCACCATCGGGATGTTGATCGCCTTGCCGGTCTTGCAGCGGGCGTCGGCCTGGGCGGGCTCGTCGTCCTTCAGCGCCGAGTCGGAGCCGGCGAAGGCGACCTGGCCCTGAATGAAGGCCTGCACACCCGCGCCGGAGCCGCTGGGCTGGTAGTTGAGGGTCACACCAGGGTTCGTGGCCGTGAAGTTCTTCGTCCACTCGGTGATCGCGTTGGCCTGGGCAGAGGAGCCCGCGGCGTTGATCGAGCCACTCAGGCTGCTGGCACTCCCGGCGGCAGCGGATGCGCTGGCAGAGGAGGTGCCACTGCTCCCGGGGTTGTTGTTATCAGTGCCGCACGCAGCGAGCGAGAGCGCGCCGACGACGGCGACGGCGGCGAGCCGGCTTGCATACTTCACGGTTGGGTTCCTCCCACTTGGTCCTTAGTCGCCAGGAAAGCTATGCCGCGAAAGTGACTCGCCACCCGAGAGCAGATGAACAGGCGGTGAACGCTGCCGGTCGGCGCGCTGCATTCGCGATGGGGTGGTTTGAACTGCGGCCATAGCAGAGTGTTACCCACTCTTTGCTCAGAGCGAGCATGGGGTCCGGGTTCCGGCTGCGGCGGCGAGTGCACATTACGTCCCATATGGGGTTTTTCGCGAAACTGAGGGGGCTATTCGCGATTAATGAGCCCTACTCCTGCTCTTCACTTGCTGATCACCTTGGAGCGTGCCGCCGGCGGTGGTCACAATGGGTGTATGTCTTATCGCGTATGCCTGGTGTGCATGGGGAACATCTGCCGTTCACCTATGGCGGAGGTGGTGCTCCGCCGGACTCTGGCCGACCGCGGCCTGGAGGACCGCGTCACCGTCGAGAGCGCCGGAACCGGCGGGTGGCACGCCGGGGATCCCATGGACGAGCGGGCGCTGGAGATCCTGTCCCAGTACGGGTACGACGGCTCGGCGCATCGAGCCCGGCAGTTCACCAAAGATTGGTTCGACCGCTATGATCTCGTGATCGCCATGGACCGGGACAATCTGTCCACCCTGCGCCGGTTGGCGCCCTCCGGGGCCGAGGTGCGGTTGTTCCGCTCGTTCGACCCGGCCGCGCCGGAGGGCGCCGAGGTGCCGGACCCGTACTACGGGGGCCGGGAGGGATTTGAAGAGGTGCTCCGGCTGGTCGAGTCGGCCGCCGAGGGCGCGGCCAAGCACATCGCCGATGAGATCGACTGAGGACCTGGGCTCCTCGCACGGCTGCCGGCTGCGGCGGGGTGTGCTGGAGGACGGGCGCGAGGTGCTGGAGAAGAGCGGGCCCGCCCCGGACGCCTTCGCCTCCGAGGCCGCCGGGCTGCGCTGGCTGGGCGAGGCCATCGCCGTGCCCGAGGTGATCGAGGTGGCGCCCGACCGCCTCGTGATGTCCTGGGTACGTCAGGAGCCGCCCACCACGGCGTCGGCCGAGCGGTTCGGGCGGTCGCTGGCCCGGCTGCATCGGGCGGGCGCGCCGGGCTTCGGTGCGCCATGGGCCGGGTTCATCGCCGACCTGCCCATGGACAACGCGCCAGCCGACGACTGGCCGTCCTTCTACGCCGAGCGGCGGGTGTTGCCGTTCCTGCGGATGGCGCGGCTGCCCGCCTCTGACGTGGCGCTGGTGGAGCGGGCCGTGGGGCGCTTCGCGGAGGTCGCGGGGCCCGCGGAGCCGCCCGCGCGGATCCATGGGGATCTGTGGAGCGGGAACGTGTTGTGGTCCGGTGGGGGCGGGGTGCTGATCGATCCGGCGGCCCATGGGGGGCATCGGGAGACGGATCTGGCGATGCTGGAGTTGTTCGGGTTGCCGTACCTCGATCGGGTGCTGGGGGCCTACCGGGAGGAGTGGCCGATGGCGGAGGGGTGGAAGGGGCGGGTGCCGCTGCATCAGCTGCATCCGCTGCTCGTGCACGTGGTGCTGTACGGGGGGAGCTATCGCGACGGGTTGATGGGCGCGGTGCGGCGGGTGCTGACGCTCTAGCCCTCTAGCTTGAGTGTGGTGCGGTGGGCTTCGGCGCTCTAGCTTTTCTGGCGCTTGCGGTAGGCGCGTTGCTGGCAGGCGCGGGAGCAGTAGACGCGGGGGCGGCCCGAGGTCGCGGGGTCCAGGGGGTTGCCGCACTCGGGACATGTTTCGTCACGGTTTTCATCACGTTCGCGGATGAGGACCTCGATGCCGTCCAGGAGGCGGCGCAGGCCGAACTCGAAGGAGTCCTCCGGGTGGTCCCAGCCGCCCGTCTCCCACAGGCGGGTGATCGTGGGGTAGTGGTTGAGCTGCTCGTACAGGGCGTCGCGGGAGCCCCACCACTCCTGTTCCGACACGCCGCTGCGCTGCTCCTCGCGCCGCGTCTCGACAATGAGCAGGGCCTCGGCGTCCACGAGGCGGCCGATCAGGCCGACGACCGCGATCACCTCAGAGGGCCTGAGCGCGGTGCCGGTCAGGGTCGCGAGCATGCGGTCATACTGCGCGACGGCGTTGGGGCCGGGGATGTGCCGGGTGCCGCGTACCTCGGCCAGCCACGGGTGCCGCATGCGCAGCTCCAGCGCCTGCCTGGCGACCGCCGCCAGCCCGGCGCGCCAGCCGGAAGGCCGATCGGCGTCCGGCGGGCGCTCGCCCATGACCTCGTCGCGCATGAGCTCGACGAGCTGGTCGCGGCCGGGCACGTGGCGGTAGAGGGACATGGTGGTGAAGCCCAGCCGGTCGGCGACCTTGCGCATGGACAGGCCCTCCAGGCCCTCGGCGTCGGCCAGCTCGATGGCCGCGCGCACGATCCTGGCCACAGACAGGCCGGGTCGCGGCTCGCGCCCCTCCTCCTGCCGCCACAGCAGCTCGACTCCGCGGTCGGGATCCGGCGTCATTGGCATCATCCTAGTTTATGGTGTACGACTATGTGTACAGCATAAACAGGAAGGCGGTATGAGATGTTCCACTTCCACGTCGCTCCCACAGGGGACGACTCCGGGCCAGGGTCCGTGGACAGGCCGTTCCGCACCCTGGAGCGGGCCAGGTCGGCGGCCCGCGAGGTTTCCGGCGAGGCCGTGGTGTCCCTCAGGGGCGGGACCCACGTTCCGGCCGGGACGTTCGAGCTCACGGAGGCCGACTCGGGGACCACGTACCAGGCCTACGGTTACGGCACGCCAGAAAAGGAGGAGGCCGTCGTGAGCGGCGGCCGGCCCATCTCCGGATTGCGGGAGCAGGACGGCGTCTGGCTGGCCGACGTCGGCGACCTGGAGATCCGCCAGCTCTACGTGGACGGCCGCCGGGCCGCCCGCGCCGCCGTCCCCGGCCTGCCCGGCACGGCTACCGTCACCGCGACCGGCTACGTCACCGACAGCGCCGAGCCGCGCGAGTGGCGGGGCGTCGAGTTCGTCTACCGGGGCGTCTACCCCTGGACGGAGGCCCGCCTTTCCGTGGCCGGGGTCGCGGCCGACGGGGACGGGACGGCGATCACCATGGCGGAACCGGGCTTCGGGTGGGCCACCGAGCTGTACAACTCCACCTGGGAAGGCAACACCTCCCACGGTCCCGGCCTGCCCACCAGCGTCGAGAACCACCCCGGCTTCCTGCGCGAGCCTGGCACCTTCGTGCTCGACCGGTCCCGGCCGGGGGAGCACGTGCTGATGTACCTGCCCCTGCCGGGCGAGGACCCGGCGCGTACGCGGGTGGTCGCGCCGGTCCTGGAGCGGCTGGTGAGCGTCGAGGGCACGCGCGACGTGGCGTTCAGGGGCCTGGTGTTCGCCGAGGCGACGTGGCTGCGGCCCGGCCGGCCCGGGGGTTTCGTGCACTACCACGGCAGCGGCTACTACGAGGGCGGCGGCGTCGAGACGGCCGAGCTGGGGGAAGGCTCCTCCGTGACGTATCCTGCCGCTTCCGTCACGATTCCGGCCTGCGTGACGTTCGAGGACACGTCAGGGACCGTCGAGGGGTGCCGGTTCACCCGGCTCGGAGCCACCGGGCTGGGCATCTCCGGAGGCGACGGGTTCGCGGTGCGCGGTTGTGACTTCGACACGCTGTCCGCCGGGGCGATCATGGTGTCCGGCGGCCGGGGGCCCACGATCGAGGACAACCGGGTGCGGCGGACGGGGCTGGAGTACAGCGGGTCGCCGGGGATCTCGGTGACCGGCACGAACGGATGCGTCGTCGCGCACAACGAGGTCACGCAGGTGCCCCACTGCGGCATCGTGGCCGGGGTGGGCGAAGGCACCAGGATCCTGCGCAACCTGACCGTGGACACCTTGCAGGTGCTGGCCGACGGGGGCGGGGTCTACATGTCGGGACCCCAGGGCGACGGGCCGGAGAACGGGGCCGAGGTGCGGGGCAACGTGATCAAGGACACGCGCACGCCGTACAACTTCGGGCTCTACCTCGACTACGGGGCCAGCTGGGTGACGGTCGAGGAGAACGTGGTCATGCACGCCGACAACACGAGCGTGCTGCACGTGGGGCCGCCGCTGTCGGACGTCGTCTTCCGTGGCAACTTCTGGGACGCCGATCCGCTGGGGCACGACAATCCGCCGAGCGGGGTGACGTACGAGGGGAATGTGACGCTCAAAGATGAACACGACCTGAACGCCGCCACCGAGGCGATCCGGTCCCGGGCCGGTCTCCTGCGCGGCTAGCTCCTGATCGAGGTGCCGTTGAGCCGGTCGATCACCTCGTTGTGCAGGACGCCGTTCGTGCAGACGAGGCTGCCGCCCTCCAGGCCCTTGACCCCCGCCACGTCCGTCCAGACGCCGCCGGCCTCCTCGACGATCACGGTGAGCGCGGCCATGTCCCACGGGGACAGCTCCGGCTCGGCCGACAGGTCCACCGAACCCTCGGCGACCATCATGTGCGACCAGAAGTCGCCGTAGGCCCGCGTACGCCAGCAGGCGCGGGTCAGGCCGACGAAGTTGTCGAGCTTGCCGGCCTTCTCCCAGCCGTGCAGGCTGGAGTAGGAGAACGAGGCGTCATCCAGCGTCGAGACGGACGAGACCCGCATGCGGGAAGCCTTGGTCAGGCTCTTGCCCGTCCACGCCCCGCCCTCGGCCGCCGCCCACCAGCGCCGGCCGAGCGCGGGGGCCGACACCAGGCCGACGACGACCCTGCCGTACTCCATGAGCGCGATCAGCGTGGCCCACACCGGGACGCCGCGCACGTAGTTCTTGGTGCCGTCGATGGGGTCGATGATCCACGACCTGGCGCCCCACCCGGTCTTGCCGAACTCCTCGCCCACCACGGCGTCGCGTGGCCTGGCGCGGCGCAGCGTGCCCCGGATGGCCTCCTCCACGGCACGGTCGGCGTCGCTCACCGGCGTCAGATCCGGCTTGGTCTCGATCTTGAGATCGACCGCCTTGAACCGCCGCATGGTCAGGTCATCGGCGGCATCCGCCATGACATGCGCGAGACGAAGATCATCGGAATAACCCTGCACGATCGCCCACGCTACCGTGTCGGCTATCCAGAACATCAGTCGCGAGCGCCCCTTTTCTGGTAACTCTGATTCCGGAGGGGCCGATATGGCCCCTTTGGGTAGTTGTGGTTGACAGGCGGGCCCGGTCATGGCTGATGATCGGGCATGAACGCCTTGATCCGGGCGGCTCTGGTGGGAGCCGTGGTCGGCCTCACGGAAGCCGCGCTGGCCGCCCACCTGAGTGTGTTCACGCTTCTCATGATGCTGCTGGTGCCCGTTCCGCTGAGCCTGGCGCTGTCCTACTGGGGCAGGCTCCCCCGATGGTGGCTGGTGGCGCTCCTGGGACCGGTCGGCGCCATCGCGTGTTTCGGCATGCTGCCGGTCACACCTGCGGAACTGGCGGGAATGACCGGGTGGGTCGGTTATCCGGCCTTCATGGGGTTGTGCGCGCTCGGCTTCGCGCTGGCCACGTTCTGGGTGGTGCCGGCGGGACGGGCGGCGCGACTGACCGCGGTCGGGGCGTTCGCGGTCTTCAGCGTCACCGCCCTGCTGGGACGGGACTCCATCACGGTGCTGGTCGCCGCCCAGACGGCGGTTCGCGATGGATTGCCCCTTGTTGCCGCCAAGCTGCCGGACTATCGCCTCACCGACGTCACCGTCGATGACGGCAGGCACCTCATCCTCTCCTACGAACGGTCACGCGACGGTCAGGAGCTGATGCTCCAGGTCGAGCGGAGGAGCGAGAAGACGCCCCGGTCGGCTTGCGCGGACGTCGCCGAGTCGGGAGCGAACGACTGCCGCGAGGTGGCGGACGGGGTCTGGAGAGACGAGAGCGACCCTGGCATGTTGCTGTTCGCCGTGCGCGGGGACGCGTTCATCGAGGCCTACAACGAAGTGGCGACGCAGGAGGACGTGCTCGCCGTGCTGCGGGCCGTTCGCCCGGTCCAGTGGTGGGAACTGGCCTGGTCCTGACCGCCGGGCTGTCTCGCCGGGCTGTCTCGCCGGGCTGTCTCGCCGGGCTGACCGCCGGGCTGCCTCGCCGGGCTGTCTCAGGGCGCCGCCTCATCCCCGACGGGCTCGCGCCGGGACGCGGCCGCCGGGTCGTCAGGGGCGTCCTCACGGCTGTCCGGGACGCTCTCGCGGTTGTCAGGGGGGTCCTCACGGCTGTCTGGGACGCTCTCGCGGCTGTCGGGGGCGCTCTCGCGGTTGTCAGGGGCGCTTTCGCGGCTGTCCAGGGTGCCCTCGCGGCTGGAGAGCAGGCGGCGCAGGGACTCCAGGCGGGCGGGGTCGGCCTTGCCCGCCGCCACCCACGCGTCCAGCGCGCAGCCGTCACCCAGGTGCGTGCAGCCCTTCGGGCAGTCCACCGTACGCTCGATCAGGTCGGGGAAGGCCGCCAGCACCGTCTCCACCGACACGTGGGCCAGCCCGAAGCTGCGCACGCCCGGTGTGTCGATGATCCAGCCGCCCTCGGGCAACTCCAGTGCCACGGCCGAGGTGGAGGTGTGGCGGCCCCGGCCGGTGACCGCGTTGACCTGCGAGACGGCCCGGTTGGCGTCCGGGACCAGGGCGTTGACCAGCGTGGACTTGCCCACGCCTGAATGCCCCACCAGTACGCTGATGCGCCCGGTCAGGTGGTCGCGCAGCTCGTCGAGGGCGGCGCCCTTGTGCACCACGACGTGCGGCACGCCCAGCGGTTCGTAGAGGGACACCAGCTCGTCGGGCGGGGCGAGGTCGGACTTGGTGAGGCAGAGCAGGGTGTCGATCTCGGCGTCGAAGGCCGCCACCAGGATCCTGTCGATCATGCGCGGACGGGGTGGCGGGTCGGCCAGCGCGGTCACGATGACGAGCTGGTCGGCGTTGGCCACGACCGGGCGCTCTATGCCGTCGGTGTCCTCGGTGTCGTCGGCCGAGCGGCGCAACATCGAGGTGCGCGGCTCCACGCGTACGACCCTGGCCAGCGTGTCGGGGCGGCCGGAGACGTCTCCGACCAGCGCCACCCTGTCGCCCACCACGATGCCCTTGCGGCCCAGCTCGCGGGCCTTCATGGCCATCACGAGCCGGCGCTGGGGCGGCTTGCGCTTCTGGGCCGAGCCCTTCGGGCGCTCCGGCTCGACCAGCGTCGTGTAGCGGCCCCGGTCCACGGCCACCACGAACCCCTCGACGGCGTCCTCGTGCGCGGGACGGATCCGGGTCCTGGGCCTGGAGCCCTTGCCTGGCCTGACCCGTACGTCGTCCTCGTCGTACTGCCGCTTGCTCAGCGGTCCGCTCCCATACGCTCGTTACCCCTCTGTTGTGCTGGTGGACTGTCGGCACGCGCGGGCGGTGCCTGGTAGGTCTCCGGGTAGCCGGTGTCGGAGCCGCGGACGCCGAGCGTCCTGCCGTCTGGATCTCGTCGCCGTGCGGGCAGCACGCCACAACGAGCCAACGAGCCGCCCCTCTCCGAAGTGCCCGGCGCTCCTGCGGTGAAACCAGCCCTCAAGGGTGGGTATCGGTGGCCGGTGGGTCATGGGGATTCCAGCATCGCCGTCCACATCCGTACGAACTCCGGCAGGGTCTTGGCGGTGGTCGCGATGTTCTCCACCTCGACACCCGGCACGGCCAGGCCGAGCACCGCGCCGGCCGTGGCCATGCGGTGGTCGTCGTAGCTGTGGAAGAGGCCGCCGCGCAGCGGGCGGGGGCGGATGATCAGGCCGTCATCGGTCTCCTCGGCGTCGCCGCCCAGGCGGTTGATCTCGGTGGCGAGCGCGGCGAGGCGGTCGGTCTCGTGGCCGCGCAGATGGCTGACACCCCGGATCCGGCTGGGCGTCGAGGCCAGCGCCGCCAGGGCGGCGATCGTCGGGGTCAGCTCGCCCACCTCACGCAGGTCAACGTCGATACCGGTGATCGCACCGGTCCCGCTGACCACCAGCTCAGCGACGTCGGCCCGATCCGCCGCACCTGTCCCGTCGGTGGTGCCGGTCTGGTCGGTGGTGCTGGTCTGGTCGGTGGTGCCGGGCCGGTTGGTGGTGCCGGTTTGGTCGGCGGTGCTGGTCCGGTTGGTGGTGCTGGTCCGGTTGGCGGTGCCGGGTCGGTTGGTGGCGCGGGTGACTGTGGCGCCCATGGAGGTGAGCAGGCCGCGCAGTGCGTCGCCCGCCTGCGTGGTCCGTGCCGGCCAGCCGGGGATCGTCACCGTGCCGCCCGAAACCAGCGCCGCCGCCAGGAACGGGGCCGCGTTGGACAGGTCGGGCTCCACCGTCATGTCCCTGGCCGCGATCGGGCCGGGCAGCACGCGCCACACGTCGCGCTCACCGACGTCCACCGTCACGCCGACCGCCCTGAGCATCTCCACGGTCATCTCGATGTGCGGCTGCGAGGGCACCGGCGGGCCCACGTGGCGGATCGTGACGCCCTTCTCGAACCGGGCCGCGGTCAGCAGCAGGCCCGAGACGAACTGGGACGATCCCGACGCGTCCAGCGTGACCTCGCCGCCGGTCGGCGGTCCGCTGATCGTGAACGGCAGCGCGTCGTTGTCGATGCGCGCCCCGAGCGAGCGCAGCGCGTCGAGAATGGGGCCCATTGGGCGTTTGCGCGCGTGCGGGTCGCCGTCGAAGAAGACCGGGCCGTCCGCCAGCGCGGCCATCGGCGGCACGAACCGCATGACCGTGCCCGCCAGCCCGACGTCGATGCGGCCGCCGCCGCGGATCGGGCCCGGCGTCACCTGCCAGTCGACCCCCGCGGCGCTCTCCCGTGTGGCCGTCAGCGTCGTGCCCAGGGCACGCAGCGCCGAGACCATCAGGTCCGCGTCGCGGCTGCGCAGCGCCTGGCGCACGACCCCCGGGCCGTCGGCGAGCGCGGCGAGCAGGAGCGCGCGGTTGGTCACCGACTTGGAGCCGGGCAGCGGGACGGTGGCGGTGACCGGGCCGGTCGCCGCCGGTGCGGGCCAGTGCGGAGCGGACATGGTCAAAGCGTATCGGTCGCGGCGGGGCAGGTCGCATGGCTGATGGACGGGTTCCGACAGTGCGTGGCCGGGCGGCCGGGACAGGGCGCGCGGCCGAGGTGAGCCAGGTAGCGGCGGGGTGCGTGGCCGGGGCATGCGGGCGCGGGCGCGACGTGGCAGTGTGGGGTCATGTGCGGTAGATACGCCTCGGCGCGCAAGAAGCACGAGCTGCTCGAGGAGTTCCAGGTCGAGCAGGACGGCGAGCCCGACAAGGAGCTCGGGGCCGACTACAACGTCGCGCCGACCAAGAACGTCTACGCCGTGCTGAGCCGCGTGCCCAAGGAGGCCGAGCGGGCGGTGCGGCAGCTCAGGATCGTGAAGTGGGGCCTGGTCCCGGTATGGGCCAAGGACCCGTCGATCGGCTCGCGGATGATCAACGCCAGGGCCGAGACGCTGGCCGAGAAGCCGTCATTCCGCCAGGCGTTCGCCAAGCGCAGATGCCTGCTGCCGGCCGACGGTTACTTCGAGTGGATGCCGGTCGAGGGCGAAAAGAAGAAGAAGCAGCCGTATTTCATCCATCCCGCCGACGGCGGGGTGCTGGCCATGGCGGGCCTGTACGAGTTCTGGAAGGACCCCTCGCGCGAGGACGACGACCCGCTGAAGTGGCTGGTCACCTGCACCGTCATCACCACCAACGCCGAGGACAAACTCGGCCGCATCCACGACAGGATGCCCATGATGATCGAGCAGGACCGCTGGGCCGAGTGGCTGGACCCCAAGCTGACCGACACCGAGCAGGCGGGGCGGCTGCTGGTGCCCGCCGAGCCGGGGCGGCTGACCGCGTACGCGGTCTCCACGGAGGTCAACAACGTGCGAAACAATGGCCCAGACCTCATCAAACCTCTCCCTGAAGAAGAGGAAACCGCCCTTTTCTAAAGGTGTAAGAAGCACTGTTATTGGGCATCCGGTGAGGAAAGCGATGCATCCGTTTACTCGGTGTCACCGCCTAAAAGCCCCCTAATTGCACCGGGCGGGACGACCGGGGAAGTCCTCGCCGCGGGTTGCCCTCATTTACCCGGAGGTGCGGATTCGTGGACGTCACGACCGCTCGTGAGCGGCTGGAAGACATGCTCGCGGAACTGGATCGTTCGATCGGGGTCCTCCAGGGAGACCCCGTCGCCGTACGTGAGCACTCGGCGGCCGACGCCGGCTCGGACCTCACCGACGCCGACCGCGCCCAGGCCATGCTGACCGCGGCCACCACGCAGCGCCAGGCCATCATGGAGGCGATCAAGCGCATCGACGAAGGCGTGTACGGCAGGTGCGTCGACTGCGGCAGGCCGGTGCCCGAGGGCCGGATGGAGGCCCGTCCCGAGGCTTCGCGCTGCGTGCAGTGCCAGGGCAAGCAGGAACGCCGCCGCTGAGCGCGTACGCCGCCGGACACGAAGAACGGCGGCGCGGCCGCGACAGCGACGGGTCACCCGTCAAAGGGAGCCGCCGTCAGAGGCGGCGGGCGCTGGCCACCAGGTGGATGCCGACGGTGTCGTCGTCGTTCGGCTGGGCCTCCAGCTCCGTGCGCACCAGGTAGTTGAGCGCCCGCGCGTCGGAGCTGAGCACGTGGTCGACCGTGGACGGCGACAGCACCGTGCGCGGCCGCATCCACTCCACCTCCAGCCCGGCCCCGGCCAGCAGTTCGCGCAGCTGCGTGCTGCTGAAGCAGCGCGTGATGCTGCCGTCGGGCCACGGCACGAGCATGACCTCGCCGGTCTGCCGCAGGTGTTGCCACTGCTCCTGCTCGGCCAGGATCGCCATGCCCAGCACGAGCGAGTCGACGCATACCAGCGCCCGCCCGCCGGGCCGCAGCACCCTGGCCACGTCGCTCATCGCCGACTCGGCCATCAGCTCGACGGACATGGCCCGCTCCTCGGCGAGCACGGCGTCCACGCTCGCGTCGGGCAGGAAGGCCAGGTCGTCGGCGCGCACGTGCCGGACGCGGTCGGCGTCGCGCAGGTCGCGCAATCGGGACTGGCCATCGACGGTACGGCGGAAATCGACCACCTCGATCACCCGATGCCCCGCCCTGGCGGCCTGGCCCGACCATCTGCCGCGGCCGCCGGACAGGTCGAGGACGACGGAGGGTTCGCCGGGAAGCCATCGGGTCAGTTGTTCGGCGGCGACGGCGCGGTAGAAGGTCCAGTACGGCCCGAGCGTCCCTGAGCCGTTCAGTTCCTCGGCCGGAATGGGCAGCACACGCGACTCCTGAGTTCCGGAAAAAGGGCTACCAGCCGGTACGTATGACGTTCCCCGCACCGGGTCCTTCGTACCTTCTATCTTGCGGGAACAGACAAGGGCGCGGGCGTGTTGCGACGAGCATGCTCACATTGGTAGAACCCCAGCCCGCTGACCGACTGGTCACGGGCCAGCGGGTATCCTCCCCTGAGTACGGTGTTCCGCCACAGCCGGCCACCGGTGATCTTAGGGGGGTGGGTCCGGTGCCCGCGACAGGCGCGGAGACGCTGGAGCAGCGAAGCGAGCGATTCGAGCGCGACGTCATGCCGTATCTCGAGCAGCTCTACTCCGCCGCGCTCCGGATGACCCGAAATCCCGCGGACGCGGAGGACCTGCTCCAGGAGACCTTCGCAAAGGCGTTCGCGTCGTTCCATCAGTTCCAGCAGGGCACCAACCTCAAGGCGTGGCTCTACCGGATCCTGACCAACACCTTCATCAACTCTTATCGCAAGAAGCAGCGCGAGCCGAAGCAGTCGGGCGCCGAGGAGATCGAGGACTGGCAGCTTGCGCGGGCCGAGTCCCACACCTCAAGCGGTCTGAAGTCCGCCGAGGTGGAGGCGTTGGAGCACCTGCCCGACGGGGACATCAAGCAGGCGCTCGCGGCTCTGCCCGAGGAGTTCAGGATCGCCGTCTACCTGGCCGACGTCGAAGGCTTCCCCTACAAGGAGATCGCCGACATCATGGGCACTCCGATCGGCACCGTGATGTCGAGGCTGCACAGAGGACGCAGGCAGCTCCGGGGCCTCCTTGAGGATTATGCTCGCGAGCGTGGCCTGGTCCCGGCGGAGGGATCGAAATGAGCTGTGGCAACCCACATGACACCGACTGTCGCGAGGTCCTCGACAAGGTGTACGCCTACCTCGACGGCGAGCTGACCAAGGGGGACATCGCCGAGGTCCGCGTGCATCTCGACGAGTGCAGCCCCTGCCTCAAGGAATACGACCTGGACAAGGCGATCAAGGCGCTCGTGCACAAGCACTGCGGCTGCGACCCGGTCCCCGCGGACCTGCGCGCCAAAGTCCTGGACCGGATCGCGCAGGTACGGTCCGAGCTGGCCGACTGACAGGGGCCCGGCGGACTAGGATTTCGCCCATGCGCGTTTTGGTCACCGGGGGTGCCGGGTTCATCGGGTCCAATCTCGTCGATCGGCTGCTGGCGGACGGTCACGAGGTGGACGTGGTCGATGACCTGTCCACGGGCAGCAGGGACAACCTGGCGGGAGCGGCGGCCGGCGAGCGGTTCCGGCTGCACGAGATGGACATCCGCGACCCCGCGCTGGCCAGGCTGATGGCCGAGCGGCAGCCGGAGGTCGTCTGCCACCTGGCGGCGCAGATCAGCGTGCGCAAGAGCGTGGCCGACCCGGCGCACGACGCCAGGCTCAACGTCGAGGGCACGGCGGCCGTCCTGGCCGCGGCGCACGAGGGGCGCACGCGTAAGGTGGTCTTCGCCTCCTCCGTGGCCGTCTACGGCCGTCCCGCGGCCATCCCGGTGCCGGGCGACGCGGCCACGGACCCGCGCTCGCCGTACGCGGCCTCGAAGCTGAGCGGCGAGATCTACCTCGCCACCTTCCGCGCGCTCTACGGCATGGAGTACACCACGCTGGTGTTGTCCAACGTCTACGGCCCGCGCCAGTCGCCGGAGGGCGAGGCCGGCGTGGTCGCGATCTTCACCGACGCCCTGCTCAGCGGCACGCCCACGGTCCTGTACGGCGACGGCACCCAGACCCGCGACTACATCTTCGTCGAGGACGTGGTGGACGGTTTCGTCAGGGCGTGCGGCGGGGAAGGTAACGGACGCCGGTTCAACCTCGGCACCGGCATCCAGACCACCGACCGCAGGCTGCACTCGCTGATCGCGGACGCGGCGGGCGCGCAGGACAAGCCCGGCTTCGCGCCGCCGCGCGTGGGTGACCTGCCGGCGATGGCGGTCGATCCGGTGCCGGCGCACGAAGGGCTCCGCTGGCAGCCCCGTACCGACCTGTCGACGGGTGTGAAGAAGACCGTCGAGTGGGCGGCGAGCCGTCGCGTGAAGTAGTTGGTTGATTACGCTTTGCTTGCGATTTGCGACTCGGCCCATACGACCACGTCGACTTCTGTAGCGTGAACCCCACGAAGTCGACGTGGAGGCATCTGGATGTCGAAGGTTACGGTCGTCCGGCTGCTCACGGCCATCATGCTCGCCACCGCGGTGGTCATGCTGATCGGCGGGGCGGTGCCTCCTGGGGTGTCCTGGACCTGAACGCCGTGGGGGGCCGCAATGCGTGATCTGCCGTGGCCCGCAAGGGCCTATCTGGTCGCCGTGATCGGCGCGGCGGCCGCTCTCGTCGTACGCGGGATGATCGTCTCCGGCGCTCCCGTGGTCACCAGGCACTTCGACATCCTCCTGGTGCTGGCCCTGCTGTTCCTGGTGTGCGAGTCGATGCCGACGCTGCTCAACGTGGAGCAGTTCGCGGTGTCGGTCAGCTTCTCCGCCTCGCTCGCGGCCGTGGTGCTGATCGGCCCCGAGGGCGCGGCGCTGGTGGGGCTGACCGCGACGCTGAGCGTGCGGCCGGGGCTGCCGCTGGTCAAACGGCTCTTCAACGGCGCCCAGTTCGCCATCTGCGGCTTCGTGGCCGGGCGCGTGTACATGGCGCTGGATGGCGAGGTGGGCGTGCCGGAGGTCAACGCCTTCGACGACCTCATCGGCCCCTACGCCGCCGCCACCGCGGTCTTCGTGCCGCTCAACATCGCGCTGACGCTCACCATGGTCGGCCTGGCCACCCGGGTGCGGGCCACCGAGGTGCCGATGCGGGGCATGGCGCAGTTCCTGCTGTCCTACCTGGGATACGGCACGTTCGGGCTGCTCGTGGCGGGGTTGTGGGCCACCGTGGCGTCGATCTCGGCGGTGCTGGTGCTGCTGCCGCTGTTCGTGGCGCGGTGGGCGTTCGGCCAGTACCACGCCCAGCAGCGCTCCTACGACGCCACCATCGCCGCGCTGTGCCAGGCCGTGGAGACCAAGGACTACTACACCAGGGGCCACTGCACGCGCGTCTCGCACGCCTCCTCCATGATCGCTCAGGAGATCGGCATGGGGCTCGAACGGGTGCGCGCCATCCGTTACGCGGGCATGCTGCACGACGTCGGCAAGCTCGGCGTGCCCACCAAGGTGCTGCAGAAGGAGGGGCCGCTCACCGAGGAGGAGTTCGCCGCGATCCAGCTCCATCCGATGCGCGGCCTGGAGATCGTGCGCGGGATCGGCTTCCTCGACGAGGCCTACGCCGGGATCATGCACCACCACGAGAAGCACGACGGCACCGGCTACCCGATGGGGCTGGCGGGCGATGAGATCCCCGAGTTCGCCAAGGTGATCGCGGTGGCCGACGCGTTCGACTCGATGACCTCCGACCGTTCCTACCGTGGCGCCAGGCCCGTTCCCGAGGCGGTGGACGAGCTGCGCAAGAGCGCGGGCACCCACTTCGACCCGGTGATGGTGGCGGCCTTCATCCGCGCGCTCGAACACGAGCCGTGGCAGCCGCAGCGCCGGGTGGAGCCGCCGCCCCCGGAGGCCGCCGGCACGCCGATCAAGGACCACGACGACCCGACCATGCCCATCCAGGTCGTGACGGGCTCATGATCACCACGGAGCGCGTCAGGCGTACCACCGAGCGGTCCCTGCACACTGTCCTGCGCCGGCTCGACTCCGGTCAGCTTCTGCTCATCTGCGTGGCGGGGCTGGTCGCGATCGCGGGCGTGGCGCACACGGCGGCGGTCGGGCTCGACCGGCCCGAGATCGCGGTCGGGTTCGGCGCGCTGATCGCGGTCGGTGAGCTGGCCAGGCTCACCATGCCGGGCAACAGGGAGGTCGCGCCGATCGGCGCCGCCGCCGCGCTGGGCTACACGCTGCTGCTCGACCTCAGCCAGAACCCGCTGACCCACTCCGCGCTGCAGGTGGTGGCGGTGATCGCGGTCGGCATGATCGCGGGAGCGCTCCCGCATCTGGCGGTCGGCCGACCACCGCGCCTGGACGCGATGGCCAGGCGGCTGCTCACCAGCGCGCTGCTGGCCTTCGCGTTCCGGCCGCTGGCCGAGCCGCTCTACGAGCTGACCAAGCCGCCGACCAGGACGTGGTGGCCGGCGCTCATGGTGATGGTGGCGCTCATCGCGATCACCCTGCTGATCGACGTGCTGATCGCCGCGCTGCTGCGCGCCGAGCAGGTGCGCACCTCGTTCAGGGTGGCCGTGCGCGACGAGGTCAACATGGCCTTCGCGCTGGGCGCCGCGGTCGGCTCGTCCGGCGTGCTGCTCGCGCTGGCCACGCACAGCATGGACCTGGTCGCGCTGCTGGTCTTCGCCGCGCCGCTGCTGGTCACGCAGGTGGCCTTCCGCAAGTACGCGGGCATCAGGGCCACCTACCTGCAGACCGTACGCGCCCTGTCGCGGGTCACGGAGGTCGGCGGCTACGTGGAGCCGGGCCATTCGCGCAGGGTCAGCCGCCTGTCCGTGGCCATCGGCAGGGAACTCGGCATGGCCGAGCCCGAACTGCTGGAGCTGGAGTACGCGGCGCTGATGCACGACATCGGCCAGCTCTCGCTGCGCGACCCGATCCCGGGCGGCGCCACCGTGCTGACCGAGCCCGAGCAGGCCCGCCGGATCGCCGAGCTGGGCGCCGAGGTGATCAGGCAGACGGGGGTGCTGGACCGGGTGGCCGAGGTGGTCAGCCGGCAGTGCGACCCGATCTCCGACGACCCGCCGCTGTCGAGCCGCATCATCAAGGTCGCCAACGCCTACGACGATCTGGTGGGGCCCTCCACCGACCGTGATCGGGGCGGCGCGGCGCTGGAGCGCATCCGGCTGTCGTCGGGCAGCGCGTACGATGCCCATGCGGTCGAGGCGCTCGCCCTCGTGATCGACCGCGGCCGGGTTTGACCCCCTGTTTCCCACCTGTTTGCCACGGTTCGCGGGCCACTGTCGCGGCCGCCCCTGATCTTCGGCACCGATGACCCCTAAAACCGAATTACCGGTGTCCGCGTCCGACCTCTACAGTCAGCGGGCCGCCTATCGTGTTTCCGGGGACTCACAATTGTAGGGTTCCTACAGATTGGGCAGTCCGGATCGGTGGTTTAGGGGGAATAGGTCAGAGCGGTGGCGGCCATAGGGTGGTCGGCGTGCTTACTGAGACGCTCGGACCCGTTCTGATCGCCAACCGAGGGGAGATCGCGCGGCGGATCATCCGCACGGTCAAGCGGATGGGCCTGCGCGCCATCGCGGTCCACTCCGAGGCCGATGCCGACCTGCCGTTCGTCCGCGAGGCCGACGAGGCCGTGCAGATCGGGCCCGCCAACCCCGCGCAGAGCTACCTCGACGCGGCGAAGGTGCTGGAGGCGGCCCGCGCGACCGGCGCGAAGGCGATCCACCCCGGCTACGGGTTCCTCGCCGAGAACGTCGCGTTCGCCCGCGCCGTCATCGAGGCCGGGATGACCTGGATCGGCCCGTCGCCCGAGGCCATCGACAAGATGGGCGACAAGATCAACGCCAGGAACCTCATGGAGGCCGCGGGCGTGCCGGTCGCGGCGGGCACCCGCGAACCGGTCACCGACCTGTCGCTGGCGCTGAGGGCGGCCGAGACCATCGGTTATCCGGTCATGGTCAAGACCGCGGGCGGCGGCGGTGGCATCGGGATGAGCGTGGCCCACAACGAAGAGGGCTTGGCCAAG
This sequence comes from Nonomuraea sp. NPDC050404, assembly GCF_040655495.1. Classification (NCBI taxonomy): domain Bacteria; kingdom Bacillati; phylum Actinomycetota; class Actinomycetes; order Streptosporangiales; family Streptosporangiaceae; genus Nonomuraea; species Nonomuraea sp. NPDC050404. The sequence goes on from NZ_JBFAKB010000026.1 coordinate 25,481, forward strand.
GCGTACGAGCAGGCGGCCAGGGCGGCCGCCAGGTTCTCCGGCGGCGACGCGCTTGACGGCCCCGCCGTGCTGCTGGAGCGCTACATCGAGCGGGCCCGCCACGTCGAGGTGCAGATCCTGGGCCTGCCCGGCGGCAAGGTCGTGGCGCTGGGTGAGCGCGACTGCTCGGTGCAGCGCCGCCACCAGAAGGTCGTCGAGGAGTCTCCCTCGCCCGGCATCACCCCCGAGCTGCGCGAGCGCATGCTGGCCGCGGCCGTGCGGGCCGGCGAGGCCGTGGGCTACCTGGGCGCGGGCACGGTCGAGTGCTTGGTCGACGCCGACAAGCAGGACTTCGTCTTCCTGGAGATGAACACCCGGCTGCAGGTGGAGCACCCGGTCACCGAGCTGGTCACCGGCGCCGACCTGGTCGAGCTGCAGCTGCGCGTCGCGGCTGGGGAGAGCCCCGAGGTGCCGGCCGAGCCCCGTGGGCACGCGATCGAGTTCCGGGTCTACGCTGAGGACCCCAAGCGGTTCTTCCCCGGCCCGGGCAAGATCACGGCATGGGAGGAGCCGGTCGGCGATGGCGTGCGGGTGGACTCCGGCTACGAGTCGGGCAACACCGTCACCCCGTTCTACGACCCGCTGATGGCCAAGCTCTGCGTTTTCGGCTCCGACCGGGCCGAGGCGCTGCAGAAGGGCCGCAAGGCGGTGGCCGAATTCACCGTTGAGGGACCGAAGAACAACCTGCCATTCTGTGCGGAGCTGCTGGAGAACGCGGAGTTCGTCACCGGCGACTACGACACGGGCCTGGTCGCGCGCATGCGAGCCTAGGCTGAGATTGTTGGATCACTTAAAGATTGGAGTCCCGGTGGCTGAGGTACGTGCCGAGATGGTCGCGAATGTGTGGAAGGTCGTTGTCAGCGAGGGTGACACGGTCTCCGATGGCGACACGCTGGTCATCCTCGAGTCCATGAAAATGGAGATCCCCGTGATCGCCGAGGACGACGGGGTCGTCGCGCAGCTGAAGGTCGCCGAGGGCGACGTGATCCAGGAAGGCGACCTGATCGCCGTCATCGAGTAGCCCGGGGAAGGCGGCCTGGTCGCCGTCATCGAGTGGCGCGGGCGATGAACTTGGCACGATCGACCACCACGCGTTCGATCGTGCCCTTGCCGACAACGGTCCGCCCGCCGCGCTCCTCGTACGTCTCGGGCTCCCCGTGCTCCTCGTGGGCCTCGAAGGCGAAGACCAGGCGCCGGCCGTCCACCCGGGTCAGCTCCACGCCGACCCGGACACGGGCCCCGAGCGGGCTGGCGGCCAGATGGTCGAGCTCCACCCGGGTGCCGACGGATGTCTGGCCGGGCGCGAGATGCCGCTCGACGGCGCGCACGGTCGCCGCCTCGGCCAGCGCGAGCAGCCGGGGAGTGGCGAGCACGGGCACGTCTCCGCTGCCGATCGCCTTCGCTGTGTCGTTCATCTCGACCACGACGAGCAGTTGGGAGCGCAGACCAGGAGCGAGCGTCATGGGCTCAGCCTAAGGGGGACGGCATTCGCGCACTGCCGCTGACTTCCTAGAAACGCGGACAAGTGCGGGCGGAAGGCTCCAAGATAGGCTTTGTACGGCTTGAGGCATTTGAGTGGCATCTGGGACACGTGAGTCGTACACTCTCTGAGTTCCGTGACCACTGTGTTACCTGTCCGCGACAAAACTTCGCTTTGTTGGAGATCCGCGGGGCGGGGGACGGTTTCGGACGTAGGGGGGTAACGGGGGAATCATGGTGGCCCAAGGGACGACGCTGGCGGGGCGTTATAGGTTGGATACCCGCATCGGCGCCGGTGGCATGGGCGAGGTGTGGCGTGGCGAGGACGTCGTGCTCGCGCGCACCGTCGCCGTCAAGGTGCTGCTCCCCGGCCGTATGGAGGACCCCGGGTTCGTCGCTCGCTTTCAGGGGGAAGCGCGTGCGATGGCCACGGTCAACCACTCCGGCGTCGTGGACGTCTACGACTACGGCGTCAGCGGAGACACCGTCTACCTGGTGATGAAGTTCGTCGACGGCGAACCGCTCGACCGGCTGCTGGCCAGGCTGGGGCGGATCCCGCCGCAGGCGGCCATGGAGCTGATCGCGCAGGCCGCTTCGGCCCTGCAGGCCGTGCACGACCAGGGAATCGTGCACCGCGACGTCAAGCCGGGCAACCTGCTCGTGCAGCGCGACGGCACACTCGTGCTGACCGACTTCGGCATCGCGCGCTCCGACATCGCCAGCCGGCTCACCGACGCCGGCATGGTGCTCGGCACCGCCGCCTACTGCGCGCCCGAGCAGGCCGAGGGCGCTCCCGTGACGCCCGCGGTGGACATTTACGCGCTCGGCGTGGTGGCGTACGAGTGCCTGGTCGGCCAGCGGCCGTTCGACGGTGACAGCGCGGTGACGATCGCGCTCAAGCACATCCGCGAGGCCCCGCCACCCCTGCCCCAGGACATCCCGCAGTCGGTGCGAACGCTGGTGGAGATCGCGCTGTCGAAGGATCCGGCCAGGCGTTACCCCAGCGCCAGGGCGATGAGCGAGGCCGCGCGGGCGATCGCCAACGGGCAGACGCCCGCCGTGCCCGAGCTGACCACCGGTGTCACGATGGCGCCTCCTCAGGAGGCGTACCAGCAGCCGCCCCAGCACCACCAGCAGACGGGCCAGCACCACCAGGCGGGGCAGTCCGACACCGATCCCTACAAGACGGGCGCCAGGATGGCGCACGAGGACACGTCGGTGACCGACCGGCGCGGGAGCCGGCGCGCGGCCAAGGCGCCGCGCAGGACCGGGCTGATCGCGGCCATCGCCGCGGCGGTCGTGCTCGGCGCGGGCGCCACCGCCGTCGCTCTGACCGGGATGACCACCACCTCCATCGAGACGCCTCCGACGGTCAGTGCCCCCAACGAGGGCGGCGAGGACAAGGTCGTGCAGACCACGCCGCCGCCCAAGACCGAGGAACCCGAGCCCACGACCGCGAGGACGACGCCCCGGCCGGTCATCACCAAGCCGACGAGGCCTGATCCGACGCCGGAGGAGACCAAGCCGACCAGGACGCCCACCAGCACCCCCAGCAAGAGCCCGACGCCGTCGAAGTCGCCCTCTCCCACGCCGTCGGCGGACAAGGTGCTGGTGCCCGACGTGGTCGGCAAGCGGTTCCTGGACGGCGAGCCCATGATCATCGCGGCGGATCTCGAGTCGAAGCTCATCGACCAGACCTCCACCACCGACGGCCTGAGCTGCGGCAGGATCAAGCAGACCGTGCCGGCTCCCGGCACGTCGGTGAAGAAGGGCTCGGTGGTCGAGCTGATCGTCATCGACAGCGCCTGCCCGGACGACACCTCGCCGTCGCCCACGCCGACCACCTCGCCCAAGCCGCAGCAGTAGCCGCTCACACCCCCGTCGTGTTGCGGGGGTAGGCGATCTCCGGGTCGGTGGCGATGTTGACCATGTACGGGATGCCGGAGTCGAACGCCCTGCGCAGCGCGGGCCCGATCTCCGACGGCTTGGTGACCAGCTCGCCACCTCCGCCGAGCGCGGTCACCACCTGGTCGTAGCGGCACTGGGGCTGCAGCTCGGCGGCCACGTCGTAGCCGTACAACATCTGCATGGGGTGCTTCTCCAGGCCCCACATGCCGTTGTTGCCGCAGACCATCACGACGGGGAGCTTGTGGCGGACGAGGGTGTCGACGTCCATCAGCGAGAACCCGGCGGCGCCGTCGCCGAGCAGCAGCACCACCTGCGAGGAGGGCCTGGCCAGGCGGGCGGCGATGGAGTAGCCCAGGCCGGTGCCGAGGCAGCCGTACGGGCCGGGGTCCAGCCAGTTGCCCGGCTGCTTCGGCTCGACGTACTTGCCGGCGTAGGAGACGAAGTCGCCGCCGTCGCCGATCACCACCGCGTCGTCGGCCAGGACCTTGCCCAGCTCGCCGTACACGCGCATGGGGTGGATCGGGTCGGAGTCGGCGGCCAGCAGTTCGGCGTCCCCCGCGATGGCCGCGGCGGCGGCCTCGGACAGCTTCGACACCCACGAGGAGTACCTGTCGGGCTTGATCCCGGCCTCGCCGCAGGCCGTGCCGAGGCCCCAGAACACCACCGACAGGTCACCCGCGGCGCCGGCGGCCGGCTGCATGTGTGTGGCGAGCTGCGAGGGCGCGTCGGCGATGTGCACCACCTTGGCCAGCGGCGCGCCGTCCTTGCCGCCGAACCAGCCGTAGCCCAGGCGGAAGTCGAGCGGCGTGCCGACCACGATCACCAGGTCGGCCTGGGCGAAGGCGAGGCCGCGGGCCCGGGTGACGAGCAGTTCGTGGCCGGAGGGCAGGATGCCGCGGCCCTGGCCGTTGGGGATGACCGGCAGCCGCCACGTCTCGGCGAAGTCGCGGGCGGCCTCCTCGGCGCGGTCCATCCACACGTCGGAGCCGTAGACCAGCACCGGGCGCTCGGCCTCGGCCAGCAGCCGCGCGATGCCCGCCAGGCCCTCGGGGTCGGGCTCCAGCGGGGACGGGGACTGCGTGCGCACCTCGTGCAGCGGCGACGGGGCGAACAGGTGGTCCATGTACATGTCGAGGAAGACCGGGCCGCGGTGGGGCGCGACCGCGGTGCGGAAGGCCATCTCGACGTCCTGGCCGACGGAGTCGGCGGCGCTCGCGGTGAACGACAGCTTGGTGATCGGGTCGAGCAGCGGCGGGTGGTCCATCTCCTGCAGCGCGCCGCTGCCCCAGCGGGACTGGGGCGCCCTGCCGCCCAGGACGACCACCGGGGAGCCGTTGAAATGGGCGGTCGCGACGCCGCTGACGCCGTTGGTGATGCCGGGACCGGCGGTCAGCACGGCCAGGCCCGGACTCCTGGTCAGCCTGGCGGTCGCCTCGGCGGCGAAGACCGCGCTCTGCTCGTGACGTACGTCGAGGATGCGCATGCCCTCGTGGACCGCGCCGTCGTAGAGGGGGAAGACGTGCCCTCCCGACAGGGTGAACATGGTCTCGACGCCATAGGCCTTGGACACGGCGACGGCGGCGTCACCGGCGTGCTTCGCAGACTCCATGCCGGGAACTTACCAATCAGTCACACGGGTAAACAGGCTTTGACCATTGGAACGACCTTCAGCGGCAGCAGACGCTCACATAGCCGTCCTTGGTGGTCGCGACGATCTTCCTTGAGGCGTCGGGGTCGTGCCTGACGCTGAGCGTGGTGTTGACGCCCTCGGCGGTCACGGCGTACACGTTTCTCGGCACCCACACGTCGACGTCCCCCGAGGTGCGCACGACGGCCCTGACCTGCGACGGCGCGCTCTGGAAGGTCACCCGCAGGTCGCCGGAGCCGGCCTCCACGTCGGCCCGCTCGCCGCGGAGGGACTCGGCGACGACGTCGCCCGTGCCGGTCCTGGCCCAGAGGTCGCCGGAGAGGGTGGTCACGCGGATGTCGCCGGCCACGGACGTCAGGCGCACACTGCCGAAGAGATCGTCGGCCGCGACGGCGCCGCCGACCGTACCGGCCTCGACATCGACCTCCGGTGGCACGAACAGCGTGTAGCTCGCCCGGCAGGTGGGGCCCTGCGGCTGGTCGTGGTCGCGGCAGACCGCGTCGAGCAGGAGCGTGCCGGTGCGTTCGTCCCAGTCCTCGGTCACCGTCGGCCGGTCCTTCGACCACTGCAGATACCGGTCGATGCGCAGCTCGCCGGCCTGCCCGGAGGTGATGAAGAGGTCCACCTGGCCCTTGCCCGTCCTGATCTGCACGGCCTTGTGGTCGAGCGGGATGGACCGCGAGGTGTGCTCCCTCGGCTCGCGGGCCGAGGCGAACATGGACCAGAGCGACGCGGTGGAGATCAGCAGCGCGATCGCGGTCGCCACGGCGCCCGCCGTCAGCCACAGGGCCCTCATGGGAGGCTCCGAATCTTGAGGAACTGCAGCACGGCCAGCACCCGCCGGTGGTCGCCCTCGTCGGGCGACAGGCCGAGCTTGGCGAAGATGTTGCCGATGTGCTTGCCCACGGCCCCCTCGCTGAGCACCAGGGCCTGCCCGATGCCGGCGTTGGAGCGGCCCTCCGCCATCAGCTGGAGCACCTCCTGCTCCCTGGGCGTCAGCCGTTCCAGCGGGTCGCTGTTGCCGCGCACCAGGAGCTGGGCGACGACCTCCGGGTCGAGGGCGGTGCCGCCGGAGGCCACTCTCCGCAGCGCGCCGATGAACTCGGTCACGTCCGCCACGCGGTCCTTGAGCAGGTAGCCGACGCCGCCGGTCGCCGCGGAGGCGAGAAGCTGGGCGGCGTAGCGCTCCTCGACGTACTGGGAGAGCACGAGCACGGCCAGCTGTGGTTGCTGGCGGCGCAGCACGAGTGCGGCCCGCAGGCCCTCGTCGGTGTGCGTGGGCGGCATCCGGACGTCGGTGACGACCAGCTCGGGCCGGTGCTCCTCGGCGGCACGCAGCAGCCCCTCCGCCTCCTCCACGGCCGCGACCACCTCCATGCCGGCGGCGGCCAGGATCCGGATGAGTCCCTCGCGCAGCAGCACGGAGTCCTCGGCGAGCACTACTCGCACGGCAGCTCCACCTCGATCGTCGTAGGGCCGCCCAGCGGGCTGGACAGCCGCAGCGTCCCGTCCACGGAGTCGATCCGCTGGGCCAGCCCGCGCAGGCCGGTGCCGCCGTCCATCCTGGCACCGCCGCACCCGTCGTCGTAGACGAGCACGTGCAGGCGGTCGCGCTCGCGCCGCACGCTCACCTGCGCCTTGGTGGCCGCCGCGTGCTTGGCGATGTTGGTCAGCGCCTCCGACACGATGAAGAAGGCCACCGCCTCGATGGTCGGAGTGGTACGCCGCTCGATGTCGACGCTCAGCTTCACCGGGAAGGGGGCGCGGGCGGCCACGCCCGACAGCGCCGCGTCCAGTCCCTGGTCGTTGAGCACGGCCGGATGCAGGCCGCGGACGAAGTCACGCAGCTCCTTGAGCGCCAGCTTGGCCTCCTCGTGCGCCTGCACGATGGCCTCGCGGGCCGGCTCGGGCAGGTCGGTCAGCGTGGCCCTGGCCAGGCCGAGGTTGATGGCCAGCGAGACCAGCCGCTGCTGGGCGCCGTCGTGCAGGTCCCGCTCGATCCTGCGGCGCTCGGCGTCGGCCGCGTCGATCATGCCGGCCCGGCTCTCGGTCAGCGTCTCGATGCGCTGCCCCAGTTCGGTACGGCTGGGCCCGAGCAACGTACGCGCCACCGACAGGTCCAGCACCGCCATGCCGCGCGCCAGCAACGGCGCGAGCAGCAGCAACGCGAGACCCACCAGCATGTACGCCGCCATCACCCTGTTGTCCCTGAGATCCAGCGGGAACTCCAGCGGCGGCTCCTGCATCTTCGGCGCCAGGAACGACAGCAGCCCCACCACCGCCCCGCCCCACGCGAAGGCCACCAGGACCGCCCCGACCAGACCCACCAGCGGCGACAGCAGGTGGTAGCCGATCTGCCGCCACGTGGCGCGCCGCCGCCAGCGGGTCGGGGCCGGCATGGGCGGGATGCGGAAGCCGAGGAAGGCGTGGAACCTGGAGCGCTGCACCCTGGTGAACAGCGGTACGGCCCGCAGCAGCAGCGGCGGCGCCACGGCCAGCAGGACCGTCAGCCCGCCGAGCAACACCGCGACGGGTAGACCGATGATCACGTGTGCCGTGTCGAGCCAGGCCCGTGCCGACCACGGCCGGGGGACTTTCATGGACTCAACGGTATTGACCTGCGCGCGTGCGTGGAATGGGTCTGGTGTGCTGGTGAATGGTGGGGCTAACCCCACCATCAGGCGCTGTGGCGCTGCCTGAAGGCGGCGGGGTCGAAGACGCCTCCCAGCGTCGTGCCCAGGCTCTCGCGCGCCGTTTCGGTGAACGCCCTGCGGTCGAGCCGGCCCGCCCCTTCCGGCAGCGCTCCGGCCAGCGGTCTGGCGCCCAGCATCTCCAGGTCGGCCACGCTGCTCAGGTCGCCGATGTCCGGGGTGGCGGGCCAGCGGCCGATGACGATGCCGGCGAGGTCGAGCCCGCGGTGTGCCAGCGATTCCAGGGTGAGTGCCGTGTGGTTGACGGTGTCGCCGCCCGGCCGTACCACGACGAGGACCTGGGCCCGCAGGGTGCGTGCGAGGTCGGCGGCGGTGGCGCCGTCCTCGTCGTAGCGGTCGAGCAGGCCGCCGTTGCCCTCCACGACCACCAGGCGGTTGCTCTCGGCCAGCTCGCGTGCCAGGTTGGCGGCCCGGGCCAGCGACACGGGCGGGGTACCGGCGGCTCTGGCGGCGGCGGCGGGCGGCAGCCGGCCGGGGAAGCGGCCGAGCTCGAAGGTGGTGGTGAGGCCGGACAGCCGGATGACCTCGTCCACGTCGCCGGGGCGGTCGGGGGTGAGCCCGGTCTGGGCGAGCTTGATCACGGCCGCCGCGGACCCGCGGCGCAGAGCCAGCGCGGTCAGCGCCGCCGTCACGACCGTCTTGCCCACGCCGGAGCCGGTTCCCGTGACGACGATGACACTCATGGGCGGCCCTGTGCTGCAACGAGAACGTTCATGGGCGGCTTCCTGTGCCAGTGGGAACGGTCATGGGCGGCTTCCTGTGCCAGAGGGAACGGTCATGGGCGGCGCAGGCGGGTGACGAACTTGTACCGGTCGCCGCGGTAGAGGGACTGCGCCCACTCCACGGGGTTGCCGTCGGCGTCGAAGGCGTGGCGGGTCAGCAGCAACATCGGCAGGCCGACGTCCACGCCGAGCGCCTTGGCGTCGTAGGGGGTGGCCAGGACGGTCTCGATGATCTCCTCGGCGTCGGTCAGCCGTACGTTGTAGGCGTTGTGCAGCGTCTCGTACAACGAGGCGTGCACCTCCAGCTCGCGCCGCAGCCGGGGGAAGCGGCGTGCCGACAGGTGGGTGGTGTCGATCGAGACCGGCTCGCCGTTGGCGAGCCGCAGGCGGTGGATGCGCAGCACGCGCCCGCCGGGGTTGATGGCCAGCCGCCGCGCCAGTGCCTCGTCGGCGGTGATGTAGCCGATCTCCAGTATCTTGGTGTCCGGCTCCAGACCGGCCGTGCGCAGGTCCCCGATGTACGAGGTGAGCTGCAGCACCTGCGCCACCTTGGGCTGCGCCACGAACGTGCCCTTGCCCTGGATGCGCAGCAGCCGCCCCTCGACCACCAGCTCGGTCAGCGCCTGTCTGACCGTGGTGCGCGAGGTCTCGTACCGTACGGCCAGCGTGCGCTCGGGCGGCAGAGCCGTGCCGGGTGACAGGCTCTTGGTGAGCTCGAGCAGGGCCCGTTTCACGTCGTAGTACTTCGGCACGCGGGGGCTGTCGTCTGTCACGCTCTCACCTTCACTTCTGCCACGGCGGTGAGGGCGTGTCTGATCACCGCGAGATCATCGGAACTCACTTTGGCCCGAGCGGTCAACCGCGGGCTGAGGCGGCCGACCGGCGCCGGGCGTGCGCGGGTGTGGGCGCATGCGGATCCGGGCAGCTCAGGTTGATGGTGAAGGATATCCCCAGCGGCGTGCGCGATCGCAACCGAGGCCAGTTCACGCGCCGTGTCGCGGGAGCACCACCTGCCCGTGCGGATCACCTCCGGCTCGCCCTCGCCGCCCCGCTCCTGAAGCGGGCGGCTTGCGCTGTGTGATGGTTCTCACAATATGAGATTTCGGGAAAAGTCCAGTTGGCCGGACAATGTCGCACTATGCGCCCTGGCGCTCGGGCGGGCCCCGTCCGCAGGGGCCATGCCGGGTGGGCGAACCACGTCCGTCGCGCGGGCCGATCGCGGCCGTCGCACCGAGGGTCGGTTTGGTTGTCGCGGGGAAAAGCACGCATGATGCACTCGTGCCGACTCTCAGCGACCTCGTAGCCCGCCACACCGCGCTTGACGAGGTGGATCTCGACTGGCTGCACTCGCTGGTCTCCGACTGGCAGTTGCTGGCCGACCTGTCCTTCGCCGACCTGATCCTGTGGGCGCCGCTGCTGGGGGAGAACGGCTGGATCGCCATCGCCCAGATGCGCCCCACGACCGGCCCGACCGTCTACCACGACGACATCGTCGGCACCGTCGCGGCCAGGGGCGAGCGGCACCTCATCGACACCGCATGGAACGAGCGCCGCATCTGCCGCGAGGGCGATCCCGACTGGTCCACCGGCGTGCCCGTGCGCGAGGAGACCATCCCGGTGCGCCGCGCGGTCGAGGGCGGCGAGGGCCGCTTCCTCGCGGTCATCCAGCGCTCCACGAACCTGTCCTCGGCCCGTACGCCGTCCCGCCTGGAGCTGACCTACCTGCAGAGCGCCTCCGACCTGGCGCAGATGGTGGCGGAGGGGCGCTTCCCGTTCTCCGGCGAGGAGCCGATCCTGGTGCGCTCGCCGCGCGTCGGCGACGGCCTGCTGCGCCTCGACCGGGCCGGGCGCGTCACCTACGCCTCCCCGAACGCCCTGTCCGCCTACCGCAGGCTCGGCCTGCACGCCGATCTGGTCGGCGCCGAGCTGGGCCGGGTCACCGCCACGCTGTGCTATTCGGACGAGCCGATCAACGAGGACCTCATGATCGTGGCCAGCGGGCGCGCGGCCAAGGAGACGGAGGTCGAGTCCGGCGGCACGATCGTGCAGCTGCGGGCCATCCCGCTGATCGTCGGCGGCGGCCGGATCGGCGCGCTGGTGCTCATCAGGGACGTCACCGAGCTGCGGCGGCGCGAGCGCGAGCTGATGACCAAGGACGCCACGATCCGCGAGATCCACCACCGGGTCAAGAACAACTTGCAGACCGTCGCCGCCCTGCTCAGGCTGCAGGCCAGACGTCTTCAGGTGCCCGAGGGCCGGGAAGCTCTGGAGGAGGCGGTACGCCGGGTCGGGTCGATCGCGATCGTGCACGAGACGCTCTCTCACGCGCCGGAGGAGTTCGTGGACTTCGACGAGATCGCGGACCGGGTGATCGCGATGGCGGGGGAGGTGTCCTCCCCTGAGGTGGCCGTCCTGCCCCGCAGGGTGGGGGAGTTCGGCGTGCTGCCCTCGCTGATCGCCACACCGCTGGCCATGGCGCTGACCGAGCTGTTGCAGAACGCGTTGCAGCATGGCCGGCCCAAGCGGCTGGAGGTACTGGTCGAGCCCGCGCAGGAACGGCTGAACGTGACCGTCATGGACGACGGGCAGGGCCTTCCCGATGGCTTCGACCTCGACACATCCACCAGTCTGGGGCTGCAGATCGTGCGAACGCTGGTGGAGGGGGAGTTGTCCGGGCGGCTCGCCGTCGAGCCGCGCCTGGAAGGCGGCACGGAGGTCGCGCTGTCGATCCCGCTCCCTGCCGGCTGACAGTTCAGAGCTGGCAGCTGAGAGCTGACGGTGTCGCGTGGAAGGGCGCGTGGAAGCCGGGGGCGTGCCGGTCGGAGACGTCAGGCAGTGGGTGTCGGACGGCGGTGTCCGACAATGGGTGTCCGACAGTGGGTCTTAGACAATGGGTCTTAGATAGCAGGTGTCAGGCGGTGAGGCGGGCGCGGGCGCGAGCGGTGCGGCGCTTGAGTGCGCGGCGCTCGTCCTCGCTCAGACCGCCCCAGACGCCGGCGTCCTGGCCGGACTCCAGGGCCCACTTCAGGCAGGCATCGACGGCCGGGCAGGAACGGCAGACCTGCTTGGCCTCCTCGATCTGCATGACTGCCGGACCGGAGTTCCCGATCGGGAAGAACAGCTCGGGGTCCACGTCACGGCAGGCAGCTCGGTGGCGCCAGTCCATGCGTTCACTCCTTAGTAGATGGAGCCTTTGGTCGGCTCCGTGCGGCTACTACTTTGTGAAGAGTTTCACTAACTCGCGCGAACAATTACCCGGATCCTGTGAGGACCGGGGTCGCCCGCCGACATCCGGAGGACCCTGGGGTTAAAGGTCCTACGTTCGGACGTCACGGTCGAGCCTGTCAGCCACGCAGAGTGCACGCAAGAGGGTTGGTGGGAAGTTTTGGCGGTTATGGATGTCGGATGCGTCACACAATGACCGAATGTAACCAGCTAGACCAGAACTTGTAACGCGTTCGGTGTAGAGCGGAATGTCACCGATTCGCGTTCGCCCAGGTAGTCCCCGTCCAGCTGAAAGGCCACGGGGCGGTCCGCCGTGAGGGTGAACTCGGGCTCGTCGTGGAGCTGTACGAGGTGCCGGCCGGACGGGAGGATGTCACTCTCCGTGAGTATGTGCCTGATCACTTTCGCGAGCGTCATGGGCCCCATCCGCCGCATCCCCAGCAGGTCCAGCCCCGTCTCGAAACCGGCCCACGGGGTGGGCCGCACCGGCTTGGTCCCGACGTACGTCCACGGCGAGGTGTTGGAGATGATCGCCATGAACACGCCCCCGCCGTCAGGGATCCCCGGGCCGGTCACGGTCATCGGCGCATGCCGCTTGTCCGTGGCCAGATAGTGCCGCAGAGCCGTGTTCACATACCGCGTAGGGGTAGCTTTACGCCCGGTGCCCCGCAGGCCCTCCACGGCCCGTACAACCTCTGCGTCGTATCCCATTCCCGAACAGAAGGTGAAGTATCGGCTCTGCCCCTCCCAAAGGGCCTGCCCCAGGCCGACGGTCCTGCGCCGGCCCTCCCGCAGCGCTTCAAGCACCTGACCGGTGGACTCCGTCGGGTCGTTCGGCAGCCCCAGCGCGCGGGCGAAGACGTTCGCGCTGCCGCCGGGGATGACGATGAGCCCCGGGCGGCCCGCGCTGGGGTCGCCGCCGGGCGGGATCTCCTCGCCGTTGACCGGGTTGAGCAGCCCGTTGACGGTCTCGTTGATCGTCCCGTCGCCGCCGAGCACCGCCACCACGTCGTAGCCCTTGGAACGAGCGGTGGCGGCCAGTGACGCTGCGTGACCGCGATAGCGGGTCTCTTCGACGGACAGGTCCACGGCCGCGCCGAGCGCGCGTATCAGCACGTCACGCGTGCGAGCGTTCGTGGTCGTGGCCTTGGGATTGACCAGCAGCATTGCGCGCATAGCGCCAGCCTAGCCGGTGATCATTGTCCGCCTTATCGGCCGAACGTCCCATTTCCCGGCCCGCCCGTCCCGAGAGGTAGGGTACGCAGTGTGAACGGTCGCCCGCTTACCCTCCTCATCGCCGCCGCGGTCGTCGCCCTCGAAGGGCTGATCGCGCTCGGGCTCGGCGTCTTCGTCGCGGTGGAGACCGTCACCGGGACACCGGCCGACATGACCACCGCGGTGGCCGAGGCGGTGTTCGGCCTGCTGATCGGCGCGGGCCTGCTCTGGGTGGCCGGGGGAGGGCTGCTGCGGCTGGAGCGGTGGGGGAGGTCGCCCGCCGTGCTGACGCAGATCTTCATGCTGCCGGTCGCCGGCACGCTGATCACCTCGAACCAGCCACAGCTCGGGATCCCACTGATCGTCGTGGCCCTGGCGGGTCTGGTGACCCTGTTGATGCCTCCGACCACGGAGGCGCTCTACGGCGACGAGGCTTCGGGCAACGCCTGAGGGCCTTGCGGGCTTCGGGCAACGCCCGAAGGTTTTGCCTCTTCGGGCAACGCCCGAAGGTTTTGCGACGGGTGGCCGGGCCACCCGCCGCGAGGTCGGCTTGGAACCACGTAACCGGGCAACTCGGGCTCGCGTGACGGCGGGCCACCGGTGAAGGGTCAGAGGCCGTTTCCTGGAGGGCCATCAGCCGGAGTGCGACGGGTGGCCGACCATGTCGCAGCGTAAAAGATCAGTCGTCTGCCGTGCGGCGGGTGCCGACCATGTCGCAGTGCAAAAGATCAGTCGTCTGCCGTAAGGCCCTCACGCAGCTGTGCCAGCGTGCGGGCAAGCAGGCGGGAGACGTGCATCTGTGAGATGCCCAGCTCGGTGGCGATCTGGGACTGCGTCATGTTGCCGAAGAAGCGCAGCAGCAGGATGCGCTTCTCGCGCGGCGGCAGCCGTTCGAGCAGCGGCTTGAGCGACTCGCGGTACTCGACGCCCTCCAGCGACTCATCCACGATGCCGAGCGAGTCGGAGACCGCCGGAGCGTCGTCGTCTCCCGAGTCGGGCGCGTCCAGCGACACCGTCGAGTACGCGTTGGCCGACTCCAGCCCTTCCAGCACCTCCTCCTCGGTCATCTTGAGGTAGGTGGCCAGCTCGGCCACGGTCGGGGCACGCCCCTCGCGCTGCGACAGATCGCTTATTGCCTTGGTCAGCGAGAGCTTCAGCTCCTGCAGGCGGCGCGGCACGCGGACCGCCCAGCCCTTGTCGCGGAAGTGCCGCTTGATCTCACCGACGATGGTGGGCGTGGCATAGGTGGAGAACTCCACGCCGCGGGCGAGGTCGAACCTGTCGATGGACTTGATCAGCCCGATCGTGGCGACCTGCGTGAGGTCGTCAAGCCATTCGCCCCTGTTACGGAAGCGGCGGGCCAGATATTCGACCAGGGGAAGGTGAAGCTCGACCAGCTCATCCCTGATGCGCTGGCGGCGCGGCTCCTCAGGGCCCAGCTCGGCCAGCTCGGCGAAGAGCATGCGGGCGCGGACCCTGTCGGGCACGGCGTGTTCGCTGGTGGCCATGGCTCCAGTCCTTTCCGTCACGCCGGCCTCGCCGCGCCTCGGCGCTTACGCAGGACGATCGCCATGCGGTCCGGGGAGTCGGTCACCGCGTCGACGTCGTCGGCCAGGGCGGTCAGCACCATCCAGGCGAAGTCGTCCCGCTTGGGAGCGGAGCTGCCGACGGTCGCCACCTCGACTCTGACCTGCATCTCCTGTCCGGTGAGCTCGAACTCCGCGGTCAGGTCGGTGCCCGGTACCGCCTCGGTCAGCAGCATCGCGCAGGCCTCATCGACCGCGATACGCAGATCCTCGATCTCGTCCAGGGTGAAGTCAAGCCGCGCCGCAAGGCCGGCGGTAGCCGTACGCAGCACAGACAGGTAGGCACTCGCCGCGGGGAGCCTGATGCTCACCACGTCACGGATGCCGGCCACGCCCTCCGCGCGCGTCTCGGTTTCCTCGGTCACGTTCCTCCTCGCGATTCCGACGCTGACTGCAACTTACCGCCCCTGAGAGGTGCTTGGACGATTCAGACTCGCCATCAACGGAAAAGGCTCTGCGCGGTCTGCCACCGCGCAGAGCCTTATGTGCCGTTTTAGGCGGCCTTGGTCTCCCAGAAGATCTTGGAGATTTCGTCGATCTTGCCCAGCAGATCCTCGGCCTTGGCGACGTCCACGGTGCCCTTGCCGCCCGCGGCGCCCGCGAGCTTCGTGGCGTCCCAGAACAGCTGGTGCAGCTGAGGGTACTGCTCAAGGTGCGGCGGCTTGAAGTAGTCGGTCCACAGCACCCAGAGGTGGTGCTTGACGAGCTCGGCGCGCTCTTCCTTGATGGTGATCGCGCGGGCGCGGAAGACCGGGTCCTCGTTCGCCGCGTACTTCTCCATGATCGCCTTGACCGACTCGGCCTCGATACGAGCCTGAGCGGGGTCGTAGACGCCACAGGGCAGGTCGCAGTGTGCGGAAGCGACATGCTTGGGTCGTAGCAGTCGTGCGAGCATCAGAAAGTCCTTCCTGGATGCTGAATCAGCTTGGTCCACAACCGACCTTACTCGTGTCGCAAGGACTGCGGAGTTGGGGGTCAACGCCTATGAGAGTGCGTGTCGAAGGGGATTCGATGCGGCCGTCGCTGGTTCCCGGTGACTGGCTGCTGGTACGCCGGGGGGCCACGGTGCATCCGGGCGACCTCGTGGTGGCCAAGCTTCCCGATGATCCCGATCAGCTCATAGTGAAACGGGCGCAGTGGCACGGGGCGGACGGGTGGTGGCTGGAGAGCGACAACCAGCGGGCCGGCGGGCGGCGGGACAGCTGGGACTTCGGGCCGGTCCAGGACATCGTGGGGCGCGTGGTGCTGCGTTACTGGCCTCTGAGGCCCCTGGGAAGGCGACGCCCGCGCTGAGGGCTCTCAGGGGCCTTCAAACGCCGTTCCTGAGGAGTTCCCCTGGATCAGGTGCCGTTCCTGCGGCGCGCGCGGAAGGCGGCCACGTTGGCGCGGCTGGCGCAGCGGGCCGAGCAGTAGCGGCGCGAGCGGTTGGAGGAGGTGTCCAGGAAGGCCAAGCCGCAGCGCGGGTCGCGGCACCGACCCAGCCGGTCCGCGCCCAGCTCGGCGACGACCGCGGCCAGGCCCATGACGGCGGTCGCGGCCGGATCCTCGGCCAGGTGCAGGTGCCAGCCGTGACCGTCGTGGTCGGAGAGCTGGGGGTGTACGGGATAGCGCGCCAGCAGGGCGTTGAGCCGCAGGGCCATGGCCTGCTCGTCGGCCGCCGCGTCGAAGACTGCGGCCAGCTCGTCGCGCAGCGGTACGAGCTCGGGTGGCGGGTCCGGGTCGTTGACCAGCCGGACCGCCCACTCGGCGTAAGAGGTCAGATCCATCCCAGTGTATTACACCAGAAGGCGGCGCCCCATGAGCGGATCCGCCCCGCCGGGCGGTCCTGTTGTGCGGGTGGTCCTCTGCTCTGTGCGGGTGGTCCTGTGCTCTGTGCGGGCGGCTCTGTGCTCTGTGCGGGCGGCTCTGTGCGGGAGTTGCCCGCGCAGAGCCGCCCGCCCTTCGCCGCTGCTACTCCTCGGGGTGCAGGACGCGGCGCAGGAACGAGCGGGTGCGTTCCTGCTGGGGTGCGCCGATCACCTGCGCGGGCGCGCCGTCCTCGACGACCACGCCGCCGTCCATGAACACGACCCGGTCGGCCACCTCGCGCGCGAAGCCCATCTCATGGGTGACCACGAGCATGGTCATCCCCTCCTCGGCCAGCTTGCGCATGACGGTGAGCACGTCGCCGACCAGCTCGGGGTCGAGCGCCGAGGTGGGTTCGTCGAAGAGCATCAGGCTCGGGCTCATGGCCAGCGCCCTGGCGATCGCGACCCGCTGCTGCTGGCCGCCGGAGAGCTGACCGGGCAACGAGTCGCATTTGTCGCCGACGCCGACCTTCTCCAGGTTGTCCCTGGCGATGACCTCGGCCTCACCTTTGCTCCTCTTGAGCACGCGCTGCTGGGCGATCATGACGTTCTGTAGCGCGGTCATGTGCGGGAACAGGTTGAACTGCTGGAAGACCATGCCGATGCGGCGGCGTACCGCGTCGATGTCCACGTCGAGGTCGGTGACCTCGACGCCCTCCACGAACACCTTGCCCTTCGTGGGTGTCTCCAGCAGGTTCACGCAGCGCAGCAGCGTGGACTTGCCCGACCCCGAAGGCCCGATGACGCAGACCACCTGGCCAGGGTCCACGGTCATGTCGATGCCCTTGAGCACCTCGTTCTTGCCGAAGTGCTTGTGCAGGTCGCGCAGTTCGATGGCGTGGGTGGTCATGGGGTCCTCCCCTTGCGTCCTTCCAGCCGGGACGCGAGGTAACCCAGAGGGATCGTGACGATCAGGTACGTCAGGCCGGCGACCATGATGGGCGTGGCGTTGGCGTGCTGGGAGGCCAGGTCGTTGCCGAACTTGGCCAGTTCGACGTATTCACCGGACACGCCGAGGAACAGCACCAGCGAGGAGTCCTTGAGCAGGGCCACGAACTGGTTGGTGGTGGGCGGGATGACCATCCTGATGGCCTGCGGGATCACCACCGTGACCTGGGCGCGGGTGGCGGACATGCCCAGCGACCTGGCGGCTTCCGTCTGCCCCTTGGGCACGGCCTGCAGGCCCGCGCGGAAGATCTCCGCCTGGTAGGCCGCGCCGACCAGGCCGAGGCCGAGGATGCCCTGTCCGTACGTGCCGCCCGGCACCTGGAAGCCCGGGAGCGCCAGCGGCAGGAACGTGATCAGCAGGAAGATCAGCAGCGCGGGCAGCCCGCGGAAGATCTCGATGTAGACGATCGCGATCCACCGGTAGGGCCGGACCTGCGAGAGCCGCATGAGCGCCAGCAGCAGGCCCGCCACGAAGGCGAGAACGAATCCCCCGACCGCGTAAATGATCGTGTTGCGCAGCGCGATGGTGAACAGGTCGGGCAGCGCCTCGGCCGCCACGTCGGCTTTGGCGAAGTTCTGTGCCAGGCTGGGCCAGTCGGCGTACAGCACGACGGCGACGAGCGCGGCTGCCAGTACGACGTACTGGACGCCCCGGCTGACCTGCTGCTTCTTCCGAGGGCTGAGCCTGGCGCGCCCAGGCTCAGCCGTCTTCGGCTGGTCGGCCATGGATCAGCCCAGCTCGCCGGGCTTCTTGCCGAACCACTTCACGTAGATCTTCTCGTAGGTGCCGTCCTGCTTGGCCTTGGCGATCTCCTCGTTGATCGTCTTCAGCAGGACCGGGTCGGCGCCCTTCTTCAGGCCGATGCCGTACTGCTCGCCGGTGTCGAGGCTGGTGATCAGCTCGAACTTCTCGGCGACCTCGGGCTTCTTCAGCCACGTGAGCACGACGGGCAGGTCCTGGACGATCACGTCTGCCTGGCCGGCCTGCAGGGCCAGCAGCTCCTTGGCGGAGTCGGCGTACTCGGTGACGTCGGGGAAGCCGTTCTTCTTGACGTATTCGAGGCCGGTCGTGCTGGCCTGGCCGCCCAGCTTGAGCCCCTTGGACTTGACGTCCGCCAGCGACTTGGCGCCGGTGCCCTTCTTGGCCAGCAGGGCCTGCGTGGCGTCGAAGTAGGGCTCGGAGAAGTCGATGTTCTTCTTGCGCTCGTCGGTGATCGTCATGCCGGCCGCGGCGACGTCGCACTTCTTGGCCGCCATGGCGGCGCCGCTCTTGATCACGGCGAAGTCGATGTCCACGATGTTCTGGGTCACGCCCAGCTTCTTCGCGGCCAGGTCGACGATGTCGACGTCGAAGCCCACGATCTTGCCGGTCTCGTCCTTGAACTGGAACGGCTCGTAGGGAATGTTCGTGCAGACCGTGAGCTTGCCCGGCTGCACCAGTTGTGCGCCGCCGGCGGCGGTGGCGGAGGTCGTGCCGGAGTCCGTGCCGCTTTCACTGCCGCACGCGGTCAGCGTGAGGGCAGCGGCCAAGGCGATGGCGCCGGCCGCGTAGCCTCGGCGGCCCTGGGGTCTGAGGGCCATGTGCGGCCTCCTCGTAGTGAAATGCCATGAAACTTGCGTTTTGTGCAGTTTAGATGGGCTTTTGTGGAGACCTGTCATCAGAGATTTAACGATGCGTCAACAGAACGGCGTCGGCCGCGACACCGAACACCATCTCACCATGTGGCACTATGGGGAGACGGGTGACCCCCGAACCCCCTCACGTGATGACCGGCGAGGGGGCACTGGCAGCTACCGAAGCCAGCCCGCTCGCGCTCGTCCGCCGAAGGTTTCTTCCGCTCCCGATGACTACAGGGGTCGCTGTGGCTGCCACGCCCGCGTCTGAATCCATCGAAACACCGGACCTGGATCCGGCCTTCGCACTGCACCGCGGAGGCAAGATCGAGATCCGTTCCACCGTTCCCGTCCGCGACGCCGCCGACCTGTCGCTGGCCTACACGCCCGGCGTCGCCCGGGTCTGCACCGCCATCGCCGACCAGCCCGCGCTGGCCGACGACTACACCTGGGTCTCCAACGTCGTCGCCGTCGTCTCCGACGGCACCGCCGTGCTCGGCCTGGGCGACATCGGCCCCGCGGCCGCCATGCCCGTCATGGAGGGCAAGGCGCTGCTGTTCAAGGAGTTCGCGGGCGTCAACGCCGTACCGATCTGCCTCGACTGCACCGACGTGGACGCGCTCGTCGAGACCGTCGTGCGCCTCGCGCCGTCCTTCGGCGGCATCAACCTGGAGGACATCAGCGCCCCCCGCTGCTTCGAGGTCGAGGACCGGCTGCGCGGCCTGCTCGACATCCCCGTCTTCCACGACGACCAGCACGGCACCGCCATCGTGGCGCTGGCCGCCCTGCAGAACGCGGCCCGCCTGACCGGCCGCTCGCTCGGCGACCTGCGGGCCGTGGTGGCGGGCGCCGGCGCCTCCGGCGTGGCCGTCACCCGCATCCTGCTGGAGGCGGGGATCGGCGACATCGCGGTCTCCGACTCCAAGGGCATGTTGTACGCGGGCAGGGAGGGCCTCAACCCCGTCAAGGAGGCGCTGGCCCGCGACACCAACCGCGCCGGGCTCACCGGCTCCACCGAGGAGGCCCTGGAGGGCGCGGACGTGTTCCTGGGGCTGTCCGGCTCGACGGTGTCCGAGCGGGCGATCGCGTCCATGGCCCCCGACGCCATCGTCTTCGCCCTGTCCAACCCGACGCCCGAGGTGCACCCCGACGTGGCGGCCAAGCACGTCAAGGTCGTGGCCACCGGGCGCTCCGACTTCCCCAACCAGATCAACAACGTGCTGGCCTTCCCCGGGGTGTTCCGCGGCGCGCTCGACGTGCGGGCCACCACGATCACCGAGAACATGAAGGTGGCCGCGGCCGACGCGCTGGCCGGGGTGGTGGGTGACGACCTGTCGGCGACGTACATCATCCCGAGCCCGTTCGACGATCGTGTCGCGCCGGCCGTGACGGCCGCCGTGGCCGCGCAGGCGCGCGCGGACGGCGTCGCACGCGTCTGAGCACGTCCAGGAGGGGTGGGCGGGGGTCTTTCGGCCCTCGTCCACCCTTTTTGCATTCCGGCCCAGCTCGCAGGCGCTTTCTGGTTACTTGGGTATTCCGTGGGTAGGTGGAGGCCCCGTCCAGGAGTTGCTGCCGCCTGCCTGACCATGAGCAGGCGCGGCGAGAAGTGTGGGATGGAGTAGGGGTGACCTTTGGGAACTGCCATAAATCCTTTACGCAAGGTGCTATAACAGTAGCTCTCTGTAATGATGTGGGCGCCGACTCCTGTGACGAGGAGAGCGATGGAACGCGAGCCGAATCGACTGCTGCAGCAGCTCATCGCAGAGGCGGGGTTTTCCCACAAGGGATTGGCCAGGCGCCTCAACGATCTGGGAGCTGCACGTGGCACACCGGGCCTGAAGTACGACCACAGCTCAGTGCTGCGCTGGATCGGCGGCCAACGGCCGCGCGATCCTGTGCCGTGCCTGCTCACCGAGATCTTCGCGCTCCGGCTGGGCCGGCCGATCACCTCGGAAGACCTGGGCATGCCGGCCATCACCACACCCCTCGATCTCGGACAGGAGTTCACGCACACGTGGCAGGAGGGGGTCGCGACCGTGACCGCGCTGTGGCGAGCCGACGTGGAGAGACGGAGGTTCCTGATCGACTCGACGTTCGCGATAGGAGCAGGCTCCGTAGGAGCCGTACGCTGGCTGACGTCCCCCTCTGAGGGACGCCCGAGCGGCACGGGAGCGCGGCGGGTGGGCCGCGCCGACATCGCCGCCATTCACGAGGTCACCCGATCCTTCGGTGAGCTCGACAACCGTTTCGGCAGCGGACGCGTCCGCTCGTCCGTGGTCAAGTACCTCGACACCGCCGTCTCACCCCTGCTCAAGGACGGCTCGTACGGCGAGTCAACCGGCAGGCAGCTGGCCGCGGCCGCCGCGGAGCTGACCCGCCTGGCGGGCTGGATGGCCTACGACATGGAGCAGCACGGCCTCGCCCAGCGTTACCTGATCCAGGCCCTGCGCCTGGCCAGGGGCGCCGACGATCACACGCTGGGCGGCGAGATCCTGGCCGGCATGGCGCACCAGGCCATCTACATGGGCCAGCCGGCCCACGCGCTCGACCTGGCCAGGGCCGCCCAGATGGCGGCACGCAAAGCCGGGGTGGAGACGCTGCTGGCCTCCGCGCACGTCCTGGAGGCCCACGCGCACGCCGGACTCGGCGACGCGCGCAGCTGCGGCCAGTCGCTGCACCAGGCCGAGTGCTCCTTCGATGCCCGCAAGCCCGCCGAGGAGCCCAAGTGGCTCAGCTACTTCGACGAGGCTTACCTGTCCGCGAAATTCGCCCACTGCTTCCGCGATCTCGGGGAGGGCGAGCGCGTCGTACGCCAGGCGCGGCGCTCGCTCGACATGGACTCGCGGTACGTGCGCGGGCGGATGTTCAACCTGTCGCTGCTGGCCGCCGGGCTGCTGCAGTGCGGGGAACTGGAGGAGGCGTGCTCGGCGGCGGCGGGCGCGCTGGCGCTGGCCAGTGAGCTGCAGTCGGCGCGGTCGCGGTCCTACGCGGCCGATCTGCGGCGACGGCTGGAGCCGTACAAGAACGAGCGGCCGGTGATGGCGCTGCGCGAGCGCACGCGGGAACTCACCGCCGTGTGATCGTTTCCGGGACGTGACCGTTCCCGGTCCGGACAGCGTGGTCCGGGCCGGGAACGTCCAGTCTTAGGGGTTACTTCAGCATCTCGCCGTTCGGGCCGACGATCGACTTGGTCGACGCGTAGTTGGCCTTGTTGTAGACGTCGGCGGTCTCGCCGTCGAAGATGGCCGAGCTGATGAAGTCGATGCGACCGTCACCGTTGTTGTCGCCGCCCACGCTGGTCACGCCGTTGACGTAACCGGAGCGCTTGCCGTTGTTGTACTTGATGAGCCACGGGCCACCGTCGGCGCCCTCGGTCATCGAGCACTTGAGCACCTGGTGGGTCTCCACCTTGAAGGTGTTGACCTGGTAGCTCTTGGTGTTGGTCTTGCCCGCGCACCACTTGGGCGTGGTGCCCGTGAACGGCTTGTCGCCGTCGGGGTGGGGGGCGCTCGGGTAGCCGAAGACCGTCACCTGCTGGCCGAGCGGCTGGTTCCAGGCCACGCCCTGACCGCCGACGGTGTCGCCGAGCCGGCCCGTGTCCTTGGCCGCGCCGACGATGAAGCCACCCTCGTAGTACTTACGCGCGGAGCCGGGCTTGACCCACTTCTGCGTGTAGTAGTGGGTGATCGTGTAGTTGCCCAGCTTGTCCGGGCCGGTGCCCTTCTCGCCCAGGCCGTTGTACGCCCGCCACTCGGTCGCGGTAACCGGCTCCTCCACGGGCGGGCCGAACTTGAAGCCCTGACCCTTGCCGACCTTGGCGGCCGCGTAGGTCTGCTTGGAGACCTCGTTCCTCTCCAGGACGGCCTCCGGGTGGTCGGGGCCGGCGAGCTCGGCGTCCTTCGGTCCCACGGACCAGCATTCGCCCAGGTTGAGCACGCACTTGCGGAACTCGGCGGCGGTGATCTCGCGGGGCTTGAGCCACTTCTCGCCCTGCCAGGCGGTCCACTCCTTGAGCGAGACCTCCTTGCTGCCCAGCGAGAAGCCGTTGTGCACCGCGACGAAGGCGTAGTCGCCGTCGTAGTCGTCGTAGGTGTCGAGGTCGTAGGGGGCGAACGCGTAAGCGCCCGCGTACACGCCCCACGGCGCCTTGCCCTGGTAGTAGCCGGGGATGAACACCCACTTGTCGTAGACGTTCTCCTTGCCGTTGTTCGCGAAGACGCAGTGGCCCGCGGTCGCGACCAGGTTGCGGTTCCTGGACTGGATGGACGTCGCCGAGCACCAGCGGGTCTTGCCCTCCTTGTCCAGGAAGAAGACCTTGCCGATGGTCTTGGGGATGTTGACGTTCGTGCTGGGGGCCGCCTTGGTGGCGGTGGTGGGGCCGGTCATGCCGGGCTTGCCGTCAGGGGCGCCCTTGCTCGCGCTGCCGACCAGCTTCGGCACCTGCTTGGTGTCCAGCGTGTACTGGGTGGCCTTACGGAGGGCGGCCCCGTTGGCGTCCAGCCAGAAGTTCGCGACACCGTACGCGTCGGCCGGCTTCGGCGCCAGGTCGTCTTTCGCCCAGCTCGGGGCGGCGGTGGCGGGGGCGGCGAGTACGGCGGCGGTCAGGCCGGCGGCGGCAAGGGGGAAGAGCAGGCGCTTCAAGGGGAGCTCCACAGTTGTCAAAAACGGTGTAAAAACCCTATCGACCCATGTGTCACTCGGGTAAGGGTATTCACAGATTTTTCACCAGAAACAGCCAAAAGGCCCGGCTGGATGCCGGGCCTCCTGGGTTACCGCTAGTGAACGCCGAACGAGTCGCTGTTCACGGTCTCTCTGTCGTACTTACTTGACGAGCTTGCCGGACCACGTCTGAGCGGCGTCGTAAACGGCCTTGGTCTCGCCGTCGAAGTAGGCGGAGGTGATCGTGTCGTAGCGCTTGTTCTTGTTGGTGTCCAGGATGAGGCTGGTGACACCGTTGACGTAGCCGAGACGCTTGCTGTTCAGGTAGTTGTAGAGCCACGGGCCACCGTCGTAGCCGCCGGTGACGGCGCACTTCAGGGAGACCTGCTCTTCGACCTTCTTCTCAGCAACCTGGTACGTCTTGTCGGAGGTCGCGCCGTAGCACCACTTCGGCGTCACGCCCGTGTAGGGCTTGTTGCCGTCGGGGTGCGCACCCTGCGGGTAACCGAAGGTGCGGACCTTCTTCTTGGTGGGCTGGTTCCACGCGAAGCCCTGGCCACCGACGTTGTCGCCGAGACGGCCAGCGCTCTTGAGGCCGCTGACGGTGACGTAGAAGTCGTAACGAACGTACTTCTTCGCCGAACCCGGCTTCTGCCACTGCTGCACGTAGTAGTGCGTGATGGTCCAGTTGCCACGGCTGTCCACGCGAACGTCGCCAGGAGCGTCGGCGTTCGGCACGAACACGTCCACCGGCGAGGGCAGCGGCGCGGGCGTGTCAGACTTCTTCTCCAGCCTCTTGTCGTCGGCCGGCAGCGTCGAAGGCTGAGGGGTGGGCGTGCTCTTGACCCTCTGCTTCTCGCGGTAGGTGTTGCCGTACTCCGCGGTGACCTGCTCGACCTCGGGCGCACCGTACTTGCGGCCGTTGCCCTTACCGGTCTTGGCCGCGCGGTACTCCGTCGCAGTGACTTCGTCCTTGACGACCACGGCGCCGGGGTAGTTCGGCCCGACCGGCTCAGCGTCGACCGGCTTGAGCTTCTTGTAGTAGTCGGCGGTCTCGGGGTTGCGGCTTCCCTCGTACCACTCCTTGCGGGAGACCTCAACTTCCTTGACCGACCTCGAGTTGCGGTCAGCCTTGCGCCACTCGGGGAAAGTGACCTTCTTCTCTTCCTTCAGCGTGCCACCGAGGGCGTCGTAGACGGTCACGAACGCGTAGTCGCGGTCGTAGTCCTCGTACACGGCGAAGTCGTAGTGGGTGAAGGCCTGCTTGCCGACGTACAGGCCCCAAGGGGTCTTGCCCTGGTAGTAGCCGGGCACGAAGACCCAGCGGGACACGACTTCCTTGTTGGCCGCGATGTCGTAGACGCAGTGACCGGCGGTGGCAACCAGGTTGCGGTACTTCGACTGGATCGAGGTACCGGAGCACCAGTACAGCTTGCCGTCGCGGCCCTCGAAGAACACCTTACCGATGGTCTTCGGCAGGTTGACGTTCTGCGTCTTCGCGGTGGACTTCTTCTCCTCGCCAATGGGGGCAAGCGAGCCCGGCTTGGTGTCGGAGGAATAACCGCCGCTGGTGACGACCTTGTCGACCTCGAGCGCGTCGGGGCTGAAAGCCACGGCGCCCTTGAGGGCGGCGTTGTTGGACTTGGTCCAGAACTCCACGACCTCCTGCGCCTGAGCTTCGGTCTTCGCCAGCTCGGCGTTGTGGATCGTGTCGTCAGCCTGAGCGGTGCCGGCCAGGCCGGCGGCCAGGAGACCGGTGGCCAGAATGGCGCCACCGGCGGGGAGGAGGATGCGCTTCACGGTAACTCCTTGCGCTGTCGTGGAACGCCTCTTGCGTCCCATGCGTCAGTAAAGGGATGGCAGGAACATACAGTCTCGATCTTGAAGTCCGGTAGCCGCTTTGGAATGAAAAGATGCGACAAGCCGGGGCGTGATCGTTCTGTGATGTTTGAACAGCTGATCCCTAGGAGTTACGGAAGGTCGGCCTCGTCACCGTTTGCCCTGATCAACATAAACGAGTGATCAGTGTGACTCGCGGGACGGCGGCGTCCTCCTGGTCCGGCTCAGAGAAGCCGGTGTGACGCAGATCACATCACTTTGGTGGCACCGTATCGGGCTCCCATACGTCAAAACGCCTTCAGATTCGGTCGGAAAAGCAGAAGGGCCCGGCAGGATGCCGGGCCCCACGCTCGTAACGGTTATACGAACGGTCTAGGACCGGTCGCTATCCGCTACTTAGACAACCTTGCCGGACCAGGCGGCAGCGGCGGCCTTGTAGACGGTGTTCGTCTCGCCGTCGAAGTACGGCGACGAGATGTAGTCAACGCGGCCGTTCTTGTCCTGGTCGTTGAAGGTGCTGGTGACACCGTTCACGTAACCGAGGCGCTTGCTGTTCAGGTAGTTGTACAGCCACGGGCCACCGTCGGCACCCTCGGTGAAGGCGCACTTGAGGGCCACGTGCTCCTCGATCTTCTTGGCAGCCGAACCGACCAGCTTCTTCGTGGTGGTGCCGTAGCACCACTTCGGAGTGATGCCGGTGTAGTTCTTGTTGCCGTCGGGGTGAGGAGCGGCCGGGTAACCGAACACGCGCACGGCCTTGCCGGTCGGCTGGTTCCACGCGAAGCCCTGACCGCCGACCGCGTCACCCAGACGACCAGCGTCCAGGGTCTTGTGGTCGATGATGTAGAAGACGGTCTTGAAGTACTTCGTGGAGGAACCGGCCTTGTACCACTGCTGCACGAAGTAGTGCGTGATGGTCCAGTTGCCGCGGCTGTCCTTGGCGACCGTCGCCGGGTACTCGTCGCGGTCCTTGGCCGCATCGGCCTTGTACTTAGCGGCGGCGGCGGCGGTCACGTTCTCGACGACGGGCTCACCGAACTTGAACCCGTTGCCCTTGCCGACGCCGGCGCGGTCGTACCGACCCTTGCGGACCTCGACCTTGCCGAGCTGGGCGCCCGGGAAGTCGGGGCCGGTCGCCTCGTCCGCGGTGCCTTCCTGGATCCAGAAAGCCTCGGAGGAGGTGGGGTCGAGAACGCCCTTGCGGAACTCGTCCGCGCTGATCTCAACGTCCTTGGCGTCCTTGAGACCGGTGTACTTGTCCCACTCAGCCTTGGAGACGTTCTTGCTGCCCTCGCCACCGTCGACCTTGACGCCGTTGTAGACGGTCACGAACGCGTAGTCGCGGTCGTAGTCCTCGTAGACGTTGAAGTCGTAGTGGGTGAAGGCCTGCTTGCCGACGTAGACGCCCCAAGGAGCCTTGCCCTGGTAGTAACCGGGGACGAAGACCCACTTGTCCATGACGTCAGCGTTGGCGCCAGTGTCGTACACGCAGTGACCGGCCGTGGCGACCAGGTTGCGGTACTGCGACTGGATCGAAGTGGCGGAGCACCACTTCTTCTCGCCCTTGCCGTTGACGAAGAACACCTTGCCGATGGTCTTCGGCAGGTTGACGTTCTGGGTCTTGGAGGTGGTCTTCTTCTCCTCGCCGATCGGAGCAGTCGAGCCCGGCTTGGTGTCCGAGCTGTAGCCGCCCTTGGTCTCGAGCTTGGAGACGTCAGCCTTCGTCCAGATGTCGGACTGGGTGGCAGCCTTCAGGGCCGCACCGTTGTTCTCCGCCCAGAACGCGGCAATGGCGTTGGCGTTCGCCGCGCTCGTCGCCAGGTCCTTCTTGGCGATGTCGCTGTCGGCGGAGGCCGTACCGGCGAGGCCGGCGGCCAGAAGACCGGTGGCCAGGAGGGCGCCACCGGCGGGGATGAGGATGCGCTTCAAGGGAACTGCTCCTTGCTCTGTCGTGGGACGCATGTTGCGTCCCATGCGTCAGTAAAGGGATAGCAAGGAACATAGCGTGGTGATCTCTGCAGGTGAAACCCGCTTTGGGATATCCGGTAGACGCCCTTACCGCTGTGACCTTTCTGTGACCTGTCAGAGACATTCGCGCGTTGTGATCGGAGGATCACGTTTTTGCAGGGTATGGACGGGTTGTTACTCGTGGGACTGAAGTGCCGTTAGGGTAGTGTCACGCTCTGTGGTCGCTTGATCGTGACTCAGATCACAGGAACCAGATTTACGCCAGCCCCGTCTAAGATGCTCATTTCTCACAGGTGATCTTGAGATTCGTGCCTCGGACGTTCAGAAACGCCCGGTTTTGCGGGCTTCGCGGCGGCGCGGGGAAGGGTCTTCGGGCTCGCTTCAGACGCTCGGGAGGCCGGCCATGTCGGGCCGCGGTCGTCAGAGCGGATCCCCAGAATCGCCACGGCTCTTGAGGCTCTTCAGGCCCTCCCAGGCCGCACGGCGAGGCCGCGCGGGCCTTGGAAGCCCGCTACGCCTGTCAGCCCGGCTGACAAGGCCCCTGCCTTCTGCCGCCCCCGCCAAGGGCGCCCTGCCGACGCGGTCGGAGACGCGCACGTCGGTCCTGAGGGCGAGGGTCGGTCGTGGCCCCACCATCCGGGGGCGGCCCATAAATACCAAGGCGAGGGCCCCGATGTTCCGAGGCCCTCGCTTTCCCCTGGTAGGGCTTACTTGTGCAGCTCGCCGAGCGGGCCCACGTGGCCGCGTTGCAGACCGCGGAGGTTTCCGTCTCGCCGGTCGGCGTGGTGGTGCCGGGCGGCCGTCGGGGTCGGCGCCGCCCTTGGAGAAGACAGGTCGTGCTGATATGCGGGTGCCTGTCGCATCCCAAACTCAGCAAACGGACAGCCCGGAACCTACAGGTTTGACTGTGGCTGTGTGAGTCGCCGGAGGATCGTGTCAACGTTCCAAAGCGTGACCGTGACCTTGCCGAGATGCGAAACCGGCTGATCGCGCCCAGTGGCCGGGCGGACGCTGTGACTTACATCACTTTTACGAGCGTCGGGATCGCCGCGGCGCGGCGGTAGACCTCTCCGGTGGTGGTGTCGAAGTACGGCGCCGACACCGAGTCATAGCGGCCCTTGGCGTCCCGGTTCCAGGTCAGGCTGTTGACGCCGTTCAGGTTGCCGAGCCTGCGGGACTCGTCCCAGTTGACCATCCACGGGCCGCCGCTGGCGCCCGCGCTGAAGTCGCAGGGCTGCAGCTCGACACCCTTCTGCAGGTCGCGGCTCGGGGCGACGGTGTAGCGGGTGCCGCCCTGGCACTGGTACCTCTTGGTGCCGTTGTACGGCTGCGACCCGTCAGGCTGCGCCCCCGCGGGGTAGCCGAACGCGGTCGCCGTGTAAGTGCCCGGCTTCTTGTTCAGTTCGAGCCCCTGGCCGCCCACGTTGTCCTGGAGCCGGCCGACGTCCCGCATGGTGTAGGCGCCGTCCTTGGGGACCCAGGTGAAGCCGCGGTGCACGGTCACGAACGCGTAGTCGTAGTCGTAGTCCGCCTTGCCCGACCAGTCCTCGTGCACGCTGACCGAGGCGCCCACGTAGATGCCGTCAGGCGTCTCGCCGTTGGGGCCGGGGTTGGGCACGAAGATCCAGTAGTCGGCGGCCCTGGCCTGGTAGGAGTCGTACGCGCAGTGCCCGGCCGTGGCCACGACGCTGCGGTTTCTGGCCGCGACCGAGCTGGCGGAGCACCAGTACTCCTTGTCCCCGAACCGGAAGAAGACCTTGCCCATGGTCTTGGCGGCGGTGGACTTGCGCGGCAGCCGGGCCGGCACGGCAGCCGCGGCGGTCGACTTCTTGATCGCGGCGACGGACGCGGCGGGGGCGGCGGCAGCGGCGGTGGCCGAGGAGGTCGTCGAGGAGCCGGGTGTGGCGGGGGTGTAGAGGTCCGCCTTCTTGAGGCGGTCGGGCTGCCAGTATTCGGCGACCCGCTTGACGTCCGCGGCGGTCTTGGCCAGCGGGACGTCCAGCACCTTGCTGGCGGGCGCGGTCGTGGTGCGGGCGGCGGGAGCGGCGTGGGCGACCCCGGTGAAGGCCCCCGTGAGGACAGGCAGCATCAGTAGCGCGCTGCTGAGGGCAGCGGCCACGGAGTGCCTGGCTCGGGGGATCATGAAATGCCTTTCTTGGGGTCGTAAGGGTGGATTTTTCCAGATGTACAGACGGTATTGCAGCTTGGATAGAGATTCGTTACCAGATCAAGCGTGCATCGTGAACTATAAGGATGTCGTCAGCCGAACGCTTCCGATACGCGTAAATGATCATTAGATGTGGTCGTTCCCGCAGGTCCAGGCCGGGTTCGGTTGATCTTCGGATGGGCGGAATTGCACACACTCGTCGGCCGCATTCGCCCGGCTCCAGTGGCGAAGGACACGTCGCCGCCCTCCATTCCGCCCCCAAGGAGTGGCCCCGGATCCTCTCGGAACCGGGGCCTGGGGTGCCAACTTGATCACCGCATGTTGCCGGTCCAGCGGTTGGCCGCCGCCTTGTAGACCTTGTAGGTGTCGGTGTTGAAGTAGGGCGAGGAGATGTGGTCGTAACGGTCGTTGCCGTCGGTGTCCCACGCGACGCTGTTGACGCCGACGAGGTAGCCGGTGCGCGATGAGCTCTTGTAGTTGTGCAGGAAGGGCCCACCGCTCGCGCCGTCGGTGAAGGAGCACTTGAAGCCGATGTGCTCCTGCAGGTTGTACTTGCGGGCCTCGGGCATCGGCTTGGTCTTGCCGTAGCAGAACTTCATCGTGCGACCGGTGTACGGGGTGTCGCCGTCGGGGTGGTCGCCGGCCGGGTAGCCGAAGGAGAACACGTTCAGCTTCGTCTTCTGGTTCCAGGTGAAGCCCTGGCCGCCGACGTTGTCGCCGAGCCGGCCGACGTTCTTGACGGTCCACTTCCAGCGGCGGTCCTGCTTCGCCCAGTCGACCTTGATGCCGTTGAAGACGTTGACGAACGCGTAGTCGAAGTCGTAGTCCTCCTTCACCACGAAGTCGTCGTGCGCGTTGAAGGTCTTGGCGGCGTAAATGCCGTAGGGGGCCTTGCCGTTCCAGACCTTGTCGCCGTCCCAATACGACGGGATGAAGATCCAGTTGTCGTAGAAGGTGTTCTTCTTGGTGTCGTACACGCAGTGGGCGGAGGTCGCCACGAGGTTGCGGTACTTGCTCTGCACCGAACTGGCCGAGCAGTACCGCCAGTTCTCCGGATCGCGCCAGTCGGCCCTCGGCAGCGTGAAGAAGACGCGGCCGACGGTGTTGGGCAGGTTGACGTGCTTGCTCTTCTTGGACTTCGTCTTCTCCGCGCCGATCGGCGGGACGGACCCGGCCGGTCCGTCGGGGGTGTCGTTGCTGCCCTTGACCCCCTTGGAGGACAGGTCGACGCCGTCGTCGTAGTCGGTGGCGGCCTTGATGCGGTCCGGCGTCCAGAACTGGATGGCCTGCTCGGCGGGGGTGCCGGAGTTCTTGGAGATGACGTCGGACGGGAGGGTGGTCGCACTGGCCGTGACAACGCTGATCATTCCTGTCGCCAGACCGATGGCCACCAGGCCGGCGAGGGGGATCGCGATGCGCCTTGCTCGGGAATACATGGTGCTCCTCTCAGCTTTCGGCGGCCCAGAGCGGGGTACTGCGCCCCGGATGGGCCAGGAAAACGTTCGGAACGTTAATGAAGAGCGCGATCCGGCGACCAGGAAACGACGTTAAAAGGCATGAGCCGGTTCCATTCCGTTATAGAAATAGCGAATTCGCATGTATTCCTGGTCGGCATCTGCGCAGGTGGTGGCCGGGTTGAATTTTCTCTGGCCACAGCGGTAACGCCAATTATCAAACGCCACTCCTTAACAACCGAGCGATGTTCTGGTTGGCTGTGTTCATGGATCCACGCACCCCCTGCCTCATTGGCATCGCGCAGCGCACCGTTCGTGAGCAGCCCGGTCCGGAACCGCTCGACCTGTGGGAGTCCGTCGCCCGCGAGGCCGCCGCCGACGCCCGCCTGCCCGCCGGGCGGCTCGACTCGATCCAGGTCGTCTACACCGACTCCTGGCAGTACGACTCGCCGGTCGGCCGCCTCGCGGAACGCCTCGGCGCCGCCCCCCGCCACCGGGTCTACTCCAAGGTCGGCGGTACGGCTCCGCAACTGCTCATCGGCGCGGCGGCGGCCGCCATCGCGGCGGGGGAACTGGACTCGGCGCTGGTCGTCGGGGCCGAGGCGCTGGCCACGCGCAGGGCGTACAGGAAGGCGGGCGAGCACGTGCCGTGGAGTCACGCCGCCGACCCCAAGCCCCCGTACGGCTGGGAGCGCCCGCCGCATCCGGCCGCGCTCGCGCACGGGTTGTTCCTGCCGGTGCACACCTATCCGATCATGGAGACGGCGCGGCGGGCGGCGGCCGGGGTCACGATCGAGGGGGAGATGCGCGAGCGGGCCCTGATCATGGCGCCGATGACGGAGGTGGCGGCGGCGAACCCGTACGCCTGGCGCAGGACCGCGCGCACCCCCGCCGAACTCGCCGACGGCGACCGCTTCGTCGGCTGGCCCTACACCTCGGGCACGGTGGCGGTGCTGGAGGTGGACCAGGCGGCGGCCGTCATCCTGGCCTGCTCGGAGCTGGCCGACCGGCTGGGGGTGCCCCGGGAGCGGCGGGTGTACCTGCGCGGATGGGCGTACGCGGAGGACACCTGGGAGGTGGCGGCGCGGCCCTCGCTCGGCTCGTCCCCGGCCATCGCCGCCGCCGCGCGGGCCGCCTTCGAACGGGCGGGGCTGGGGCTGGGCGACATGCACGCGCTGGACCTGTACAGCTGCTTCGCGATCGCGCTGCGGCAGGCGTGCGACGCGATCGGGCTCGACCCGCTGGACCCGCGCGGGCTCACGGTCACCGGCGGGCTGCCGTACGCGGGCGGGCCGGCCAGCGACTACGTCCTGCACTCGACGGCCACGATGGCGGGGCTGCTGCGGGCGCAGTCGGGGCACGGGCTGGTCACCGGGGTGGGGATGCATCTGACCAAGCACACCTACGCGGTGTGGTCGAGCGAGCCCGGCGGGCGGCTGGGGGATGCGGGGCCGGTGCACGTGGCCCGTGAGGTGCCGGTCGTGGGGGCCTTCGAGGGGGAAGGGGTGGTGGCCGGGTACACGGTGGCGCATGGGCGGGAGGGCGAGTTCGAGAAGGGGTTCGCCGTGGTGGACGTGCCCGGGGGACGGGCCTATGCGGTGGTGGAGGACGAGTCGTTGCTGGCCGAGGCGGAGTCGGCGGAGATGGTGGGGCGGTCGGTGCGGGTCGTTTCTGACGGAAAGGTCAATGTGACCTCGTGGTAAGGCCATAATCATGCAAAGACTGTGACCGTCCGACTACTATCCGGTGTTGACATTTAGATGTCTGCGGCGGACGCTGGAGTCATGCGGAGGACGACAGTGCGCATCGACGAGGCTCTCCTCAACGAGGCGAAGGCGTACGCAGCCAAGAACGGACGTACTTTCAACTCGGTCATGGAGGACGCTTTGCGACAACTTCTCAACCGCTCCACGGAGGTGGCCGAGCGGCCCCGCGTGGAGCTGATCACCAGCGACAGCCAGCTCAAGCCGGGGATCGAACTCACGCCGGAATTCATCCACAACCTGTTCGAGCAGGAAGACATCGAGACCCTCTTGAGGGTGCAGGCCGATGCTGCTCAATGACATCAACATCCTCGTCAACGCCTTTCGCACCGAGGCTCCCCACCACATCCCCTGCTTCAAGTTGGTCGATGAGATGGTCAACGGCGATGCCGCCTACGCGGTCTCCGACTACGTCATCAACGGCCTCGTCAGGGTGCTGAGCGTCGAGGCCCTACACGTGAATCCGCCCTCGCTGGACCGGATCCTCACCTTCGCCGGCCAGGTCAGAAACCAGCCGCACGCCATCATCGTCGATCCCGGCGAGCGTCACTGGGAAATCTTCACCAGGTTGTGCAGGGAGACGAACGCGCGAAGAAAGCTCATCCCCGACGCCTACCTCGCCGCCCTGGCCATCGAGCACGGTTGTGAATTCGTGACCTGCGATCAGGATTTCGCCAGATTCCAGGGCTTGCGCTGGCGGTCGCCCCTCAACTGAACTGAAAGCCTAAGGGCGCAAGCCGAAACGACTCGGCTAGGAACGTCGTGGCTGACCAGTTCGACGTCATCGAGGCAGGCGAGCGCGGCCGTCGCCGGTGGATCTGGCTGGTGGTGGTCCTGGCGCTCCTGCTGGTCCCTGTTGTCAGCCTGATCCTCAGCCGGGATCCCGAACCCAGGCCGCCTTCCGCCGGATCGGACCCCTCACCCATCCGGTCCCTGACCACGATCGACAACCCGCCCAACATCCTCAACGCGCCGGTCAGGGAGAAGGGCGGCGACGAGATCATGCAGGTGGTGTTCCCGCATGGCGTGCGGGCCGAGGTGCGCTATCCGGCCGCGCTCGGTCTCGACGAGATGGGGTCGCGGCCGTATCGAGGGGGCTGGGTCGCCGGGAATTTCCGGCAGTTCGTCGCGCCCTACGGCGGTGAGGTCGAGGTCACCCGGGGTGGCCAGCCGATCAGGAACTACGCGCCCAACGTGAGCCTGTGGCCGCGTCAGGCCGGCAGCGGGTTGTACGGGCAGGTGCTGCTGTTCGCGTTCGGGCCGTGGCGGCTGGCGATGTTCGACCGGGGAGAAGGGCTGACCTTCGACCAGCGGGTGGCTCTCGCGCAGAACCTGAAGGGGCGGGTGACCAAGGAGGGCTACCTGGTGCTGACGGCCGAGGCGGGGGTGCGTCTCGCCGAGCCGGGGGAGGCCGAGCAGGGCGAACCGGTCGGGCCGCAGTTGTGGTTCGGGGGTGGGGGTAGGGACATCGTGGCGCTCGTACCCACACCGGACTGCG
This sequence comes from Nonomuraea sp. NPDC050404, assembly GCF_040655495.1. NCBI lineage: Bacteria > Bacillati > Actinomycetota > Actinomycetes > Streptosporangiales > Streptosporangiaceae > Nonomuraea > Nonomuraea sp. NPDC050404. The sequence continues at coordinate 59,771 of NZ_JBFAKB010000026.1, forward strand.
CGAACAAGCAGCGGCCACCCGGGGCGATCGGGGGGCGCGGGCGGCCGGTCGAGACGGCGTGCCGGGACGGAGTGCTGGTGGCCGCCACCGGCTCGCCGGAGTTCCGAGAGACGGCGGTCTCGGGTATCCGGGTCAAGTTGAAGTAGGGACGGCGGCCTTGGGTGTTGGGTCGCGTTGAAGGTAGAGGGCGCTCTGGTCTGGGGCGTGCGGGCAGGCTGAGGCGAGGGGGTGCTGGTCTGGGGTGTGCGGGCGGGCTGAGGCGAGGGGGTGCTGGTCTGGGGTGTGCGGGCGGGCTGAGGCGAGGGGGCGGTGGTCTCGGGTGTGCGGGACAGCTTGAGATGAGGGGGCGATCTTCTCGGGTGTGCGGGGTGGGTTGAAGTGGAGGGCGGTGATCTCGGGGAACTGGGGTGCCCTGAAGTAGGGTGCGGCCATGTTCGCCGTAACCGCCACACAGCTCGATCCTGACAACCCGCTCGCCGGACTGACGCTCGGCGAGCACCCCGAACCGAAGGCGCCGGATGGGTGGGCGACTGTCTCTGTACGGGCGGCCGCGCTCAACCACCACGACGTGTGGTCGCTCAAGGGCGTTGGCCTCAAGCCGGACCGGCTGCCGATCGTGCTCGGGTGCGATGCCGCCGGAGTGGACGAGGATGGCAACGAGGTCATCGTGCATGCCGTGATCGGCACCGGCGTCGATGAGACGCTCGATCCCAAGCGCACACTGCTGTCCGAAGTGCACGACGGCACGTTCGCCGAACGCGTGGTCGTGCCGCGCCGCAACCTGGTGCCCAAGCCCGCCGCGCTCGACTTCCAGCACGCCGCCTGCCTGCCGACGGCCTGGCTGACCGCGTACCGGATGTTGTTCGACAAGGCCGGGGTGCAGCCCGGTTCGACCGTTCTGGTGCAGGGGGCCGGCGGTGGCGTCGCCACCGCGCTGATCGCGCTCGGCCGGGCGGCCGGGTACCGGATGTGGGCCACCAGCCGGTCCGAGGAGAAGCGGGAGCGGGCCCTTCGGCTCGGCGCCGACCAGGTTTTCGAGTCCGGTGCGCGGCTGCCGGAGCGGGTGGACGCGGTCATGGAGACCGTTGGCCAGGCGACCTGGGGGCACTCGCTCAAGTCGCTCAAACCCGGCGGGCGCGTCGTCGTCTCGGGCGCCACCAGCGGCGCGGTTCCGCCTGCCGATCTGAACAGGGTCTTCTTCCTGCAGCTTTCCGTGGTCGGCTCGACGATGGGGACGCGGGAGCAGCTCGCCAGGCTGGCGGTGTTTCTTGAGCAGACCGGGCTGCGGCCCGAGATCGACCGGGTGCTGCCGCTGACCGAGGCGAGGGACGGGTTCGCCGCCATGGCCGCAGGGGAGATCTTCGGGAAGGTCGTCTTCACGGTCTGATAAGTGAAGGGTTACTTCTGAGCCTCCTGGGTGATACAAGGGGAATTGGGTTGTATCACCCAGGAGGCGTCATGATGGACATTGAGCCCTTCGGCCCAGGTTCGATGCACTGGGACACCGCCGGCGAATACCGCAATCTGCTCGTGGCGGGCAGCGCGCTGGTTCTCCAGACGATGCACCCGGCCGTCGGTGCCGCGGTCGCCGAGCACTCCACGTACAAGGAAGATCCTTGGGGGAGGCTGGAGCGCACGCTCGTCTCCGTGCAGAAGTGGGTGTACGGCGGCGCGGACGGCCCCGAGGAAGGGCGGCGGCTCAGGGAGTTGCACAAGCCGATCAGCGGGGTGGACGAGCAGGGCAGGCACTACCACGCGCTGAGCGGGGAGGCGTGGGCGTGGGTGCACCTGTCGTTGTTCGAGCGGTTCATCGCGCTCAACCGTTGGTTCGGCACGCCGTTCACTCCCGAACAGGAGCGGCGGCTCTACGGTGAGTCGCGGCGGCTCGGCGCGATCCTGCGGGTGCCCGAGCGGGAGATGCCCCAGGACCTGGACGGCTTCTGGAAGTACTTCGACGGGATGGTGGCCGACCGGCTGGAGGTGCATCCGACCGCGCTCGACGTGCTGGCGGCCATGCGCGGCACCCCCGCGCCGCCCCGGCTGCCCGTCCCGCTGCGCCGGTTGTGGACGCCGGTGGGTATCGGGGCGGGGGAGTTCAACTACTTCGTCACCGTCGGCACCCTGCCCTCCGCCGTACGCAGGAAGCTGGGCCTGCGCTGGACGGCCCGGGAGGAGCGGCGGTTGCGGCACCTTGGGCACGCGGTGGCGGTGCTGACGCCGCGCCTGCCCGAACGCCTGCGGTACATGCCCATCGCCTATCACGCCCGTAAGGCCGCACGTGGCTCGCACCGGATGGATCGGCAGCCCGCCCGCGCCGCACGGGCGGGATGAGGCTGCTTTCCACCCGTTGGGGGGTGAAGGCGAGATGAGGCTGTTTCCGGCCACTCGCGTAGACGGTGGCGCCTGTCCGCCTTTCGCGTTGCCCAGGTGGGGGTGGCTGTCCGCCTGTCTGCTCTTTTTCGTTGCGTAGGTGGGGGGTGCCTGTCCGGCTGTTCGCGTCGCGTAGGTGGGGCGAGGGTGCCCGCCGCCCGTTCGGGTGAGTTGGGCGAGGGGGCTCCGTTGTAAAGTTCCTTCGGGTGGTCGGGGTCAGCGTTCGAGGATGTCGCGGATGCGGGTGCTGGTCTCGGCGAGCGCCGTACGCAGGTCGGCCACCTTCTCGGGGGTCAGCCTGGCCTCCGATGCCTCCTCGCGGGCCTTTCCGACGAAGTCGGCGAGGAGTTCGCCCAGTTCGGCGTCGAGGTCGGCTCGCTTGGGCGGTGCGCCACCGAGCGTGCTCCACATCTCCGACCAGATCCGGCGCCACTCGTTACCGAGCCGCTCACCCTCGTCCTGCCAGTGGTGGGCGTGCTCCATCCACTGCCGCTTCTGCTGGTCCCGCAGCCGCTTGAGGTCTTCCTTCTGATCGTCCCGAATGCGTCGGGTGTCCTCGGCCGCCCCCGTGCGTACGTCCTTGGCCATCCGCGTCAGCTCGTCGCGCAGCGACTTGACCGTGTCGCGCACGTCCTCCTTGACCTCGCGGGCGATGTCGCGTACCGAGGCGGAGATCTCCTGCTCCAGGTCGTCGAGTTCGTCGAGCCGGTCGTTCAGCTCCTCGCGGCCCTTGTCGGTGATGGAGAACACCTTTTTGCCGTCGATCACCTCGTGCGTGACCAGACCCTCCTCCTCCAGGCGGGCCAGGCGCGGATAGATGGTGCCGGGAGAGGGCGAGTAGACGCCGAGGAAACGATCCTGAAGCAGCCGGATGACCTCATAGCCATGACGCGGGCTCTCTTCCAGCAGCTTGAGCAGGTACAGCCGGAGCCGGCCGTGACCGAAGACAGGGCTCATTGCTTCTCCCCCTTGAGCAGCGTGACCTCACCGGAGACCGTGATGGCCGCCAGGGACGCCATGCCGCCACCCAGCCGCCCCGACATCGCCTTGGCGCCGGGGTTGCTTGTGTTGGACAGTTCCTCGAATGCGCTGACCAGCCTGCCAGAGGTGGATCTGACGCTGACGTCCGTCTCCACGTTCTCCGGCAGTCTGACCAGGATGTCACCGGAAACGCTGTTGAGCGTCACATGGCCGGTGGGTCGCAGGGTGAGATCCGCCGTGATGCGGCCCGAGACGGTTTTGGCTTTCAGGCGGCGTGGTGTGCCGTCGGCCACGGTCAGGTCGCCCGACACGCTGACGAACGACAGGTCGCCGTCCATCGCCCGGCTCTCGACGGCTCCGGAGACGGTGTTGGCGGACACGTCGCCGCTGACGCCGTCCAGGACGATGTCGGCGGAGACGCTCTTGACGTCCGTCGTCCGCTCGAACCCGGCCACCACGGCGGGGGCGGACACCACTCCTGCCTTGACCTTGCAGGTCTTGGGCACGGTGAGGGAGAGCACGGTCCTGCGCCGGTCGCGGCGCAGCCAGCCGAGCAGGCCGTCCCAGGTGAGGTCGCGGTAGGCGACGGTGAGTTCCCTGGTCGCCTCGTCGTAGGTCACCAGGAGTGGTGAGGCCGAGTCGATCTCGGCGACCTCCAGGGTGGGCGGGCCGTCGCTGGCCAGCACGTCCAGGCGGCCGGCCACGATGCGTACGTCGAGCGCGTCCACTTCGCCGAACGTCAGTTGCTCGGGCTCATCGATCGTCCACTGCTGCATGTTGCCCCGCCCTTTCTGGCGACACGTTGCCTCCATGAATCACGATATGTCGCGTTCGGCCAGAACTCAAGATGTATCGCGTTATTCGAGAATACGGCCTTTCCGAAGAGCCGCGCGCAGGGCTGCGGCAGCCCGTAGCACGGCCGCGTGGGGGCGCGGGTGTCCGGGGTGCGGAGGCCCGGAGTGGGACCCGTTGGTTCGCGGTGCGGAGGACCGGAGGCGGGACCCGTTGGGCCGGGGCGCGGCGGTGTGGGTGGCGCGGGGTGAGGAGTGTGGGTGTCCGAGGGGCGGCGGCCCGGGGGAGGGACCCCCTGGTTCGCGGTGCGGCGGCACGAGGGCGAACCCCCCTGGTCCGGGGCGCGGCGGCCCCGGGGGCGGGACCCGCTGATTCGCGGTGTGGAGGTCCGGGGGGCGGGACCCGTTGGTCCGGGGTGTGTAGGTCCGGGGCGGAGGTGAGGCACCTGTGTGGTGGGGGTGTTAGTCGTCCTCGTCGTCGTCCAGGCGGGCCAGCCACGTCGCCAGTCGTTCCACGGGCGTCTCGAACTCGGGGTTGAGGTCGACGAACTCGCGCAGTCGCTCGCCCAGCCACAGCAGGCTGACCTCCTCCTGGCCGCGACGTTCGACCAGCTCTTCGATCCCCCGATCGGTGAAGTACATCGTTCTCCATTCATCAACTGAGGCGCGCCTCGCCCGCCCCGACTTTAGCCTGCTCGGACAGCAGTGAGCCCCCGGCCAAGCGAGGGCCGGGGGCTCACCTAACGGACGGCTCAGCCGAAGATCTGGTGAAGGATCTCCTCGAGCTCCGTGTCATGCGAGTTGTGCGACCCGGTCGCCGGCGAGCTGTTCGGCGTGCGCGACACCCGCCGCAGCGCCCGGCCCCCCAGCGTCTGCGGGTCCTCGGCCAGCTTGAGCGTCAGGTACGGCCACGGCCCCATGTTGGCCGGCTCGTCCTGCGCCCAGATCAGCTCGATCTTGTCGCCGAAACGCCCCAGCTCGGTGGCCAGTTCCTCGGACGGGAACGGGTAGAGCCGCTCGAGCCGGACGATTGCGACGTCGTCGCGGCCGTTCTTGTCGCGGTACGCCGCCAGGTCGTAGTAGAGCCTGCCGGAGGTGAGCACCGCCTTGGTGACCTTGGCCGCGTCGGCGCCCGTGTCGCCGATCACCGGCTGGAAGGCGCCCGAGGTGAAGTCGGAAGCCTTCGAGGTGGCCGCCTTGTGGCGCAGCAGCGACTTGGGCGTGAAGACCACCAGCGGCCTGTGCCGCTCCGACTCCACCTGCCAGCGCAGCAGGTGGAAGTAGTTGGCCGGAGTGGTGGGCTGCGCGACCGTCATGTTGTCCAGCGCGCAGACCTGCAGGAACCGCTCGATGCGGGCCGAGGAGTGGTCGGGGCCCTGGCCCTCGTAGCCGTGCGGCAGCAGCAGCACGACGGAGGACTTCTGGCCCCACTTCTGCTCGCCCGACGAGAGGAACTCGTCGATGATCGTCTGGGCGCCGTTGACGAAGTCGCCGAACTGCGCCTCCCAGCAGACCAGGGCGTCGGGCCTGACGACGCTGTAGCCGTACTCGAAGCCGAGCGCCGCGAACTCGCTGAGCAGCGAGTCGTAGACGTAGAACTTCGTGGTGCCCTGGTTGAAGGTCTTGAGCGGCGTGTGGTCGGCGCCGGTCATCCGGTCCACCAGGACGGCGTGGCGCTGGGTGAACGTGCCGCGCCGCGAGTCCTGGCCGACCAGCCGCACCGGGTGGCCGTCCATGAGCAGCGAGCCGAACGCCAGCGTCTCACCCATCGCCCAGTCGATCGCGTCCTGCTCGACCGACTGACCGCGGCGCTGCAGCACCGGCGCCAGGCGTGGGTGCGGCGTGAAGCCCTCGGGCAGGTTGAGCTGGGTGTCGACGATGCGCTTGAGCGTCTCGTCGCTGATCGCGGTCGGCGTGTCCTCGTGCGACCACTTGACGACCTCGGTCGGGGGCACCCGCATGGCGGCCGCCTCCTGCGGCTTCTTGGCCGCCTCCCTGGTCTCGGTGAACGCCTGCTCCAGCTTGGCCTGGTAGTCGCGCAGCGCCTGCTCGGCCTCCTCCACCGTGATGTCGCCCCGGCCGATCAGCGCCTCGGTGTAGAGCTTGCGGGTGGAGCGCTTGGCGTCGATCAGGTCGTACATCAGCGGCTGGGTGAAGGCGGGGTTGTCGCCCTCGTTGTGGCCGCGGCGGCGGTAGCAGATGAGGTCGATGACGACGTCCTTGCGGAACGCCTGGCGGTACTCGTAGGCCAGTTCGCCCACGCGTACCACGGCCTCGGGGTCGTCGCCGTTGACGTGGAAGATCGGCGCCTGGATCATCCGCGCCACGTCGGTCGCGTAGACCGAGGAGCGGGAGGAGGCGGGCGAGGTCGTGAAGCCGACCTGGTTGTTGACCACCACGTGCACGGTGCCACCGGTACGGTAGCCGCGCAGCTGCGACAGGTTGAGCGTCTCGGCCACGACGCCCTGGCCGGCGAAGGCCGCGTCGCCGTGGATGAGGACGGGCAGGACCGTGAAGCCCTCCTCGCCGCGCTCCAGGAGGTCCTGCTTGGCGCGTACGACGCCCTCCAGGACCGGGTCGACCGCCTCCAGGTGGGAGGGGTTGGCGACCACGGAGGCGGTGATGGTCTTGCCGCTCGGCGCGGTGAACACGCCGCTGGCGCCGAGGTGGTACTTCACGTCGCCCGAGCCGTGCGCCGTGCGCGGGTCGATGTTGCCCTCGAACTCGCCGAAGATCTGCGCGTAGGACTTGCCCACGATGTTGGCCAGCACGTTGAGCCGGCCGCGGTGGGCCATGCCGATGACGACCTCGTCGAGGTCCTCGTCGGCGGCGTCGCTGATCACCGAGTCGAGCAGCGGGATCAGGGACTCGCCGCCCTCCAGCGAGAAGCGCTTCTGCCCGACGAACTTGGTCTGCAGGAACGTCTCGAACGCCTCGGCGGTGTTGAGCCGCGACAGGGTGTTGAGCTGCTCGTCGCGCTCGGGCGACTTGTGCGGCTTCTCCACCCGCGCTTGGATCCAGGCCCGCTCCTCGGGGTTCTGGATGTGCATGTACTCGATGCCGACGGTGCGGCAGTAGGAGTCGCGCAGCACGCCCAGGATGTCGCGCAGCTTCATCAGCGCGCGACCGCCGAACCCACCGGTCGCGAACTCGCGCTCCAGGTCCCACAGCGTCAGGCCGTGCGACTGGATGTCGAGGTCGGGGTGCTTGCGCTGCTTGTACTCGAGCGGGTCGGTCTCGGCCATCAGGTGGCCGCGCACGCGGTAGGCGTGGATCAGCTCGATCACCCGAGCCGACTTGGCCACGTCGTCGTCGTGGGAGGCCGAGATGTCCTGGACCCAGCGGACCGGCTCGTACGGAATCCGCAGCGCCTCGAAGATCTCGTCGTAGAAGCCGTCCTCACCGAGCAGCAACCGGTGGATCTGGCGCAGGAAGTCGCCCGACTGGGCACCCTGGATGATCCGGTGGTCGTAGGTGCTGGTCAGCGTCATGACCTTGGAGACGGCCAGCCGCGACAGAGTGTCGGGGGAGGCGCCCTGGTATTCGGCCGGGTATTCCATCGCGCCGACGCCGATGATCGTGCCCTGGCCGGGCATCAGGCGCGGCACGGAGTGCACGGTCCCGATGGTGCCGGGGTTGGTCAGCGAGATGGTGGTGCCGGAGAAGTCGTCGACGCCGAGCTTGCCCGCGCGGGCCTTGCGCACGACCTCCTCGTAGGCGATCCAGAACTGCCGGAAGTCCATCTCCTCCGCGCCCTTGATCGAGGGCACGAGGAGCTGGCGCTCGCCGTTGCTCTTCTGCACGTCGATCGCCAGGCCGAAGCCCACGTGCTCGGGCTTGACCAGGGTCGGCTTGCCGTCGACCTCGGTGTAGGAGTAGTTCATCTCCGGCATGGCCCGCAGCGCCTTGACGATCGCGAAACCGATCAGGTGCGTGAAGGAGATCTTGCCGCCGCGACCCCGCTTGAGGTGATTGTTGATCACAATGCGGTTGTCGATGAGCAGCTTGGCCGGGATGGCACGCACACTGGTCGCCGTCGGGACCGTCAGCGACAGGTCCATGTTGGCGGCAGTACGTGCGGCCGCGCCGCGCAGCTTGATCTCTTCGGCGCCCTTGGGCACCGGAGCGGCAGGCTGCTTCGGCTTCTCGGCGGCAGGCGGCGCCTTGGGTGGCGCCGCCTTGGGTGCCTGGGGAGGAGCGGGGGCAGTCACTGTGCCGTTCGCCGCCTCCCTGACCGGGGTTCGACCCGGTCCGTAATCAGGGTTGTAGTCAGCGAAGAAGTTCCACCAGGCCTTGTCAACAGACTCAGGATCCTGGAGGTACTTCTGGTACAGCTCGTCGACAAGCCACTCGTTCTGACCAAAGCTTGCCAGCGGGTTTGTCCGCGACGACTCAGACGACACGGCGGAAATCGCCCTCTTCCGCAGATCGGCGTTGATGTTAGAGAACCTGTCCAAGGCTACTCGCCCGGACTGGCAGCGCGCGCCGCAGAGCCCGTGCCGCCTCGAACGATCCTCTCAGGACCGCGCAAAGAGGTCACGCCCGCCTAGTCAATCCGGGTGGTGCAGCAATTATTACTCTTTGGTATCAACACCTCGACATGAGGTTTATTTCCCTCCGGAGATCAACCTGCTCGCGATCCGCACCTGAGGGGACAACTCGGACAGAAGGTCCGCCAGTTCCTCGCCCGCCTGCTTGAGCTCCTCCAGCGACATGGGCTCCAGGCGCTCCAGGAGGAAGATCGCGTTGGTGGTCTCCTCGGTGAGGCGGGTGCGCACCACCTGGCGCCAGTTCCATCGCCTGCAGGTGACGCCGATGTCGTCGCGCCAGATCACCTCGCCGGACTCCGGCTGCCCGAGCGCCTCCTCCGACGCCTCGTCCCCGCCCGCCCGTACCAGCCGGGCCGGCCCCGAGTAGTGGTCGAGGTCCTCGCCGCCGATGGGCAGCATGTGCTTGACGCTGATCGAGTTGTACGCGTCCACGACCCGGTTGATCTCCGGCAGCGGCATCCGCCGGGTGAGGGCGTCGACCGAGGGCCTGGTGCGCTGCGGCTTGGCCCCGAACGCGCGGTAGGCCTCCTTCCAGGCGTCGATCTTGCCGGTCTGCACCTCCGTCGCCGAGGCGGCCTCCAGCCAGGCCCTGGACCGGTCGTCGGTGGGCCCGTTGGTCAGGCCGTGCGCGGTCATGATGAGCACCGCGAAGTCGGGTCGCAGCGCGAGGACGGAGTCGTCCACCCAGATGTCGTCAAGCATCCCCACAGTTTAGGGATCGGCAGACCGCAAAATTCCCTTTGCAAAATTGTCTTTGCGGTCTATCGTCGGTCGTATGGAGGAGCAGTACAAGATCAGTGACCCGCAGGTGCTCAAGGCGGTCACCCATCCGCTCCGGGCCCGCATGCTCGGCCTGCTGCGCGCGGACGGCCCGGCCACCGCGAGCGAGCTGGGCCGCAGGCTGGGCGAGAGCTCCGGCTCGACCAGCTACCACCTGCGGGAGCTGTTCAAGTACGGCTTCATCGAGGAGGACCCCGACCGGCGCGACGGCCGCGAGCGCCGCTGGCGGGCCCGGCACCGCTACACCTCGTGGAACAGCCGGGAGTTGTCCGGGACGCCCGAGGGGCGCGAGGCCGTCAAGGTCATGCGGCTGTGGCAGGCGGAGGTTCTCGGGCGGTTCGTGCAGGAGTTCGACGAGGCAGAGTGGTCGCCCGAGTGGGTGGAGGCGGCCGGCATGAGCGACCACATAGCCGTGCTGCCGCCCGCCGGGCTGAAGGAGTTCGCGGCGCGTAGCGAGGAACTGCTGCGTGAGCTGGTCGAGCGCCATGCGGGCGCCCCCGACGCCGAGCAGGTCCGAGTCTGGCTGGGGGCCTTCCCCCGCGCACCGAAGGAGGAGCCGTGACCGCGCGTTCGGCCTTACGGCGCTACATGCTCGTCAACTTCCTGACCTGGCTGCCGCCGGGGACCATGATGGCGACCATGGTCCTGCTGATGACCGAGCGGGGCCTCGGCCTGGCCCAGGTCGGGCTGGTGGTGACCGTGTTCTCGGTCGTGACCGTCAGCCTGGAACTGCCCACCGGCGGGCTGGCAGACGTCGTGGGGCGGCGCGTGGTGCTGGCCGCCTCGGCCGCGTTCACGGTGGCGGGGCTGGCGCTGATGAGCGTGTCCACCACGTTCTGGATGTTCCTGCTGAGCGGCGTGTTCAAGGGCGTCGCCAGAGCGCTGTCCAGCGGCCCCGCCACCTCCTGGTACGTCGACACGCTGCACGGCATCGAGGGTCCCGACGCCGACCTCAAGCCGGGCCTGGCCAGGGGCGGCGCGATGGAGTCGGTGGCCCTGTGCGTCGGAGTGCTGGCGGGCGGCGCGCTGCCGCTGCTGGCGCCCGCTTCGCTGATCTTCCCGCTGGCCGCGCCGTCCCTGGCGGGCGCGATGGCGGCGGTGGTCCTGCTGGTCGTGGTGGTGTTCGCGCTGCCGGAGCCGGCCCACGAACGCCGCTCGCTCGCAGGCGTGCTGCGTGAGGTGCCCGCCACCGTGATGGGCGGCGTGCGGCTGGCTCTCGGCGGGGCCGTGCTGCGCAGGCTCATGCTCGCCGCCGCCGCGTCGGGCATGGTGCTGATCTCCATCGAGTTGCTCACGCCGGGCCGCCTGGCCGAGCTCGCGGGGACGGCGGAGGAGGGCAGCCTCGCCTACGCCGTGGTGGCCGCGCTCGGGTTCGCGGGCAGCGCGACGGGCAGCACGCTCGCGCCCCGCGCCGCGCGCCTGGCGGGCGGGTCGGCCAGGGGAGCGATCGCGGGTACGGCGCTGACCGCGCTCTCCGTCGGGGCGCTGGCCGCGACGGCGGGGCTGGACGGCCCGCCGGGGCTGCTGAGCGCCGGGCTCGCCTACGTCACGCTCTTCGTCGGCCTGGCGGTGACGGGCGTGTTGTGCCTGGAGCTGACCCACAAGGCGGTCACCGCCGCCGAACGCACCACGGTCACCTCGACGAGTTCGTTGTCGTTGCAGTCCGGCGGCATCGTGGCCAATCTCACGCTCGGCTCCCTGGCCGCCCAGGCGGGCCTCGGCATGGCCTGGGGCGCCGCCGCCGTGGTGATGCTCGCCTCGGCGCTGCTGTTCGTCCGGATGCCGGCGCCTACAGGCTCCAGTCCAGCTCGGGCCCTACCGGCACGATCCGGCTCGGGTTGATGTGGGTCTGGGTGATGTAGTAGTGACGCTTGATCTGGTCGAAATCGGTGGTCTCGACGAACGCTGGGATGGCGTACAACCTGCGCGCGTACGCCCACAGCGCCGGATAGTCGGCCAGCCGCCGCACCGAGCACTTGAAGTGCGCGTAGTACACCGAGTCGAACCTGGCCAGGGTCGTGTAGAGGCGCACGTCGCTGTCGGTGAGCGTGTCGAAGAGGAACTCCGACTCGGCCAGGCGCACCTCCAGGAGGTCGAGGGTGGTGAACACGCGCGCCACCGCCTCCTCGTAGACCTGCTGGTCACGGGAGAAGCCGGCCTCGTAGACCGCGTTGTTGAGGCCGTGGTAGAGGCGGTCGTTCATGATGTCGATGTCCGGGCGCAGGCGCTGCGGATAGAGGTTGGGTGAGGTGCCCCACGACATCTCCAGGTCGAGGGTGATCTGGGGGAAGTCGTTGGTGACGATCCGCTCGTCCCTGGTGTCCCAGACGCACGGGACGGTGTAACGGCCGACGTAGTCGGGGTCGGTGGCGTGGTAGAGCTCCGACAGGTACTCCGGGTCGCCGCCGGGCATCCGCCAGCCCTTCTCGTCGCGGATGGGATCGACGATCGTGACGTCCAGCAGGTCCTCCAGGCCGAGGAGCTTGCGGACGATCAGCACGCGCTGCGCCCACGGGCAGGCGTAGGAGGCGTAGACCCGGTACCGGCCGGGTTCCGGCGGGCCGAGCCGGTCGGTGAAGCGGTTCTGCTGCCGGACGAAGCGGCCATCTTCGGTGAGCTCGCGGCGCGGCTTCATGACCCCAGTAGAACACGATTCGGACACAGAACTATATTCGGGCATGTGGCGAAATTTGCAGTGACCCCCTCGAACGTGGCACAACGAGAGGCGTGGGTCGGCGGGACGTTCCCCGAAGTCGAGCGGGTACGCCCGGGAGTGTGGTCCATCCCGGTGCCGATCCCGATAAATCCGCTCAGATATGTGCTGGTCTACGCCCTGGAGCTGAAGTCCGACGGCGTGGTGATCATCGACGCCGGTTGGAACACCGACGAGGCGTACGACGCGCTGGTCGCGGGCCTGGGCGTGGCCGGCTACGCGATCACCGACGTCAAGGGGGTGCTCGTCACCCACATCCACCCCGACCACTACGGCCTGGCCGGGCGGGTCAGGGAGAACTCGGGCGCCTGGATCGCGCTGCACCCGGCCGACGCCCGCCTGGTGCGCGAGCGTTACGACGAGGAGGCCATCGACTCCCTGGCCGAACGGGAGCGCGCGCTGCTGGTCCGCTGCGGCGTCCCGGCGCTGACGCTGGACGAGCTGGCCGGCGCCTCCATGATGATCAGGCACATGGTCTCGATGGCCAAGCCGGACCGGCTGATCGAGGACGGCGACGACCTCGACCTGCCGGGCTGGGACCTGCGGGCCATCTGGACGCCCGGCCACTCGCCGGGTCACCTGTGCTTCGTCTCTCCGGGGCGCAAGGTGCTCTTCTCGGGTGACCACGTGCTGGCGAAGATCACGCCCATCGTGGCCGTGCATCCGCAGTCGGGGCCGAACCCGCTGGCCGACTACCTCGACTCGCTGGCCGCCGTGCGCAAGCTGGAGGTCGATGAGGTGCTGCCGGCGCACGAGTTCCGGTTCCTGGAGCTGACCGAGCGGGTGGACGCCGTGCTGGCGCACCACGACGACCGGCTGGCCGAGATCGAGCGGGTCGTGGGCGAGCTGGGCGGGGCCGCGTGCTGGGAGGTGGCCACCCGGCTGACGTGGTCGCGGCCCTGGGAGACGATTCCGCCGTTCATGCGGCGCTCGGCCAACAACGAGACGCTGGCCCACCTGGTCTGGCTGGCCGCCAAGGGGCGGGTGGTCAGGGAAGCGGGCGAGCCGGACCTGTGGCGGGTGCCCTGAGGCGGTTATCGTAGCCTCACTAGAATCTTGTTCTCCTGCGCGGGAGGTTCGATGCTTCGGTTCGATGACAGGGTCGCGATCATCACAGGGGCTGGGCACGGCCTCGGCAGGTCGCACGCGCTCCTGCTGGCCGAGCGGGGCGCCAAGGTCGTCGTCAACGACCTCGGGGGCGCGCTCGACGGCACGGGGGCCTCGGCGGGGCCCGCCGCCGAGGTGGCCGAACTCATCCGGCAGAACGGCGGCCAGGCCGTGGCCAGCGCCGACAACGTCGCCACGCCCGAGGGCGCCGAGGCCATCGTGCAGGCGGCCGTGGACGCGTTCGGCCAGGTCGACATCGTCGTCAACAACGCGGGCATCCTGCGGGACAAGTCGTTCGGGAAGATGACGCCGGAGGAGTTCGACCAGGTGCTGGCCGTGCACGTACGCGGCTCGTACCTGGTCAGCCGCGCCGCGTACCCGCTGATGAAGGCGGCCGGCTACGGGCGCGTCGTCAACACCTCCAGCCCGGCCGGCCTGTTCGGCAACTTCGGCCAGGCCAACTACTCCACCGCCAAGATGGGCCTGGTCGGCCTGACCAAGACGATCGGGATCGAGGGCGCGCGCAACGGGATCAGGGCCAACGCGATCGCGCCCATCGCCTGGACGCGGATGACCGAGGCGCTGCTGCCCGCCGAGTTCGAGGCCAAGTTCACCTCCGAGCGGGTCAGCGCGCTGGTCGCCTACCTCGTGCACGAGTCGTGCGAGACCACCGGGGAGGTCTTCTCCGTCGGGGGCGGCCGGGTGGCGCGCGTGTTCGTGGCCGAGGGTCCCGGCTGGCGCACCGACGACCTCACGCCAGAGGCGATCGCGGACAACTGGGAGTCGGTGATGGCCGAGCAGCCCTACGTGCTGACCGCCGCCGACTCGATGAAGGCGATGCTCTAGCCGGATTCCGCCGTGCGCGCCGGTCTCCGATGAGTGGAGGCCGGCGCTCTCGTTTGTACGGCCAAGTACCGAAATGTCGGGAAAGTGGGGCCTTTGTTCGATCTTCGGCGGAAGTTGGCGGAGTTTGGTCGATACTCACTCTTGATTTGCCGCATCGGTGATCTTATTGTCGCGGCATGACCCCCCAGCCGGGCTCCGCCGGTGACGTGCTGACGCTGATCAGTGCGGGCTCCGCGACGACCCGCTCCGATCTGGCCAGGCTCACCGGCCTGGCCAGGTCCACGATCTCCCAGCGCGTGGACGCGTTGATCGAACGTGGCCTGGTCGAGGAGACCGAGAGCGGCGAGTCCACCGGCGGCCGGCCGCCGCGCCAGCTCCGCCTGCACACCGAGGAGCACGCCTTCGCGGGCGTGGACCTGGGCGCCACGCACTGCCGCGTCGCGCTCATGGACATCTCGGGCAACGTGCTGGGCGAGTGCGAGGACTCGCTGCTGATCGGCGACGGGCCGGAGAAGGTGCTCGCCCACGTGGACGAGCGGCTCGACCGGCTGCTGGGCCAGGTGGGACGGCCCCGTACGGCGCTGCGTGCCCTCGGGATCGGCGTGCCGGGCCCCGTGGAGTTCGCCACGGGCCGGCCGAACAACCCGCCGATCATGCCCGGCTGGAACGACTACCCCGTCCCCGAGTACTTCGACGGCGTCGAGGTCCTGGTGGACAACGACGTCAACGTGATGGCGCTGGGCGAGCACCGCGGCGCCTTCGCCGACACCAGACACCTGCTGTTCGTCAAGGTCGGCACCGGCATCGGCTGCGGCATCATGGCCGAGGGCAAGCTGCACAGGGGCGCCCAGGGCTCGGCGGGCGACATCGGGCACATCCGGGTCAGCGGTCACGACGACGCCGGCTGCCGGTGCGGCAACAGCGCCTGCCTGGAGGCCGTGGCCGGCGGGGCCGCCATCGCGCGGCGGCTGACCGAGCTGGGCCTGGCGGCCGAGACGGGCGCCGACGTGGTGGCGCTCGTACAGTCGGGCAACACCCAGGCGCTGCGCCTGGTCAGGGAGGCGGGCCGGCTCATCGGCGAGGTGCTGGCCAGCCTGGTCAACTTCTTCAACCCCGAGGTCATCGTCATCGGCGGCGCGTTGTCGCGGGTCCACGAGCACCTGCTGGCCGGGATCAGGGAGACGGTCTACCGCCGCTCGCTGCCGCTGGCCACGCACCACCTGTCGATCACGCCGAGCCGTACGGGCATCAACGCCGCCGCACTCGGCGCCGGAATCCTCGCCATCGAGCACTATCTGTCACCGGACAACATCAACCGCATCGTCAACGCCTGATAGAACGCCTGAAAGGGACGTCCCGATGCTGGTCATGAAGGGCATCGTCAAGCAGTTCCCCGGCGTGCGCGCGCTGGACGGGGTCGATCTCGACGTACGGGCGGGCGAAGTGCACTGCCTGCTCGGCCAGAACGGCGCCGGCAAGTCCACCCTGATCAAGGTGCTGGCCGGAGTGCACCAGCCGGACGAGGGCACGATCTCGTTCAACGAGGCAGAAGTGCGCCCCGGCAGCCCCATCGACGCCATCAAGCTCGGCTTCGCCACCATCTACCAGGAACTCGACCTGGTGGACGGGCTCAGCGTGGCCGAGAACATCTTCCTCGGCCACGAGCACGCCCGCCTGGGCTTCGTGAACAGGGCCGCGGGCAACCGCGCCGCACGCGAGGTGCTGGAACGCCTGGGCCATCCGGAGATCCGCCCGTCGGCGGAGGTCGGGCGGCTCTCGCCGGCGGCCAAGCAGGTCGTCTCGATGGCCCGCGCGCTCTCCCACGACGCCCGCCTGATCATCATGGACGAGCCTTCGGCCGCGCTCGCCCACGACGAGGTGGCCAACCTCTTCCGCATCATCCGCGAGGTCACCGAGCAGGGCGTGGCCGTGGTCTACATCTCCCACCGGCTGGAGGAGATCCGCGAGATCGGCGACCGGGTCACGGTGCTGAAGGACGGCCGCACGGTCGCCGTCGGCCTGCCCGCCCGCGACACCCCGACCGCGCAGATCGTCTCCCTCATGACCGGCAGGAACGTCGAGTACGTCTTCCCACCCAGAGGCGGCCGCGAGCTGGGCGAGGAGGTGCTCCAAGTCGAGGGCCTCAGCTCGCCGGGCGTCTTCGAGGACGTCTCCTTCGCGGTACGGGCGGGCGAGATCGTGGGCCTGGCCGGGCTCGTCGGCTCGGGCCGTTCGGAGATCCTCGAAGCCGTCTACGGCGCCCGCCCCTCCTCCGGCCGCGTCCTGCTCGACGGGCGCCCGGTGCGCCGCGGCGTGGTCGGCACGGTCAGGAACGGCATGGGCCTGGCCCCCGAGGAACGCAAGGCCCAGGCCCTGCTCCTGGACCAGAGCGTCACGGCCAACATCACGCTGGGCACCCTGCCGGGGTTCGCCAGGTTCGGCTGGATCGACCGCAAACGCGAGCGCGAGGAGGCCAGACGCCTGTCGGAAATGCTGGACATCAGGCCGCCCGACCCGGAACGCCCGATCAGGACCCTCTCGGGCGGCAACCAGCAGAAGGCCGTGCTGGCCCGCTGGCTGCTCGGCGGGCGCAAGCTGCTCCTGCTCGACGAGCCCACCCGGGGCGTGGACGTGGGAGCCAGGGCCGAGTTGTACGCGGTGATCCACGACCTGGCCGAGAAGGGCATCGGCGTGCTGCTGGTCTCCAGCGAGGTGCCGGAGGTGCTGGGCCTGGCCGACCGGGTGCTGGTGCTGCGTGAAGGGAGCGTCATCCACGAGGGCGATGCGGCGGAGCTGGACGAGCACCGCGTACTGGACATGATCATGAATGGGAGGGCGGCCTGATGGGCGAGCCTGCCACGAAGGGCAAGACGGCCGCGCCGGTGCTGCCGTCGATCCGCGGGGTCGGTGAGATGCGACATCTCGGCCTGCTCGGCGCGCTGGCGCTGCTGATCGTCGTCGGACTGGTCACCAGGCCGGAGAACTTCGCCACCGCGTCCAACCTGGTCAGCATCCTGTCGCTGGCGGCCACGATCGGCGTGATCACGGTCGGCGCCACGTTCGTGATCATCGGTGGCGGCATCGACCTGTCGGTGGGCGCGGTGATGGCGCTGGCCAGTGTGTGGGCCACGACGCTGGCCACGCAGTCGTACGGGCCGGTGGTGATGGCGATCTGCGCCATCCTCGTCGGCACGGGGGCGGGGCTGGTCAACGGGTTACTGATCGCCTACGGGCGGCTGGTGCCGTTCATCGCCACGCTGGCCATGCTGGTGGCCGCCCGGGGGCTGGCCCAGCGCATGTCCGACCGCAAGACACAACTCGTCGCGCAGGACAACTACTCGGCCATCGTCGGACTGTCCACCACCCGCTGGCTGGGCATCCCGGTGCTGGTCTACATCTTCGCGCTGGTCGTGGTGCTGGGCTGGATCCTGCTCAACCGCACCACGTTCGGGCGGCGCACCTACGCCGTCGGCGGCAACCCCGAGGCGGCCCGCCTGGCCGGCATCGACGTGCGCAGGCACACCATGCTGCTGTACGCGCTGTCCGGCCTGTGCTGCGGCATCGCGGCCATCCTGATCATGGCACGCACGACGACGGGCTCGTCCACCCATGGCGACCTGTACGAACTGGACGCGATCGCCGCCGTGATCATCGGCGGCACGCTGCTCACCGGAGGCCGGGGCACGATCATCGGCTCGATCCTGGGCCTGCTGATCTTCACCATCATCACCAACCTCTTCATTCTCAACGGGCTCAACACCAGCGACCAGCTGATCGCCAAGGGCCTGATCATCGTCGTCGCCGTCCTTCTCCAGCGGCGGAATCTGAAGGAGAGAGCACCATGAGTGACATCGTCAGGCGCAGGGGATTCCTCCTCGGTGGGCTCGGCGGGGCCGCCCTCTTAGCGACCGGCTGCACCAGCAACGAGCCCGCGGCGGCGCCGACGAGCGCGGCTCCCGCGCCCGCCCCGGCGGCCAGCGGCAACGACCAGCCCGGGACCAAGGTGGTGATCGGCTTCTCGGCGCCCGCGGCTGACCACGGGTGGATCGCGGCCATCGCCAAGAACGCCGAGGCCACCGCGAAGCAGTACACCGACATCGAGTTCAAGCCGGTCGAGCCGACCAATGACATCAACCAGCAGATCTCCGCGGTCGAGTCGCTGATCGCGGCCAAGGTGAACGCGCTGGTGATCCTGCCCAACGACGGCCAGCAGCTCAACCAGGTCGCGTTGCAGGCCACCGAGGCGGGCATCCCGGTCATCAACCTCGACCGGATTTTCCCCGATAAATTGGCATATCGGTCGTGGATCGGCGGCGACAACTACGGCATGGGCGTGGCCGCCGGGCACTTCATCGGCAAGCAGCTCAAGGACAAGGGCGTGGCCAACCCCGTGATCGTCGAGATCCAGGGCATCGCCACGCTGCCGCTGACGCAGGACCGCACCAAGGGCTTCGCCGACGCGCTGAAGACCTACAACTTCACCGTCACGGCCAAGCAGGACGCCCAGTTCACGGTCGAGACCGGCAACGAGGTGGCCACCTCCCTGCTGCAGGCGCACAAGAAGATCGACGCGCTCTGGAACCACGACGACGACCAGGGCGTCGGCGTGCTGGCCGCGATCAAGGAGGCCAGCCGCAACGAGTTCATCATGGTCGGCGGGGCCGGCTCGCTGAACGCGATGCGGGAGATCCAGTCGGGCTCGTCCGTGCTGCAGGCCACCGTCACCTACTCGCCGACCATGGCCTCCTCTGCTATCAAACTCGCGCGTCTGATAGCACAGGGGAAGGGCATGAGCGATCTGGTGGAAAACCAGGTTCCCCAGTCAATCACGCTCGCATCAGAGACCATCACCAAGGAGAACGTCGAGAAGTACCTGGCGCTCGGCTTCGAATCCTGATCCTGATCGGGGGTTGCATGTCAGACAGAACCACCATCGGCGTGGGCATGATCGGCTACGCGTTCATGGGCCGTGTCCACTCCCAAGCCTGGCGGAGTGTCGGAGCGTTCTTCGACCTGCCGCTGGCGCCGCGCATGGCGGTGCTCGCGGGCAGGTCCAAGGAACGCACCGAGGCG
This sequence comes from Nonomuraea sp. NPDC050404, assembly GCF_040655495.1. Taxonomy (NCBI): domain Bacteria; kingdom Bacillati; phylum Actinomycetota; class Actinomycetes; order Streptosporangiales; family Streptosporangiaceae; genus Nonomuraea; species Nonomuraea sp. NPDC050404. The sequence continues at coordinate 78,982 of NZ_JBFAKB010000026.1, forward strand.
GCCGCCGCGCAGCTCGGCTGGGCCGACATCGAGACGGACTGGAGAGAGCTGGTCAAGCGCGACGACGTGCAGATCGTCGACATCTGCACGCCGGGCGACTCCCACGCGGAGATCGCCATCGCCGCGCTGCAGGCCGGCAAACACGTGATCTGCGAGAAACCGCTGGCCAACACCGTCGCCGAGGCCGAGGCCATGGTGGCGGCGGCCGCCGCCGCGCCGGGTAAGAGCATGGTGGCCTTCAACTACCGGCGGGTGCCCGCGATCGCGCTCGCCCGCCGGTACGTCGAAGAGGGGCGGATCGGCGAGATCAGGCACGTGCGGGCACAGTACCTGCAGGACTGGATCGTCGATCCGGAGTTCCCGCTGGTCTGGCGGCTGCAGAAGGACAAGGCGGGATCCGGCGCGCTCGGCGACATCGGCGCGCACATCGTGGACGCCGCCCACTTCATCACCGGGCAGAACGTGACGGGCGTCTCGGCGCTGACCGAGACCTTCGTCAAGGAACGCCCGCTGGCGACCGAGTCGGCCGGACTCGGCGCCACCGGCTCCGCCGCCAGGGGCGAGGTCACCGTGGACGACGCCGCCCTGTTCATCGGCCGGATGTCGGGCGGGGCGCTGGCCTCGTTCGAGGCGACCCGGTTCGCGAACGGGCGCAAGAACGCGATGCGCATCGAGATCAACGGCTCGGCCGGCAGCCTGGCCTTCGACTTCGAGGCCATGAACGAGTTGTGGCTCAGCACGGGCGGCGGCGGCTTCGAGCGGATCCTGGTCACCGAGCCGGACCACCCGTACGTCGGCGCCTGGTGGCCGCCCGGCCACGGCCTTGGCTACGAGCACACCTTCACCCACGAGATCAAGGACTTCCTGGAGGCCGTCGGCACCGGCGCCGACCCGACACCCTCGTTCGCCGACGGGCTGCGGGTGCAGCGCGTGCTGGAGGCGGTCGAGCGCAGCGCTGCCGACGGCAGCCGCTACACGAACGTGGAGGATTGATGCGACCAGTCACGCTCTTCACCGGCCAGTGGGCCGACCTGCCGTTCGAGGAGGTGTGCAGGCTGGCCTCCGAGTGGGGCTACGACGGCCTGGAGATCGCCTGCTCGGGTGACCACTTCGACGTGGCACAGGCCGTGGCGGACCCCTCGTACGTGGAGCAGAAGCGCGCTCAGCTCGACAAGCACGGCCTGAAGGTCTGGACGATCTCCAACCACCTCGTGGGCCAGGCCGTGTGCGACCACCCCATCGACGAGCGGCACAAGGCCATCCTGCCGTCCCGCATCTGGGGCAACGGCGACCCCGAGTCCGTGCGTCAGGCGGCGGCCGAGGACCTGAAGAACACCGCCCGCGCCGCCGCCGCGCTGGGCGTGGACACGGTGGTGGGCTTCACGGGCTCGTCGATCTGGCACACGGTCGCCATGTTCCCGCCGGTGCCCGCCTCCATGGTCGAGGCCGGATACCAGGACTTCGCCGACCGCTGGAACCCGATCCTGGACGTCTTCGACGAGGTCGGCGTGCGCTTCGCCCACGAGGTGCACCCGAGCGAGATCGCCTACGACTACCACACCACGGTGCGCACCCTCGAGGCCATCGGCCACCGCCCGGCGTTCGGCCTGAACTGGGACCCCTCCCACATGGTCTGGCAGGACATCGACCCGGTGGGGTTCATCCTGGACTTCAAGGACCGCATCTACCACGTGGACTGCAAGGACACCCGCGTCCGCGTCGGCGACGGCCGCAAGGGCCGCCTGTCCTCGCACCTGCCGTGGGCCGACATGCGCAGGGGCTGGGACTTCGTCTCGACCGGGCGCGGCGACGTGCCGTGGGAGGACTGCTTCCGCGCCCTGAACTCGATCGGCTATGAGGGCCCGATCTCGATCGAGTGGGAGGACGCCGGGATGGACCGGCTGGACGGGGCCAAGGAGGCGCTGGGCTACATCCGCACGCTCAACTCCATCACCCCGCCCACGACGGCCTTCGACGCCGCCTTCTCGACCACGTAGGAGCCGTTCCTGTGTATCCTTTCACGCCGGGCATGGCGATGAAAGGATACAAGTTATCCTTTCACGCTGTGGCTTGGCGTGAAAGGATAACGCCGTGGCGGAATATCGTGAGGCGTCATGGTCCGCGTCATGGGACGCTCCGAGCAGGCGGGACAAGCGAGGGGGTGTTTACCGGCCCTACGTGCCCGACCGACTGATGGGCGCGGATGTCGTCGTGCTGCCCGACGTCGCAGAAGAGGCCGCCAAGTCGGAGGCGCTGGTGCGGCGGCTCACGGCACACGCCGCCAGCCACGGTGTGGACGCTCTGGCCCGCTTTCTTCTCCGATCAGAGGCGATCGCCTCGTCCCGGATAGAAGGACTTCAGACCTCCCCCCAGCAGGTTGCCCTGGCCGAACTGGCCGCTCACGAAACCGGTGTGTCCAAGGGGTTCACGGCAACGGCGGCTCTAGTGGCCAACAACGTGACGGCGCTCCGGCAGGCGGTCACCGAACTCGTCGCCACCGAGTCGGTCTCCACGGCGGATGTCGTCGCCTTGCAGGCCGTCCTGCTGCCGGAGGAGAAGCACCACGGTCTGCGCGACGTACAGAACTGGGTGGGAGGCGGGAACTGGCATCCGCTGGATGCCGAGTTCGTTCCCCCGCCGGCGGAGCTGGTTCAGCCGCTGATGGACGATCTCATCTCCTACGTCAACGCCGCGCAACACGCGCCCCTCATCCAGGCGGCACTTGCACACGCCCAGTTCGAAACGATCCATCCGTTCACGGATGGCAACGGCAGAGTGGGCCGGGCTCTGGTGCACACGATCCTCACCAGGCGCGGTCTCACCCCTCATGCGATCCTTCCGATCAGTCTCGTGCTGCTCACGCGGTCGGATGCGTACATTGACGGCCTCACGGCGTTCAGGCATGGGGAAGACCCCGGATCGGACGCGGCGCGGCAAGGGACGAACAGGTGGCTGCGTGTGTTCCTCGCGGCGACGACCACCGCTGTGTCGCAGGCCGAGAAGTTCGCCGACGAGCTCGACCAGCTTCACGAAGAGTGGTTGGAACGGCATCGGCACTACCGTGAATCCCAGGGACTGCGTCCGGTGCCGCGAGCCGATTCGGCGGTCGCTCGTCTGCTGGATCTTCTACCCGCGGCACCGCTGGTGACTGCCCGCACCGTGCAGTGTCTGCTTTCGGTCACCCATCCGGCGGCCCGGCAGGCGCTGGAGGAGCTTGCGGGGGCGGGCATCCTGCATCCGAAACAGGTCGAGCGGAACACCAGAGGGTATCTCGCTCGCGAGATCTTCGATCTGCTCACCCTGACTGAGCGCCGACTTGCGAGCACCCGCTGGGACACGCGTGAGTCGCCGCCCGGGCGAGCGGTTCCCGCCCGGCCGCAGACATGAATCCCCGCGAGACTGATCGTCGTCCCGGGTGGAGTCCGGTCAGTCCATGAGGACGATCTGGCGCAGCACCTCGCCGCCGCGCAACGCTTCGACCGCGTCGTTCAGGTCGCCCAGGCGGATTCGGGCGCTGATCATGGACTCCAGGTCCAGCAGGCCGGTCTTGTGCAGCTTGGCGAAGTAGGGGAAGTCGTGCCGCACGTCCGACTCGCCGTACAGGCTGGGCTTCAGGGTCTTGCCCTCGAACAGCAGGTTGAAGGCCGACAGTGAGACCATGTCGTCCGTGGAGCCCGCCCCGACCACGATCACCTCGCCGCCGGCCCGGGTGAGCTGCCAGGCGCTCTGGATGGTGGCCGCCTTGCCGACCACCTCGAAGCCGTAGTCGAAGCCGCTGCCGCCGGTGAGCGCCGCCAGCGTCTCGGGGACCTGCTCGGGCGTGACCGCGTGCGTGGCGCCGACCTTCCTGGCCAGCTCGTGCTTGGACTCCAGCGGGTCCACCGCGAGGATCGTCCTGGCGCCGGAGACGCGGGCGCCCTGGATGACGGACAGGCCGACGCCGCCGCAGCCGATCACCGCGACCGTGGAGCCCGGACGTACCTTGGCGGTGTTGATCGCGGCGCCGACGCCGGTGGTGATGCCGCAGCCGATCAGGGCCGCCGCCTCCCACGGCACGTCGTCGTCGATCCTGATCGCGCCCTGCCACGGCACGACGATCTCCTCGGCCCAGGTGCCGCACCCGGCCATCCCGAACGCCGTCGCCCCGTCGCCGCCGAAGCGGAAGTTGCCCTTGGTGAAGGACTCGATGACGTACTTCATGCACAGGTACGGCTGGCCGCCCACGCACAGGTCGCACTCCTGGCAGGCCGGGCGCCAGCTGATGACGACGTGGTCGCCGGGTTTGACCGACGTGACGTGCTCGCCCACTTCGACCACCTCGCCCGCGCCCTCGTGGCCGAGGATGAGCGGCACGGGCTGCGGCAGCACGCCGGACATGGCCGACAGGTCCGAATGGCAGACGCCCGTGGCCTTGATGCGCACCCGCACCTCCGCCGGCCCGACGGGGGTCAGGGTGACGTCGTCGCGGATGTCGAGCTTGTCGTTGCCTACGGCGTGCAGGATCGCGGCGCGCATTTCGGGGTTCCTCTCCTCGTGCCTGGGGCTATTCCTCGAGGGACAGAGCGGCTTTCGGGCAGGACCTGACCGCGTGGCGGACGCGGTCCCGCATCTCGGGGGGTGGTTCTGGCAGCAGGATGTGGAGCTGGTCGTCGTCGTCCACCTCGAACACCTCGGGCGCGAGCCCCATGCACACGGCGTTGGCCTCGCAGACGAGCTCGTCCACCTTGACCTTCATGTGAGCCTCCTGTGGTCCCATGAGACCACTTTCGTGCGCTCGACGACGTACGCAACCCGCTTGAGCCCTGTTTTCTCCACATACGGGAGCAGCAGTTCGTCCGGTACGCCCGGAGTCATCCTGCGGGCGATCTCCAGGCCGATGGTCAGGACGTGGCCGCGGTCGTCCACCTGCCGGGCCTTGCCGTACAGCAGGATGCCGCGCAACTCGTTGTAGTCCTCGCCGGCCTCGACCAGACAGCTCACGCGGGGGTCGCGGGCCAGGTTGCGGGCCTTCTGCGCCTTGCCGTAGGTCCAGAAGGCGATCCGGCCCTCGTCGAGTCCGTAGAACATGGTCACCAGGTGCGGCGTGCCGTCGGGGTTGATGGTCGCCAGTTGCAGCTTGCGGGAGCCCTCCAGGAAGGCGGTGACCTCGTCGTCCGACATCGCGATGCGAGCACGCTGATTCACGCTTGCAAGTAGAACAGGTTGCAGAACGGCCCTGCAAGGGTCGGCCGGAATGTTATTCGGTTCGGCTAGGGTGCATGCCTATGACGATGCCGTCAGAGCTGCTTTACGCGGCGAAACATGCCAAGGGGTTCATGCCGCCGGAGGAGGGCCTGGCCCTGTTCGAGACCGCCTGCCGGTACGGCAAGCTCGGCCCCATCTGCGAGATCGGCACCTATTGCGGCAAGTCGGCCATCTACCTCGGCGCGGCCGCCCGCCAGAGCGGGTCCGTGGTCGTCACGGTGGACCACCACCGGGGCTCCGAGGAGATCCAGCCGGGCTGGGCGCACCACGACCCGACCCTGGTCGATCCCCGGTTCGGGAAGATGGACTCGTTGCCGACGTTCCGCTCCACGATCGCCTCCGCCGGGCTGGAGGAGGAGGTGATCGCGATCGTCGGGAGGTCGGAGCAGGTCGCCGCGCTCTGGAACACGCCGCTCGGCATGTTGTTCATCGACGGCGGCCACTCCGAGGAGCCGGTGACCCGCGACTACGAGGGCTGGGCGCCGCACGTGATGAGGGGCGGGGCGCTGGTCTTCCACGACATCTACCCGGATCCCGCCCATGGGGGGCAGGCGCCGTACCGGGTCTATCGGCGGGCGGTGGAGTCGGGCGCGTTCAGCGAGGTGGCGGTGACGGGCTCGCTGCGGGTGCTGGAGCGCGTGGGGGCCGGCATCTAGCTCCGTCCGAGTCCCGTCCGGCTGCGTCCGACTCCGTCCGGCCCCGTCCAGCTCCGTCCGGCTTTCAGTGGCGGTGGCGGCGGGTCCAGGAGCGGCGGATCTGGGACTGCCAGCACTGGAAGTCCTCGTGCGTGTGCGCCTCGTGCCCGAGCGCGATCAGCGCCCGGTCGGTCCACGAGGCCGCCTCGTCGGGGTCGGCGTTCGCCAGGATCGGCACGGCCTGCCGTACGTGGCCGGGCAGTTCCCCCGAGCGCAGCCGCGCGGCCACCGCGAAGGCGCACCCCTGCGCCAGGTACGCGCGGAACCCGTCGGCGGCCGCGTGCTCGGTCAGCCACCACAACTCCTCGGCCTCGGCCCCGCCCGTGTACGCCGCGGCGAACCCGACCCCGCTCCACAGGTCGGCCCGCCGCGGAGCCGGATAACCGCCGATCCTGGCGGCGACGTCGTCGGGCGCGGCGCAGTCGTGGTACCACAGCAGGCGCCCCAGCCCCTGGTCGAACACCGCGCAGTGCGCCCTGGTCAGCAGGTCGGGCATGGTGCGCTCGCCCACCATGCGGTCGGCCCTGGACAGGCTCCACTGGAAGCCGAAACCGTCCACGGCCAGCCACCGCAGCAGCGGATGGGCCCGCCGCGCGCCCCACACCGGGCGCATCCGCAGCAGCGCGTAACCGCGGCCCGCGCCGAGGTAGGCGGCGTGGCGGTGATGCTGGGCGGGGCCGGCTAGTAGCTCGTGAAGGCGCCGGCCCCGAGACAGGGTGAGCAGGTCGAGCACCGTGCTGGCGGCGGCGGCCCCTTCGTAGGCGAAGGGGCGCTGCGCGTCCGGCAAATCCTCGACCTTCTCGGTTTCTCGCGACATGACCGCGTTGTAACCGAAGACGTACGATCTCTCCGAGCCGGTGAAGGCCGCACGGACGGCGCCACCTCTGTGCCGGAATCTGCGCCGGCCCAGATCGGACTCCCGGGGATCCCTCGCCAGCAACCGCCGCAGCCGTCTGGGCCGCGAGAGTGTCGGCTCGGTCCTTACCTGGTCCAAGAACGATGGTGTGCCCGTGTCGCCCACGCTTCCCCCGAAGACGCCTCGTACGAGTCAGTCAGAAAGCTAGTAAGCGCATTGCGGCGTTCGGCGGCGGCGCACCGGATTGCTCCGGCAAAGAACCCGTAAAAGCCCTTGTGCCCGCCCTCAGAACTCCTCGCGGACGCGGACGGCGGCGCACCCGCACACCTCGGGGTCGGACACGGCGGTCCCGTCGATGTCGCGGAACAGCCCGGACGCCGGCGAGAGGCCGAGCAGCGCGTCCGCCGCCAGGACGGTCGCGGCGGCGGTGTAGCCGGAGCGCTCGTGCGGGAAGTGTTTGCGGTTGGCGAACTGCCAGCCGGTCCAGTACGAGCCGTCCTCGTGCCGCAGGTGCTGCATGTCGGCGAACAGCCGCAGCGCCCGCTCCCGGTCGCCCAGCGCGTCGAGGGCCAGCACCAGCTCGCACGTCTCGGCCCCGGTCACCCATGGCTGGTCGGAGACGCAGCGGATGCCGAGCCCCGGCACCACGAACGTGGACCATTCGCGTTCCAGCAGCTCGAACGCCTGCTGCCCGCGTACCGCGCCGCCGAGCACCGGGTAGTACCAGTCCATCGAGAAGCGGCTCTTGTCCGCGAACGCCTCGGGGTGCGCCGACAGCACATGGGCCAGCCGGTCGGCGGCCAGCTCCCAGTGTGGCTGCGGATCTTTCAGGTGCTCGGCGAGCCGCACGCCGCAGCGCAGCCCCTGGTGGATGGAGGAGCAGCCGGTGAGCAGCGCGTACGCCGACGGCCTGCCACGCGCGTCGCGCTCCCAGACGATCTCGCCCCGCTCGGTCTGCAGCCCCGCCACGTAGTCGAGCGCGGCCTTGACCATCGGCCAGTTGCGCTCGGTGAAGCGCCGGTCGCCGGTGACGAGGTGGTGGTGCCAGACGCCGACGGCGACGTAGGCGGCGTGGTTGGTCTCGCCGCCCAGCTCGGTGGGCACGCCGTCGACCAGCTTCATCGGCCAGGAGCCGTCGGCGCGCTGGTGGCGGGCCAGGTAGGCGTAGCCGCGGCGTACCGGATCGGCCAGACCCGCCACGGACATCGCCATCAGGCACTCGATGTGGTTCCACGCGTCCACGTGGCCCTCGGGCCAGGGCACGCCGCCGTCGTCCTGCTGGATCGCCGCGATGCTGCCGGCCGTACGCACGACCTCCTCGCGGGAGATCATGGCTTCTTGACGTAGAGGACCACGCTCTTGCCGATGAGCGGGTTGAGCACGGCCTCGGCGAGCCTGGTCGCGGCGGGGCGCTTCATGATGTCCCACACCAGCAGCTCGTGGTAGGCCTTGGCGAGCGGGTGCCCGTCGTTGTTGACGCCGACCGCGCACTTGATCCACCAGTAGGGCGCGTGCAGGCCGTGGGCGTGATGGTGCGGGCCGATCTCGAAGCCGATGGACTTCAGCTTGGCCGACAGCTCGGCGAGGGTGTAGATGCGTACGTGGCCGCCCGGGGCCGTGTGGTAGTCCTCGTCCAGCGCCCAGCAGATCCGTTCGGGCAGGAAGCTCGGCACGGTCACGGCGGCGGTGCCGCCCGGCTTGAGCACGCGGAAGATCTCGCGCATGGCCGCCATGTCGTCGGGGATGTGCTCCAGCACCTCCGCCGCGATGATCCGGTCGAAGGCGCCGTCCTCGAACGGCATGTCCAGCGCCGTGCCCTGAACGGTCTCCCCGGTGGCGCCGGTGGGCACCTCGCCCGCCTTGTCCATCGCCGTGAACATGGCCGCGACGCTGTCCAGCTCCGACTGGTCCATGTCGAACGCGATCACGTCCGCCCCCCGGCGCAGCACCTCGAACGCGTGCCTGCCGCCGCCGCAGCCCAGGTCGAGCACGCGTACGCCGGGGCCCACGGGAAGCCGGGCGAAGTCCACGGTCAGCACTGGTCAGCCTCTCCTTTTGTGGTTCTCGATGGCCTCGTGGTACGCCTCGACGGTTCGTTTGGCCACGACGTGCCAGGTGTAGCGCTCCATGACGCGGTCGTATCCCGCCTGGCCCACCCGCTCGCGTTCCTCCGGCGAGTCGTGCAGGCGGCGCAGCACCGCGGCCAGCTCTTCGGAGTCGCCCGGCGGCACCTGGACGGCCGCGTCGCCGACGACCTCGGGCAGGGCGCCCGTACGGCTGGCGACCAGGGGCGTGCCGCAGGCCATGTGCTCGACGGCGGGCAGCGAGAAGCCCTCGTACAGGGAGGGCACGACGGAGATCTCCGAGGTGGCGATCAGCTCGCCCAGCTCGTCGTCGGAGATGCCGTGCACGAAACGCACCCGGTCCTGCAGCGACAGCTCCTGGACGAGCTGCTCGGTCGGGCCGCCGGGGGTGGGCCTGCTGACGACGGTCAGGTGCACGTCGCGCTCGGTGGCCAGCTTGGCCACCGCCCGCAGCAGCGTCGCCACGCCCTTCATGGGGGAGTCCGCGCTGGCCACGGCCACGATCGAGCCCCTGCGTCTGGGCTTGTCGGGTCTGGGGTGGAAGTAGCGGGTGTCCACGCCCAGCGGGATCAGGCGCATGTTGGCCTGGGGGACGTTGAAGTCGCGGTGGATGTCGGCCAGCGAGGACTCGCTGACCGTCAGGATCGGGCTGAGCTGGGGCGCGACGCGGGACTGCATCTTCACGAAGCCGTACCAGCGGCGCATGGTCAGCTTCTTGGCGCCCTTGGCGGCCTCCAGCTCGATGCGCCGGTCCACGCTGATCGGGTGGTGGATGGTGCCGACCACGGGGAAGAGCTTCTGGATGCCGAGCAGGCCGTAGCCGAGGGTCTGGTTGTCCTGCACGACGTCGAAGTCGCCGACCCGCTTCTTGAGCTCGCGGTGGGCGCGCAGCGTGAACGTCAGCGGCTCGGGGAATCCGGCGGTCCACATGGTGCCGACTTCGAGCAGGTCGATCCAGTCGCGGTACTCGCGCAGCTTGGGGGTTCTGAACGGGTCCTCGTCCCGGTAGAGGTCGAGGCTGGACACCTTCCGCAGGATCACGCCCTCGTCCAGCTCGGGGTAGGGCTGGCCGGAGAACACCTCGACGTGGTGCCCAAGTGCAACCAGTTCCCGGCTCAGATGGCGGAGGTAGACACCCTGGCCCCCACAGGTCGGCTTGCTGCGGTAGGACAGTAGCGCGATCCGCAGCCTTCGCTCCCGCACGGGCACCCCTTTCTTCGCCGGTAGGCCCTGATATCGGGCATGTACCGTGAAAGATGACCTTAGTCCGAGAAGGCTACCATTCGGTAGGTCGGCTGGAATTGTTCACAACGGCTGCCGCAGGGCGTGCGAACTGCGACGTTGCCGTAACCGAGCGTTGTTCGGTGGAACGTGTTCTATGCGGGCTGGATGTGTTATTCAGGCACTTGGCTGTACATTCCCGTCTCAAAGGGATGGGGTAGGCGATCGTTGGAGGACCCCTTGGCCAGGCGCGCTCTGATCACCGGCATCACCGGCCAGGATGGTTCCTACTTGGCGGAGCACCTGCTGGAGCAGGGGTATGAGGTGTGGGGGCTGGCGCGGGGGCAGGCTAACCCGCGCGTGTCGCGGATGCGCAGGCTGCTCGCGGACGTGCGGGTGGTGCGGGGCGATCTGCTGGATCAGGGGTCGCTGATCTCGGCAGTGGAACGGGTTCAGCCGGATGAGGTGTACAACCTGGGGGCGATCTCGTTCGTGCCCATGTCGTGGGAGCAGGCCGAGCTCACGGCCGAGGTGACCGGGATGGGCGTGTTGCGGATGCTTGAGGCGATCCGCGTGTGCTCGGGCGTGTCGCGGGGCGGTGGCGCTGTTTCGTCCGGACAGATCCGCTTTTATCAGGCTTCGTCCTCCGAGATGTTCGGGCAGGTCAGCGAGACGCCGCAGACCGAGAGCACCTCCTTCCATCCGCGTTCGCCGTACGGGGTGGCCAAGGCGTACGGGCACTTCCTCACGCAGAACTACCGCGAGTCGTACGGGATGTACGCGGTCTCGGGGATCCTGTTCAACCACGAGTCGCCACGGCGCGGCGCCGAGTTCGTGACCAGGAAGGTCTCGCTCGGGGTGGCCAGGATCAAGCTGGGACTGGCCACTGAGCTGCGGCTGGGCAACCTGGAGGCGCGACGCGACTGGGGGTTCGCGGGCGACTACGTCAAGGCCATGCACCTGATGCTGCAGTCCGGCAACCCCGAGGACTACGTGATCGGCACGGGGCGGATGAAGTCGGTCAGGGAACTGGTGGAGGCGGCTTTCAGCGCGGCGGGGCTGGACTGGGAGCAGTACGTGGTGACCGACCAGACGCTGCACCGGCCGGCCGAGGTGGACCTGCTGTGCGCGGATCCCAAGAAGGCCCGGATGCAGCTGGGGTGGGAGCCGGGGGTGTCGTTCGACGAACTGGTGGCCATGATGGTCGACTCCGACCTCCGCCTCCTCGCCAACGGCCCGGATCCCGACGAGGACAGCTGGCCTTAGATCCATTCTTTTCTTTCTTTTACGCGGTGCCGTGGCCGACCACCCGCCGCACTTCGGCTGAGGGCCCTCCAGGAAACGGCCTCTGAACCCTTCAGTGGCGCACCGCCGTTACGGCGCGCAACGTCGCCCCTGTCCGTGGCCTTGGCTTGAGCCATTGACAAAATTGTGTTTTACGTAAAGGATTCTTTTTGCGATGAGAGATGTCCTGTACCTGGAAGAGATCGAGCAGGCCGAGGCGCTGCTCAAGCCGCAGCGGGTCGAGGTGTTGCGGCAGCTCGCCGAGCCGCGTACGTGCTCGGAGGTCGCCGAGCGGCTCGGTCAGACGCCGCAGCGGGTCTACTACCACGTCAAGCGGTTGGTCGAGGCGGGGCTGGTGGACCTGGTGGCCGAGCGGAAGGTGCGCGGGATCCACGAGGGGATCTACCAGGCGGGGGCTCGCTCTTACTGGCTGTCGCCCCGGCTGGTCGGGCGGATCGGGCTGCGCAAGGTCCGTGACGAGCTGAGTCTCGGCCACCTGCTCGATCTCATGGAGGAGGTACAGGCCGACATCGCGGCGCTCGACAGGGCCGCGCCCGAGCTGCCGTCGATCGGTTTGTCCGGGGAGATCCGGGTGCGTCCGGAGCGTCGACAGGAGTTCCTGCACGACCTGCAGGGCATGTTGCAGGACCTTTTCACCCGCTATGGCGGGGCGGAGGGTGACGCCTTCAAGCTGGCCGTCGCCTGCTACCCCCAAGCCGAGCCCAGAGGAGACGTAGACGATGACTGAACCCATGATCTTGCGTGCCCGTGTCGGGGCGCCGGTCAAGGATGTGCGCCACGCGCTGACCGATCCGGACACCATGCGTGTCTGGCTGGCCGAGCATGTCGAGGTGGACCTGGCCGAAGGGCGGTTCGCTTTCTGGGGGCGTACGACGCCGGAGGGCGATGCGCCGCACCAGCGGCTGCTGCACGCGGACGAGCGTACGGTGCGCTTCGCCTGGCTGCTCGACGGCGAGGAGATGACCACCGAGCTGACGGTGGAGGAGGACGGGGACTCGGGTGATCGCACGATCGTGAACCTGTCGCAGACGCACTTCGACTTCGATGACGTGATCACGGGCAAGAGCATCCGGGGGGTGCTGCAGACGTACTGGTGCCAGGTGCTGACGAACCTGGCCGAGCACTTCGAGGGGCGCCCGCTGACGCCGATGCAGGACTTCACCTCGTCGGAGATGCGGGTTGAGGTCGAGATCGGCGCCTCGCCCGCTGCGGTGTTCGCCGCGATCACCGACTCGGAGGCGGTGACGAAGTGGTTCGGCTACCCGGTCGAGATCGAGCCGTTCGTGGGCGGGCGGCTGGCCATGGGCGGCCTGGACAACAACCCCGACCCTTCCAAAGTGGTGGAATTCGAGGCCGACCGCAGGTTCGCCGTGGACTGGGGCGATGGAGGGATCGGGACCTGGGAGCTGGCCGGGTCGGGCGGGAAGACGCGGCTGACGCTGGTGCAGAGCGGCTGGGACGAGGCACAGCCGCCGGTGGCGGCGTGGGGCGGGTTCCTGTCGGGGGTGGCCGAGCTGCGGCGCTACCTGGAGGTATCTGACTGGAAGCCGGTCATCATGGCTTGAATGTCCGGCATCGACCGGCCTGATGAGTTGCATGGATGCTGCTCGCTTCGAGGCACCCGGGTTGTGGACAACCGCCTTTGTCCACAGAACCCCGTTCGGCCCATCCCGGCCTGGCCCCGCCGCAGCATCCTTGCAGCCATGACCCACCAGCTTCCCCCCACGTCCCACCAACCGCCGCCCCAGCCCCCCACCCCCGGCGAACCCTCGTCACCGACACCACCCCCGCCAGCATCGGCCACTGCGCCGCCCCGGACGCCGGCGCGGATGCCTCCAACACGAACACCTGGCCCGACACCTGGGCCGACACCTGGGCCGACACCTGGGCCGACACCTGGCCCGACACCCGGGCCGACACCCGGGCCGACACCCGGGCCGACACCCGGGCCGACATCTGGGCCGACATCAGCACCGGCGCCTGGAACGAGACCGCTACGAGTACCGGTGCCTGCACCAAGACCGGCACCAGCACCGCCACCGCCGCTACCGCCACCAGCGCTGGCAGCGGGATCAACGCCAGCACCGGGACCAACGCCGGCATCAGCACTGCCATGGGCATCGATCCCGGTGCCAAGGACCGCTGTGCCGTCCTTGATCGAGCGCGCTCGCCGCATAACCCGGGCAATTCCTCATACCGTCGCCTGCCGCCAGACAGCAGCCCACATCTGGGGCCTGGAAGCCCTCCCCACTCAGGAGGCGGATTGGCCGGTGGAGCTGTTGGCCCCCGCTCACCTCGCCATCCCCGGCTGCGTCGCCAACGTGTCCCCCGCCCTCATCCCCGACGAGGACGTCACCGAGCACATGGCCGTGCGGATCACCACCATCGAACGCACTGCCCTCGACTGCGCCCGCTGGCTGCCGCGCATGGAGGCCGTGGCCATCCTCGACCAGTTCGCGCGTAGAGGGCTGGACCTGGAAGCCCTGTGGCACCGCCCGCTCAACACCTGGCACCTACGCGAAACCATCAGCCTCGCCGACCGGGGAGCCGCCTCTCCCAGAGAAAGCTGGCTCAGGGTAATCCTGGTGGAAGGCGGCCTCCCCAGACCGACCACCCAGATCAAGGTGGCACTGGACGAGGACTGTTTCGCCTACCTGGACCTCGGCTGGGAGGAGTTCAAGGTCGCGGTGGAGTACGACGGGCAGGAGTACCACACCTCGGCCGCCGCTCAGCAGCACGACACCGACCGCCGAGAGGAGCTACGGCGGCGCGGCTGGCGCGTGATCGCCGTCCGCCGAGACGTCATCCCCGCCCAAATCGCCGACCTCCTCCACCACGTGGCCAATACCTTGATCGAACGCGGCTGGCAACCGGGCCCACACCGCACCAACCGCATCCTCGGCCGCATCCGCGCAGCCCGCCGCAGATCCCGCCCCCGACCAGCACCTTCAACTCACAGAGCGATCTGATTCGGCAGTCCAAGTAACGCAAGGTCGGCTACTCCGGCGAGGTTGTCACTTCAGGAGTGATACCCCCCGGTGTCGGCGCGCCGAGGCTATTCGGCGTACGGGGAGCGCGAGGCAAGGAAGATGGCGAAGAAACTCGCTGACACTCCTCTCTGAGGGCGAGCCTTGGGGCGGTGGCCGGCGTGCATGGGAGCGGCCTCTTGGGCCGGTCGGGCGTCATTGAGAGCACGTCTCTTGGGGGCGTCCGGCATCCATGAGCACGCGTCACTTGGGGGGTGACCGGCGCGCATGGGAGCGCATCTCTTGGGAGCGCCCGGCGTCATTGAGTGCACATCAGTGGGGCGACCGGCGTCAATCGCAGCAGACGCAGCAGACGCAGCAGACGTGGGACGTGGCAGGACGTGGCGCGCTGATGTATGGGCGCACTGGCGTTGTCGCTGTTGTTGTTGCTGCCGATGTCGTCAGCCGATGGTCGCGGGTAGTTCTTTGATGCCGTTGATGAAGTTGGAGCGTAGTCGTCGGGCCTCGCCTGTCTGGCGTAGGCGTGGGTGTCTGCGGGCCAGTTGTTCGAACAGGATGCGTAGTTCCAGCTTGGCAAGGTGGTTGCCCAGGCAGAAGTGGGCTCCGCCGCCGCCGAAGCCGATGTGAGGGTTCGGGTCGCGGCCGATGTCGAAGGTGGCGGCGTCGGGGAAGACGGAGGTGTCGCGGTTGGCGGAGGCGTAGAAGACCACGACCTTGTCGTCCGCCTTGATCTCCTGTCCGCCCAGCAGTTGGTCGGTCGTCGAGGTGCGGCGGAAGAGGTTCACGGGGGAGACCCAGCGGACGATCTCGTCGGAGGCCGTCTTCGCCAGGGTCGGGTCGGCGACCAGTCGGTCCCACTGGTCGGGGTGCTCGAAGAGGGCGAGCATGCCGCCGGAGGCCGCGTTGCGGGTCGTCTCGTTGCCGGCCACCACGAGGAGCAGCACGAAGAGGTCGAACTCGTCCTCGGCGAGGGTTTCGCCGTGCTCGTCCGGCTGGAGGAGCTTGGTGACGATGTCGTTCCTGGGGTTGGCCCTGCGCTGGGCCGCGAGCTGGTTGGCGTAGGTGTAGACCTCCATCGCGGCGGCCGAGCCCTCCTCGGGGCTGGCGGCGTAGTCGGAGTCCTGGGCGCCGATCATGCGGTTCGACCAGTTGAACAGCTTGTCGCGGTCGGCTACGGGGGCGCCGAGAAGCTCGCAGATCACGTACAGGGGCAAGGGCGCGGCGACCTCGGTGACGAAGTCGATCTCGCCGCTCAGTTTGTCGAGGAGGTCATCGCAGATGTCGCGAATGTGCTGTTCGAGAGCTCCGATCGTGCGCGGGGTGAAGCCCCGGTTGACCAGGGAGCGCCTTCTCGTGTGCTCCGGGGGGTCCTGGTTGAGCATCATGAGTCGTTGCAGCGCGATCTGGTCCTCCGCCAGGTCGTCGAAGAGGGCGAGCTTACGGTGGGAGGAGAAGAGGTCGGAGTGCCGGGACACGTGCACGACGTCCTCGTAGCGGGTCACGGCCCAGAACCCGGGCTCGCCCTCATGCCAGTGGACGGGGGAGTTCGTGCGCAGCCAGGCGAGTTGGTCGTGGGGTGGGCCGGCGGTCGCGTACAGGTCTCTGTCGACAAGGTCGATATGCACGTGGGTCACCCCTTGGTCAAGCGCTTGGTTCAACCACACTACTGAAACGTGTTCTATTACGTGTCTGTACGCCCGTCAAGAACGAACCTGGATCGTTCCTGCTCAGCGCACCCCTCCCAACCCTCCATCACCCTCTCCCGCCCCCTTCCTTCCGTCCTGATCCTGAAGGGGGCAACGGGCCGCGCTGCTCCCGGTCCCCGTGTTGCCTGTTGTGTGGTTGTTCGGAGTGTTGGCGGTTCTGCTGCTTTGTTTTGCGGTTGCAGCGGCAGGCAGGTGGTGGGTTTGTCGTCGGATGTATTGGGGGAACGAGATGTCGCTTGTGTGAGTGGGGTTGGTGGGGCGGGTTAAATCGGTTCACAGGTGGCGGGCTTGTTGTCAACCGGGAGGGTTGAGGGGTGGTTTGGAGGTATGCGATACCTCACCCTTGACACATTCCACCCACCCGCACGAGCATCAGGAAACGAGACATCCGATGTATAGATGAAGGATGCGGTGTGAAGCTGCTGCGAGTAGGACCTGTCGGCCAGGAGCGGCCGGTGGTCATGGATGACGCCGGTAACCTGCGTGACATCGGGGAGGCCGAGATCGATGGGGCTTTCCTCGCGTCTGGGGGAGTGGCGCGCGTCCGCGATGCGCTGGAGCGCGGCGATCTGCCCGTCATCGAGGCGGAGGGGCAGCGGATCGGCGCCCCGATCGCGCGGCCGGGGAAGATTGTTTGTATTGGCCTGAATTTCAGCGACCACGCCGCCGAGTCCGGCGCTGCCGTGCCGGCCGAGCCCGTCGTGTTCATGAAGGCGAGCAACACCATGGTCGGCCCGTACGACGAGGTGCTCGTGCCCAGGGACAGCGTGAAGACGGACTGGGAGGTGGAGCTGGCCATCGTCATCGGGCAGGAGGCCCGCTACCTCGGCAGCCGGGAGGAGGCGCTCGGGGTGATCGCCGGGTACGCGATCTCCAACGACGTCTCCGAGCGCGAGTTCCAGCTCGAACGCGGCGGCCAGTGGGACAAGGGCAAGTCGTGCGAGACGTTCAACCCGTTCGGCCCGTGGCTGGTCACGGCCGACGAGGTCGGTGACCCGCAGAATCTGCCCATGCGCCTGTGGGTGAACGGTGAGCTGCGGCAGGACGGCGACTCCAAGAACATGATCTTCGATGTGGCGGAGGTCGTGCGGTACCTGAGCCAGTTCATGGTGCTGGAGCCGGGCGATGTGATCAACACGGGTACGCCGGCCGGCGTCGCCATGGGCATTCCCGGCCAGCCGTACCTGCGGGCCGGCGACGTGATGGAGCTGGAGATCGAGGGGCTCGGGCGCCAGCGGCAGACGGTGGGCCAGGCATGACCGTGGCAGGGACGGGTGCGGGGACGTACCGGATTGTGGGGATGGAGACGCATGATGTGCGTTTTCCGACCTCGCGGGAGCTTGACGGCTCCGATGCGATGAATCCGGACCCCGACTACTCGGCCGCGTACGTGGTGCTCAAGACCGACGACGGTTACGAGGGCCATGGGTTCGCGTTCACGATCGGGCGCGGGAACGACGTCCAGACCACGGCCATCGGCGCGCTTGAGTCGTACGTGATCGGCAAGGACGTCGAAGACCTCGGAGCTCTCTACCGGGAGATGGTCAACGACTCGCAGTTGCGCTGGTTGGGGCCGGAGAAGGGCGTCATGCACATGGCGATCTCCGCCGTGGTCAACGCCCTGTGGGACCTGAAGGCCAAGCGGGCGGGCCGGCCGTTGTGGCGGTTGTTGTCGGAGATGTCGCCGGAGGAGATCGTCGATCTGATCGACTTCCGGTATCTCAGCGACGCGCTGACCAGGGACGAGGCCCTGCAGATCCTGAAGAGCCAGGAGGAGGGCAAGGGCGAGCGGATCCGGCGGCTGGTCGAGACCGGGTACCCGGCGTACACGACCTCGCCGGGCTGGCTCGGCTACGACGACGAGAAGTTGCGGCGCCTCTGCAAGGAGGCGCTCGACCAGGGGTTCGGGCAGATCAAGCTCAAGGTCGGCGCGGATCTTGAGGACGACAGGCGGCGCTTCAGGGTGGCCCGCGAGGTGTGCGGGCCCGATTTCCCGATCGCGATCGACGCCAACCAGCGCTGGGACGTCGGCTCGGGCATCGAGTGGGTCAACGCGCTGCGCGAGTTCAAGCCGCATTGGGTCGAGGAGCCGACCAGCCCGGATGACGTGCTGGGGCACGCCGCCATCGCCCGGGGCATCGCCCCCGTTCCGGTGGCCACCGGAGAGCACGTGCAGAACCGGATCGTGTTCAAGCAACTCCTGCAAGCCGAGGCCATCTCGTACGTGCAGATCGACTCCGCCCGCGTCGGCGGCGTCAACGAGAACCTGGCGATCCTGCTGCTGGCGGCCAAGTTCGGCGTGCCGGTGTGCCCGCACGCGGGCGGCGTCGGGCTGTGCGAGCTGGTGCAGCACCTGTCGATGTTCGATTACGTCGCGGTCACCGGCACCATGGACGGCCGCGTGATCGAGTACGTCGACCACCTCCACGAGCACTTCGTGGACCCGGTGGTCATCCGTGATGGGCGGTACGTGGCCCCGACCGTGCCGGGCTTCAGCGCCGAGATGCACGCGGAGTCCGTCGCCGCCCATACCTTCCCCGACGGTGAGGTGTGGAGATGACAGTGGTCGCTGGACTCAGAGCGGTCGTGACCGGTGGCGGGTCCGGGATCGGGCTGGCGGCGGCCACCGCGCTCGCCGAGCGCGGTATGCGGGTCGCCTGCCTCGACCTCAACCCGCCCGGCGAGCCGTTCATCGGGGTCAAGGCCGACGTCACCGACGACGCGCAGGTACGGGCGGCGGTGGCCGAGGCGGCCGAACGGCTGGGCGGGATCGACGTGCTCGTCAACAACGCGGGCATCGGTGCCCAGGGCACCATCGAGGACAATCCGGACAGCGAGTGGCAGAAGGTGTTCGACGTCAACGTGCTCGGCATGGTCCGGGTGGCGCGGGCGGCGTTGCCGTACCTGAGGAGGTCCGAGCATGCCGCGATCGTGAACACCTGCTCGATCGCGGCCACCGCCGGGCTGCCGCAGCGGGCCCTGTACAGCGCGACCAAGGGCGCGGTGTTGTCGCTGACGCTGGCCATGGCGGCGGATCACGTCCGCGAGGGCATCCGGGTCAACTGCGTCAATCCGGGCACCGCTGACACGCCGTGGGTCGGCAGGCTGCTCGACGCGGCCGACGATCCGGCGGCGGAGCGGGCGGCGCTCAACGCCAGGCAGCCCATGGGCCGCCTGGTCAGCGCGGAGGAAGTGGCCGCGGCGATCGCCTACCTCGCCGGCCCGGAGGCCGGCTCGACCACCGGCACCGCGCTCGCGGTGGACGGCGGCATGCAGGGACTACGACTCCGGCCAGCCAACTAGCAAAGGTGTCGGGGCTGCGGCTCCGGCCCGCCAAACCAGCAAACGTGCCGGAGTTGCGGCTCCGGCCCGCCAACTAGCAAAAGTGTCGGGGCTGCGGCTCCGGCCAACCAATCAGTAACGTGCCGGGGCTGCGGCTTCGGCCCCGGCGACCAAGTGAGGACCTGGCCCGCCTTCCCCAAAAGGGCCGACATCTTTCTTCTCAAGGAAGGTACCCCCCAAAAATGAAGCTCGGACGGGTGGTCGCGGCGGCGGCCCTCTTGGCGGTTGTCACCGCGTGTGGCTCAGGCACCACGACAGCGGGAGGAGGCGGCGGGGGGAAGGTCGGCATCGACCATCCGCGGGCCGACTCCGACTTCTGGAACTCCTACATCAAGTACGTCCCGCAGATGGCCGGCGAGCTCAAGGTGGACCTCATGCCCGCCACGAACTCGCAGAACGACGTGGCCAAGCTGGTCAACAACGTACAGGCGCTGACCGGCCAGGGCGCCAAGGTCATCGTCATGGCCCCGCAGGACACCGGCGCCATCGCCAACACGCTCACGCAACTGGAGAACAAGAAGATCCCGGTCGTGACCGTGGACACCCGTCCGGACAAGGGCAAGGTCTACATGGTCGTACGCGCCGACAACCGCGCGTACGGCACCAAGGCGTGCGAGTTCCTCGGCGAGAAGCTCGGCGGCAAGGGCAAGGTCGTGCAGCTCCAGGGCGCGCTCAGCTCGATCAACGGCCGTGACAGGTCGGAGGCGTTCCTGGAGTGCATGAAGAGCAAGTTCCCCGGCATCACGGTGTTCAGCGAGCCGACCGAGTGGGAGGGCAGCAAGGCGGCGTCCATGTTGCAGACCCGGCTGGAGCAGAACCCGGACATCAAGGGGATCTACATGCACGCGGGCGGCGTGCACCTGGCGCCGACGCTGCAGGTGCTCAAGCAGAAGGGCCTGCTGAGCCCACCGGACGACCCCAAGCACATCTTCGTGATCTCCAACGACGGGATCCCGCAGGAGTTCGAGGCGATCAGGAAGGGCGACATCGACGCGACCGTGTCGCAGCCGGCCGACCTGTACGCCAAGTACGCCCTCTTCTACGCCAAGGCCGCGGCCGAGGGCAAGACGTTCAAGCCGGGCCCGACCGACCACGACAGCGAGATCATCCAGCTCCCGAACGGCCTGGAGGACCAGCTCCCCGCGCCGCTGGTGACCAAGGAGAACGTGGATGACAAGGCCCTCTGGGGCAACCAGGTCAAGTAGATGAGCATTCACGTCGAAGCCAGCAACGTCGTCAAGCGTTACGGCCCGACCACCGCGCTGAACGGGGCGGAGATCGCCATCGCGGAGGGCGAGACGCATGCGCTCGTCGGCAGGAACGGCGCGGGCAAGTCCACCCTGGTGTCGATACTCACCGGGCTCCAGCGGCCGGACGAGGGCGAGGTGCGCTTCTCCGGGCGGGCCGCGCCCGCCCTGGCCGACCGCGACGCCTGGCGTCAGCGGGTGGCCTGCGTCTACCAGAAGTCCACGATCATCCCGGCGCTCACCGTGGCCGAGAACCTGTTCCTGAACCGCCAGTCGGACAAGGGGCAGAAGATCAACTGGCGGGCGCTGCGGGTCAGGGCGCGTGAGCTGCTGGACACGTACGAGGTGGAGGTCGACGCGCAGGCCCTGGCCGGGGACCTGAGCGTCGAGCAGCGCCAGCTCGTGGAGATCGCCCGCGCGTTGTCGTTCGGGGCCAGGTTCATCATCCTCGACGAGCCGACCGCCCGGCTCGACGGCCCGGCCATCGAGCGTCTGTTCTCGCGCATGCGGTCGCTGCGCGAGCAGGGCGTCACCATGATGTACATCTCCCACCACCTCGACGAGGTCTACGAGATCTGCCAGAGCGTCACCGTCTTCCGCGACGCACGGCACATCACGACCAGGCCGGTCGCCGAACTGCCGCACGACGAGCTGGTCGCGGCGATGACGGGCGAGGCCACGGCGGCGTACGAGGCGCGCGAGCACACGCCCGGCGAGCGGGTGGTGCTGTCCGGCGCGGGCCTCACACTTGCCGGGCGCTTCTCAGAAATCGATATCTCGGTACGTGAGGGTGAGGTCGTCGGCCTGGCGGGCTCCGCGAGCAGCGGCAAGGTCGGCCTGGCCGAGACCCTGGTCGGCCTGCGCAAACAGGACTCCGGCACCGTGACGGTCAACGGAGCCAAGGTCAGGCCGGGCGACGTGCCCGCCGCGCTGAGGGCCGGGCTCGGGTTCGTGCCAGAGGACCGCCACCACGAGGGTTTCGTCCCGCTGCTGTCAGTGGGGGAGAACGCCACGTTCCCCATCGCCCGCAAGCTGGGCCGGTACGGCATGGTCTCCCCGGCCCGCCGCCGTACCAAGGCCGAGCAGATGATCGAAACCCTGGACATCAAGACGGAAGGGCCCGACCAGCCCGTCGCCGACCTGTCCGGGGGAAACGCGCAGAAGGTCGTGTTCGCCCGCGCGCTGGTGGACGACCCGAACGTGCTGGTGGTGATCAACCCGACCGCCGGCGTGGACGTCAAGGCCAAGCAGGCGCTGCTCGGCGCCGTCGAGGACGCGGTCGAGCGCGGCGCGGGGGCCGTGGTGGTCTCCGACGAGCTCGACGACCTGCGGATCTGTGACCGGGTGCTGGTGATGTTCCACGGCAGGGTCGTCAGGGACCTGCCGCGTGGCTGGACCGACCACGAGCTCGTGGCCGTCATGGAAGGCATTGAAGAGTGACCACTTTGACTGCGCCGGCCCCCCGGGCGCGGCTGGCCAGGTTCCGCGACCTGACCCTCGTACCGGTGATCGTGATCCTGCTCGTCGTGGGTGCGATCCTGGACCCGACCTTCCTGACCGCGGGCAACCTGACGAACGTGTTGCAGCAGCAGGCGGCGATCTCGCTGCTCGTGCTGGCCGAGGCGATGATCCTGATCGCCGGCAAGTTCGACCTGTCGCTGGAGTCCACGGTCGGCACCGCGCCGGCCATCGCCGTGATGCTGGTGATCCCCGCGGCGGCGGGCGGGTTCGGCATCGGGCTCCCGGGAACGCTGGTGATCCCGCTGGCGCTGCTCGTCGGGGCGGCGATCGGCGCGTTCAACGGCTTCCTGATCATCAGGTTCCAGCTCTCCGCGTTCATCGTCACGCTCGCCATGCTGATCATCGTGCACGGCTTCCTGCAGGGGCCGACCGAGGGCAAGACGTTGTTCGAGCTGCCCGAGTCGATCCTCTACCTGGGCAGCGCCATCTGGCTCGGCCTGCCCGCGGCCATCTGGATCGCCGGAGTGTTGTTCGCGGCGGGCATCTTCGGGCTCGGCTACCTGCGCCTGGGCCGCTCGTTGTACGCGATCGGCGGAAACATCGACGCCGCCCGCGCCGCCGGCATCCGGGTGGACCGGGTGTTGTACGGCGTGTTCATCCTCGGCGGAACGCTGGCGGCGCTGGCCGGCATCCTGGAGACCGGCCGACTCGGCGCCATCGGCAACAACCAGGGCGTCGGCTGGATCTTCATGGTGTTCGCGGCGGCCGTCATCGGCGGCGTCAGCATGGACGGCGGCAAGGGCACGATCCTCGGCGCGCTCACCGGCGTGCTGGTGATCGGCCTGGTGCAGAACATCCTCACCCTCATCGGCGTCTCCGGCTTCTGGCAGCCGGTCATCTACGGCTCGATCATCCTCATCGCCCTGATGATCAGCCGGATCGCCGGTGGAAAGGCACAAGATTGATGGACCGACTATTGAAGGCGAAGGACTGATGGACCAGCGAGAACCGATCGACCTGCCCCGGCACGGCTTCGGCGGCGCACCGATCGGCAACCTGTACGACGAGGTGGCCGACGAGCAGGCCCGCGCCACGGTGGACGCCGCCTGGGAGAGCGGGGTGCGCCTGTACGACACCGCGCCCCACTACGGCCTTGGCCTGTCCGAGCGCCGCATGGGCGCGGCGCTGGCGGGCCGCTCCGGCTACGTGTTGTCCACGAAGGTCGGCCGCCTGCTGCGGCCCAAGGCGTCCGGCAACGGCCGCGACGACGACGTCTTCGAGGTGTCCGGCGACCTGGAACGGGTGTGGGACTTCTCCCGCGACGGCGTACGCGCCTCCCTGGACGACTCCCTGGACCGCCTCGGCCTGCCGGCCGTGGACATCGCCCTCATCCACGACCCCGACGACCACGTGGACCAGGCGATCGGCGAGGCGTACCCGGCACTGGCCGAACTGCGGGCAGAAGGCCGGATACGGGCGATCGGCGTCGGGATGAACCAGTGGCAGGCGCCGCTGCGCTTCGTCCGGGAGACCGACATCGACGTCGTCATGCTCGCGGGCCGCTACACGCTGCTCGACCAGTCGGGGTTGTCGTTCCTGGACGAATGCGCCAGGCGGGGCGTCAAGGTGCTGGCGGCCGGGGTGTTCAACAGCGGCATCCTGGCCACCCACGAGCCGTCGGGCACCTACAACTACGCGCCGGCGCCGGATGAGCTGATGGCGCGGGCGCGGCGAATCGCCCAGGTCTGCGAACGCCACGACGTCACCCTGCCCCACGCGGCCATGGCCTTCCCGCTGCGCCATCCGGCGATCGCCACGATCGTCCTGGGGGCGCGAGCCCCGGAGGAGGTCAGGCGCAACGCCGAGTTGTGGTCGCGGCCGGTGCCGGACGCGTTGTGGGAGGACCTGGCCTCGGAGGGCCTGGTGTCCGCGAAGGGATAGCGGGGTAACGGCCGGTCAGCGTCGTGGGTGGCTCAGCGCTGACCGGCACGTGGGTCAGGATGGGATGAAGAGCCAGGACTTCGACGGGCCCGGCTCGTACGGCGAGTCCAGTCGCTTGGCGACCACCCCGGGCAGCCCCTGCTCGCGTGCCGCCTTCCGCACCGGCCCCGGCTCGCCGGGCCAGGACGGGGCCGTCTGCCAGTGGGCGCCGGTCAGGTCCAGGGCCTCCAGGGCCGCGCGTCGCGTCGTGTACGGCTCGCCGACCAGGGAGTGGCCGTCGTCGTACAGGAGGTCGTAGAAGAGGAGGATCTCCGCGCCGCCGAGCGTGGCCACTTCGCCGTCCAGCACCGCCGTGCGGCTGCCGAACGACTCCGCCAGGTCGCGCAGCCAGGGATGCTCGCGGGCGGCGTCCGTACGGCCTCCGTCGATGGGGACCAGGAGCCGGCGTCCGCCCCAGGCGAACTCGAAGGCGTAGGCGGAGGCGTCCTTCGGCGGCTTGACGCGGTCGGTGGGCCGCATGGGAGAAAGCGGCGGGAACGGGTCGCGGACGGCCGAGCCCATGCGGTGGATCATCCAGTTCTTGCCGCGCGTCCGGAAGAGCACGAACCGGCCGGCGGCGCGCTCGCCGTGCAGGACGAACTTGACCTCGCGTTCCGACCACTTTTCCGTGTCGTACGTGCCGGTGTCCCAGACGGTCATGGTGCCGCCGCCGTACTCACCCTTGGGGATCTCGCCGTGGAAGGTGAGGTACTCCATGGGATGGTCCTCGGTGTGGACGGCCAGGTGGTTGGTGCCGGGGTCGGCGGGCAGGCCCTTGGGGACGGCCCAGGAGACCAGGACGCCGTCGCGCTCCAGGCGCAGGTCCCAGTGCAGGGAGCGCGCGTGGTGCTCCTGGATGACGAACGCGTTTCCGCCGGGGGCGGGGGAGTGGGCGTCGGGGACGGGCTCCGGGGTACGTTTCGGGTCGCGTTTGCTCCGGTATTTCGAGAGTTTGTCGGACACAAGAGCCGTACTACCCGCTGCCGCGCGCCCGCATCATCGGCAGCTGAGTCCTCCGATGTATGGTTCAGGTTCGGAGATCCTGGGTTCCGATGACCTTGATCGGCCGCGCGCACGGCCACCTGGACCTGTTGATCAACAACGCCGCCATCAGCCGCGGCCACGACCACCCGCCGAGCGAGATGCCGGTGGCCGAACTGCGTGAGGTCTACGAGACGAACGTGCTCGGCGTCGTCACCGTGACCAACGCCATGCTCCCGCTCCTGCGCAGGTCGCCGGCCGGCCGCATCGCGAACGTCTCCTCCGGCCTCGGCACGGTCGCCTTCCTCACCGGCCCCGACCCGGACCCCGAGATGCGCCCCTACGTCACCCTGCTCGGCTACAACTCCTCCAAGGCCGCGCTCAACGCCATCACCCTCATGTACGCCGCCGAACTGCGCGACACGCCCATCACCGTGAACGCCGTCTCGCCCGGCTTCTGCGCCACCGACCTGAACGGCCACCGCGGCGTGCTGACCGCGGCGGAGGGCGGGGCACACGTCGCCCGCCAGGCCACCCTCCCCGATGCCCCGACCGGAGCCTTCCTCAGCGAGCGGGGCGGCACCTACCCATACTGATGATCGGGATCAGCCCGGCTCCAGGGCCCGAGTAGCCACGGCTCCACGCCCGCCAAATCGGAATCGGTCCAGATCCAAGGCCCCGCGCAGCCACGACGCCAATTGGGATCAGTCCAGCTCCAGCGCTCTGCGCAGCCACGACTCCACGCCCGCCACGTGCACCGTCGCCCAGGAGCGGGCGACGTCGGCCTGGCGGGCGGCGATGGCCTCGTAGATCGCGGTGTGCTGCTCCCTGGTCTTCTCCATCGCGCCCTCCTGCGTGAGCCCTCGCCAGATCCTCGCGCGGGTGGTCGGCCCCGACAGGCTCTCGATGAACGAGCACAACACGCTGTTGCCAGAACCCTGCGCGATCCGGAGGTGGAACTGCAGGTCGTTGGCCACCAACTCCTCCACCGTGGGCCGGGCCGGCAGCGACTCCAGGATGTGCCGCAGATCCTCGATGTCGGCCTCGGTCATCTGCGTGGCGGCCATCGCCGTGGCGGCCGGCTCCAGGATCCTGCGCACCTCGAAGAACTGGATCACCGTGTCGTCGCGGTGCAGGTCGAGCACGAACGACATGGTGTCCAGCAGCAGGCGCGGCTCCAGGCTGGTGACGTACGTGCCGTCGCCCTGCCGCACGTCCAGCACGTTGATCAGCGACAGCGCGCGTACGGCCTCGCGCAGCGAGTTGCGTGACAACCCGAGCCGTTCGGCCAGGTCGGCCTCCTTGGGCAGCCGGTCTCCCGGGGCCAGTTCGCCGGAGACAATCATCTGCTTGATCTTGTCAATGGCCGCGTCGGTGACCGCCACACTTCTCTCCCTAGACATCGGATGTCTAGGAGTCTATGGCTTGGAAGCGGACTGGATCGACACCTGCGAGGCGTCGGATTTGCCGCCTGGCCTCCAAAGTACGCAGATGGGCCGCCGCCTCCCCGGCCGCCATGCCTTTCAGCACGGGAGCCAGCTCCTCCCATGGCCTGTTCCACGTCATCATGGCTGCGACCTCCCAGATGGTCAGCGGTTGCGGCCGCTGGGCCAGGAGGGCGCGCAGCCGTTCGAGCTTCTCCTCGTGATGGTGGCGGATCTGGACGGCGCGTGCGGCCACATCGGGAAATATCCACTCATGGGCGGGGAGGGCGTCCAGGGGGCCGAGGTCGCTCACGCGGTCCAGGGACGTCATGAAGTCGCCCAGCGGGTCGATGTCGTCGCGGTCGTAAGGATAGATGCCGACGTGTGGCGTGATGTCGGGCAGTACGTGGTCGCCGGTGAACAGCCGGTCGGCGTCCTCCAGGTGCAGGCAGATGTGTCCGGGCGTGTGGCCGGGGGTGTGCACGGCGCGCAGCCTGCGGCCCGGCAGGTCCACCAGGTCACCGTCGCGCAGCTCGCGGTCGGGCAGCGCGGGCGGGGCGGGACGGTCGCCCATGATCTTCCCGGTCTCGCGCGGGTCGGCGCCGGCCCGCCTGAGCATGTCGGTCTGGAAGTCGTCGTGGGCGCGGCCGGCGTACTCGGTCATGAGCCTGACCAGCGCCGCGTCGTCCTGGTGCATGGCGATCCAGCCGCCGGACACCTCCCTGACCCGCCCGGCCAGCCCGGCGTGGTCGGGATGAAAATGGGTGACGACCACCCCGCTCACCGCGCTCACGTCCAGCCCCAGCGCCGTGAGACCGCCGCTGAGCGCCTCCCAGGCGTCGGGGTGGTTCCAGCCCGCGTCGACCAGTACCGGGCCGTTCGGGGAGTCGATGGCGTAGACGAGCGTGTAGCCGAGCGGGTTGCCGGGTATCGGCACCGGGACGCTCCACACCCCGCCGCCGAGGTCCTGCGGACGTTGCTCGGCGTACGGCCGGCGCCTGGTCTTCATCTGCCCCCGATTCGATGTGCATGTGCATGTGCGTGGGTCGCGCGGCTGTGGGTCCGATCGTCGCAGAGCGCCGAGGAGGGTGATCGGATACGTGTTCAGCCGATCCGTTCAAGAATCGTTGCCGTGGCCAGTGCTCCGCCCGCGCACATCGTGATCAGCGCGGTGGTCGAGTCCGAGCGTTCCAGTTCGTGCAGCGCGGTGGTGATCAGCCGGGCGCCCGTGGCGCCGACCGGATGGCCGAGCGCGATCGCGCCGCCGTTGACGTTGACCCGGTCGAGGTCGGGCTCGTGCGCGCCCGCCCACGACAGCACCACCGACGCGAACGCCTCGTTGACCTCGAACCTGTCCAGGTCCCCGATCGTCATGCCGGCCGCCGCCAGCACGCGGGCCGTGGCCTCCACGGGCCCGTCCAGGTGGTAGTACGGCTCCGCCCCGACCAGCGCCTGCGCCAGGATCCTGGCCCTGGGCCGCAGCCCGTGCCGCCGCGCCGCCCGTTCGCTGGTCAGCAGCACGGCCGCCGCGCCGTCGGAGATCTGCGAGGAGGTGCCGGCCGTGTGCAGCCCGCCCTCGGCCACCGGCTTCAGTGTGGCGAGGGCCTCGGGGGTGGTCTCGCGTAACCCCTGGTCCCTGCGTACGTCGCCGACGGGGATGATCTCCCGCTCGAACCGCCCGTCCGCCCACGCCTTGCCCGCCAGCCGCTGCGAGCGTGCCCCGAACCAGTCGAGCCGCTCGCGCGTGAGCCCGCGCCGCCGCGCGATCCGTTCGGCGGCGGTGAACTGGTTGGGCAGGTCGATGCTCCAGTCGTCCGGCCTGGGCTTGGCGGGCCGCACGTTGCTGCCCAGCGGCGCCCGGCTCATGATCTCGACCCCGCAACCGACGCCGACCTCGATCGCGCCCGCGCCGATCATCGCCGCCGCCAGGTGCACCGCCTGCTGCGAGGAGCCGCACTGGGCGTCCACGGTGGTGACGCCGGTCCGGTGGGGCAGACCGGCGTACAGCCACGCGTAGCGGCCGACGTGACCGCCCTGCTCGCCGGCCTGGGTGACGCAGCCCGCGAAGACCTGCTCGACGAACGCTGGATCGAGCCCGGAACGCCCCACCAGCCCGTTCAGCGCGATGGCCAGAACCTGTTGCGCTTTGAGCCCGGACAGCCAGCCGTCTCGCTTGCCGATGGGGGTGCGTACGGCCTCGACTATCACTGGTGTGCCCATGGCCGCCTCCAGAACGATGCTCTGGCGCGACTGTAACGCGTTCTACTTTGTTTCGGAAGCCTCCCACTTGGCCGGCAGCTCGAACTTCTCGAACAGCGACTCCTCGAAGAACATGCCGACATGGCTGAGCTGATCGCCGGAGAAGGTCAGCACCATGATGGCGAACTGCCCGTAGACGCCGTCCTGGCGGTGGTAGACGGCGAAGGCCGGCTGACCGTTGGCCGCGACCGGCACGAGCTTGAGA
This sequence comes from Nonomuraea sp. NPDC050404, assembly GCF_040655495.1. Lineage (NCBI taxonomy): Bacteria > Bacillati > Actinomycetota > Actinomycetes > Streptosporangiales > Streptosporangiaceae > Nonomuraea > Nonomuraea sp. NPDC050404. The sequence continues at coordinate 107,979 of NZ_JBFAKB010000026.1, forward strand.
TCGCCGGGACCCTCGGCGGGACACTGCCCCTTGACGAGCCGCACGATCGTCTCCGGCCCCTGGTACCAGCCGACGAACGGCGGCATCTCCCAGACGGCGTCCTGGGTGAACATCCCCACGAGGTCGTCGATGTCGTAGCTCTCGAACGCCGCGACATAGCGGTCGAGCTGGTCGCGCTGCTCCTGCGTCAGCGGCTCGACCGGGTCGTCGAGGCTCGGCGAGACCTCCTCCAGCTGCGCCCTGGCCCGCTGGAGCGCGCTGTTGACGGCCGCGACGGAGGTGCCGACGGCCTCGGCCACCTCGGCGGCCTTCCATCTGAGCACGTCACGCAGGATCAGCACCGCGCGCTGCCTGGGTGGCAGGTGTTGCAGCGCGGCGATCAGCGCGAGCCTGACGCTCTCGCGCGAGGTGACGATGGCGGCCGGGTCGTCGGCGCCCACGCCCGTCATGGCGTCGGGCATCGGCTCCAGCCACGGCACCTCCGTGTCGGTCACCAGGGGAGCCTGCGCCTCCAGGCTCGGGGCGCCGAGGCCGGTCGGCAGGGGGCGCTTGCCGCGGCTCTCCAGCGCGGTCAGGCACGTGGTCGTGGCGATGCGGTAGAGCCAGGTGCGCAGCGAGGAACGCCCCTCGAAGTTGTCGTAGGCCCGCCACGCGCGCAGATAGGTCTCCTGCACCTGGTCCTCGGCGTCGTGCACCGAGCCCATCATGCGGTAGCAGTGCGCCAGCAGCTCACGCCGCATCGGGTCAGCCAGCCGGAGGAAGTCCTCGTTCGTCGGCTTGTCGGTCATGCCCCCTGTATAGCCCCCGCCACCGACAGAAAGAAAGAATCCCCAGCTTCAGCCCGGTTTCAGATGTCGGCGAGGAGGCGCGCGGCCGCGGTTTCGATGCGCCGCTGGATCTGGTCGTACGTACGCCGCCCGCGCAACATCTCCAGCAACTCCTGCACCCACACGCTGGACAGCGACCCGGCGAGGTCGGCCTGCTCCTCGCTGGCCTCCTCCAGGGTCAGCCCGTCGGCGGAGACGCGCAGCAGCAGCCCCGTCATGCGGTCGCCGAACGGGGTCTGCACCTCGGCCAGGATCAGCGACCTGATGAGCGCGTCGGCCAGCTCGGGCTCGCGCATGAGCCCGCGGGTGGCCCGCATGAGCACGTCCACCGCCCGGCTGGAGGGGGTGGCGGCTCCCGGCGGGCGGCGTTCGATGCTGCTCTCCAGCAGGTCGATCTCCTCGCCGACCACGGCGACGACGAGGTCCATCTTGGAGGGGAAGTATCGATAGAGCGTGCCAAGCGCCACGCCCGCGCGCTCGGCCACCGTACGCATCTGCATGGCCTCGACCCCGCCGCGGGAGGCCAGTGCGGCGGCGGCCTGGACGATGCGCTTGCGGCGTTGGTGCTGGCTGCGCGTACGGACGCTGTGCCCGCCCGTCGTGGCGTGGCTCTCCATGGTCCCCTCGGGTTCGCTGGGGGGCGAGGCGACTGACGCCTGCGTGGTACGCATAAGAACACGTTATCTGATTTCTCGATAACGCGGCTTGTTACTCGCGGGTCACAAACCTGCCGTAAAGGCCCATGTCTGGGGCGTTACAGGGATATATACCTCTTTATCGTCCGGGCTGGATACTGGACAGCTATTAGAATCTGTTCTAGTTTGCGAATCGGCTCACCAAGCGCTTGTCTGGAGAGGACTGGGGCGATGACCGCCGACACGCTCACCTCCCTGCTGCTCGCACGGGCCGCGGACGACCGGCCGGGGCTGGTGTTCGACGGCAGGGTGTGGTCGTGGCGCGAGCACGTCGCCGCCTGCCGGGCCGCCGGACGGTGGCTGTCCGTGCGCGGGGCGGGCACGCACGTCGGGGTGCTCAGTGAGAACGTTCCCGAACTGGTCTTCCTCATCGGTGGCGCGGCGCTGGCCGGGCATGTGGTGGTCGCGCTGAACCCGACGCGGGCAGTGGACGAGTTGGTCCGCGACGCCCGCGCGACGGACGTGTCCCTCCTCCTCGCGGACGGCCCTTACCTGGGGGTCGCGCGGGAGGTGGCCGAGGCCCTGGGCGTCGCGATGCTCCCGCTGGCCGAGGCTCTGGGCGCTGCAGCGGAACCGGAGGCCGAAACAGAAGCGGAGGCCACAACAGAAGCGGAGGCCACAACAGCCGAGGAAGCCGGAGCCGCCGTGCCCGAGGAGGTCGGGGTCGCAGGGCCCGAGGAGGCCGGGGTCGCCGTGCCCGAGGAGGCCGGGGTCGCAGGGCGTACAGGGGTCGATTCTGCGGGCTTGGTGATGTTGATCTTCACCTCCGGCACGTCAGGACGGCCGCGCGCCGTGCGGATCACGCAGCGGAAGCTGGCCGTGCCCGGGGTCAGCCTGGCGGCGCTGCTCACCCCCGAGGACGTCGTGTACTGCTCGATGCCGCTGTTCCACTCCGGCGCGCTGATGGCCGCCTACGCCCCGGCCGTGGCGTCGGGGGCGGCGCTGGTGTTGCGGCGGCGGTTCTCGGCCTCGGGGCTGCTGCCCGACATCAGGCGATACGGCTGTACGTACCTCCACTACGTCGGCAAGGCGCTCTCCTACGCCCTGGCCACCCCCGAGCGCCCCGACGACGCCGACAACCCGCTCAGGGTCGCCTTCGGGAACGAGGGCGGCGCGCTGGCCACGAAGAGGTTCGGGGAGCGGTTCGGCTGCGGGGTCATCGACGCCTTCGGCTCCACCGAGACCGCCATCTCGCTCACGCCCGACCCGTCAGGCCCGCCCGGCTGCCTGGGCCGCCTGCCCGCGGGCGTGGACATCCTCGACCCCGCCACCGGCAAGCCCTGCCGGCCGGCCCTGATCGAGGACGGCCGCCTGCTCAATCCGGACGAGGCCGTCGGCGAGCTGGTCAACACGGCCGGGCTTGGGTTGTTCGAGGGCTACTACAACGACCCGGAGGCCGACGCCGAACGGATCAGGGACGGCGCGTTCTGGTCCGGCGACCTGGCGTACATGGATCCCGGCGGCTATGTCTTCTTCGCCGGGCGGGGCACCGAGCGGCTGCGCGTGGACGGCGAGAACCTGGCCGTGGCCCCGATCGAGATGGCGCTGCGGGAGTTCGGCGGGGTGGTGGAGGCGGCGGTCTACCCGGTGCCCGATCCGGTGGCGGGCGATCGGGTCATGGCGGCGCTCGTACTGGAAGGGGACTTCGACCCCGCCGCCTTCGCGGCGTTCCTGGCCGCGCGGCGGGATCTGGGCGTGAAGTCATTACCTCGATATATCCGCATCTGTCGGGAGTTGCCGCTGACGCCTTCGCACAAGGTCATCAAGCGGCACCTCGCCCGCGAGGCGTGGCGCACCACCGACGCCGTCTGGCGGCGCGCCGGTGACCTGACGTTCGGGCCGCTGACGGCGGCGGAGGTCGAGGGGATCGAGGAGGAATTCGTACGGCACGGCAGGCACCACCTCTTGGAGAAGTAGTGGATTTCAACCTGGACGAAACCCAGCAGGACCTGAAGAAGCTGGCCGCCGAGGTACTAACCAGGCAGGGCGATGAGGAGCGGCTGTGGCAGGCCGGGCTGATGAGCGTGTGCGTGCCGGAGGAGGCGGGCGGCGCCGGGCTCGGGCCGGTGGAGATGGCCGTGGTGCTGAGGGAGACAGGCGCGCGGGCGGCCACGGCCGGGGCGTTGCCGACGCTGGCGGGCACGCTGGTACTGGCCCGCCACGGCACCCCCGACCAGCAGCGGCGCTGCACCGGCCCGGTCACCCTCGCCCTGCGCGAACCGGGCCACGCCCTCGCCGCCCCGCCCACGACCACCGCTCACCCGCCCACTCACCGCGCGGGTGCGGCTGGGGAGGAGGCGGGCGGCCCGGGTGCCGTTGTGCCGGAGGGTGGGTGGCGGTTGAGCGGGCGCAAGGTGTCCGTGCCGTATCCCGGGGCCGACGTGCTGGTCACCGCCGACGAAGGGTTGTTCCTGGTGGCGTCGCCGGCCGCGACGGCCGAGTACACCTCCACGGGGGAGCCCGCCGGCACGATCGTGCTCGACGACACCCCGGCGGAACGGGTGGCGGGTCCCGAGGCGGCCGGCGACGCGCGGCGGATCTTCACCGCGGCCGTCGCGGCCCAGGCCAGCGGGGTACTGGCCGGGGCGCTGGAGCTGACCACCGCCTACATCAGGCAGCGCAAACAGTTCGGGCGGGCGCTGGCCGAGTTCCAGGCGGTGACCATGCAGATCGCCGACGTCTACATCGCCGGCCGGGCGCTGGACGTGGCCATGTGGTCGGCGGTCTGGCGGCTGGGCGAGGGGTTGCCGGTCGAGGAGGACCTGGCGCTGGCCGCGTACCACGTCGGTGAGGCGCTCAAGGCCCTGCACACCTGCCAGCACCTGCACGGCGGGCTGGGGCTCGACGTGACCTACCCGCTGCACCGCTACTTCGCCCAGGCCAAGCACCTGTCCCACCTGCTCGGCGGCGCCGACGCCCAGCTCGACCTGATCGGAGCGCGTCTCTGATGTTCATCGACCTGACCCCGGCGCAGCGCTCACTCAGGGACGAACTGCGCGAGTACTTCCGGGGCTGCCTCACCGCCGAGGATCGCGCGAAGATCAACGAGGATCCGTTCGGCGGGGCGTACATGGAGCACTGCCGCCGCCTCGGACGCGACGGCAAGCTGGGGCTCGGCTGGCCGAAGGAGTACGGCGGAGGCGGCTACGGCCCCCTGGAGCAGCAGATCTTCGCCAACGAGATAGCCCGCGCCGCGGTGCCGTACCCGATCATCACGGTGCAGACCGTCGGCCCCACGATCATGCAGTACGGGACGCCGCGCCAGAAGGAGCTCTTCCTGCCGCGCATCCTGGCCGGCGAGTGCCACTTCGCGATCGGCTACAGCGAGCCGGAGGCGGGCACGGACCTGGCCTCGCTGCGTACCACGGCGGTGCTCGACGGCGACCACTACGTCGTCAACGGCCAGAAGGTCTTCACCAGCGGCGCGCACTACGCCCAGTACATCTGGCTGGCCGCGCGCACCAACCCCGAGGCCAAGAAGCACAAGGGCATCACGATGATGATCGCCGGCACCGAGGACCCCGGCTTCTCGTGGACCCCGATCATGACCATGGACGGCCGCCACCACACCAACGCCACCTACTACTCCGACGTACGCGTCCCGGTGGACATGGTGGTCGGCGAGGTGGACCGCGGCTGGGACCTGATCGTCAACCAGCTCAACCACGAACGCGTCACGCTCGGCCCCGCCGGCAACCTCGGCCAGACCTACGACCGTTTCCGCGCCTGGGCCCGCCGCACGGGGCTGGACGCCGAGCCGGACGTACGGCGGGCGCTGGCCAGGGTGTGGGCGGCCTTCCGGACCAACGAACTGCTGAACTGGCAGGTGGCGGCCAACATGGATCTCGGCTGGCTGGGCGCGCCGGACGCCTCCGCCACCAAGATCTACGGCTCCGAGCGCATGCAGGAGGTCGGCAGGATCGTCGGCGACGTCCTGGCCAGGTACGGCGACCCGGCCGATCCCGAGACGGCCGAGTTCATCGAACGTCTGGACCGCGGGGTCAAGGGGGCCGTGGTGCTGACCTTCGGCGGCGGCGTGAACGAGGTGCAGCGCGAGCTGATCGCAATGCTCGGCCTGAACCTGCCGAGGCCGCCGCGATGACCGAGCGCGAGACGATGACCGAGCGCGAGACGATGACCGACGAAGAGCTGCATGAGCTGGCGGTCAAGCAGACGGCGCTGGGCGAGGTGCGCGGCGTCCCGGCCGCCGACCCCGTGAACGTCCCCATGATCAGGCACTGGCTGACCGCCATGGGCGACGCGAATCCCGTCTATCTTGAACGCGGCCTGGCCCCGCCCGCGATGGCCCAGGTCTGGACCATGCCGGGGCTGGCCAGACGGGAGAAGGACCGCTCGCCGGTGGACGACATGCTCGCCGCGCTCGACGACAACGGCTACACGGGCGTGGTGGCGACGAACTGCGAGCAGACCTACCGCCGTTACCTGCGGGTGGGGGAGCGTCTCACCTCCGCGACCAGGTTCTCCGGCCTGGCGGGTCCGAAGCGGACGGCCCTGGGCGTGGGTTACTTCGCCACGTGGCACATCACCTGGTACACCGAGGACGACGAGCCGGTCGCCGACATGCTCTTCCGAATACTGAAATTTCGCCCGGCCAAGAAGGAGAGCCTGCCGCCGTACCCCCTCCAGCCCGCGATCAACCAGGACACGGCGTTCTTCTGGGAGGGCGCGGAACGCGGCGAGTTGCGCATCCAGTGTTGCGCCGACTGCGGCGAGTTGCGCCATCCGCCCGGCCCGCTCTGCCCCCACTGCCGCTCGGCCGAGCGCACCTACACGCTCGCGACCGGCACGGGCACCCTGTTCAGCTACGTCGTGCACCACCATCCGCCCGTGCCGGGCCGGGAGACGCCGTTCGTGGTGGGCGTGGTGGAGCTGCCGGAGGGCGTACGGATCGTGGGCAACGTCGTGGACTGCCCCATCGAGGAAGTGGAGATCGGCATGCCGCTGCGCGTGACGTACCGCGCCATGGACGACCGGCTCGTCCTGCCCATGTGGAGGCCCGAGTGATCGGCACCGCACTGCCCGAGTTGTCCGTCGAGCTGACCCCCACCATGGTCGTCTCCACGGCCCTGGCCACCATGGACCACACTCCGGTGCACCACGACACGGCGCTGGCCCGCGCGCAGGGCTCGAAGGACATCTTCCTCAACATCCTGACCACCATGGGCCTGGTCGAGCGCTACGTCACCGACTGGGCGGGACCGACTGCCGTCATCGAGGGCATCGCCGTCAAGCTGGGCGTGCCCGCGTACGCCGGCGACCGCCTGACCTTCACCGGCAAGGTCGTGGCGGGCGACGGCGACCGGCTGACCATCGAGGTGCGCGGCACGGTGAGCCTGGGCGACCACGCCACCGGCACCGTCACCTTCCTGCGCGGGGAGGGCTGATGCGCACCGCCATCGCGGGCATCGGCGCGACCGACTTCAGCAAGGACTCGGGACGTTCGGAGCTGCGCCTGGCGGCCGAGGCCGTGCTGGCGGCGCTCGACGACGCGGGCCTGCCGCCCGGCGACGTGGACGGCCTGGTCACCTTCAGTCAGGACGCCAACCAGGAGATCGCCGTGGCCAGGGAGACCGGCATCGGCGAGCTGACCTTCTTCTCCCGCGTCGAGTACGGCGGCGGCGCGGCCTGCGGCACCGTCGCGCACGCGGCCATGGCCGTGGCCACCGGCGCGGCCCGTACGGTGGTCTGCTACCGGGCCTTCAACGAGCGCTCCGGCCGCCGTTTCGGCCGGCCGAACGCGGGCCTGACCGCCCAGCCCTCCTCCCAGGGCCTGGAGATGAGCTGGCACGTGCCGTTCGGGCTGATGACGCCGGCGGCCTGGGTGGCCATGTTCGCGCGGCGCTACATGCATGCCTACGACGCCACCTCCGAGGACTTCGGCCGGGTGGCGGTGGCCATGCGCAGGCACGCGGCCACCAACCCGGCCGCCTGGTTCCACCGGCGACCCATCACGCTGGAGGAGCACCAGGCGTCGCGGTGGATCGTGGAGCCGCTGCGGCTGCTCGACTGCTGCCAGGAGAGCGACGGGGCGGTGGCCCTGGTCGTGACCTCCGAGGAACGGGCCCGCGACCTGCGCCGATCCCCGGCGGTGATCACGGCCGCGGCTCAGGGCGCGGGGGCGGGGCAGATGATGATGACCAGCTACTACCGTGACGACATGACGGGCCTTCCAGAGATGTCCGTCGTCGGCCGCCGCCTCTGGGAGACCTCGGGCCTGTCGCCCGCCGACATCCAGACCGCCATCCTGTACGACCACTTCACCCCGTTCGTCCTGACCCAGCTCGAAGAACTCGGCTTCTGCGGACCCGGCGAGGCTCCCGGCTTCCTCGCGGACGGCGGCATCGAACTGGACGGACGCCTGCCCGTCAACCCGCACGGCGGACAACTCGGGGAGGCCTACATCCACGGCATGAACGGCATCGCCGAGGCCGTGCGCCAGGTCAGGGGCACGGCCGTCAACCAGCTCCCGGCAGTCACGAACGTTCTCGTGACCGCCGGGACCGGCGTGCCGACCAGCGGGCTGATCCTGTCCGCGGGGTGAGCGGTCAGGGGCCGGTGAAGAGCGGCATGGAGAAGAACACGATCATCGCGATCGCCACGCAGAGCAGGAAACCGACCAGCTCCCAGACCCAGTCGTAGTGACGGTCCTTGCGGCGCTTGACCTTCTTCGGGGGGCGTACGGCCTCCGGGCGCCGCTTGGGAGCGGGACGGGCGCGCACCGGGCGCGGCGCCAGCACCGAGTCCGCCGGCCGGTCCTCCTCCTCGCGGGTCTCCGGCAGGCGGTACACCGGCTCGCCGACGGGCTTGCCACCCGGCTTCTGACGGGGCTTTTCGCGGGTCCTGTCGTCCGGCTTCTGACGGGGCTCTTCGCGGGTCCTGTCGCTCGGCTTCTCGCCCGTACGGCCGGAAGCTCTGTCGCGAGGCTTGAAGAGCGGAGCCGCAGGTCCACGAACCGGCTCCTCGGCCCGCGACGTCCGCCGACGCGACGCGGGCGCGGGTGCGGGCGGTGGCTGGGGCGGCAGGCGGAACTCCTCCGGCGCGGGCTGAGACTCGGGCGGCGGTTGCCGCCGCTCGGGAGCCGGGCGCGGGGGCGTCACGGGACGCGCGGGTCCCTGGTGCAGGAGCACGTCGCCGGTCATGTACGGATCCGGCGCGTCCTTGGGCAGGATCACGTCACCCGTCGCGAACGGATCGGCCCCGGTGACCTCGGGCGCCGCCATGAAGAACGGCCGCTCCTGAGGCGGCGGCCCGGCGACCCTGTGATCCCCACCCGCCTTGTGATCCCCGCCCGCGACCAGCCGGTCCCCGGGCACGGGCCCCCGCGCGTCCCTGCGCGCCCGCGCGGACCCCAGCGGATCCCGCAGCGGCACCCCCGGATCGAGCACGTCCCGGGGCGGCACGGACGAGTCACGATATTTCGGCATCGGAGCCGTGGTCGCCTCATGCTCGGACACCCGGGCGGGAGAAGGCGGCGTGAGCAACTCGGCCGGGAAGATCACCGTACTGGTGGCCGGATCGGCGTCGGCGGGCGGCTGCGGCCAGACCGGCGGGCTCGGCCAGCGCGGCTTGACGAACAGCGGCGCGGGCGGCGCCGTACGGGAGCCCGCGAAGTGGATGCGCAGCGCCCCCGGCGGCTGCGGCCAGGGCAGGCGGCCGAGCACGTCGCGCAGCGGGGCGACCCCGAGCGCGCCGTAGATGTCGGCCACCGGCTTGGGCACGCGGATCCCGGCCGAGGACAGCGCCGTCTGAAGCGACTGCCGCAGGCGGTGCGCCGCGCCCACCGTCAGCTCGTCGGCGGTGTCGGGTGCGACGTCCAGCACCCACGCGAGCTCGGCGTTGCTCAGCCCGCACACCCCGCACAACACGAGCACCTCGCGCTGGTGGGGGCGCAGCTCGCGCAGGGAACGTTCGACGAGCGCGGTGGCCGGGTCGATCAGGGGATCGACGGTGGGGGGAGAGTAGACGATGTCCCGCCGGTGGATCTCGCGGCGGGCGAAGGCGTAGAGCGCGGCGCGGGGCGGCGGGACGGCAGGGACGCTGCCGAGCACGGCCACCAGGACGTCGGACGCCGAGCCGAGGTCGCCGAGCTGGTCAGCGCAGTACGCGAACAGCCCGGCGGCATGGAGGTCGTAGAGCTCTGCGATCAGTTCTGCGCGTAGGCGCTGATCGGTGAGCGACTGAGACACGTGGCCGGATCCTCTTGCTGGGTGCGGACGCTGTAGGGGATGTGAGGGGCGCGTCAGGAGTTTGTGGGCTGATGCGTCAGGAATTGTGAGGGTTATCATGCCAACTCACCTCGGTCCGGCGCACTACCAGATCCACATTTAGTTGTGAATCTCCCTGGTCAAGTGAAGCGTTTCAGGGAAACCCGAGAGGACAGAGCGGTATTCACCGCCGTAGGGTGTGGGGTCAAGAGATCATGCGGAGGCCGTGGCAGGGGGGCTGCGGCCCTGCCACAGGAGCCCGAAGCGAGAGTTCGCGCGTGATCACATTCGACTCTGTCACCAAACGCTATCCGGACGGAACGGTCGCCGTGGACCACCTCAGCCTTGAGGCGCCCACCGGCGAGATCACCGTGCTCGTCGGCCCATCCGGCTGCGGGAAGACGACGTCCCTGAGGATGATCAACCGGATGATCGACGCCTCGGAGGGTCAGATCCTCCTCGACGGGAAGCCGGTGCAGGGCATCGACCCGCCGACGCTGCGGCGCGGCATCGGTTACGTCATCCAGCAGGCCGGCCTCTTCCCGCACCGGAAGATCGTCGACAACATCGCCACCGTCCCGTACCTGCTCGGCTGGGACAAGAAGAAGGCCCGCGCCAGGGCCATGGAGCTGCTCGAACGCGTCGGCCTCGACTCCGCGCTGGCCGGGCGCTACCCCTTCCAGCTCTCCGGCGGGCAACAGCAGCGCGTGGGCGTGGCCAGGGCGCTGGCCGCCGACCCACCCGTGCTGCTCATGGACGAGCCGTTCAGCGCGGTGGACCCCATCGTCCGCACGAGCCTGCAGGATGAGTTGTTGCGGCTGCAGAGCGAGCTGAACAAGACCATCGTGTTCGTCACCCACGACATCGACGAGGCCATCAAGCTCGGCGACCGGGTGGCGGTGCTGCGGGTGGGCGGCACGCTGGCCCAGCTCGCCGACCCCAAGACGCTGCTTTCCGAGCCGGCCGACGACTTCGTGCGCGAGTTCCTCGGGCACGACAGGGGGATCAGGCGGCTGCAGTTCGTCTCCACCGGGGGGCTGCGGCTGCGTACGGACCTGACCGGCGCGGAGGAGCCGTGGGCGCTGGTCACGGACGACGACGGCCGGCCCCTGGGCTGGCGGTCGGCCGAGCGGCCGGGCGAGCTGGAGCCGTACGGGACGTATCTGCACGGCCGCGACAGCATGCGCTCGGCCCTCGACGCGGCCCTGCTGTCGCCGTCCGGCTGCGCGGTGGCCGTGGACGACGACGGCAAGGTCATGGGCGTGGCCACCAGGGAGGCACTCGACGAGGCGCTGGCGGAGGCCGCAGATGGGTGACGGCCCTCCGTCCATCTGGGAGTGGATCGGGCGCAACTGGGACACCGGCCGGGTGGACAGCATCAGCAACCTGCTCACCGACCACCTCGTGATGTCGTTCGTGCCGATCCTGTTCGCGCTGGTCGTGGCGCTGCCGCTGGGCCTGGCGTGCGTGCGCTGGCGCTGGCTCTACCAGCCCACCTCGGGCTTCATGAACATCGTGTACGCGCTCCCGTCGCTGCCGGTCTTCATGTTGCTGATCTCGGTGACCGGGTTGTCGCAGACCACGGTGATCATCCCGCTGGCCTTCTACGGCATGGCCGTGCTGATCCCGGCCGTGGTGGACGGGCTGAACTCGGTGCCCGACCACGTACGCCAGTCGGCCGTCGCCATGGGCTTCACCCCGCTGCGCCGGCTGCTGCAGGTCGAGTTGCCGATCGCGGTGCCGGTGGTGCTCGCGGGGCTGCGGGTGGTCGCGGTCTCCAGCATCAGCCTGGTCAGCGTGGGCGCGCTGATCGGGCAGGGCGGCCTCGGCGGGCTGTTCACGCGGGCCTACCAGAACCCGTTCATGCCACCGGTGATCGTCGGCATCGTGCTCATCGTGGTGCTGGCCCTGGTCGCCGACGCCCTGCTGGTCCTGGCGCAGCGGCTGCTCACCCCCTGGGTACGCGCACGGAAGGGGACGGCGTCGTGAACTGGCTGACCTCGTTCTTCGGCTGGCTGGTCGAGTTCTTCGGCAACGGCGCGAACTGGTCGGGCACCGGCGGCATCCCCATGCGGCTGCTGGAGCACCTGGAGTTCTCGGCGCTGGCGTTGTTGCTGGCGGTGCTGATCGCGGTGCCGCTCGGCCTGGCGATCGGGCACACCGGCAGGGGCGAGGTGATCGTGGTCGTCTCCGCGAACCTGGCCAGGGCACTGCCCACGCTGGGGCTGCTGGTGCTGTTCGTGCTGCTGCTGGGCACGTCCTCGATCTGGCCGGTGATCATCCCGCTGGTGTTGTTGTCGGTGCCGCCGATCCTGGTCAACACCTATGAGGGGATCAAGGGGGTCGATCCCGAGTTGCGCGACGCCGCGTACGGGATGGGCCTGCGCGGCGGCCAGGTGCTCGGCCGGGCGCTGGTGCCGGTGGCGCTGCCGCTGATCCTGCTCGGCTGCCGCCTGTCGGCGATCCAGGTCGTGGCCACCACCACGGTCGCCTCCTACACCGGGCTCGGCGGCCTCGGCCGGTACGTCATCGACGGTTTCGCGACCAAGGATTACGCGAGCGTCGTAGGAGGTTCTGTACTGATTGTGCTGTTCGCGCTCGTGGTGCAGGTGCTGTTCACCCTGCTGCAGTGGGTGACGGTCTCGCCGGGGGTGAGCCGGCGCCTGAAGGTCCGATAATCTCCTGTATTACCTCCCGGTTAGAAGGGAAAAGCAAGATGAAACGCAAGTACGGCATCGCGGGGGTGCTCCTCTCGGCGGTGTTCGCGCTGTCCGCGTGCGGTGGCGGCGGCAGCACCGGGGGCAACCCGCTCGACACGACGAGCGCGGCCCCCACCGGCTCGGCCTCGGGCGCCGGAGGCAAGGCCGTCATCGGCTCCTTCGACTTCGACGAGAGTGTGCTGCTCGGCTCGATCTACGCCCAGGCGCTGGAGGCCAAGGGCGTACAGGTGGAGGAGAAGCCGCGCATCGGCAGCCGCGAGGTCGTCTACGACCAGGTCAAGAGCGGCGGCCTGACCATCGTGCCCGAGTACAACGGCAACCTGCTGGCCTTCATCGACCAGAAGGACACCTCCGTGACCACCGACGAGGTGAACACGGCGCTGAAGTCGAAGCTGCCCGCCGAACTGGAAGTGCTCGACGCCTCGCCCGCCGAGGACAAGGACAGCCTGTCGGTCACCAAGGACACCCAGACCAAGCAGTCGCTGAACTCCATCGAGGACCTGGCCAAGGTCTCCAAGAACATGATCCTGGGCGCTCCGCCCGAGTTCAAGAAGCGGTGGGAGGCGCGCTTCAAGGAGGTCTACGGCCTGGAGTTCAAGGAGTGGAAGCCGACGGGACCGACCACGGCCGACGCGCTGAAGGACGGCTCCATCCAGGTCGGCAACATCTTCACCACCGACCCCAAGATGACGGCGAACAACCTGGTGGCGCTGCAGGACACCAAGAACGTCTTCGCCGCCCAGAACGTGATCCCGCTGCTGCACAAGTCCTCCGCCAACGACACGATCAGGACGACGCTGAACGGCATCTCCGCGAAGCTGACGACCGAGTCGCTGCTGGAGATGATGCAGAAGATCTCCGTCAACAAGGACGAGCCCGCGACCGTGGCCAAGGAATGGCTGACCACCAACGGCCTCGGCTGATGAGGGACGCTCGGGCGAGGGCCTCCTCCCGGGGGCCCTCGCGATGAGCGAGTTGTTCACGGAGGCGATGGCGCAACTCGCGGGCGGCGTGGCCGTCGTGACCGTCAGGGACGGGCGCGACGACCTCGGCGCCACGGTGTCGGCGCTCATGTCCGTCTCCCTGGAGCCCCCGCTGGTCCTGGTGAGCCTGGCGAGCAGCGGCTACCTCAACGAGGTCCTGCTCCGCCAGGACCGGTGGGCCGCCTCCCTGCTCTCCTCGGGCCAGGCGGCCATCGCCAGCCGCTTCGCCGCCGCCGGCCGCCCCAGCGCCCGCCTGCTGGTGGCGGGCACCCCGCACCACCGGGGCCCGCACACGGAGGCGCTCGTGGTCGAGGGCGGGGTGGCCGCGATCGAGGCTGAGACCACCAAGGTGGTCCCGGCCGGCGACCACACGCTCTTCATCGCCACCGTCCTGGCCGTCGACTACGTGAACCCCGCCCACCAGCCTCTGGTACGCCTGCGCGGCCGCTACCGCTCGACCGTCTCCTGAGCCGGCGGCGGTCAGGGGTCGCGGAAGGTCGTCCGGTAGGCCCTCGGGGTGGTGCCGACCTGCTTGGCGAAATGGTGCCGCAGGGCCTCCACCGAGCCGAACCCCGTCGTCCGCGCGATCCGCTCCACCGGCAGGTCCGTCGTTTCGAGCAACTCCCTGACGCGCTGCACGCGCTGCTCCAGCAGCCACTGCAACGGGGTCAGGCCCATCCGGGCGCGGAAGCGGCGCGACAGGCTGCGGGTGCTCATGGCGGCGTGTGCGGCGATGCCGGCCAGGGTCAGCGGCTCGCCGAGGTGGTCCTGCATCCAGCGCAGGGTAGGTGCGAGGTCGTCGGGGTCGCCGTCGGGGTCGCGGTACTCGATGAACTGCGCCTGGCCGCCGGAGCGCTGTGGCGGCATGACGATCGCGCGGGCGGTGCCGGACGCGGTGGCCGCGCCGAGGTCGCGGCGCACCAGGTGCAGGCACAGGTCCAGCCCGGCGGCGACCCCGGCGGAGGTCAGGACGTCGCCCTCGTCCACGTACAGGACCGACGGGTCCACCTCGATCTCGGGGAAGTCGCGCGCCAGCCGGTCGGCCAGGCGCCAGTGGGTGGTCGCGCGGCGGCCGTCGAGCAGGCCGGCCGCCGCGAGCACGAACGCGCCCGTGCAGATGGAGGCCACCCGGCCGCCCCTTTCCGCGACCGCGCGCACCACCCGCAGCACCTCCGGGGCGGGCGGCCGTTCCGGGTCGCCGCCGGGAACGATCACGGTGTCCGCGTCGAGGGCGTCCGCGAGGCCGTGCGTGGGATTCAGGCAGAAGAGTTCCTGGTCCCAGGCCGTCGCCGTGACCGGGCGGGCGGCGCACACGCGTACCTCGTAGGCGGGGCTCAGGTCCGGTTGGCGGGCGGCGGCGAAGACCTGGCACGGGATCGCCAGGTCGAAGGCGACCGTGCCCTCGAAGGCCAGGACGGCGACGACATGCATGTGGCCAGATCTTACGCATACCCGGCATGCGAGCCACTGTTCGCCCAGGTCGTACACCGGCAGACTCCCCGTCATGGAGGATCACCTGCACGTGCACACCGTCCTGTACGACGACGCCGAGGACCAGGACTTCATCGGGCCGATCACGGTTTTCGGCGTGCTGGAAGGCGTACGGCACACCTACGTCACCGCTGAGGGCCCCAGGACGGTCACCACCGCGTCCGGCGCCGAGATCACCGTCCGCGCCCCCTGGTCACCCGGCTCCGCGGACCTGATCCTGGTGCCCGGTGGCGGCTATGGCGAGGGATCCGGCGTGGAGTGCCAGATCGCCCGGGGCACGCTGCCGCAGGCGCTGGCCGAGGCCGTCCGGCCCGGCCTCGTCCTCGCCGCCGTGTGCACCGGCACGCTGCTGCTCGCCGCGGCCGGGCTCACCAAGGGCCGCCCCTGCACCACCCACCACATCGCCCTGGACGACGTGCGGGCGCTGGGCGGCGACCTCGTCAGGGCCCGGGTCGTCGACGACGGCGACCTGGTCACCTCCGGCGGCGTCACCTCCGGCCTCGACCTGGGCCTGTGGCTGACCGAACGCTTCCACGGCCCGCAGGCGGCGCTGCTGGCCGAGGAAGTCCTTGAGTACGAGCGCCGCGGCACCGTCTGGCACCGCCGTCAGGAGTAGGGCTCAGCGGACACCGTCCGGCGCCGTCATCGGGAGTCGGCTCAGCGGATGACGTACCAGTCGGGCAGGAGGAGCGGCCCGGCGGCGGGCAGGCCCAGCTCGGCCGACAGGCGGGCCAGCGGGCCCCACGCGTCCAGCCGGATCCTGGCCAGGGCCGCCGACTTGTCCTCGCTCGACTCGGGGCCGCGCAGGCGTTCGAGCGGGTTGAGCCGGGGATAGGTGCGCACCGGCGCGTCGTCGGCCAGGCCGGCCCGCTTCCTGGCCAGGGCCAGCGCGTCCTCCAGGCCGCCCAACTCGTCCACCAGGCCGCCGGCGTGCGCGTCGGCACCGGTCCAGACGCGGCCGCGGGCCAGCTCGTGGGTGCGTTCGCGGGACAGGTCGCGGCTCTTGGCCACCTTGTTCACGAAGTCGTCGTAGATGCGGTCGAGCCAGGCGTTCACCCGCTCCCACTGCTCGGGGGAGAAGCCGCGCGAGGTGGAGAACATGCCGGCGTTCGCGCCCTCGGCCACCATCTCGGTGCTGACGCCGATCTTCGCCATCAGGTCGGAGACGACGGGCTTGCCGCCGTACACGCCGATCGAGCCGGTCAGCGTGCCCGGCTGGGCCACGATCACGTCGGCGGCCATCGAGATGAAGTAGCCGCCGGAGGCCGCCAGGTCGCCCATGGACACGATCACCGGCTTGACCTTGCGGGTCAGCGTCACCTCGCGCCAGACGGTGTCGCTGGCCACGTACGAGCCGCCGGGGCTGTCCACCCGGAACACCACGGCCTTGACGTGCTCGTCACGCCTGGCGGCGCGGAGCGCGGCGCTGATCGTGTCGGAGCCCATCGCGCCACCCCCGCCGAGCGGGCTGCGGCCGCTGCGCCCCGACCTGATCGCGCCGAGGCCGTGGATGAGGGCGATCCCGTCGGCCGTCGGGTGCGGCAGCTTGCGTACGGCCGCGCCCTTGGCGTAGCGGGAGACGTACAGGAGGTGGGATTCCTCGCCCGCGGCCCGCTTGACCTCCTCGTAGACCTCGTCCCGGTAGGCGAGCTGGTCGACCAGCCCGGCCTCCTGCGCCTCGGGGGCGGTGAACGGGCCGCGGTCGATCAGCTCGCGCACCTTGCCCGGGTCGAGGCGCCGGCCGTCGGCGATGCCCGCGACCATGGTCTCGGTGACCGACTCCACGATGCGGGCCATGGACTCGCGGTGCGGCTCGGTCATGTGGTCCTGGGTGAAGGTGTTGGCCGCGGTCTTGTACTCGTGGCGCTGGCCGACCTCGTACCCGACGCCCAGCTTGCCCAGCGCGCCCTTGACGAACCGCTGCTCCAGCGCCACCCCGGTCAGCCCGACGTCGCCGCTGGGCTGCAGGTAGAGCTTCTCGAAGGCGGTGGCCAGGTAGTAGGGCACCGTCCCGCCGCCGAACTCGCCGAACGTCTCGGCGAAGGCGACGGTCAGCTTGCCCGAGGCCCGGAAGTGCACCACGGCCTGGCGTAGCTCCTGCATCATGCCCAGGCCCAGCGGCTGGTTGCCGATCTTCACGATGAGCGCCTTGACCCTGGGGTCCTGTCTGGCCCGCTTGAGCCCGGACAGCACGTCGGCCAGACGCGTCTTGCGCATGGACAGCAGCGCGGCGAGCGGATCCGCCGGCGGGCCCTCGGTGAGGCCCTCTGTGAGGTCGAGCTCCAGGACCAGCGGGGCCGTGCGCCGCTGGCGAAGCTTGTCAACGGTTTCGAAGATCGCCTTGCCTGCGTCCATAGAGCCACCCTAAGCGACACAATTCGAAATGTGCTTAGAACCATACTCCTTAGGTGCATACACCTAAGGAGTATGGTTCTACTGTGAGTGAGATACCGAAACCCGCGCATGTCTTCGACCGTGATCGTGAATGGGCGGGCCTGGTCCGGTTTGCCACTTCGCCGAGCCCTGACGTGCGGCTCGGCGTCGTCAGCGGCAGACGCAGGCAGGGTAAGACGTTTCTGCTCGATGCCCTGGTCGAGGAGGTGGGCGGATTCTTCTTCACCGCCTTGGAGGAGACGGAGACCGAGGCGCTGGCCAGGTTCAGCCGCGCCCTGGCTGTGCGGACCGGAGGCGGGCGGTATGCGTTCGACAACTGGGACGAGGCGCTGGAACGGCTGTACATCGACGTTCCCGACGGGCTCATCGTGATCGACGAGTTCCCCTACCTGAGCAAGGTTTCCCCCTCATTGCCCTCGCTGTTCCAGATGGCCTTCGATCCCCGTGGTTATGCGAGGACATCGAGGGCACGAACGCTCCTGTGCGGCTCGGCCCTCAGTGTGATGGGTCGTCTCCTGGCGGGCAACGCGCCACTGCGCGGGCGGGCGAGCCTGGAACTGGTGGTCAACCCGCTGGACTACCGGGCCTCCGCCAAGTTCTGGGGTATCGACGATCCACATCTTGCGGTGCTGGTCCACTCCATAGTGGGCGGCACTCCGGCCTACCGGCGGGAGTTCGTCGCGAACGACGTTCCCGCCTCGATGGACGACTTCGACGACTGGGTGCTGCGTACCGTGCTGAACCCGCAGATCCCGCTCTTCCGGGAGGCCCGCTACCTTCTGGCGGAGGAGGCGGACATCCGCGACCAGGCCCTCTATCACGCCGTGCTCGGCGCCATCGCCTCGGGAAACGCCACGCGTGGCGGCATCGCGGGCCACATCGGCCGGAAATCTCCGGACATCGGGCATCCGCTGGCGGTGCTGGAGGACTCTCGCCTGATCGCACGTGAGGCGGACGCGTTCAAAAAGGGGAAATCGGTCTTCCGCATCTGCGAGCCGTTGATCGCCTTCTACGAAGCCGTGATGCGGCGCGAGTGGACGCGGCTTGAGCGCGGTCAGCAGGAGGCCGCGTGGCGCGACTCCCACGCCACTTTCCTGTCCCAGGTGGTCGGGCCCCACTTCGAGGGCATCTGCCGGGAATGGGCGATGTTCGCCGACGCCGAGGTCTTCGGCGAACTGCCCGGTGAGGTGGCGGCGGGTACGGTGGCCGATCCGCACAACCGCACGCAGATCGAGGTGGACGTCGCGGTGCTGGCGCGGGAGGAGCACGGGCGGCCGCGTCGCATTCTGTCGCTGGGCGAGGTCAAGTGGGACAAGATGGTGACCGCCGCGCATGTGGAGCGGTTGCGCCGGGCGCGGGACCTGCTGTCGGTCAAGGGGTACGACACCAGCGGCACCGTGCTCGCCTGCTACAGCGGCGCCAGCTTCCAGGAGGACATCCCCGGGGATGTCCGGCTGGTCGGCATCGAGGACCTTTACTGACTGCTCAGAGCGTGACGATTACCTTGCCGGGGGCGTGGCCCTCCTCCTGGTACCTGACCGCCGCCGGGAGTTCCTCGAACGGGTAGACGCGGTCGATCACCGGGGTGAGCTTGTCGGCGGCGATGAGCGCGGACAGTTCCAGGAGGTTCCGCCTGGTCTCCTTGTCGCCGACCACGTCGGCCAGCACCGCCTTCTGCGAGGTGAAGCGCGACACGATCAGCGCGGAGAAGACCAGACCGGCCGGTTGCAGCCAGCGGTCGGCCGCGCCGCCGATCATGACGCAGACGCCCTTGGGCTTCAGCACCTTGCGGCACTCCAGGAACGAGCGGCGGCCCGCGATGTAAAGGATCACGTCGTAGGGGCCGCCCTCACGGGTGAAGTCCTGCTTGGTGTAGTCGATGACCTCGTCCGCGCCGAGTGAGCGCACCAGGTCCAGGTTGCGGGTGCTGCACACGCCCGTGACGTGCGCCCCGTACGCCTTGGCGAGCTGCACCGCGAACGTGCCCACCCCGCCGGACGCCCCGTTGACCAGCACCCGCTGCCCCGGCCCGATCCGCCCCTGGTCGCGTACCGCCAGCAGGGCCGTGGCGGCGGCCAGCGGCACCGCCGCCGCCTCCTCGAACGACAGCGTCGCCGGCTTCGGCGCCACCTCGGTCACCGGCACGCAGGCGTACTCGGCGAACCCGCCGCCGCGCTGCGGCATCGCGAACACCTCGTCGCCGGGGCCGAACTCCGTCACCTTGTTCCCGACCGACACGACCTCGCCGGCCAGGTCCGCGCCGAGAATGCTGACCGAGGGCTTGCGCAGCCCGAGCATGCCGGGCATCAGCCGCGAGATGTACGGCTCGCCGCGCATGAAGTGCCAGTCCCAGGGCTGGACCGAGGTGGCGCGCACCCGGATCAGGACCTCGTCGGGACCTGGGGTGGGCCGGTCGATGTGCTTGAGTTCGAGGGCGTCGGGGGAGCCGTACTCGCGCAGGACGAACGCCTTCATCGCAGTCTCCTGATTCGTCTGGTGGGCTGTGCTCATGGCCCTCAGTGTGTGAGCGGGACGCGGACGGCGTAACAGCCGAAAGTACGACGTTGCGACCGGCCGTTCGGCTCATCCGAGTCGGGCCTTTGGAGCGATGAGCCGGCGGGGATGCGGCGGCCACCATCTGGGCATGCGTACCGAACCTTCCAAGAGCAGCCGGCTCATCCCCACCGGGCTGATCGCCCTGAGCTTCGTCCCGCTGCTCGCGGGCGCCTTCCGCCTGACCGAGCTGGCCACCGGCGCGCAGGTCACCGAGGCCAACGCCCGGTTCTTCGCCGCCCCCGCCCCCGTCGTGGCGCACATCGTGGCGGTCAGCCTCTACACCTTCCTGGGGGCCTTCCAGTTCGCGCCCCGTTTCCGGCGGCGCAGGCCCGCGTGGCACCGCAGGTCGGGGCGGCTGCTGGTCGGTGCCGGGCTCGTGGCGGCGCTGTCGGGACTGTGGCTGACACTGTTCTCCGACCTGCCGCACGGCGACGCGGGCCTGCTGGCGGTGTTCCGGCTGGTGGCGGGGACGGGCATGTTCGTCTCGATCGCACTCGGCCTGGCCGCCGTGCTGCGCCGCGACATCCGCCGCCACCGCGCCTGGATGATGCGCGGGTACGCCCTGGGGCTCGGCGCCGGCACGCAGGCGGTGACCCAGGCCCTGTGGCTGGGGTTCGTCGGGGTGCCGGACGAGTTCACCCGGGCGCTGCTCCTGGGCGCGGCCTGGGCGATCAACGCCGCGGTGGCCGAATGGCTCATCTGGCGGGCGTCCCGGAGGCGGGTCAGGGTTTGACGCGGTCCGTCTCGTACGCCCACATGGCGATCTCGACCCTGTTGCGGACCCCGAGCTTGGTCATCAGGCTCGCGATGTGACTTTTCACCGTGCTCAGCGAGATGTGCAACTCCTTGGCGATCTCACCGTTGGTACGGCCGCGAGCCACGGTCAGCAGGATCTCCTCCTCCCGCTCCGTCAGCGCCTCGATCGGCTGGACCCGCGGCTGGGCGGGACCGGTGCCGGCGAAGGTGGACAGCAGGCGGGCGGTGATGCTCGGGGCGATGAGCGCGTCACCGGCCGCCGCGGCGCGTACCGCCTGGGCCAGCAGGGCGGGGCCCGCGTCCTTGAGCAGGAAACCGCGCGCTCCCGCCCGCAGCGCCGCGTAGACGTACTCGTCCAGGTCGAACGTGGTGATGACGACGACCGCGATCGGGTCGGCCACCTCGGGGCCGGCCAGGCGGGCGGTGGCCTCGATGCCGTCGCAGCGGGGCATGCGGATGTCGAACAGGCACACGTCGGGGCGCAGCCGCCTGGCCAGTTCCACCGCCCGTAACCCGTCGGCGGCCTCTGCCACCACCTCTATGCCCGGCTGCGCGTCGAGGATCATGCGCAGCCCCGTACGGGCGATCTCCTGGTCGTCGGCGACGATCACCCGGATCGCCTCGGATGCGTTCGTGGTCATGTGGCCGCTCCCGTTCGAGGTAGTACGGCGGTCACGGTCCAACCGCGTCCCGGGTTGGGTCCCGCTTCGCAGGTGCCGCCGAGCAGGTCGGCCCGTTCGATCATGCCGAGCAGCCCGTAATTGCCCGAGGACGTGGCCTTGCCGGGCGCCAGGATGGGACGGCCCGCGGTGCTGTCGCCGTCGTCGCTCACGCGCAGGTGCACCGAGGTGTCGTCGGCCGCCACGGCGACCTCGATCCGGGTGGCGTGCCGGGCATGGCGCCGGGCGTTGGTGACCGACTCCTGGGCGATGCGGTAGATCGCGGCTCCGACGGAGGCGGGCACGCCGTCGAGGTCACCGTCGATCTTCACCTCCACCGACGGCCCGACCCTGGGCCGGCCCGCGAGCTGGACGAGGTCGGCGAGGTGTGGGTTCGGCGCCAGTTCCGGCAGGTCGGAGGGCTGGGCGCGGCGCAGGACCCGTACCATGGCGCGCATTTCCGCGAGCGTACGTGACGCCTCCGCCTCGATCACGCGCAGCGCGTCCACGGCGGCGTCCGGGTCGGAGGCGGCGGTCGCGATGCCCGCCTGGGCCCTGATGGCCATCGCCGAGACGTGGTGGGCGACGGTGTCGTGCAGGTCGCGGGCCAGTTGCTCGCGTTCGAGCAGCTTGACCTGGTCGAGTTCGCGCATCCTGGCCCGGTTGCGGTAGCGGAAGGTGCCGCCCACGGCGATCGCGGCGAACACGACCGCGAACGCGCCGACGAGGTCGCCGGGGAGCGCGAGGTCGGAGGTGAGGATCGCGGTGGCGACCAGCGCCAGCCCGGCGGCGGTCTCGCGGCCGGAGCCCCAGCGGGACAGCGCGTACAGCAGGATCACCGGGTAGGCGGCCGAGTTCATCTCCGACGGGTTCATGCCGGTGACGAGCCCGATCAGGGTCGAGGTGGTGACGGGTATCGCCAGGGCGAGCAGCGGACTCGTACGGCGCCATAACAGCGTCGGCAGCATCACCAAGGCGTAGATCATCGACAGCGGCCGCCACTGGAGGTCCGTCCGCAGGACCCCTTCGAGCACGATGGCCACGGCGAACACCCCGACGAGCACCCAGTCGCGCCACACCCGGCGCGGGGGGCGGGGCGGACGGGGCTCATCCCACAACGAGCGGAGAAGGCCCTGCACGGACATCATGGTACGAGACGATCTCCGCCAAGTCGCGCCCACGCGAAAAAGCCCGCCGAATGAATCTCGGCGGGCCCTCTCAGCTATCTATCTAGCGCTTGTGGCAGTGCCACTTGTACGTGTAGTGCCAGTGGCCCTTCTTGTGGTAGTGGCCCTTCCAGTAGTGGCCCTTCTTGTACCACTTCTTGTAGTAGTGCTTGTGCCAGTAGTAGCCCTTGGGGCACTTCTGGGTCGTTTCGCTGATCGTGGTCCCCGCGGTGGAGGTGCTGGTGCTCGCCTGTGCGGGTGCGGCGGTGGCCAGGCCGCCGAGGGCCATCGAAGCGACGAGGACGCCACTCGCGATAAGCTTTCGCATGAACCCTTTCCTTTCGTGATGGTGAGTCTCACGATAGGAAGCCGATTAATTCCGCTCCATGTACTAATACGCGCTCGGCCGCTTGTTTTCAGGCTTGGTATTGCCGCTGATCAAAAGCATGGATCCCTGCATTCCCGCCCTTCACATCGGCTCTTCCCGGGCGCTGGGTTCCCCGACGGCGAACCGGCCTCGGTCCTGGCCGCCGTGCACGACCGCATCCTGGGCGCCGTGCACGACCGCATCCTGGGCGCCGTACCGGCCCAGTTGTCCTGGCGCGAGACCGCGAGCCTGGCCGGCGACCCGGAGGCTGGGGCCGACTACCTGCGTGGCGTCGCTGAGCACCATCCACTGCCCGCCGCCCACCTGCACGGCACTGCCGACGTCGACCAAATCAGCGCCGACCGACCGCTTCGCCTACGGCCTGCGAGCCCTCCTGGACGGCCTCGCCTCCCGCCTGACCACCTGGGCGGGGCGCGTGGGGGCAGCGGGAGCGGACTCGATCGCCGCGCTGCTGACCATGCCGCGCCAAGGGACCGTTCACCAGGTCGATCGCCCACTCCGTACCCGGCGCCTCCTGCACCCCGCCCTCGCGGCCCGACGTCACCGCCGCGCTGGCGACCCGGCTGCGCACCTCCCCGACCCCCTGGCGGGGTGCTGGGCGCCTGCCACAGCCTCGACGTGCCGGTGCCACCGGCAATCCCCGGCCGGCCCGCCTACCGCTCCGGCGAACGGCTCACCCACACCTTCTCCGCGACCCCCACCACGGCGCCGTACGCGCACGAGACCGCGAGGCGCATCTGGGCCGAACACAACCTGACCCCGTTCGACCTGTTCGAGGAGCTGTAGAACCGGCTCTCAGAAATAGGGTGCCCAGCCGGAGCCGATCGCGGTGCCGGGGCCGAACTTGTTGGCATTCCTGCCGTTCCAGATGTACAGGATTCCGGTCTTGTTGTGGACGGCGCCGATGTCGGTGTTGCCGTCTTCGTTGACGTCGCCCAGTGACATCAACGTGTCGGCGTACGGATCCCAACCTGGCCCCAGTTCGACGGCCCCGGTGAACTTGTTCGCGCCCCTGCCGTTCCAGACGTGCAGCTTGTTGCCGTCCTTCTGAACCGCCATCAGGTCACCGATGCCGTCACCGTTGAAATCGCCGGCGATCGGCCGGGTAAAAGCGGTCCAGCCTGAGCCGACCCGGGTCCCGGGGCCGAACTTGTTGGCATTCCTGCCGTTCCAGATGTACAGGATTCCGGTGTCGTTGTGGACGGCGCCGATGTCGGTGTTGCCGTCTTCGTTGATGTCGCCCAGTGACATCAACGTGTCGGCGTACGGACCCCAACCCGGTCCAAGTTCGACGGCCTCGGCAAAATTGTTGGCGCCTTTGCCGTTCCAGACGTGCAGCGTGTTGCCGTCCTTCTGGACCGCGATCAGGTCGCTGATCCCGTCCCCATTGAAATCGCCGGCGATCGGCCGCGTGAACGCGCCCCAGTCCGAGTCGATCGCGATGGCAGGCCCGAACGTGTTGTCGCCTTCGCCATTCCAGATGGTCAGCGTTCCCTTAGCAGCGGAGAAGAGGTCTCCCACGCCATCGGAGTCAAAGTCGGGCGTGGCCGACTTTCCCATCCCGGCGCGCTGCGGGTTCTGCGCGTGGGTGAGTGTCTCCCAAGCCAGGAAGTGTGACACACCGGCGGGACGGCTCTGCTCGACCCACTGCTCGGCATAGGGAACGTCGTCATATCCCAGACGATGGTGCAGCGCGTTGAAGCCGACCTCGAAATGCTCACCGAGGTCGCGGGTGACCTTCCCGCCGCACAACCACGACGGCACCTTCCCACCCAGTTGCAGGCGGGCGTGGAAATCCATCGCGAAACGCAGCCGGTGCTTGGCCGTGGCGTACAGGTCCACACCTTGATGCCCGGCCGTCTCCGCGACGTGGGAGATGGCCGCCAGCCCCCATCCCGTGTGCCAGAAGTCGCGGCAGGTCTCCTGCGTGAGGCCGTCCACGAACTTGCTCTGCCCGTGCCAGTAGTCGATGATCTCGGCCTTGGTGTTGTACTTGCTGCCCGGCGGCGCTTTGGGCAGCGAGCCGTCCGTCGCGAGGTAGATGTAGGCGGGCAGCCTGCCGCGCCAGGTCGCCACCGCCCGGTCGAAGGACGCCCGGTCGTCCAGGTGCACGGCGATGCCGATGGCGGCATCGGTCATGATCAGTTCCCAGTTGCCGTTGTTGTTCGGCCGCCCGGCGATCAGGGTCGGAAGATAGACGGTACGCAGCTTGCCCGCGAACCGACCGGCCTGGCTCCAGCCGGTGTAGGTGTGCTTGATGAGCTCGGCGGCACGGGAGAAGTTGGCGCCCGCCCAGCCGGTCTGCAGCGGCGCGTTGTCCCCGGTGTGCTTGCTGATCACAGCCGACCAGGCGTCCATGATCTGGATCGCCTTCTCGGCATAACGGGAGTCCTTGGTCAGGTACCAGCGCAGCGCGTGCGTATATGCCGCCATGGCGTCCTTACGCTCGTCCGAGCAGCCATGGTCCGGATTCGACGTCGGCCCGCACTCCACGACGGCGCGGGGCTTGGCCGTGTAGGACAGCGAGGCGTACGAACTCTTCTGCAGGTCGTTCCAGGCGGACTTCCACGGCTCGTTGCCGAGATTGGCCCGGACGAAGTCGAGCTGAGCACGGCTGACCAGTACGCCCGGGTGCTTGAACGCAGCGGCGGCCTGCGCAGACTGCGGGACGGATAAGACCGCTGCCACGAGCACGGCGGCGGTGAGAGGACGAATGAGACGCACGAGCTTCCTTCCAAGGAGAGGACGCCCATTTCGTCAGCGTGCCGACTTCGTTGTCAACATTTTGGGGCTGTGGGCGGCCGCTTCTATACCCGCTGCATACTTCACCCACAGTCGGACGGCTTGTCAGCCGGACAACCCATCGAGACCCTTCCTGGCCCTGAACGAACTGCTGGGGTCGTTAACCTGTGCTGTGCGCCTTTGCCGGGTGAGGTGCTCTGCGGCCCGATTGGTTCTCGCGGCGGATCTCCTGCTCCAGGTGAGCGTGCAACTCCTCCAGCGTCGCGCCACAGCGTACGTTGGAGAGGCCAGACCGAGGGGGCATCAGGACGACGCGGTACGCGATGTAGCCCCCGCCGGCGCCTTCCATTACTTCCCATCCGGGAAAACGGGCGGCTGCCGTCACAAGACTCGCCATCCCCGTACGAGGCCGTGGATGCGAATCGCCGCCTCCTCATGGGAGCCGAGCGGGAAACTGAGGTCTGCGACGCGTCCGAATGAGTGGACGGCGTAGGCCTGCCCGCCGACGCCGTCCACGACCTGGACCCGCGCCCGCACCCGCAGTTCACCGCGTTTGTCTCGTACCTCCAGCACCGGGGGATGGTGGTGAAGGTAGACAAGATTCCCCGGATGCATATTCAGGTGGATCATTTCGATGACAGTGGCGGCGACATTCAAGGGTGAAAGTGCGATCTGGAGGAGCTCCAAGAGGTAGGTGTCCTGCTCTCCCTGGTTCGCCGGGGCAACATATTCGGTCGGCACTTGTCTTTCTTCCGTCGACGTCCAACCTGCATGGAGTTGTCCAGTTATGTCGCACTGGAACTCCCGGAGTTTTCTCCGCAGGCATTTCCAAGAATGCCCTTGCCGGGTTATTTTCTGTACGGAAGCGCTATAACACCCTCACGCAATCCTGCTGCGGCTGTGTTGTGGCCTTGCGCAACTCCTGTTCTGTTCCCCCACCGAGCGGAGGCGACATGCCGACCGAGCCGACCACTCCTGCAGAAGCGCCACCGGAAGTCGCGTTCGGCCGGGAGTTGCGCAGGCTGCGTCTGGCCGAGGGGTGGACGCTGGAGGCGCTCGGAGCCAGGGTCGGGTACTCGGGGACGATGGTCGGCTACTTCGAGCTCGCGAAGCGTCCCGTGCCGGAGACGTTCGTCGCCACTGCCGAAGGGGCGCTGGGGCTCGACGGCGAGCTGGCGGCACTCTGGAAGGAGATCAATCCGAAACACACACCGAAGTGGTTCAGGCAGTGGCCGAAGATCGAGAAGGCAGCCGTGGCCATACGGACCTGGCAGCCTCTCGTGATGCCGGGCCTGCTCCAGACCGAGGCGTACGCGGGTGCGTTGCTTCGGGCCGAGCCGGGGGCGATGGACGAGCAGGTGAAGGAGATGGTGCGTGCGCGATTGGAGCGGCAGTCGATCTTTCAGCGGGTCGTGCCGCCGATGTATGCCGCCGTCATGGACGAGGGGATCCTGCATCGCCCGGTCGGCGGGCGAAAGGTCATGCGGGAGCAGCTCGAACACCTTCTGACCCTGATGACACATCCGAAGATCACCATCCAGGTTGTCCCGCTTGAAGTGGGGGCAACGCCTGGGCTCTTGGGCGGCTTCTCCATTGCGCAGCTTTCGCATGGGCTCGACACGGCTTACCTGGAGTCAGCTTCAAATGGTCAGGTAACCGATCGCGCGGACGAGGTTCGGGCAATTAGCCTGAGATATGACGCTATCCGTGCATGGGCTCACCCCCTGCACATCACCGAGAACCTGATCCGCGAGACCGTAGAGAGGTATGGGAAATGAGAGACGAGCTGGCGGACGAACTGGGGCGAGCCTCCTGGCACAAGGCGACCAAGTCCGGCTCGAACGGCGGAGACTGCCTTGAGGTTGCGGTGCTGTCTGGTGGGCGTGTGGGTATTCGGGATTCGGAGGAGCCGGAGAAGGCGCCGTTTGTGGTTTGTGGTGCTGTCTGGGAGGCGTTCGTCGATGGTGTGAAGAAGGGTGAGTTCGACTTCTAGGGTCGGCAGCGAGGTACGGATGACGATCTGGCCCGTACCTCGGTGGTCCTTCCGTTGGCGTACTCGATCGTTACGCGGGCAAGTCCCAACTCGGCCCATCAGGGCTGCCGAGCCACACCCATTGCCGCTCGCGTGCCACAGTAAGCCCGAAGCCGGATTGATGCGGCTGACCGGCTCGCTGCCACGTCTCGATGACTTTTTCGACTTCATCCCACAGCCGGACCGGTCCTTGCTGGTGAACCAGCCATCCGCTGCCGGCTGGTCTGACGTCGGCCTGGGACCCCGTCTTCGAATCGTGGAGCACCAGGATGTCTTCCGCCCATCCGTGTTGTGCGTGCGGGATCGCGAGCTGGGCGACGAAGAGGGCAGTGTCGTCCTTCAAGAGCAACGGATCCATCGTGCTGTGGCTGATATCCCCGAGACCCATCTCCAGAGCAGCGCGTGGCGGCGCAGCATGCGCCCGGGCAGGCATGAAATACACGTCGTCGCTGAGGAAGCGGCCGCTTGCCGTGTCATTGCCGGCAACCCGGAGATGCGCGAACGCAACCCCGCCCGTCCATCCCAGCATAGGAGCGGTGATCGTCCCGCCTTGGCGGATCTGCTGCACCCACGCCAATGGGATCGAGCGCACCGCGCAGGTAGCGATCAGCCGATCATAGAGGGCGTTCGCCTCATATCCGAGTAGCCCATCACCTTGTACGAGCGTGGGTGCATAGCCGGCCTCAGCAATGGCGGCCTTCGCGCGGGAAGCAATCGCAGGATCGAACTCCACGGAAGTGACCGCTTCGCTGCCCAGCCGGCAGCACGTCAGCGCCGTGGAATAGCCGGTCCCGGTGCCGACCTCGAGGATCTTGTCACCCTCTTCGATCTCTGCGGCTTCCAGCATCCGCACAACCAGCCTGGGAAGCGTCGATGACGATGTAGGCCGCAGGATCGTGACCGGCGCATCGGCGTCTTCCGCCATCACGCCGTTGATCTGAGTCACCCACGTCTCATCGGTGTAGGCCATGCGAAGCCAGTCCTCGGCACTCAGATCGGAGCGCCGCACCGGAACCCAGCCGCGTTCGGGCTCGTAGCTGTAGACAGCCTGCCCGAGGAACAGCTCTCGGGGCACCGTTTCCAGAGCCCTGCACCAGCGCGGCGAGTCGATCGAGGCCGCCAACGCATGCCGCAATTCCGCTGCCAGGCTCACCTGAACCATCCCTCCAACAGGGTCTCCGCGAGAGCGTCGGCTATCTCGTCCGCCT
Organism: Nonomuraea sp. NPDC050404; assembly: GCF_040655495.1. Classification (NCBI taxonomy): domain Bacteria; kingdom Bacillati; phylum Actinomycetota; class Actinomycetes; order Streptosporangiales; family Streptosporangiaceae; genus Nonomuraea; species Nonomuraea sp. NPDC050404. The sequence continues at coordinate 136,821 of NZ_JBFAKB010000026.1, forward strand.
CGGGAAGCCAGCCCCACTGCCCATTCGGATTGCATTCGAGAAATGTCCACCGATATGTGTCATTGCCGTTTTCCTGAATCTCTAGGCCGAAGTCGAAACATCCGAATGCGAGCCCGAAGTGATCGAGGTACGCGTGCAGCGAGGCGACAACTGGTGAGGGTACACGGATGGGGCTGTGGACGAGCGCGCCCCAGTCGCCGCGCCGCCAGTCGAGCGCTCCGTCTGGGCTGGTGATCTCGCTGGCGAACACGTGGGAGCCCACGACGGTCACTCGGGCATCGCTGTGTTTGGGAACTTTCGCCTGAAAGAGGTGAGTGGTGATGTTCACGGTTTCGTCTACGTCCGATGGATCAACTTCCTGGGTCCAGATGGTTGCCACCTCGCCGCCGGGAGCCGTGGGCATGCCGCGAAAAGACTTGTAGATGATCGGACCGTGCTCCAGCGCGAACTCGTTGACAGCCTTGAGGTCATTGGTTATTAGAGTCGCCGGCACTACGAGCCCTACCTGTGCGGCCGCCTGCAACTGTGCAGGCTTGAACTCACTTCGGTCGTTATGGTCAGGGTGATTGACATAACGGCACTTCGGCAGGCTGGCGAGCAAGCCTTTCAAGCCCTGCCGCGCTTCGGCGGCAGCGAATTTCTGTGCCTGCGGCTCTAGCTGGGCGAAGTTCCAGCGGGAGGGGCGACGGTGGTAAACCGCACGCACCTCATTAAGGGCGATGTTCCGGCTGGCTGTGCGCAACCGCCCGGTCCAGTACGCACGATTGGCCCCGATTTGCGCGCTGACCGTCAGATCGGGGCCAATATCGGCCGGGTCCACCCGCGCGACAGTAACCCCACGTTCATTGAGCGCGGCGATGACCATATCGGCCGTAACATCCTCTTCACAGGTGATTACCATGACGGTGCCTCGGGTGGACATCACGCCGCTTAGTCCGTTTCCCGGTCGTTGTCGGAGTCGTCGGGCCGCTGCGGGGCGTTCGTTTCGCCGTCGTGGGGCCGGGACATGGAGATCGTCGCGTAGACCCTGCTGGAGCTGTCCTTCTTGCCGCCGGTTATGTCGATAATGGTTCCCTGCGCGTCGTAGAAGACCGTGGTCTGCGTTTCGGGGTCCAGCTTCGTCGTGACCCAGGGGAGGGCCTCCTCCGGAAGCTGCCCGGTCGCCCGGCTCATTCCCCAGGGTCGTGCGCGTTGGTCGGTCGTCACGTCGACCTCTCTCTGTGGAGAAAATGACGCTCAATATTTACCCGAAATCTGATGCGACGTGAGTGTGTTTGGTCTGTGTGGTAGCTCGCGTAGGGCGCGATCATAGAAAAGGTAAGGCATCAGAACGCTCGGGCCTCACCATTGCGCCAGATGCTAAAGTCGAATTATCCCGCTTTAGTGTCATTGGTGAGCGGATGCTTTCCGGTGCTGCATTCAACGCACCTCACCTTGGTGCTCGTGCCGGAGCGGTCTTCACCCGTGGCAGACTGCTCGAACGCCTCTGACGGCCTCCCGCGACTCGACAACCGGAGCACACGGTGAACGACACCATCGACAAGATCGCCTGGATCCATCTGGACAGCGGCAAGATCCTCAGCACCCGTTCGCGGGGTAAGAACGCGTACTACATCCCCGGTGGCAAGCGCGAACCCGGCGAAACCGACCTCGATACTCTTGTTCGTGAGATTGATGAGGAGCTATCCGTTGCCATCGTTCCCAGTACGGCCAGTCATGTGGGCACCTATCACGCCCAAGCGCACGGCCACGCTGACGGTGTCATTGTGCGGATGAGTTGCTACAGCGCCGAGTACCACGGGGTGCCGACGCCCAGCAGTGAGATCGAGGAAGTCGTCTGGCTGACCTATGCCGATCGCGACCGCGTGTCGCCGGTTGATCAGATCATCTTTGATGACCTTCACCGGACTGGACGGCTTCTTTGATCCTGGGTTGCACCAGAGTTGCTCCAAAGGGGCGCACAACGATTTAGGAGCGCTGCACGGCTGGAGGTGGCTCTTTGACGTTGCAGGGCTGCGCGTGGTCGGGGTTAGGAGTCGGTCAGGGCGGGCCGATTGGTGCCGGAGGCGCGGGGGTGCGCCGTAGGCACCTGGGGCAAGGCGTCTGAGCTGAGTGCGCGGAGGGCTTTCTGGTGAAGTCCTTTGGGGCGGGCGTTAGACGGCCCACCCGGTGATGGGGCAGCGGGTGGGCCGATTGGTGCCGGAGGCGCCTGATTTAAGCGTCTGAGTTGTGTGCGCGTGCGTCTCCGGTGATGTCCCTTTATGGGACGGGGCCTAGTACTTGTGGAGGGCGGACCAGAGGTTGATTCGGGGGGTGGTGATCTCTGTGCCGGCGCTGGGGTAGGTGATGGGCTTGCCCGTGCGCTTCAAGGTGTTGAGGAGTTGGTCCACCGTGGCGTGCTTGCGCTTCTGGTGGAGGACGGCGAAGGCGCCTGCGACGTGCGGGGAGGCCATGGAGGTGCCGTTCAGGGTGGCGGAGGTGTTGCCGGTGATGGCGGCGGTGATCGCGACGCCGGGGGCGTACACGTCCAGCAGGGTTCCGCGGTTGGAGAAGGTCGCCACCGCGTCCTGCTTGTCCGTGGCGCCCACCGCGATCGTGTTCGAGACGCACGCCGGCCAGGACACCGAAGCGTCGAAGCCGTTGTTGCCGGAGGCCACCACCGTCGCCGTGCCCTTGGCCAGGAGCTTGTCGACCTCGGCCTTGAAGTCGGCGCCGTCGCCCGTGTCGCAGGCCGTGTTGTACTGGCCGCCGCCCAGGCTCAGGTTCACCGAGGCGATGTTGTGCTGGTCGGCCAGCAGGTCGACGTAGGCCATGCCGGTCAGGATGGAGGAGTCGTAGGCCAGGATGCAGGTGGGGCGGGTGCCGCAGTACGGGGAGTTGTCGAAGCGGCTGAAGACCTGCACGGGGATGATCTTCGCCTTGGGGGCGACGCCGTTGGCGGCGAAGTCGGCCGTCTTCTGACCGGCCGCGATGCCCGCGACGTGCGTGCCGTGGTAGCACAGGCCGTACTGAGGCTGCGGGGCGCCGGTCATGCACGCCTCAGACTCCGCGTTCGCCGCGCCGTCACCGATCTGGAACTGGCTGCCGTTCGGGCACAGCGACTTGGAGCCGTCCACGGTGTCGGTGGCCGAGAAGCAGGCCTGGGCCACGATGCGGTCGCCGAAGGCCGGGTGGTCGTTGTCGATGCCCGAGTCCAGGATCGCCACGCCGGTGCCCTTGCCGGTGAAGCCGAACCGGTGGGCCTTGTCCGCGCCGATCAGCGGGATGCTCTCCACGAGCGAGGCCTCGTTGAGCTTGTCCTTGCGGATGGAGACCACGCCGGACTGCTGGGCGATCTGCTCGAGTTCGGCGCGGGTGCCGCGGTAGACGAAGAAGTCCAGCTTGCCGGCCACCTCGGCGGGCGGCTCCGCCGTGATGTTCTTGTTGTCCCGCCTGACCTCCTCCGCGCCGGCCAGTACGGAGGCGACCTGGGAGGGCTGCTGTACGCGGACGATGGCTCGGTGCTCGCCGCTCGCGCTGATCGCAGGATCGATCTTGGTCTCGGGATCGGCGAGGGCGGGGGTGGCGACCAGTGCGGCCGAGGTGGCGGCTAACGCGATGGCGCCGGCCAGCAGAGACGGGAGTCTCAACTGCTCCTCCGGGGGGTTGGGTATTGAGGGGCATTAATCGATAGAAGTGTAGTAATCGGACAACTGATGTCAGAGAGGCGGATGGGTTCCGTTATCACTTCTTGTTCTGGAGGGAGGAAGGCGGAGGAGGGAGGAAGGCGGAGGAGGGAGGAAGGCGGAGGAGGAAGGAAGGCGGATGAGGGAGGAAGGCGGATGAGGGAGGAAGGCGGATGAGGGAGGAAGGCGGATGGGGGAGGGTGAGAGGGGATGGGGGAGGGTGAGAGGGGATGGGGAGGGTGAGAGGGGATGGCGAAAAGGAGAGGCCGGGCGTGAGGATGCATCGCCCGGCCTCTTCTCGAACCCCGCAAGTCAGGCGCGGGGGTCCACGGCTGTGGTGGTGGCGGTGGTGGCTCGCTCCATGTCGATTCTCGGGGTGATCACCGGAGTGCCCGACGAGTCGTACTGGATCGGTGTGCCGGTGCCCTGCAGCCGCTGAGTGCTCTGCGCGACCGTGAAGTCCGGGTACGCCTGGCGCATGATCGCGTACGCCCCCGCCACGTGCGGCGCGGACATCGAGGTGCCGCTCTTGTCCCCATACACGTTGCCGGGCACCGCCGAGTTGATGGTCACGCCCGGCGCGAACAGGTCGAGCAGCTGGCCGCGGTTGCTGAACGAGGCCAGCGCGTCGGTGTCGTTGGTGGCCCCGACCGCGATGGCCGTCGAGATGCAGGCCGGGGAGGAGACCGCGTTCGGCAGGCCGCTGTTGCCGGCGGCGACCACCGGGGCCACCCCCAGGCCCACCAGCGCGTCGAACTCCGGCTTGACCGCTGCGGCGGTCGTGTCGTTGTCGCACGCCTCGGTGAAGCCCCTGCCGCCGCCCAGGCTCATGTTCACGGCGGCGATGTTGTGCGTCCTGACCACGCGCGCCACGTACTCCAGCGCCAGCTTCTGGTCAGAGGTGTAGCTGAGGAAGCAGGGAGCCGCGCTGCCGCCGATCGCGCAGGTCAGCGGGTTGTCCACGCGGGTGAACACCTGGATCGGCAGCAGCCGGGCCTCGGGTGCGACGCCGTTGGCCGACGCGCCCGCCACCATCTTGCCGGCGGAGATGCCCGCCACGTGCGAGCCGTGCGAGCAGGCGTTCTGCCCGCCCACGACGCACTGCGCCGTCTCGGCGTCGGCCGCTCCCGCGCCCGTCTGGCTCGGCTGGTTGTTCGGGCAGAGCGAGACCGTGCCCGCGGAGGCGTCCGGGGAGGAGAAGCACGCCTCGTCCGCGATCCGGCCCGTGAAGAAGGGGTGGTCGCGGTCGATGCCCGTGTCGAGGATGGCGACCGTGGTGCCCGTGCCGTTCCAGCCGGCCGCGTTGGCCCGGTCCGAGCGGATCACCGTGGTGCTGACGTCGAGAAAGGGCATGCTCAGCTCGTCCTTGTAGACGGACTGTACGCGCGGGTCCTGCTTGAGCTTGTCCAGCGTCATGCCGTCGACTTCGGCGACGAAGAAGTTGGGCGACTTGGCCGACTCCAGGACCCGGCTGCTCTCCGAGGCCTGTTCGAAGTCGGCGGCCACGGCCGCGACGCTCTGGCCGGGCTTGATCTGGATGATGGAGCGGACCTTGGTCTTCTCCTGGATCTCGGTGATCAGCGCGGGGCTGATGATCGGATCACCGGTGTCGGTGGTGTCGGCATGGAGCGACGGACCGGCGCAGAGCGCGGCGGTTGTCACGGCCAGCGTGGTCGCGCCGGCCAGCAGAGGGCGTAGCCTCACTTTTTCCTCCCGGAGGCTGGAGCCGTGAAGCGTTCCGGCTCCCGGCTGAGTACAGCCGATAACCTCCCCACCTGCGACAACTGTGATGTCAGTGACGTATGTAACCCAGAGAAACGTTGGAGGCATTTTTGCCTTAAAGCGCCACAAGCGAAAAGGCCGGTCTGAAGTGACCGGCCTTTTCCAGATATCTAGTTACTTGACGGTTTTGAGGATGTTTTTCGTGGCCTTCGTCAGCGCCGCCGCTGACGGCTTGCTGGTGAGCCTGACCTTCTCGGCCGCGGCCAGCGCCTTGGTGCCGTCCGTCCCGTGCGCCCAGTTCAGCCAGGCCGTCAGCAGCGCCCCGTCCAGCTTGGCCTTGCCGGTCTTGCCGCTCTTCAGCACCCGGTACGCCTTGCCCAGCGACGACGCCTTCGTCAGCTCGGAGAACACCTTGCTCGACTTGCTGATCAGCTTCAGATAGCAGGTGAGCGTCTCGTCCGAGAGCGAGCCGCTGCCCCGGTGCACCTCCACGCCCCACGCCTTGGCCTGCAGCTTCGTCTTGACCGTGCCGCGCTTGCAGACCGCGGCCGTGGCCGGGGCCTGCACCGGCGGGGCGGTCTGGGTCACCGTCACCGTAACCGTCACGGCCGGCAGCGGGATCGGGCTGGTGGTGGGCTCGGGATCCGGCGTATCGTCCACCGGCTCAGGGCTGGGGCCGCTGCTGTCACCCGGTTCCGGCTGCGGGTCGTCGCCGACATCGACCGGGTTCGGGCTCTGCGAGACCGGCGGCTGCACGCCCGCCCCGGCCACGGCCGCCGCCAGGTCCAGGCGCGGCGTGGTGACCTGGGTGCCGTTGAGGTCGTACACGTACGGCCTGCCGGTCGTCTTCAACTGGTTGATCAGGTCCGCCATCGGGGTCTGTGGCGAGGCCGCCTTCAGCAGCGCCAGCGCGCCCGCCACGTGCGGGGTCGCCATCGAGGTGCCGCTGTAGACGGCGGTCGTGTTGTCCGGCACCGCGGACTCGATGTCCACCCCCGGCGCGAACAGGTCCACCGTCGGCCCCACGTTGGAGAAGTCGGCGATGCGGTCGGCGTTGTCGTTCGCCCCGACGGCCACCGCCGTGGAGATGCAGGCCGGGTGGGAGGTGCCCGCGAACGACTCGTTCCCCGCGGCCACCACGGTCGCGATGCCCTTGGCCAGCAGCGCGTCGATCTGCTGTTTGAAGCCCGTCCCCTCCTCGGTGGCGTCGCAGTCCGTCTCGGACAGGTAGCCGCCCAGGCTCAGGTTGACCGCCGCGATGGGCTGGTTCAGCTGTTCCACGTGCTTCATGGCCTGCCGCAGCGACGACTCGTACGCCAGCAGGCACGCCGCCGCCCCGCACAGGTCCTCGTCGTTGACCCGGCTGAACACCTGCACCGCCACGATGTTCGCACCCGGGGCCACACCTCCGGTGCCGGCCGCGATGCCCGCGACGTGGGAGCCGTGGTCACACAGGTTCACGCCGTCGAGCAGGCACTTCGCCGAGGTGGCGTCGGCCGCGTTGCCGTCGGTCTGCGAGCTCTGGCCGTTCGGGCAGAGCGACTCGACGCCGGCATCCTCGGTGGCGGAGAAACACGCCTGGGCCACGATGCGGTTCTCGAACCAGGGGTGGTCGGGGTCGATGCCGGTGTCGAGCACGGCCACGGCCTGGCCGGCGCCCCTGAATTCCTTGGCGTGCGCCTGGTCGGCGCCGATCAGGGAGAGGTTCGGGGTGATCTCCGACGGCGCGTACGTACGGTCCCGGTGAATGGAGGAGACCCGCGGATCCTCGGCGAGCTTGGCCAACTCCTCGGCGGTGCCTTCGACGACCATGAACGACTGGCTCTGCGGCTGGAGCAGCACCTCCACGCTCTCGGCCGCCGCCCGGGTGGCCACGGGCGCGTTCTCGACGGGGGCGGTCAGCTCGACGATGGCCCGCTCGGTGCCCCCGTCGACGCCTAAGCCGTCCTCCACCTTGTCCTCAGGCGTCTGGGGCGCCGAAGGCGTGGGTGTCGGGGATCCCTGGGGTAATGGCGTCTGCGTCACGCCCGGGGTGGGAGTCGGCGTCGGGTTGTCCGCGTAGGCGGGACCCGACAACGGCAGCAGGGCCAGCGCGATCGTGCTGACGATCAGGGGGCGGAATCGCACGCGTCCTCCGAGGGGGATGATCTCGGAGTTTAGGGCGATTTGCCCGACACGCACAGGCCCCTGTGCCGTTTCTCACCGAACTTTCAGCGGGTGTTCCCCTCATGGGTGAGCCAGACCGCGCCGAGCGGCGGCACCCGCAGCGTCGCGGAGTGCGGCAACCCGTGCCACGGCTCGTCGCCCGCCTCGACCGTCCCCATGTTGCCCACGCCGCTGCCCCAGTAGGTGTAGGCGTCGGTGTTGACCGCCTCCGTCCACGGACCCGCGTACGGGAGCCCGAGCCGGTAGCTCTCGTGCGGCCCGCCGCTGAAGTTGACCACGCACGCCACCGCGGACCCGTCCTGCGCGTAGCGGACGAACGAGAACGTGTTACCGGAGGCGTCGTCGGCGTCGATCCACCGGAAGCCCTCGGGCTTGGCGTCCTGCTCCCACAGCGCGGGGGTGTCGCGGTAGAGCCGGTTCAGGTCGCGTACCAGCTTCTGCACGCCCTGGTGCCCGTCGAACTCCAGCACCCACCAGTCCAGCCCGCGCCCCTCCGACCACTCCGAGCCCTGGCCGAACTCGCCGCCCATGAACAGCAGCTGCTTGCCCGGATGAGCCCACATGAACGCCAGCAGCGCCCGCAACTGTGCGAAGCGCTGCCACTCGTCGCCCGGCATCTTGCCCAGCAGCGAGCCCTTGCCGTGCACGACCTCGTCGTGGGACAGCGGCAGCACGTAGTTCTCGGAGTAGGCGTACAGCAGCGAGAACGTCATCTGGTGGTGGTGGTACTGGCGGAAGACCGGCTCGTGCCGCAGGTATTCGAGCGTGTCGTGCATCCAGCCCATGTTCCACTTGAACCCGAACCCCAGCCCGCCCAGGTGCACAGGACGCGAGACCCCGGGCCAGGCCGTAGATTCCTCGGCCACGGTGGTGATGCCGGGCGCCTCCCGGTAGCAGACCGTGTTCATCTCCTTGAGGAACTCGACCGCGTCGAGGTTCTCCCTGCCGCCGTAGACGTTGGGCGTCCACTCGCCCTCGCGCCGCGAGTAGTCCAGGTAGAGCATCGAGGCCACCGCGTCCACCCGCAGCCCGTCGATGTGGAACTCCTTCAGCCAGAACAGGGCGTTGGCGACCAGGAAGTTACGCACCTCCCGGCGGCCGAAGTCGAACACGTACGTGCCCCAGTCCGGGTGTTCGCCCCTGGCCGGGTCGGCGTGCTCGTACAGCGGCGTGCCGTCGAAGCGGGCCAGCGCCCACTCATCCATCGGGAAGTGCGCGGGCACCCAGTCGAGCAGCACGCCGATGCCGCGCTGGTGCAGGCGGTCCACGAAGTGGCGGAACTCGTCGGGCGTGCCGAACCTGGCCGTCGGCGCGTAGTAGGAGGTCACCTGGTAGCCCCACGACCCGCCGAACGGGTGCTCGGCCACCGGCAGCAGCTCCACGTGGGTGAAGCCCATGTCGGCGACATAGGCCGACAACTCGTCGGCCAGTTCCACGTACGACAGCCCCGGCCGCCACGACCCCAGGTGCACCTCGTAGATGCTCATCGGCCCGGTCTGCGCCGGCTTCTCGCGCCGATCGACCAGCCAGGCGTCGTCCTGCCAGCTGTAGTCGGACTTGTCGATCACCGAAGCGGTCAGCGGCGGCACCTCGGTCCGCCTGGCCATCGGGTCGGCCTTCTCCCGCCACACCCCGTCGGCGCCCAGCACCTGGTACTTGTAGCGCTGGCCGGCTCCGAGGCCGGGCACGAACAGCTCCCACACCCCGGAACGGCCCAGCGAGCGCATCGGGTAGGCGGTGCCGTCCCAGTGGTTGAAGTCGCCGACGACCCTGATGCCGCGCGCGTTCGGCGCCCAGACGGCGAACGCCGTGCCCTGGACGTCCTGGTGCTCCATCACGCGCGCGCCGAGCGCCTCCCACAGCCGCTCGTGCCGCCCCTCGCCGATGAGGTGCAGGTCCACCTCGCCGAGGGTGGGCCAATGCCGGTAGGGATCCTGCACCTCGTACGGCTCCGCGCCCGCGTACTTGATGCCCAAGGTGTAGCCCGGCACCTTGTCCAGGCCGGGGACGGTCACCTCGAACACCCCGTGGGCCTGGTGTTTCATGGTGTGGGCAGAGCCGTCTTCGAGCGTCACCCGGACGCGTTCGGCCATGGGTCGCAGGGTGCGGAACACCACGCCGCCGGAGACCGGGTGCGCTCCGAGTACGGAGTGGGGATCGTGGTGCGCGCCGCCCGCGAGGCGGTCAAGCTCTGTCCTCATCGGCATGCTCCCAACACTGCCCTATGAATACCGTCCATCCCAGGCACTGCCCGCTTTCACCGCGACAATCACCGGGTGTGCGAAATCCCGGGTTTATCACAAGAAGATGCCGAGACGGTCTATCCATCCTTTGCGGGTCCTTGCCTCGACATACTGGTGCGCCGCCTCCGAGGAAGGTCCGAGACATGCATCCACCGACACCCGGCCCCGGCTACCCGCCACAGGGAAGGTCTAGGTGGTGCGTGGGTGGAAGGCGGCCAGCGGGATCGATATCCAGGAGGGGCGGTTGCGGGCCTCGTACACGACCTCGTACACCGCCTTCGACAACTCGAACGCCCGCAACAACGCCGCGTCGGCCGCGCTGATGACGCCGCCGCCCTCGGCGTAGCCGCTGAGGAAGGCCGACCGGTTGCGGTCGGCCCACTCCTGGGCCCTGGGCTCCAGCTCCTCGGCCTGGGGATGGTCGGCGAGCAGGTGCCTGGCCGCGTAGTCGAACGAGCGCAACATGCCCGCCACGTCCCGCAGCGGCGAGTACAGGGCGCGGCGCTCGGCCAGCGGTTGTCCCGGCTCGCCCTCGAAGTCCAGCACCACCCAGTCCGTCGGCGTGCGCATCACCTGGCCGAGGTGGTAGTCGCCGTGCACCCGCTGCACGGGCACCTCGCCGGTGAGCAGCTCCACCCGGTGGTAGGCGTCCTCGATGGCCGCCACGTGCTCGCGCAGCGCGGGCACCTCGGCCACGGCCCGGCCCAGCCGGCGCCTGAAGTTCTCGGCCATGCGCTTGACCTCGTGCAACTCCACGACGCCGGTGGGGAAGGCGCTCGCCAGCTCGTGGTGCACGCGGGCGGTGGCCACGCCCAGCCGCAGCGCCTCGGCCGCGAAGTCGCCGCCCGCGTCGGCCGCCGTCACCTGGGGGAGCGAGGCGTACAGGTCGCGCACGCTGGCCAGGGCCAGGTCCCAGCCGTCGTTGGCGGGGGTCAGGAACTCCTGCATGATCGCGAGCGTGGTGTTGACGCCGTCGAGGTCGGCCTCGATCCACCCGTACGGCTGCGCGATGTGCGGCGCGTCCCTGGCGGCCAGGGCGGTGACGACCTCCAGTTCGGGGTTCACACCCGGGATGAGCCGGCGGAAGAGCTTGCAGATGTAGGCGTCGCCGTACACCAGGGAGGTGTTGGACTGCTCGGCCCCCAGGACGAGGCTGCGCGGGGCGGTGTCGATGCGCACGCCGGAGACGTGGCGCATGCGCAGGCCGCTGCGGGTCTCGTTCCTGGCCATGCCGTCGAGCAGCCAGCTCGTACGGTCCGCGTCGTGCAGGGCGTCGTAGAAACAGGTGTGACCGATGGCGCCGATGCGGGCATGGGACAACCGGTTGGGCAGCACACCCCGCTCGCCGAGCAGGATCTGGTACCGGTCGCGCGAGCCCTCCTGCCAGACGGCGACGATCAGATGCCTGAGACCGGGCGTCAGCTCGACGTCCGAGTCGATCGAGAACTCGTCGATCGGGCGCCCCTTGCCGCCGAACCAACGCTGGCGGCCGATCCATGCGGCAAGGAGCTCGTCAAGCACGTCCTACTCCTCCTGGGTGATGGCCGGCGGGAGTGTGAACCAATAGAACCCATGCCCGGGAAGCGTCAAAAGATACGGAAGTTCGCCAATTGCCGGGAATGGTACGCCCCCCATGGTTTCAACGGGGGAGACGCCGACGAACCTGCGCAGATCGAGCTCCACCGGCTGCGGGAAGCGTGACAGGTTGTTCACGCACAACATCCGGTCGTCGCCCAGCTCCCTGACGAAGGCCAGCACGCTGGGATTGGAGGAGTTGAGCTCGGCATAGCCGCCCAGACCGAAGACCGGATGCCGCTTGCGGATCTCGATCATGCGCTTGGTCCAGTGCAGCAGCGAGCCGGCGTTCTTCTGCATGGCCTCGACGTTGATGGCCTGGTAGCCGTAGATCGGGTCCATGATGACCGGCAGGTAGAGCCGGCCGGGGTCACAGTCGGAGAAGCCCGCGTTGCGGTCGGGGTCCCACTGCATGGGGGTACGCACGCCGTCGCGGTCGCCGAGCCAGATGTTGTCGCCCATGCCGATCTCGTCGCCGTAGTAGAGCACCGGGGAGCCGGGCAGCGACAGCAGCAGGGCGGTGAACAACTCGATCTGGTTGCGGTCGTTCTCCAGCAGCGGGGCCAGGCGGCGGCGGATGCCGACGTTGGCGCGCATGCGGGGATCCTTGGCGTACTCGGTGTACATGTAGTCGCGCTCTTCGTCCGTGACCATCTCAAGCGTGAGCTCGTCGTGGTTGCGCAGGAAGATCCCCCACTGGCAGTGCTCGGGGATCTTCGGCGTCTGGGCCAGGATCTCGGAGATGGGGTAGCGCGACTCCCTGCGCACGGCCATGAAGATGCGCGGCATCAGCGGGAAGTGGAAGGCCATGTGGCACTCGTCCCCGCCGCCGACCGGGTCGCCGAAGTACTCCACCACGTCCGTCGGCCACTGGTTGGCCTCGGCCAGCAGCACCCGGTCCGGGTAGAGCCGGTCCACGTCGGACCTGATCCGCTTGAGGTACTCGTGCGTCCTGGGCAGGTTCTCGCAGTTGGTGCCCTCCTCCTCGAAGAGGTAGGGCACCGCGTCCAGCCGGAACCCGTCGATGCCCAGGTCCAGCCAGAACCGCAGCACCTCGATCATCGCCTTCTGCACGGCCGGGTTCTCGTAGTTGAGGTCCGGCTGGTGGTGGAAGAAGCGGTGCCAGTAGTACTGGCCGCGCACGGGGTCGTAGGTCCAGTTGGAGGTCTCGGTGTCGATGAAGATGATCCGGGCGTCCTGGTACTTCTCATCGGTGGAGGACCAGACGTAGAAGTCGCCGAACGGACCCTCGGGGTCGTGCCTGGACGCCTGGAACCATGGGTGGGCGTCGCTGGTGTGGTTCATGACGAGGTCGGCGATGACGCGCATGCCGCGTTTGTGCGCCTCGTCCACGAGCCTCACGAAGTCCCCGAGGTCGCCGAACTCGGGGAGGATCTTCATGAAGTCGGCGATGTCGTAACCGCCGTCGCGCAGCGGCGATTCGTACAGCGGCAACAACCAGAGGCAGTCGACGCCCAGCCACTGCAGGTAGTCGAGCTTGCTGATGAGGCCCCTGATGTCACCGGTCCCGTCACCGTTGGAGTCGGCGAAACCCCTGATCAGGACCTCGTAGAAAACCGCGCGCTTGTACCAGTAGGGATCGCGCGGCTTTTCCTCGTCAAAGGTGTTGGGAATGGGTGTGGAGCTCATGAGCCGCTCCGTGGAGGGCTTATGAGGGAGACGCTGTCACACACGTTGAAGACTCCCCGCTGAAAATCTGTTCTACCGTGGCGCGGCTCGAACGGTGAGAATGTGGGCAGGCTGGATGTGAGGGTCGAGGCGCACGTAGTTGCTCCGCCGCCAGCGGTAGGATTCGCCGGACAGTTCGTCGTCCACGACGAACTCTGCGTTCCAGTCGAGCCCGATGGCAGGCAGGTCAAGGTCAACGGTCGCCTCGTGGGTATGGTGCGGATCCAGGTTGATGACCGCCAGAACGACGTCGCCGAGCCCGTGCCTTCGCGTGGCCGCGTCATAGGCGCCGGGAAGCCGCTTCGAGAAGCAGACGATGTCCGGCTGGTCGACCCGGTGGAATCGTAGGTTACGCAGTTCCTGAAGCGCCGGATGTGCTCTCCGGAACAGATTCAGGTGCGTGATGAAGGGAGCCAGGCTCCATCCTTCGCGTTCGGCCGCGACCCAGTCGCGAGGCTTGTATTGGTATTTCTCGCTGTCCAGATATTCTTCGCTGCCCGGGCGTACGGGTACGTTCTCGCAGAGTTCGTATCCCGAATAGACGCCCCAGGCCGGCGACGCGAGCGCGGCCAGCACCGCCCTGATCTTGAACGCGGGAATGCCGCCGTGCTGAAGGTACTCGTGCAAAATGTCCGGCGTGTTCACGAAGAGATTCGGCCGCAGGTAACACGAGGTCTCGTGGGCGAGCTCCGTGAGGTACGTCTCCACGTCCTCCTTGGAGTTCTTCCAGGTGTAGTACGTATATGACTGGTGGAAGCCGGTCTTGGCCAGGGTGCGCATCATCGCCGGCCTGGTGAAGGCCTCCGACAGGAAGACGACGTCGGGGTCCGACCGGTGGATGTCGGCCAGCAGCCGCTCCCAGAAACCGACCGGCTTGGTGTGCGGGTTGTCCACCCGGAAGATGCGTACGCCGTGGTCCATCCAGTGCCGCAGCACCCGCCTGATCTCGATGTAGATCCCCTCGGGATCCTTGTCGAAGTTGAGCGGGTAGATGTCCTGGTACTTCTTGGGCGGGTTCTCGGCGTAGGCGATCGACCCGTCCGCCCTGATCGTGAACCACTCCGGGTGTTCCTTGACCCATGGGTGGTCGGGGGAGCACTGCAGGGCGAAGTCGAGCGCGACCTCCATGCCCAGCTCCCTGACGCGGGTGACGAACGTGTCGAAGTCGTCGATCGTGCCGAGGTCGGGGTGGACGGCGTCGTGGCCGCCGTCCTCCGAGCCGATCGCCCACGGCGAGCCCGGTTCGTCGGGCTCGGGGCTGAGTGTGTTGTTACGTCCCTTGCGGAACGTGGTGCCGATGGGGTGGATGGGCGGCAGGTAGACGATGTCGAAGCCCATCTTGGCGATGGCGGGGAGCCGCTTGGCCGCAGTCTGGAAATTTCCGGACTTGGACACTCCCAGCTCGTTGACCACCGCGCCCTCGGACCTGGGGAAGAACTCGTACCAGGAGCCGTACAGGGCCCTGCGCCGGTCCACCCTGATCTTGAGCGACCTGGACCTGGTCACCAGCTCCCGGAACGGGTGCGCCTCCAGCAGCGCGGCGGTCTCGGGAAGCTGGGCGATCGACAGTCGCGCCCGCGGGTCGAGATCCTCATCGCGCAGCGTGGCCGAGACCGACAGCAGCGCCGCCCGATGCCCGCAGGCAGGCTCGCCGTTGCCGCCGTCCCTCTGTGGCTGCTCCTTCTGCGAGGCGCAGCCGGTCGCGCGTACGCCCTTGGCGGCCCGCTCGAACAGCCGGGCGCCCTCCTCGCACATGAGGTCGACGTCCATGCCGCGCGGGATCTTGATCTCCGCGTCGTGCAGCCAGGTGCTGATCGGGTCGCTCCACGCCTCGACGCGGAACAACCAGTCGCCCTCGGCGGGCAGGCTCACGTCCACGCCCCAGCGGTCCGTGCCCGGGGCGAGCTCGCGCATCGGTTTGAGGCGCCCGCGCTGTCCGTCGGGCGAAGTGAGCACCACGCCCGCGGCCACGGCGTCGTGGCCCTCTCTGAACACGGTCGCCGAGACCTGGAAGGTCTCGCCGGCGACCGCCTTGGCGGGCCACTGCCCGCAGTCGACGACGGGGGAGATGTCCGAGATGGGAATTCGTCCGATCATCGCATTTCAGAGTTTGCGGCGGTACGCCCGGTACCGCCGGAGGTTTTCCCTGGCAGTTCGATCCTCGCATGTAAATTGCGGACAGCAGCGGATAGACCCCCCGAGAGTGTCTGCGGGAAGGTCCAACAACCTGGAAAGTTGCCCCAATAGTCCGTCTTCATGCTTGTTCCCGGAAGGGGTTTGAACGGCCTTCATGAGGGTGAAGGACTCAGAGGTCCCTCCTAGCCCGTAGGGTGCAGAAACGTGAGAGCTATCCGCCGGTTTACCGTCCGCACCGTCCTGCCCGCGGAGCTGGCCGCCCTCGGCGAGCTCGTCCACAATCTCCGCTGGTCCTGGCACCCGGAGACGATGGACCTCTTCGCCGAGGTGGACGCCGAGCTCTGGGAGCAGGTCGGGCATGATCCCGTCGCCCTGCTCGGCGCCGTCACCCCGGCCCGGCTGGCCGAGCTGGCCGCCGACCGCCGCTTCCTGCGCCGCCTCGCCGACGCCGCCGACGACCTGCGCGAATACATGACCGCGCCGCGCTGGTACCAGACGCTGGCCGAAGGGGCGCGCGCCATCGCCTACTTCTCGCCCGAGTTCGGCATCGCCACCGCGTTGCCCCAGTACTCGGGCGGTCTCGGCATCCTGGCCGGAGACCACCTCAAGGCCGCCAGCGATCTGGGCGTGCCTATCCTCGCGGTCGGTCTGCTCTACCGGCACGGCTACTTCACACAGTCGTTGTCGCCCGAGGGCTGGCAACTTGAGCACTACCCCTCGCTCGACGCGGGCGGCCTGCCGCTGAGCCTGCTGAAGGACTCCGAAGGCACGCCCGTCAAGATCCGCCTGTCCCTGCCCGACGACCGCGTGCTGCACGCCCAGGTGTGGGTGGCCCAGGTGGGCCGGGTGCCGCTGCTGCTGCTCGACTCCGACGTGGCCGACAACGACACCGCCGCCAGGGACATCACCGACCGCCTCTACGGCGGCGGCACCGACCACCGGCTCATGCAGGAGCTGCTGCTGGGCGTCGGCGGCGTACGCGCGATCAGGGCGTACTGCAAGATCACCGGCCACGCCGACCCCGAGGTCTTCCACACCAACGAGGGCCACGCCGGATTCCTCGGCCTGGAGCGCATCCGCGAGCTGACCGAGGCGCGGATGTCGTTCGACGAGGCGCTGGAGGCGGTGCGCGCCGGCACGGTGTTCACCACGCACACGCCCGTCCCCGCCGGCATCGACCGCTTTCCGGTGGACATGATCGAGCGCCACTTCGGCGGCTCCAACGGCGCCTGGCCCACCGTGCCCGTGGAGCGCATCCTCGCGCTGGGCGCCGAGTCCGACCCCGGGCGGTTCAACATGGCCGTCATGGGCATGCGGCTGGCCCAGCGCGTCAACGGTGTGTCCGAATTGCACGGCGAGGTCAGCCGGGAGATGTTCAAAAATCTTTGGCCGGGATTCGACCTGGACGATGTGCCGATCGGGTCGATCACCAACGGCGTGCACGCTCCCACCTGGGTCGGCAGGGAGCTCATGGAGCTGGCCGAGCGCGAGGTGCCCTCGTTGCTGGAGCGGGCCCGCGGCTGGGAGGGCATCCAGAAGATCTCCGACGACGACATCTGGCAGATCCGCGGCGTGTTGCGGCGGCGGCTGGTCGATGGGGCGCGGGCGCGGTTGCGCAGGTCGTGGCGCGAGCGCGGGGCCTCCGACGCCGAGCTGGGGTGGATCGACGACGCGCTCGACCCCGACGTGCTGACGATCGGGTTCGCCCGGCGGGTGCCGTCGTACAAGCGGCTCACGCTCATGCTCCGTGACCCCGTACGGCTGACCGAACTGCTGCTCGACCCGGCCAAACCGGTGCAGATCGTGATCGCCGGCAAGGCGCATCCCGCCGACGAGGGCGGCAAGAAGCTGATCCAGCAGATCGTCAAGTTCGCCGACCGGCAGAACGTCCGGCACCGGATCGTCTTCCTGCCCGACTACGACATGGCGCTCGGGCAGCTCATGGTGCAGGGCTGCGACGTCTGGCTGAACAACCCGCTGCGCCCGCTGGAGGCGTCCGGCACGTCGGGGATGAAGTCCGCGCTCAACGGCGGGCTCAACCTGTCGATCCGCGACGGCTGGTGGGACGAGTGGTACGACGGCACCAACGGCTGGGCGATCCCCACCGCCGACGGGGTGAGCGACACCGACCGGCGCGACGAGCTGGAGGCCGCGGCCCTGTACGACCTGATCGAGCACGAGGTGTCCGACCGGTTCTACGACCGCGCGCTCGACGGCCCGCCGCGCCGCTGGATGGAGATGGTCAAGCACACGCTTACCTCGCTCGGTCCCAAGGTGCTCGCCGGACGGATGTTGCGCGACTACGTCGTCACCCTCTACAACCCGGCCGCCGCCTCGGCCCGCGCGCTCAGCGCCGACCACTACGCCCCCGCCAAGGCGTTCGCCGCCTGGCGGGTGCGGGTGACCAGGGCCTGGCCCGGAGTGCGGGTCGAGCACGTCGAGGCGGCGGGCGTGGGTGACACCCCCGAGGTGGGTCACGCCATCGAGCTGCGCGCCACGATCGCGCTGGGCGACCTGGAGCTGGACGACGTGCAGGTGGAGGCCGCCTACGGCAAGGTCGGGCCGCACGACGAGCTGGTGCACCCGTCGTATGCGAGGTTGTCCGCGCAGTCGGTGGACGACGACGGGCGGGCGCACTTCACCGGCACCGTGCCGCTTGACCGTACGGGGGCCTTCGGCTACACCGTCCGGGTGGTGCCGCACCATCCGCTGGTGGTCACGCCGGCCGAACTCGGCCTGATCGCCGTGCCGGAGGAACCGGCGGGCATGACCAACGGAACCCTCCGCTAAGGGGGAGGACCGCATGGCGGGAACCGGTGCGTGAGTTACGGCGAGCGCAGCGGGTCTCGGACACGCATGTCGGCGCTCCGCCCGTGGGGGTTCCCAACAGGTTTGTGGTCTTCAAAGGGGTGCGGAGAGATGGGAAAAAGGCGGCATAATTCAAACGGTGGATGACACTGGCCTGCGGGCCGACAATCTGGTGGCCACGGTTCGCGGTGTGCTGCCGTCACTGACGCCTGCCGCCCAGACCGTCGCCCGCCTGATCCTGGAGGACCCCGCGACGGTGGCCAAGAGCACGATCACCGAGCTCTCGGCCGCCTCCGGCACCAGCGAGGCCACCATCGTACGCACCGCCAGGCTGCTCGGTTTCGCCGGATATCCGCAGCTCAGACTGGCCCTGGCGGCGGCAGCGGCGCAGCCCGACCGGCTGGTGCCCGGCGACCTGGCCCCCGACGACCCGCTGTCGGAGGTCATCCACAAGGTCGCCAGGGCCGAGTCCGAGGCGATCAACGACACCGTCGCCCAGCTCACCTCCGAGCGCCTGGGCCTGGTGGTGGACGCCATCGTCGGGGCCCGGCGGATCGACGCCTACGGGGTGAGCGCCTCCGGGCTGGTGGCCGAGGACATCGCGCAGAAGTTGCTGCGCATCGGCCTGTCCAGCCACGCCTTCCAGGACGTGCACCTGGCGCTGCCGAGCGCGGTGCTGCTGAAGCCGGGCGACGTCGCCATCGGCATCAGCACCTCCGGCGAGACGCCCGACGTGATCGAGCCGCTGAGCCGGGCCAAGGAGGCCGGGGCCACCACGGTCGCGATCACCAACAACCCGCGCTCGTCCATCGCGGAGCTGGCCGAGCACGTGCTGATCTCCGCCGGGCGCGAGACGGAGTTCCGCCCCGGCGCCCTGGCCAGCCGGATCAGCCAGCTCCTCGTCGTGGACTGCGTGTTCGTGGCCGTCGCCCAGCGCACGTTCGACTCCTCCCAGGAGGCGTTGGCGAGCACCAGGCGAGCGGTCAAGGAGTTCACCCGGAGAACGTCACCCGCACGTCGTCAGCCTTGACGTACATCACGCGGTGGCCGTACTGGATCTCCAGGTACTTCGTCTTGCCCCGCACGACCTTGTGGTCCTCCAGGTTGAAGGTCACCGCGCGGTAGTACTCGGCGGGGGCCGCGCCCGCGAGCGTGTACTTCTCGCCGGCCGAGAACGTGTACTGCAGCGGGGTCACCGCCTGGTACGGGATGCCCTCCGGGTACGCCTCCTGCTCCGGGTAGGCCCTGCCGTACACCGGGACGGTCGCCTTGCCCGGCTTCGGCGTGACCACGAGCCCCTTGGACGGCACCGCGGTCGGCGCGCTCGCCGGGTTGTGGAACCACGCCTTCTGGCCCAGGTACCAGATGGCCGTCCAGTCGCCCTGGCGTCCGGCCACGGCGTAGCGCTGGCCGGTGCTGGCGCGGGCGCTGTGGTCGTACACGCTGTAGAGGGACTCGCCGGTCGGGTGTTTGCCGATGTCCTTGACCAGCGGCGCGTCCGCTCGCGGCTCGGTGCGCAGCCAGACGGTGTGCGCGGGCAGCGGCGGGCAGGCGGCCTCGGGGTTCTTGCGGTCGCAGCCGTAGAAGTACGGCTTGTTCGTGGCGAAGTCCGGCTTGATCATGACGGAGCCCGACGACGGCCCGCCGAACCCGCGCAGCGGCGCGCCCATGAGCTGGAAGTAGTGCGCCCAGTCCCAGAACGGTCCCGGGTCCTCGTGCATGCCGCGCACGGTGGTCGGCAGGGTGCCGGGCACGTTGTCGTGGCCCAGGATGTGCGCGCGGTCCAGCGGCACGCCGTGCTTGAGGGCCAGGTAGCGGACCAGCCGGGCGCTCGACCGGTACATCGCCTCGGTGTACCAGGTGCCGCCCTCGGCCAGGAAGCCCTCGTGTTCGAGCCCGATGGACTTGGCGTTGATGTACCAGTTGCCGGCCTGCCAGCCGACGTCCTTGGTCTTGATGTGCTGGGCGATGTGGCCGTCGGAGGAGCGGATGGAGTAGTGCCAGCTCG
Organism: Nonomuraea sp. NPDC050404; assembly: GCF_040655495.1. Classification (NCBI taxonomy): domain Bacteria; kingdom Bacillati; phylum Actinomycetota; class Actinomycetes; order Streptosporangiales; family Streptosporangiaceae; genus Nonomuraea; species Nonomuraea sp. NPDC050404. The sequence continues at coordinate 156,833 of NZ_JBFAKB010000026.1, forward strand.
CGCCGTAGTTGGGGTCCTGGTTGAGGCGGATGGAGGGCAGGAAATATCCCTCCATGTCGTGAATGATGATGTAGTCGACCTTCTGGCTGAACGGCCGGTTCGCCAGGTCGTAGTGCCCGTAGTCGTTGTCCGGCAGCTCCTGGTAGGCGGCCGGGATCCACTCGCACGAGATGGAGGCCGGGCACTCCACGCCGTCGGGCCGGGTGTGCCGCAGGCCGAGCTTGTCCAGCCACTTCGCGATCGCCGTCAGACCGGGTACGGCGGGCAGCCTGACGGTCCCGCCGTCGTCGGTCTTACGCTCGGCCCCTTCCCTGATGACCGAGAACACCTCGTCGGCGAAGAACTTGGCCGCCCCCGACTCCCCGGCCCCCGAGTACTTGGCGACCGCGCCGTACCACTGACCCGGGTCCTCACTCAGCGGCGCGCCGAGCGCCTTCTGATAGTCGGCCAGCAGCGCCGCACCACCGCGAATGTTGGCGGCATCGTCGCTACGCAGCTTCTCGTGACTCTCACCGGTGAGCGCGGCGGCCCGCTCCATGGTCCGCAACGAGGCGGGAACCTCCGCCGGCGCGGGCGCCTCGGCGGGGGGCAGCGGCCTGCCGTCGTCGCCGCGCGAGTCCTCCGCCCCCTCGTGGTGGTGGTTGGCGTTGGTGTACGCGGCCGCGTCCGTCAGGTGCATGGGCCCGAACCCGGCGTCGCTGGAGGGCTGCCCGGCGTGGGCATCCCACCGGGACTGCAGGTAGGAGACGCCCAGCAACACGCTCTGCGGAACCTGGTACTCCTGCGCCGCCGCCGCGAACGCCTGCTGGCGGTCGGCCGGTTCCTGGGCGTGAGCCGCGCTTACATTGCTTAACGGCAGGACGGCGACGAGCGAGATCGCCAGTAGTCTGCGCATGGATCACTCCTCGGGACTGGGGGTGCTTGGTGCCAGAACAGCGTCTCAACAGTTTCCTTCGCAAGCGAGATCTTTGCGAAGACAATTTTCATCCTTTGTGGCACCCTCACCGTTCGCCGTGCCAGGAGTGCCACAGGGCCGCGTACGCGCCCTCCGCCGCGACCAGCTCCTCATGCGTCCCCAGCTCCGTGACCCGCCCGTCCTGCATCACCGCCACCCGGTCCGCGTCATGAGCCGTCTGCAGGCGATGGGCGATGGCGATGACCGTGCGGCCCTTCAGTACGGCGGCCAGGGCGCGTTCCGTGTGGCGGGCCGTGCCCGGGTCCAGCAGGGCGGTGGCCTCGTCCAGGATCAGCGTGTGCGGGTCGGCCAGGACCACGCGGGCCAGCGCCAGTTGCTGGGCCTGCGCGCCGTCCGGGCGGTGCGCCCCGTGGCCCAGGTCGGTGTCCAGGCCGTCGGGCAGGTCGTCGAACCAGTCCGCGCCCACCGCCGCCAGGGCCGCGCGCAGGTCGGCGTCCGTGGCGGCGGGGGCGGCGATCTGGAGGTTGTCCCTGATCGTGCCGAGGAACACGTGGATCTCCTGGGTGACCAGGATGACCCGTTCGCGCAGCAGGGCGGGGTCGAGGTCGGCCACGGGGACCCCGCCGACGGTGACCGAGCCGCTCCTGGGGACGTCCATGCCGGCCAGCAGCCTGCCCAGCGTCGTCTTGCCCGCGCCCGACGGGCCGACGATGGCCAGGCGTTCGCCGGGGCGTACCCGCAGATCCACCCCGTGCAGGACGTCGCGGCCGCCGTCGTAGGCGAAGTACGCGCCGCTGACCTCGATCCGGTCGTCGGCCGGGACCGGGGCGGCCAACGCGGTGCCGTTGCCGGGGGCCGCGGCCAGGCCCTCGACGCGGGTGAAGGAGGCGGTGCTGGCCTGCAGGCGCTCCAGCTGCTCCAGGATGGTGTTCATCGGCTCGGCGAGCTGGCGCAGGTAGAGGGCCGCGGCGACGACCGTGCCCAGCGTCATGGCGTTCGGGTCCCGCATCATCAGCGCGCCGCCGATCAGCAGGACCGCGACCACCGGGATGGTGTAGGAGACGTCCACGATCGGGAAGAGCACCGTGCGCAGGAACAGGGTCTTGAGCCTGGTGCGGCGGCTCTCCTCGATCGCCCTCTGACCGGCGGCGATGCGGAGCTGTTCGAGCCGGAGCGCCTCCATCGTGCGGGCCCCCGAGGTGGTGGAGGCCAGCTCCTCGGCCAGCGCCGAACCGGCGGCGCCCTCGGCCAGGTACGCGGTCACCGCCCGGCGCAGATACCACCGGGAGCCGAACCAGATGCCCGCCAGCCCGAGCAGCCCGCACGCCCCCAGCAGCGGATTGAGCACGAAGACCGCGCCCAGGATGAACAGGGCCTGGACCGAGGCGATGGCCACGTCGGGACCCGCGTCGCGCAGCATGACCCCGACCGTGGCCACGTCGGTGGTGCCCCTGGTGGTCAGGTCGCCGATGCCGGCGCGCTCGACCGCCGAGGAGGGCAGGGCGAGCGCGCGCTCGGTGAACTGCTCGCGGATGCGGGCCAGCGTACGTTCGCCGAAACGGTGGCCGACGTAGTTCGCGTACCGGGACAGCAGGAACTGGGCCACGGCGCAGAGCAGGATGATCAGGGCCAGCCGGTCCACGGTGGCCAGCTCCGAGCCCGCCTTGACCTCGTCGATGATGCGGCCCAGTAACCACGGCGCGGCCAGGCCCGCGCCCGCGGCCAGGGCGTTGAGCGCCAGCATGCCGGCGAAGGCGCGCCCGTCGACGCGGATGAGCCGCAGTGCGGCGCGGCGGGCCTGCGCGGGCTCGGCGATCGGCAACTGACCGGAACCGGCCACCGGGGGCGGGCTGGTCATCGGTCCTCACCTCGGGGGACGAGCGGGGTCATGCGGGGCGTGCCGGTCAACGGTTCTCGTGCCGGGGCGAGCGGGGGCGTACGGGGTGTGCCGGTCATCAGTCGTCACCCCGGGATACGAGGTCGCGGTAGCCCGGATTGTCGCGTAACAGGTCGTGGTGGTCGCCCGTGGCCGCCACCGTTCCGTCGACCAGGTAGTAGACGGTGTCGGCGCGGTCCAGGACGAGAGGTGAGGTGGTGGTCACCACCGTGGTCCGCCCGGTCCGCGTGGCGCACAGCCGATCGGCCACGTTCGCCTCGGTGTGGGCGTCCAGGGCCGAGGTGGGCTCGGCCGCCAGGAGGATCTCCGGGTCGGCCAGCAGGGCGCGGGCCAGGCGCACGCGCTGCCGCTGGCCTCCGGACAGGTTGCGGCCCTGGGCGGCGATGCGTGAGTCCAGCCCGTGAGGAAGCGCCTGCACGATGTCGTCGGCCATGGCCGCATGCACGGCACGCTCGACGGCAGGGTCGATGGCGGCAGGGTCGGAGGCGGCAGGGTTGAAGGCGGCCATGCGGCCCGCGACGATGTCGCGGAGCGGGCCCGCGAACAGGTCGGCCTCGTTGTCGGCGAGCAGGATGTGCTCGCGTACGCGTGCCGGATCGATGTCACCGAGCCGGACCCCGCCCCAGGCCACGGCCGACGCGGTGAACCCGCCCAGCCGTTCGAGCACCGCCGCCGCCTCCGCGGGACGGGCGCTGACCAGGGCGGTCAGCCTGCCGGGCGCGATCTCGACGCCGGAGTCCGGGTCGCACAAGGGGGCCGGCGAGCCGGGAGCGTCGAGGCCGCCGTCGCTCTTGTCGGGCTTGAGGGTCAGGAAGTGCACGGTCCTGCGGGCGGCGACGAGACCACGGCTGATGTCGTACGCGCCTTCGACGAAGAACGACACGGGCACCACCAGCACGGCGGCGTACCCGTACACCGCCACCAACTCCCCGACCGTGATGTCCCCCTGGACGGCCATCCGGGCGGCCAGCCACGTCACCGCGCCCAGGAACAGCGTGGGCAGGCCGACGCCGAGCGAGCGGATCCAGCTCGTCACCGTCCCGACCCGGTAGCCCTGCCGCCGGAGTGCCTGCGAGCCCTGCCGGTAGCGGTCGGCGTAGACGTCCTTGCCGCCGATGCCGTTCAGCACCCGCAGCCCGCCCGCGATGTCCACGAACCGCGCGGCCAGCTCGCCCTGCCGTACCCGATAGGCGGTCTCCACGCCGCGCAGCCGGCCCAGCAGCGGGCCGAGCAGCACGACGATCAGGGGCACGCCGAGCAGGACCACGGCCGCGAGCAGCGGCGAGACGGCCAGCAGCAGCCCGGCCACGACGATGTAGGACAACACCGCGCCCACGCCGGGGCCGGTGATGGTCAGCACGTTGGCCATGATGGCGGCGTCGCCGAACCCGATCGTGACGACCTCGCCGGTGGACGTCTTGCGCCGCAGCGCCGCGCCGAGGCGGGTGGTGTGCAGCATCACCACCTGTACGGACCGGAACATGGCGTCCATGCGCACCTTCGTCATCGTGCGGTGACGCATGATGGCCAGCCACGCGAGCAGCACCCCGGCGCCGAGCACCGCCGCGGCCCAGCCGGCCAGCGCCGGATAGCTGCCCTTGGTCAGCCCGTCGTCGATGGCGCGGGACAGGAAGTACGGCGGCAGGGTCAGGCACACCATCCAGGCCGTGCCCAGGCACGCGCCCAGCGCCGTCCGGCCGCGCTGCTGGGTGACCAGCCACCACAGGTACCGTCCGGCGCTGCGGCAATCGGGGGTTCCCGGCGCCATGATCCCATCTGCCATGTATCGCACATTAGCGGCCGGTGTATCCCGTTCTTCGGTTGGCCAACCGGATCACGGCACGAGGATGACCTTGCCGGTGGTGCGCCGGGACTCCAGCGCGGCGTGCGCCCGGGCGGTCTGCGCGAGGGGGAAGGACTGCACGGCCGGTACGAGCGACCCGTCGGCCGCCGCGGCCAGCGCCCTGGCCTCGTACTCGAGGCGGGTCTCCGGCCGGCCGAGCAGGACCAGCAGGGCGTTGGTCACGGTCAGGTCCCGCTCCTTCAGCGTCTCGGGGTCCGGGGTGAACTCCTGCTGGGAGGAGCCGCCGATGGTGAGGTACCGGCCGCCGGCCGCCAGGAGGTCGAAACCCGCCCGCGCCTTGTCGCCGCCCACCCCGTCGAGCAGGGCCGTGACCGTGTCGCCGCCGAGCCAGTCCCGGACCTCGCGCTCCCAGGAGGGCCGGTCGTAGTCGACAGCCAGGTCCGCGCCCAGCTCGCGGACGGCCGCCACCTTGGCGGGGCCGCCCGCCGCGCCGATCACCGTGGCGCCGAGGCGGCGCGCGTACTGGATGATCAACCGGCCGATCCCGCCCGCCGCCGAGGTCACCAGCACGATGTCGGAGGAGGTCAGCTCGGCGGTGTCCAGGAACTGCAGCGTGGTGCAGCCGGTGACGATCATGGCGACGGCGGTCTCGTGGCTCACTCCGGGCGGCACCCGGTGCAGGTTCGTCACCTCGGCCACCGCCAGCTCGGCGTAACCACCGGGACTGCCGCCGGACGTCACCACGTCCGCGCCGAGCCAGGCGGCATCGACATCGGGGCCCACGGCGTCCACGCGGCCCGACACCTCGCCGCCGAAGATCGTCGGCAGCTCGGGCAGCGGCGGTGAGGTCGGGCCGCCCAGGCCGGCCCGCATCACCGTCTCGACGAAGTGCACGCCGGCCGCCTTGACGGCGACGCGCACCTGACCGGGGCCGGGCTCGGGGTCAGGGACGCTTTCGTAGCTGAAGTTCTCGGCGGGGCCGAAGGAGCGCAGGACGACGGCATGCATGATGACTCTCCGAAAGGTCGTGGTCAGTCCGTCCTGCAAGCCTGCTACCTCAACTATGCTTGAGGTCAACCCATGCTCTTGGTGCCGTCCAGGGACTCGCGCAGGATGTCGGCGTGGCCCGCGTGCTGGGCGGTCTCGGCGATGATCTGCGCCAGCACCCGGCGGGCCGACCAGCGCGCGCCGGGCTCGAACCACGGGGCCTTGGGCAGCGGGTGGTCGACGCCGAGGTCGGGCAGGGTGGCGATCAGGTCGTCGGTCCGCTGGGCCACCTCGGCGTACTCCTTCAGCACGCCATCCAGCGTCTCGCCGTCCAGCAGCCGGAACCCGTTGGCGAACTCCGCGTAGTCGTCCTCGGCCATCGCGTCGAAGTCGGGCATCGCGGACGGGCCGCTCCGGATGAACTCCGTCCAGCTCCGCTCCATCTCCGTGACGTGCTTGATCAGGCCGCCCAGGCACAACTCGCTGACGGTAGTGCGCTGCCGGGCCTGCTCGTCGGTCAGGCCCTGGGTGGGCACCCGCAGGAAGTGCCGGGCCTGCCCCAGTGCCGCGATCAGGTCGGCGCGCTCGCCGGTGACGCTTCCAGGAGTGGTCATGATCGGTTCCTTCCGCTCGTCTTGCCGGTCAAGGACCACTCTGACAGGCATACCGGTCACTTTCTGGCCTGAATTGCGGGGAGAATCGGGAACATGGCCAACACCAGCACGCGGACGCTTCGGTTGCTGTCCCTCCTGCAGACCCACCGCTACTGGCCGGGCGCCGAACTGGCCGAGCGGCTCGACGTATCGGCCCGTACGCTGCGGCGGGACATCGACCGGCTGCGCGAGCTGGGCTATCCGGTCCAGGCACAGCGCGGCGTGGACGGCGGTTACCAACTCGCCGCCGGCGCGGCACTGCCGCCGCTGGTGATCGACGACGACGAGGCCGTCGCCCTGGCCGTGGGGCTACAGGCCGCCGCGCAGGGTGCGGTGGAGGGTCTCGCCGAGTCCTCGGTACGGGTGCTGGCCAAGGTGGTGCAGGTGATGCCGGTACGGCTGCGGCGCCGGATCGACGCGCTGCGCTCCATGACCGTGCCCGCCGGATGGGGAGGCACGTCCCAGGCCGGCGTGGACCCCGGCGTGCTCACCGTGATCGCGCTGGCCTGCCGGGACAACGAACAGCTCCGCTTCTCCTACACCGCCGCCGACGGACGCCACAGCGAACGGCAGGCCGAGCCGCTTCGCCTGGTCTGTCTCGGCCGCCGCTGGTACCTGGTCGCCTACGACCTCACCCGCCACGACTGGCGCAGCTTCCGGGTGGACCGGCTGTCCGAGCCGCAGGCCACCGGAGTGCGCTTCCGGCCCCGTGACCTGCCCGCCGCCGACGCGGCCGAGTTCGTCCGCGCCCGGCTGGACAGCGTGCCGTGGTCGCAGCGGGTGGAGGTGGTGGCCGACGCGCCCGCCGCCCTCGTACGCGAGCGCATCGGCAGGTGGTGCACCGTCGAGGAGATCGACGCCGGGCACTGCCGGGTACGGATGACCGTCGACTCCCTGGAGTGGGCGATCATGGCCATGGGCGCGCTCGACGCCGACTTCCACGTCATCGAACCCCCCGAACTGCTCGACCAGATCCACAAGTGGGGATCCCGCTTCACCCGCGCCCACTAACGCCCGCCAACGCCCGCTGGCGCCGAGGTCAGGGGCCGGTGTCGCGGTCAGGAGGCGGTGCTGAGTACGGCCTTGCCGTGCAGGCGGCCTTCCAGCAGGGCGGCGACGGCCTCGTCGGCCTGCCGGTAGCCACCCCGCCACGAGATCCCGGGATCCAGTTCGCCGGCGGCGACGCGGGCGGCCAGCCAGGTCAGGTCGGGGCGCAGGTCAGAACCGTCCAGCAGGTAGAACGTGACCAGGGAACGATCGTGCCGCCCGCTGTCACCGAACAGGGCGCCGAACGGGAAGGCGTCCGGCTCGCCCGTACCGTGACCGACGGAGATCAGCGTGCCGTGCGGGGCCAGCTTGTCGAACGCCGCGACGAGTTGCCCGCCGCCGACGTTGTCCACCACCCCGTCCACCAGGCCCTCGGTCTTCTCCGGGTGGGAGACCACCTCATGAGCGCCCAGCGCCCGCAGCGCGTCGCCGTGCCCCGCCGGGTCGCTGGTGGACGCGACGACCCGTGCCCCGCCAAGCCGGGCAAGTTGTACGGCGTACCGGCCCACGCCCCCGGTGGCCCCCGTCACCAGGACCCGCTTGCCCAGCATCGGCCCGATCCTGCGCAGCGCACGCAGGGCGCTGGCACCCGCCACCGGGATCGTGCTGATCGCCCCCATATCGGCCCCGGCGGGAACCACGCCCAGCAGCGTGGTGTCCACGGCCCGCAGCTCGGCCCACGCGCCGTCGAGGCCGATCGTGATCACCGGGGTGCCGGTGGGCGGTCCCGACCCGTCGGCGGCGGCGCGCTCGACCACGCCCGAGGCGTCCCAGCCCAGCACGGCGCCGTCGGGGGCGTTCGGGATGCCGTGCCTGACCTCGCCGTAGTTGAGTGAGGTGGCGCTCACCCTGACGAGCGCCTGGTGTGGCCCGGGTACGGGGTCGGCGGCCGCATCGAGGCGCAGGCCGGAGACGGTCGAGTGGTCGATGAGCAGGGCTCGCATCAGCGGCACCTTTCAGGAAGGGAACAACTGACACTTTATGCCACTCAGTGGCATAAGCGCGCAAGTGGCGTTCGCCGCTCGGATACACTGGCCTCCATGACCACCGCACCGCCGCTGGGAGAAGACAGGAAGCCGCTGCGCGAACGCAAGAAACAGCGCACCCGCCAGGCGCTGGTCGATGCCGCGCTGGACCTGTTCGGCAGCCGGGGCTTCGGCGGGGTCACCCTCGACGAGCTCTGCGAGGAGGTCGAGGTCTCCAAGCGCACCTTCTTCCGCTACTTCGGCAGCAAGGAAGACGTGGCGATGGCGCCGCTGCAGGACATGTGGCGGGCCTTCCTCGTCGAACTGGAGACCGCCCCGGCCGACGGCAGGCCGCTGCTGGAGCTGATGCAGGACACCCTGCTGACCGCGCTGGACCAGGTGGCGGACGAGGCGTGGGCGGGCCGGGCCCTGGTGAGCTACCGCCTGTCGCAGGTCACTCCGTCGGTGAACGCGCAGAGCCTGCACTTCTGCGAGACCACCATGGGCTCCGTGCTGGAGGTCCTGCACCGCAGACTCGACCTCCCCGGCGATCCGCGCCCTGCCCTCCTGGGCGACATCATGGTCGCCGCCTGGCGGCACGCGGTGGCCGGCTGGGCGGCCACGGCCGGGGACCCGCCGGGCGTACCGGAACTGGCCACCCGCTTCCGCGAGGCCGTGGCCTGCCTACCGGCCAGCCTCACCCTCCCGGCCACCCCTCGCCCCGAGCCCGGCTGAGGTCCGAGCCCGGCTGAGGCCAGGGCACCGTGAGGCCAGGGCACCGTGAGGCCAGGGCACCGTGAGGTCGGGGCACGCTGAGGCCGGGGCGCGCCGAGGTCAGGCCACGCTGAGGTCGGGGCGTGCTGAGGTCAGGGCACGAGTTTCAGGGAGGGGCGCTGGTCGGGCAGGCCCATCAGCTCGCGTACGCGGGCGATCGGCCAGGCCAACTCCTGGGCCAGCGTGGCCGCGCTCAGATCGCTCTCGGCGGCGGCCAGCTCGAAGGCGTGGGCCAGCAACACGGGTTGCTCGCCCGGATAACCGGAAACAGGCTCGTTGGTGAAGCCCGGCTGGTCACGCAGCGCGGCCAGCCGCTGATAGGCGCGGCCGGCGGCGGAGTCGGACAACAACCCGGTCTCCCTGCACCGGTAGAGCAGCGAGTCGACCGACACTCCCCACCGCTGCCGCAGCTCGGCCAGCTTGCGCAGGTCGGCGCGGAGCGGGAGCTGGGGCAGGATGCTGTCGCGGGGCGTGAGGAACTCGGCGGCGAAGGCGTCGGCCTCGCGCTCCTGCTGGGAATCGCCCGCCGCGGTGTCACCGTGCAGGACGAGGTGCCCCAGCTCGTGGGCCGCGGTGAAGCGGTGGCGGTAGATGTCGTCGAACCTGTTGGGCGTCAGCACCACGATCGGCCGCGGCAGGCTGGAGGTGGAGAAGGCGTCCACGGTGACCGCGTCGGGGTCGTGGCGCGGGAAGGCCACGACGATGCCGTGGGACTCCATCCGGCGTACGAGATGGCTGATCGGGCCGGTGCCCAGCCCCCAGTGGGCGCGGAGCGCGCGGGCCGCGCCGGCGGGGTCGCGGGGCAGCGCGGAGTGCATCTCGCCACCCGCGAAGCCCGGCAGGTCGACCAACGGCAGCTGGACGCGTTTCTCCAGGGCGTAGGTCAGCTCCCAGACCTGCTCGACGAACGCCACGGCCTTGGCCCGCTGGTAGGCGCGGGTGGAGCGCAGGCTGCGGAAGTGGGCCATGGAGCCGTCGAGCTTGCCGTGCGGCCGGCCGGGCAGGAAGAACGCCATCGGCACCGACAACACCTCGGCCAGCCGGGGAAGCAGGTCGGGCCGGGGACGGGTGACCCCGGCCTCGTACTGCCCGACCGCGGCGGGAGAGACACCGAGATGCTCGGCGACCTCCTTCTTGGTGAGCGCGGCCAGATGACGCGCCTGGGTGAGCCGGGTGGCGTCGAACGCATCAGCCACAGCCTGCGGACTCGGCCCCCCACCCCTCACAACCTCGCCACTCTCGCGCCCGCCACTTTCAGCCCTGCCGTCCTTCGCGAGCCCACCACTCTCGGCCCCGTCGTCCTTCGCGAGTCCGCCCTTTCCGCCGGGCCCGCTGCTCCCGGGCCCGCCGCCCCTGACAGGACTGAGCGTCCCGGAGCCGCCCGGAGCCGGAGCCGGAGTGTCCGTTGTGGCACCTCGCGGAGCCGGTTTGTCCGGCTGGCTGTCACGCACCGTCGGCGGTCTGCGGGCGGATCGGGGAAGGCTCGCTGGCCGGGGTGGTCAGGCGGGCGGCCGCGGTGCGCGGGTTGAGCTCGGGGGCGGGCAGCACGCCCTGGTCGAAGGCCGCCGCGCCCTCGTCGCCCCCGGCTGCCACGGACGTCTCCTGGGCCAGCGGGATCTTCTCGCAGTGGTGCCAGCGCAGGCTGCCGGCGCGGTCGAGCAGCTCGGCCTCACCCCACCAGGTGTCCAGCAGCCCGGCGTGCGCGTTGCAGGCGTACGCGATCAGCACCAGCCTGGTGTCCTCCGGCAGGTCGCCGAGCGCCTCGGCGACCGTCTCCAGGCCGGGCACCGCCTGTGGCGAGACGTCGTGCAGCGCGAGCTGCCGCATGCGCGGCTCGGGCCCGAACCGGTTGAACAGCGCCTGCATCAGCACGGACGGCTTGCCCTCGCCGATGCGCGCGCTCATCACGCTGACCGAATGGTCCTTGGCGTAGCGGAACGGGAACAGCAGCTTGCCGTCGAGCACCACCAGCTCGTTCTGCGAGCCGCCTGGCTTGACGACGCTCACTTCGCCCAGGTCCTCGCCCCGGTCCCTGAACGCCGAGGCCAGTGCCTCGAACTTGCGCGACATGAGGGTGAACCCGAACGGGTGCAGATGGTCGGTCCGCGCCACCTTCTGCGCGTCGCGGGCGTTGTCCAGCGCCACCGACAACGCCTCGGCCACGGCCTGTCTGATCAGGGGAGCACGCTCGCCGAACGTGTCGCGCGCCCACACAGACATCTCCATGCCCGACCTCCCCGCCGCTTTACTTTCCAACATCATAGACCCGCCACGACTTCATGTTGCCCATCCGACACACCCGACTCTTGTACGTCTTGCACTCTTGTTAGACAATTTGGCAAGTCTGACAAGTTGCCTGACGAGAGGTGTGTCACGATGCGAACTCCCGACTGGCCAAGAACGGCGACCCGCTGGACGCAACTGACCCTGGCCGAGGACGACCCGGCCCATCTCGACGTCGGCTTCTGGACCGAGGTGATGCGGGAGAGCAGGTCGAACGCGGTCTGCCTCAGCGCCGGCGGCTACATCGCCTACTACCCGACCCGCATCCCGTACCACCACCGCAGCGTGCACCTCGGCGGCACCGACCCGTTCGGCGCGCTCGTCGAGGCGGCCAGAGGGCTGGGCATGCACGTCATGGCCCGGGTGGACCCGCACGCCGTGCACGCCGACGCGGCGCGGGCGCATCCCGAGTGGCTGGCGTGCGATGAGGAGGGGGCGCCCATCCCGCACTGGTCCTATCCCGACATCTGGCTGACCTGCGCGTTCACCGGCTACCACCGGGAGTTCATCACGGAGGTGGCCCGCGAGATCGTGCGGGAGTACGACGTGGACGCGATCTTCGCCAACCGCTGGGAGGGCTACTACGGCATCTCTTACAGCGAGGCCGCGCGCCGCTCGTTCCGCGACGACACGGGGTTCGAGCTGCCCAAGCGCGAGCACGACGGCGGCGACCCGGCCTGGCCGGCGTACGTGGCCTGGCGGCGGCGCAGGCTCAGCGAGCTGGTCTCGATCTGGGACGCGGCGGTCAAGGACCTGCGCCCGCACGCCCGTTTCATTCCCAACCTCGGCGCCTTCGCCGCCCGTGACCTGGACCCCGACCTGGTACGGCGGGTCTACCCGATGTTCGTGGTGGACAAGCAGGGCCGTTCCGGCATCGAGGCCCCCTGGGCGGCGGGGCGGGTGGCCAAGCGCAGCCGGGGGCTCTACCCCGACCGGCCGATCGGGCTCATCACCTCCGTCGGGCCCGAGCACCACCAGCACCGCTGGAAGGACTCGGTGGCCCCGCCGGAGGAGACGCGCACCTGGATCGTGGACGGGTTCGCCCAGGGCGCGTTCCCGTGGTTCACCAAGTTCAACGCCACCGTCTCCGACCCCCGCTGGGTGCCGGCCGTGGTGGAGGCGTTCAAGCTGCACGCGCGGCTGGAGCCGGTGTTGTCGAAGTTGCCGGTCACCGCCGAGATCGCGCTGGTGGACCCGAGCAGGGCCGGGCAGATGCGCAGCGGGGCGGCGCACGCCTTCCCCGACGAGGACGGGTTCTACCAGGCGCTGGTGGAGGCGCGGATCCCGTTCGAGTTCATCGCCGACCAGGTGGTGTCGGCCGAGCGGCTGCGGCCGTACAAGGTGCTGGTCCTGGCCAACGCGGAGCAGCTCAGTGACGAGCAGTGCGAGGCGATCCGGCGGTTCGTGGCCGCCGGCGGCGGCCTGGTGGCCGCGCACCAGTCCTCCCTGTACGACGAGCACGGCGGCCCGCGCGCCAACTTCGGCCTTGCAGACGTGTTCGGCGCCGACCTGGTCACGCCGGTCAGAGGGCCGGTGAAGAACAACTACATCGCGCTGACCGATGACCATCCGGTGAACGACGGCTTCGGTGGCGCGAAGCGCGTGATCGGCGGCAGCCGGTTGCTCGGGATCGAGGCCAGGCCGGACACGCGGGTGCCGTTCCGGTTCGTGCCCGACTTTCCCGACCTGCCCATGGAGGAGCTGTACGCCCGCCGGGCCCCGGACGCCCCGGCCGTCGTCGTCCGGCAGGGGCCGGGGCGGGTGGTCTACATCCCGTTCGACATCGGGGCGATCTTCTGGGAGGCGTTGCAGGCCGACCACGGCCGGCTGATCGCGAACGCGGTGCGGTGGGCACTCGGCGGCGAGCCCGAGGCCACGGTGACGGGTCCCGGCCTGGCCGACCTGGCCGTACGCCGCGACGCGGACGGCGTGGCGGTCACCGTCGTGAACCTCACCAACCCCATGGCCATGCGCGGCGCCATCAGGCAGACCCTCCCGCTGCCCCCGCAGACCGTGACGGTCGCGCTGCCGCCCGGCGCGCGCGGGGCCACCGCGCGGCTGCTGGTCGCCGACGCCGAGGCGCCCGTGACGATCCGCGACGGCCGGGCCGAGGTGGCGCTGACGGACGTGGACCTCATCGAGGTCGTGCACCTGACCTGGGACGTGCGATGAGCTGGCCGTGGTGGCGCGAGCCGTTCCGGATGTTCCAGACCAACCTCCGCGAAGTGGACGCCGGCCTGGACGTCGAGCGGGTGCTGGACCACCTGGAGGGCTTCGGCGCGAACGCCTGGCTGATCAGCGTCGGCGGCATCCTGTCCAACTACCCGACCGGCCTGGACTTCCAGACCCGCAACCCGCACCTGGGCCGGCGGCCGTCCGGCGACCTGATCGGCGACGCGGTGGCGGCGGCCGGGAGCAGGGGCGTGCGGGTGTTGGCCCGGATGGACTTCTCCAAGATCGACCACCGGCGGGCCGAGCGGCATCCCGAGTGGTGCTTCGTCTCCCCCGAAGGGGAGCACCAGGTCTACAACGGGCTGACCAGCGTGTGCCCGAGCGGCGACTACTACCAGGTCAAGCTGTTCGAGGTGATCGGGGAGGTGCTCGACAGGTACGAGATCGACGGTTTCTTCCTCAACTGGATGTCCTTCAACGAGACGGACTACAGCCGGCGGTACTGGGGCGTGTGCCACTGCACGTCCTGTGCCCGCCGTTTCGGGAAGGAGTTGCCCGCCGAGGCCACCCCCGAGTGGCGCCGGTTCACCCGCGACACCCTCGAAGACCTCAACGCCCGCATCAGGGCCGAGATCTCCGGGCGCAGGCCGGGGGCGGCGCTGATCCTGGGCGAGCGGGCCGACATCGTCTTCCACGAGGCCAACAACGCCGTCGGCAGGCCGCTGTGGCACCACAGGACGAGCGAGCACGTCAGCGCGGCCAAGTCGTACCGGCCGGAGGTGCCGGTGCTGGTCAACTCGGTGGGGTTCGTGGACATGCCGTACCGGATGGCGGGGGAGGAGCCCCATCATTTCGCCCAGTATCTGGTGCAGGCGATCTCGCGGGGGGCGATTCCGTCCACGTACATCATGGGGACGCCGGACGACAGCCCGTACGAGTGCCTGGAGATCGCCGGCGAGATCACCCGCTTCCACCGCGACCACGCCGACGTCTACCGTGACCTGACCTCCGAGGCCCGCACGCTGCTCGTCAGGCCGGAAGAAGGGACCAGCGCCGAGTTCCAGGGGTTGTACCTGGCGCTGCTGGAGCGGCACATCCCGTTCGACGTGCTGCCCGAGGACAAGCTGGCCGTGAGCGATCTGTCCAGATACGGGCTGGTAGTGCTGCCCGATCTAGGCCCGATGTCGTGCCCGCAGGTGCTGGACGCGTACGCGGAGGCGGGCGGGACCGTGCTGGCCACCGGTTCGAGCGGCGCGCTCGCCTGCCTGCCCGTCACCCGCCTCCTGGCGAGCAGGACGACCGAGGAGTCGGTGCGCTCGCTGCACGTGCGCGGCGACCGCGGCATGGTGCCGGTGATCGGCGCCTTCCACGTGGTCGAGCCCGCCCCAGAGGCAAGAACCGGCCTGTACGCCCTGTCCAGAGCCAGGTACGGCCCGCCCGAGAAGTGCCACGGTCACCTGGAGACCGGCCACCCCGGCTGGCTGAGCGCCCCCTACGGCAGAGGCGCCGGCGTGCTCATGCCGTGGACCGTCGGCCGCGGCTACCGCGAGACCGGCCTGAGCGCGCACCGCGACCTGTTCGCCGACCGCGTGGACGGCGGCCTGGCCGTCAGGACGGGCCTGCCGGAGCAGGTGGAGATCGTGACCGGCCGCTCGGGACAGACCAGGGTGATCCACCTGCTCAACCGCTCTGGCGACGCCGACCAGCGCTTCCGCGCGCCGCTGCCGATCACCGAGTCGTGGCTGGAGCTGCCCTGGCAGGGCGAATGGGAGGTGCGCGCGCTGCGGGCGGGACGCGTGCTGGACAACGACGGGGGGCGGGTGCGGCTGCCTGACATCGGGCTCTTCGAGGTCCTGAAATTGTCAAACAAGTATACGTGACCTATTGACCATCACGTCAGGCAAATGAACACTAAAGCAATCACTGGGGTAGCCGGTCCCCTGTGAGAGCGATGGGAGAGATGTGTTGAGCGGACTCGATCGGCGGGGATTCCTGAAACTGGCGGCAGCCGGAGCGCTGGGGGCGGGCCTGACGGCCTGTGGCGCGGGCGGCTCGGCGAGCGGCGAGACCGCGCTCAGGTACGCCTGGTGGGGCAACACCATCCGGCAGCAGAACTACTCAAAGGCCCTCAAGGAGTTCGCCGCCAAGAACCCGGGCATCGTGGTCGAGCCCGAGTTCGCCGAGTACGCCGCCTTCCAGGAGCGCATGACCACCCAGATGGCCGCCCGCGACGTGGCCGACATCTTCTGGGTGGCCTCGCCGCAGGTGCTCACGTACCACAAGAGCAAGCTCTACCGGGCGCTCGACGACATCCCGACGCTGAACCTGGCCGACTACTCCAAGGAGGACCTGGAGTCGTTCAAGCTCGGCGGGCAGCTCAACACCATGCCGTTCGGCATCTTCGTCCCCGTCATCCGCTACAACGACTCCTTCGTCAAGGAGGACGGCGTCGATCTGCCGCCGGACGACGCCGACTGGGACGCCTGGTCGGCCTTCCTCATCGACTACGCCAAGGACAATCCGAAGCGGCGCAAGGGCATGCCGTACGAGCCCGACGCCGACCTGCCGTTCGAGTCCTGGCTGCGCCAGCGCGGCGAGCAACTCTGGACCCAGGACGGCAAGCCGGGCTTCACCACCGACAGCCTGGCCGCCTGGTTCGACTGGTGGGACAAACTGCAGAAGGCCGGCGCCGTGATGACGCTCAGCGAGCAGGAGGGCATCGGCCCGGACTGGGCGCTGGTCGGCGAGAAGGTGCTGGCCAAGGTGGGCAACTCCAACCACATGATCGACGAGGCCAAGCAGTTCCCCGACCACGACTTCAAGCTGCGCGGCATGCCCGTGGCCAAGGACGCGCTGGCCGGGCACCAGTTCCTCTACTTCCCCCGGATGGCCATCTACCAGGGCATCGACGAGGAGAAGGTGGAGGCCGCGGGCAAGCTCGTCAGCTACAACACCAATGACCTGGCCATGGTCAAGACGGTCGGCCTGACCATGGGCGCGCCGGTCAACCCCAAGGTGTTCCAGCAGTACTACGACAGCGCCACCGGCGACGAGAAGGAGATGCTGACCATCGTCCAGGCCGGGCGCGAGGCCGAGCGGCGCATCCGCTTCGAGGCACCGCCGGGCACGAGCACCTGGCGCACGGCCATGTCCAGGGTCTCCGAGGAGATCGCGCTCGGCCGCCTGCGCACGACCGACGGCGCGAAACGGCTGCTGGCGGAGATCCAGGCCGGCATCTCCAGGGCCGGCTGAGATGTCCAGGCTCAACCGGCAGGGCGGTGCCGCGCACGTCTTCCTCATCCCCTGGTGGCTGGGGCTCGTGCTGGTCACCGCCGTGCCGCTGCTGGCCTCCCTCTACCTGGCCTTCACCGACTACAACATCCTGTCCACGCCGGAGTTCAACGGCCTGGCGAACTTCGAGCGCATGTTCGCCGACGAGTACTTCTGGGCGGCCGTCCGGGTGACCACCGTCTACGTGGTGGTCTCCATCCCGCTGCAACTGGCCTTCGCGCTGCTGCTGGCCCTGATCCTCGACCGGGGGCTGCGCGGCCTGGCCTTCTACCGCAGCGCCTTCTACCTGCCCTCGCTGCTGGGCACCAGCGTCGCCGTGGCGATCCTGTGGCGGCAGATCTTCGGCGACAACGGCCTCATCGACCGGGCGCTGTCGGTGTTCGGCCTGGAGCTGGGCAGCTGGCTGCAGAACCCGAGCCTGTCGTTGTCCACGCTGATCGTGCTCAACGTCTGGACGTTCGGCTCGCCGATGGTGATCTTCCTGGCCGGCCTCCGCCAGATCCCCGAGGAGTTGTACGAGGCCGCGAAGGTGGACGGCGCCGGAATCCTGCGCCAGTTCACCGGCGTCACGATCCCGCTGCTCACCCCGATCATCTTCTTCAACCTCATCCTGCAGACGATCGGCGCGTTCCAGACCTTCACCCAGGCCCACGTCGTCAGCGGCGGCACCGGCGGCCCCGCCAACTCGACGCTGTTCTACACGCTCTACATCTACCAGCAGGGATTCACGAACTTCGACATGGGCTACGCCTCCGCGCTGGCCTGGGTGCTCCTGGTGGCCATCGGCCTGGTGACCGCCGTGCACTTCGTCCTGTCGAAGTACTGGGTCTTCTACGGAGACGACTAGATGACCGCCATCTCCCCGATGCGCCGCCGTGACCTGCCCAAACACCTCGCGCTCGGCGTCTTCGTGCTGCTGATGCTCTATCCGCTGATCTGGATGATCGTCAGCTCGCTCAAACCCGACCACCTCATCCTCACCGAGACCGGGCTCATCCCCAGCGAGGTCACCTTCGACAACTTCGTCGAAGGCTGGAACGCGCTCAACCGCCCCTTCACCGTCTTCTTCCTCAACTCGCTGCTCGTCACCGTCGGCTCGATCGTCGGCAACCTGTTCTCCTGTGCGCTGACGGCGTACGCGCTGGCCAGGCTGGAGTTCCGGATGCGCAAGGTGTATCTGGGCATCACGCTGGTCTCGGTGATGTTGCCGATGCATGTGCTGGTGATCCCGCAGTACATCTTCTTCTCCCAGTTCGACCTGGTGAACACCTACTATCCGCTGCTCATCCCGAAGTTCCTGGCCACCGACGCGTTCTTCATCTACCTGATGGTGCAGTTCATCAGGACCATCCCGCGTGACCTGGACCGGGCGGCCTGGATCGACGGCTCGGGCCCGTTCCGCACGTTCTGGTACGTGGTCCTGCCGCTCATGCGGCCCGCGCTGGTGACCACCACGATCTTCACCTTCATCTGGACCTGGAACGACTTCTTCGTCCCGCTGATCTACCTCACCTCGCCGAAGATGTTCACCGTCTCCGTGGCGCTGAACTCCATGGTCGACTCCGAGTCGCAGGGCGGCGTGGGCATGTTGTTCGCGATGTCGCTGGTGTCGTTGCTGCCCGTACTGATCTTCTTCGCCGTCGCCCAGAAACACCTCATCCGCGGCATCGCCACCACGGGGCTCAAATGAACATCATCGTCACGGGAGAGCACGACGAGATCGCCCGCGCGCGCATCCGCCGGGCCGCCGGTCCCGCGCGGGTCGAGTTCGGCGGCCTGGCCGAGGGCATCGAGCACGCCGACGCCGTCGTGGGCAACGTGCCGGAGCCGCTGCTGGCCAGGGCGTCCAGGCTGCGCTGGGTGCACAGCCCGGCCGCCGGTGTGGACACGATCCTGTCCGACGCGCTGCTCGACAGTGACGTGACGCTCACCTCCTCGGCGGGCAACGGCGCGATCCCGCTGGCCGAGCACGCGCTGCTGCTGGTGCTGATGCTCGACAGGGACGTGCCGCGCTGGTCGCGCGCCCAGTCGGAGCGCCGCTGGGAGCGCTTCACGCACGGCGAACTGGCCGGCAAGACCATCGGCCTGTACGGGCTGGGCAACGCGGGCCTCGACCTGGCCGCCAAGGCGAAGGCGTGCCACATGAGAGTGCTGGGCATGCGCAGGTCTTCCGCGCGGCCCGCGCCCGGCGTGGACGAACTGCTGGGCCCCGACGACTTCGCCTACCTCCTGGCCGAGTCCGACTACGTGGTGGTCACCGCGCCCCTGACCGCCGCCACGGCCGGGCGGTTCGACCAGGCGGCGTTCGCCGCGATGAAGCCCACGGCCTGCTTCGTGTGCGTCTCGCGCGGCGGCATCGCCGACGACGAGGCCCTGCTCGACGCGCTGCGGCGGGGCGAGATCGCCGGAGCGGGGCTGGACGCGCACGGCGTGGAGCCGCTGCCCGTCGGCAGCCCGTTCTGGGCCCTGCCGAATGTCATCGTCACCCCGCACAATGGGGCCACCACGCGTGAGACCGCGCGTCGCGGCCTGGAGATCCTGCTGGACAACCTGGGCCGCTTCACCAGGGGAGAACCGCTGCGCAACGTCGTCGACAAGTCCGCCGGATATTGACAGGAGACGACTAGTATACTTGTCTGACGATTTTGCCGATTTCTGGGAGGAGTCTCGTGGACGGCCAGACCAGTTTTCCTCTCGGACCGTCGTCTCTGACGGAAGCGCTCTACGAGTCGGTGCGCAAGCGCATCGTCAACGGCGAGATCGCCCCGGGGGAGAAGCTCACCGAGATCCGCATCGCGGGCGAGTACAGCGTCGCCCGCCCGACCGCCAAAGCCTGCCTGGAGCGGCTGACCGCGCTCGGACTGCTGCGCCGCACCACGCACAAGACCGCCGTCGTCCCGAAACTGGACGAGGAGGAGATCCGCGACCTCTACTTCAGCCGGGAGACCGTCGAACGCGCGGCGGTCGCGGCCCTGGCCCGCACGGGCAACGTGCCGCCCGCCGCCGTACGCGCCCAGGCGGCGATGAAGGCGGCGGCCGGCGACGCGGCCTTCGCCGACCAGGTGGAGGCCGACATCGCCTTCCACTCGGCCCTGGTGGCCGCCGTCGGCAGCCGCCGCCTGTCGCGGATGCACGAGGTGATACTCGGCGAGGTGCACCTCACCATGGGCCAGTTCCAGGCCCACCGCACCACGAACCCGATGAACGTGGCGCACGAGCACGACGACATTCTCAAGGCCATCGGCGACGGCGACCCCGAGCGGGCGCAGCAGTGCCTGGCCCACCATCTCGACCAGGCACAGGGCCGCCTGCTCGGCCAGCTGCGCCGCGAAAACCCCCGATCGGAAGAGGCCAGCGCGTGACCAAGTGGACCGTCAACTGCTCCCTCCTCTACACCGGCCTGCCCCTGCTCGAACGGCCCGCCGCGGCGGCGGCCGACGGGTTCACGGCGGTGGAGTTCTGGTGGCCGTGGCCGGTGGCGGTGCCGGACGACCGTGAGGTGGAGGCTTTCGTACGCGCCGTCGAGGACGCCGGCGTACACCTGTCCGGCCTCAACTTCTTCGCCGGCGACATGCCGGGCGGCGACCGCGGCGTGGTGTCGTGGCCGGGGCGTTCGCAGGAGCTGCTGGAGAACATCCCCGTGGTGGCCGCCATCGGGGAGCGGCTCGGCTGCCGCGCGTTCAACGCCCTCTACGGCAACCGGATCGACGGCGCCGACCCCGTAGGCCAGGACGAGCTGGCCGTGGAGATGCTGACGGCCTGCGCCAAGGGCGTGCCGGGCACCGTGCTGCTCGAACCGATCAGCGGCGCGCCCCGCTACCCGCTGCTGACGGCCGCCGACGCGGTGGCGGTGCTCGACCGGGTGGGGCAGGGGACGGGCCTGCTCGCCGACTTCTACCACCTGGCCGTCAACGGCGACGACGTGCCCGCCGTCATCGCCCGCCACGCCGCGCGCATCGCCCACGTGCAGATCGCCGACGCACCCGGCAGGGGCGCGCCCGGCGAGGGCGAGCTGCCGCTCCGGCGGTGGATCGACGACGTGCACGCCGCCGGGTACGACGGCTACGTCGGCCTCGAATACCGCTCCGAGGGACCCGGCGCGTTCGCCTGGCTGCCCCGCGACGAGCGCGCCGCCACCTCCAAGTGACCGGCGTCAGCTTCGACCCGGCAGGATCATCGACGTGACCTGCTTCATCTCCGACTCGGAAGGATCACTGACGTGAGCGCCATCGCCTTCATCGGCCTCGGCATCATGGGCAGCCCCATGGCCGTGCACCTGGTCAAGGCCGGGCACGCCGTCACCGGCTACAACCGCACCCCCGACAAGGCCAAGCCGCTGGCGGCGGCCGGCGGGCGGGTCGCGGACTCGATCGCCGGCGCCGTGACGGACGCCGAGATCGTCGCGATCATGGTGCCGGACTCGCCCGACGTCCAGGACGTGCTGACCGGCGAGGACGGCGTCTTCGCGCACGCCGCCCCCGGCACGCTGATCATCGACTTCTCCACCATCCGCCCCGACGTCACGCGCGAGCTGGCCGGGGAGGCGGACCGGCGCGGCCTGCGTTACCTCGACGCCCCCGTGAGCGGCGGCGAGGCGGGCGCCAGGAACGCGGCCCTGTCGATCATGGTGGGTGGCGCGGCGGAGACGTTCGAGGCCGCCAGGCCCGTGTTCGAGGCGGTCGGCAAGACCGTCGTGCACGTCGGGCCGAGCGGCTCCGGCCAGACCGTCAAGGCCGCCAACCAGCTCGTCGTCGCGGCCAACATCGAGGCGCTGGCCGAGGCCGTGGTGTTCCTGAGGGCGTACGGGGTGGATCTGGAGGCCGCGCTGGAGGTGCTCGGAGGCGGCCTGGCGGGCTCGGCCGTACTCACGCAGAAGCGCGCCAACCTGGTCGATCACTCCTTCGAGCCCGGTTTCCGTATCGCCCTGCACCACAAGGACATGGGCATCGTCACCTCGGCCGCCCGCGAGGCCGGCGTCGTGCTGCCGCTGGGCGCGCTGGTGGCCCAGCTCGTCGCCGCGGCGAACGCGAACGGCGACGGCGGGCTCGACCACTCGGCCCTGCTGCGCGGGGTCGAGCGCCTTTCGGGCACCGCGTAAAGGGAGTCCCATTTTAGTTACACACAGTTACAAGGGGTGCCGCATATTGATTACCTAGAGTAATCGCCGCTGCTAATCGTGGGCCATGTTCTCATTGCGATCATGGCCTTCGCGCGCAGCGACCGCCGTGGCCACAGCCTTCCTGGCCCTGGTTCCGGCCGCCGGCGCGAGCGCCGCCTCTCCCGCCGAACTTCCGCCCACCCTCTCCGCCTCGGCCGCCGCCTGGCAGCTCAAGCGGCTCACCGTCGCCGAAGCCGGCTCCATGGCCGGCTACAGCCGCGCCCGCTTCCCGCACTGGGCGGGACAGGGCGAGCGCTGCGACACCCGCGAGATCGTCCTGGTCCGTGACGGCCAGGACGTCAAGCAGGACGAAAGCTGCCGCGCCATCTCCGGCACCTGGTACAGCGAGTACGACGGCAAGACCTTCACCAACGCCCGCGACCTCGACATCGACCACATGGTGCCGCTGGCCCAGGCGTGGCGCTCGGGCGCCAACGAGTGGACCGACGCCCAGCGTAAGCGCTTCGCCAACGACCTGGAGGGCCCGCAGCTCATCGCGGTCTCGGCCGCCTCGAACAGGTCCAAGGGCGACCAGGCCCCCGACCAGTGGCGTCCGCCGAGGCGCAGCTACTGGTGCGTCTACAGCCGGGCCTGGATCGACGTGAAGTCCCGCTACGGGCTCACGATCACCGAGACCGAGCGGGACGCGCTGGGCGAGATGGTGGCGACCTGCCACGGGCCCAACGGACGCTGAATGACCGCGCAGACCTACGAGAGCAGCGTCGTCGCCGGTCCCGGCGGGGTGATGACCGACGAGGTCGGCGTCATCACCGGTGAGGTGACCGTGCGTACCGAGGTGACCGGCGGTCAGGTGACGGTACGTGTCCAGTACCTGGACGCCGACGAGTGGTACGAGATCGAGGGCAGCCCCCTGGGCCGGGCCCCCGATCCCGGGCCGCACCTCCACCAGGAGATCGTCCAGGCCGTACGGCGAGGCATGCCCGACGGCCTGACCGGCTTCAACCCATCACCCTGAACACCGAAGACGGCCCCGGGCGACACCCGGGGCCGTCTGTTCGCTCTCAGTCCTACGCGGAAACGCGCTGCACCAGCTCTTCGGCGGTCAGCGGCGCGCCCGGCGGGACCGGCGCGGGATGGGCGCGCATGCCGGCCAGCACCAGCCGTGCCGCCCGCTCGCTCAACTCCTCGCCCAGCCCGGCGGGCACCGTGGACAACCCCCGGACCAGCAGTCCGACGGCCCCCACGACGTCTCCCGTGCCCACGTCCTCCCGCAGCGCGCTCTCGTCGTGGCCGGCCCGGACGATCCCGTCGAGGGCCTTCAGCAGCCGGGCACGCGCCGCCTCGATCTCGGCGGCGTCCCCCGCCACGGCAGAGGCGAGCGGGTCCAGCCGCGCATCGGCGCAGCCGTGGACGAAACGGCTGAGCGAGTCGAACGCCCAGGTCTCCTCCGACCGCGCCTCCTCGGCCAGGGCGATCATGCGATTCAACTCGTCGGCGAGCACGGTCTCCTGATTTCTTCCGGTCTCCGCTGTCGGCCGGCCCGGCGCGCTCATGCGGTCGCCGCCTTTCCTCTGCTCGGCAATCGGGTGACTCCTCACAGCAGCCTAACCGCGAGTGTGCGGACGACGGCAGGGCAAGCCGGGACGGTGGCCGGAGCGGCCCCGGTCAGGCGCGCCGGTCCAGGCGGAAGGCCGGCTGCCCCGGGTTGCCCGGCTGGGCGTCCAGTGACTTGTCGTCGAGGATCTGCACCGCGTCCTGCGCGACGAACACGCGTACGTCCTCCTTCTCCACCACCTGGTCACCGGACTGCGGCGTGTTCGCCAGCGAGACCTCCAGCGTGCCCGCCTCATCGGCCTTTGGGGAGATGCGCAGGCCCGCGTCGGCGGAGACCTCCTCGCCGACCATGAGATCACGGATGGCGACCACGGCGTTGTCGGTCAAGGTCAGCACAATTTGCTCCTTCATCACATTGGGAAAAGGTCAGACACTCCGCCTCCCCTGTGCCCGAGCACCCAAACACTCCGCCCGGAATGCGGGGACGGGTCGCGGGTAGGCGCAGCGGTATGGCGAAGACCGACGTACTGGACGCCCTGCTCGACCGCTACGGCCGCACGTACGCCGCCGAGGCCGGAATCAAGCTCGCGGACCAGCCGAAACCGCTCTACCAGCTGCTCGTGCTGGCCACGCTGCTCAGCGCGCGCATCTCGGCGGACGTCGCGGTGGCCGCCGCCAAGGAGTTGTTCGCGGCCGGTTACGGCACGCCGAAGGGCATGCGCGAGGCGAGCTGGCAGGACCGGGTGGACGCGCTGGGCCGCGGCCACTATCGGCGCTACGACGAGCGCACCGCCACCATGCTCGGCGACGCCGCCGACCTGATCGCCGAGCGGTGGCAGGGCGACCTGCGCCGCCTGCGCGAGGAGGCTGGGGGGCAGGACAAGCGGATCGCGTCCCTGCTGATGGAGTTCCCCGGCATCGGCCCGACGGGGGCCGACATCTTCCTGCGCGAGGTGCAGGCCGTCTGGCCGCAGGTCGCGCCGCACCTGGACAAGAAGGTGCTGGACGGCGCGGGCAAACTCGGGCTGCCGCGCCGGGCGGGTTCGCTGTCCAAACTGGCGCACTCGGGCGACGAACTGGCGCGCCTTTCCGCGGCCCTCGTACGGGTCTCGCGCAGCAAGAAGTCCGTGGACGCGGTCAAGTCCGCCGCCGCCCACTGACCATGGGCGAGCCGGACTGTTAGGTTCGGGCTCATGGGTGAGTTTGTGAGCGTCGAGGTGGCCGACCAGATCGCCACGATCCGTCTTGACCGTCCGAAGATGAACGCCCTCAACGGTCAGGTCCAGCAGGAGCTCGCGGAGGCGGCCGGCATCGTGAACGCCGACCCGCAGGCGCAGGCCGTGATCCTCTATGGCGGGGAACGGGTGTTCGCCGCGGGCGCGGACATCAAAGAGATGGCCGACATGTCCTACGCCGACATGGCCGCCCACTCCCGCACGCTTCAGTCCTGCTTCACCGCGGTCGCCAAGATCGGCAAGCCGGTCATCGCCGCCATCACCGGCTACGCCCTGGGCGGCGGTTGCGAGCTGGCCCTGTGCGCCGACTTCAGGGTCGCGGGCGAGTCGGCCAAGCTCGGCCAGCCGGAGATCCTGCTCGGCATCATCCCCGGCGCGGGCGGCACCCAGCGCCTGCCCCGCCTGATCGGCCCGGCGCGCGCCAAGGACCTCATCTTCACCGGCCGCCACGTCGCCTCCGCCGAGGCCCTCGCGATCGGCCTGGTGGATCGGGTGGTGCCGGACGAGCAGGTCTACACGGCCGCCCTGGAGTGGGCCGCCACCTTCGTGGGCGGCCCGACGGTCGCGCTGCGTGCCGCCAAACAGGCCGTGGACCAGGGCCTGGAGACCGACCTCGACACGGGCCTGGAGATCGAGCGCCTGCAGTTCTCCGGCCTGTTCGCCACGGACGACGCCAAGATCGGCATGCGCGCGTTCGCGGAGAAGTCCAAGGCCAAGTTCACCGGCCGATAGGGCGGGCCGTACGCCGGAGTTCAGACGAACAGCTCGTCGATGGTCAGCGCGGTCGCGGCCCTGTGCGCCCACTCGTCGAGCTGTTCCTGGTCGGTGCACGAGGTGATGGCCGTCAGCGCCTCGTCCGGCATGCTCACGCCCCGCGCCCGCAACACCGCCAGCACGGCCCGAGCCTTGCCCTCCGACAGGCCCGTGAGCCGTCCCCTGGTGAAGTGCTCGCGGGCGAAAGGGCTGTACACGGGCCAGGTGGCGGACGACATGAGCTCCTCCAGAACCTGCCGGACGTCGGTGGACGCCAGGCGGTAGGCGTATTCGTAGTACCGGGTCCCGTGACACTCCTCCACCTTCGACAGCGCCGCCAGGAACGTCTCCACGGTCGCCCTGTCCCGCCCGTGGGCCAGGACGGACAACACCGACAACTCCAGGCACTCCGCCGCCTCCGACGGGTCCTCGATGGGCAACATCTGGTCGGGCCCGACGACCAGGGGATGGAGCACGTACCCCGGCAGGCTGGTCACCACGGGCTGCGCGGCCCAGTCGCACACCCGCGCGTCGGGAGCCAGCACGAGCACCAGCACCGGGCAGTTCAGCCGCAGCCAGAGCGCGGCGCTGCGCCGCGCCCAGACCTGCCGGTCCTCCTCGGAGACGGTGTGCTGCAACTCCACGATCACGCCGTGCACGGGCTCGTGGTGCCGTCCCACGGTGAAGAACACCTCGGCGGGGCCCGGCGGAGCCACCTCAAGCAGGGTTTCCGGCGGCAGGTCGATGTCGAAGACCTCGCACAGCAGATCGACGGCGAGCGTGGGCCGGTTCCGAAACAGCGCGTTCAACGCAACATGCACGGAGGAGGGCATGTCGCGGAACGTTAGCAGTCATGCACCCACGGTGCCCGGCCTTTGTGAAGATCGGATATGGGCCGAGTCGCACGCCCGTAACGAGATGTCAACGCCTTGGGTCAGGATCGTCCAAACCGATGTTGGTTTGCCACTATGGTGGCGTTTCATGATGCGCGTCCTCGTCCCTGCCCGGCTCAGAAAGGCCGTGCGTACGTGGTTCGACTCCCGCTACATCTCGATCTCTGATCACCGCCAGGACATCAGGGACGCGCTCTGGGAGGTGCAGACCCTGAAAAGGGAGATGGTGACCCTCCAGGGCGAGGTCGAGCGGCTGCGCGACGCCCGCCCGCCCATGACCGGCGGCGCTGCGGGAAGCGCAGCTGACAAGGCTCTCAGGGCGAAGGTGGACAATACGCACCGGCTCGCGCAGGAGACCGCCAAGGCCATGGACGGGGTGCTGCAGAACGAGGTCCTCGTCTGGCAGGCCATCGACGGGCTGCGCGCCGAACCGGCCAGGCCAGGGGAGTAACCGTGCGCGTGACGTGGAGCGCCGGTGGGCACCTGAGCTTCCGGCTCGACCCGGAAGACGAGATCACCGGCACGGCCTCCGACGAGTACCCGATCAAGCTGGCCATCAACTCCTGCTCCATCGGCGGGGTGCCCGACGACGCGCACCCCGACCTGTTCGCCCTGGCCGCCTGGACGATCGTGGCCCCGTGGACCAGGCGGCGGATCACCTTCGACCGGGCCATCTCGGCCGAGCTGGCGCAGGTCCTGCACGACGGCTGGGGCGTCGAGGCCGGTCCGGTGGGCGCCGAGCCCCGCAGGCAGGGCGCCAGGCTCGCGATCTCCTACAGCGGCGGCGCGGACTCGGTGGCGGCGGCCACGATCCACCCGCAGGCCCCGTTCGTGCACTTCCGCCGCGTCGCCCACCCGCGCGTGCCGAACCGCTGGCCGCACTACCGCTCGGACGTGCTGGCCGGGCTCGCCGCCAAGACCGGCCGCGAGCTGAGCACGGTCACCTCCGACCTGGAGTACACCCTCGCCGAGCCCCGCCCCGGCTACCCGGAGCACCACGCCGTGGCCGCGGGCGCCCTGCTGCTGGCCGACCGGCTCGACCTGGGTGGCCTGGGCTTCGGCTACGAGCTCGGCTCGCGCTGGCTGGGCGGCGACCGCTACCTGGGGCGCTTCACTCCCGACAACCCCATGTGGGCGCCGCACGGCAGGTGGGGCCGCCTGTTCGCGGCGGTCGGCGTGCACATCGTGCTGCCGGTCGGCGGCGTGAGCGAGGCGGTCACCATGCGCCTGGCCTTAGCCTCTCCGCTCAGCAAGCAGGTCCGCTGGTGCCTGCAGGGCACCGACGGTCCCTGCCGCAACTGCGGCAAGTGCCTGTACAAGGAGCTCATCCAGGCCGCCGTGGAGCGCCGCCCCCTCGACACCCCGATCACCGCCGACCGCCCCGTGGCGCGCAAGTACCTCATGAAGCCGCCGTACGGGGGCCAGGAGATGATCCAGTACGGGCTCGCCCGCGTACCCGGCATCGAGAACACGCTCTTCGCCCCCGCCCTGGACTACTTCGACGTCTCGGAGGAGGCGACGAGCTGGCTGGAGCACTGCTACCCGCCGGCACTCGACGAGACCCCCGAGGCGTGGCGCGCGGAGGCGGCGGCGTTCGTCGGGGCGAATGTGGGGTTGATGACGGAGCCCGAGGTGCGGCGGGTCGAGACGTGGGGGGCGGCATGAAGGTCTACCTGTCGGTGGACATGGAGGGCGTGACGGGGCTGACCGACCCCGAGGAGATGCACGCGGGCAAGCGCGGGTACGAGCGCGGCTGCGAGCTGATGACCGCCGACGCGAACGCCGCGATCGAGGGCGCGTACGCGGGCGGGGCGAGCGGCGTGCTGGTCAACGACGCCCACGGCTCCACCAAGAACCTGCGGATCGACCTGCTGGACCCCCGCGCGAGCCTGATCAGGGGCCCCGGCAAGGCACAGCGGATGGCCCACGGGCTGGACGGCACCTTCCGGGCGGCCTGCTTCGTGGGCTACCACGCCCGCGCCGGGGTGCCGCACGGGGTGCTCAACCACACCTGGATGGGCAAGGAGATCCAGAACGTCTACCTCAACGGCGAGTTGTGCGGCGAGACCCGGCTGGTCGCGGCGTGCGCCGGGTTCCACGGGGTGCCGGTGGCGCTGGTGACCGGGGACGAGGCCGTCGGGGAAGAGGCCCGCGAGCTGCTCGGCGACGTCGAGACGGTGGCGGTGAAGAAGGGGGTCGACAAGTTCTCGGCCGAGTTGTCGCCGCCGATCGTCGCCCAGGCACAAATTCGTGAGGCGACAGCGCGGGCGCTGGGCCGGTTGAACGACTTCACGCCGTATGTGGTGCCGGCGCCGTACACGCTCGGGGTGGAGTGGAACTCGACTGCCATCGCCGCGGCCGTGTCGCTGATCCCGGGCGTCAAGGCGGCCGGCGCGCGGCACACCGAGTTCACGACCGACGACTTCCCCCAGATCATGGCCCTGTTCGGGCTTTTCGCCACGATCGCCGGACAGGTCGCCTGCGGCAGCGGTCCCTATGGCTGAGGTTCCCATGGCCGAGGACGAGGGCGCGGGCTCGAACGCGGACAAGGCCACGGACGCGACCGCCGCCAAGGACTCGGGAAGCGGTGCGGGCAGGGGCTCGGGCAGGGGGGCGGCGCTGACGCGGCGGGGGTTGCTCGTCGGGATCGGGGCGGCCGGTGGCGCCGGGGCCATGTACGCCGCCATGGGCGCCCTCGGCCTGGCGCCCGCCGAGCAGGACAAGGAGTTCACCGCGCCCCGCCAGGGCGACTTCACCCTGCGCGGCAAGGGCGCGGCCAAGGTGGTGATCCTCGGCGCGGGCGTGGCGGGGCTGACCGCCGCGTACGAGCTGGGCAAGGCCGGCTACGACTGCACGCTGCTGGAGGCCGGGCAGCGGGCGGGCGGCAGGAACCTGACGTTGCGCGGCGGCGACCGCCTGACCGAGCTGAACGGCCCCGCCCAGGACGTGAAGTTCGGCGAGGGCGTCTACTTCAACGCGGGCCCCGGCCGTATCGCCCCCTGGATGGTGACCCTCGACTACTGCCGCGAGCTGGGCGTCCCCATCGAGACCTTCATCAACAACAACGCCGCCGCGTACGTGCACACCGAAGGCCAGACGCTGAGGGCCCGCACGGCCCGAGCCGACATGTACGGATATGTCGCCGAACTCCTGGCAAAGGCCACGAACCTCGGCGCCCTGGACCGGGCCATCACCAGGAACGACCAGGAACGGCTGCTGGACTTCCTCAGAAGGTTCGGCGACCTCGGCCCGAAGGACGCGTACGAAGGCTCCGAGCGGCGCGGTTTCACGAAATTTCCGGCGCTCGACGGCGGCACCCCCATCTCCGACCCCGGCACCCTGCACCAGGTCCTGGCCGCTGGCACCGGCCGCGCCATCACCAACGACTTCGGTTACGACCAGGCCACCCCCATGTTCCAGCCCGTCGGCGGCATGGACGCCATCGTCACCAAGCTTCAGCAGGCCGTCGGCGCGGAGCGGATCAAAACGGGCGCCAAGGTCACCAAGATCACCACGCTGGACGACGGCGTCGAGGTCGTCCACACCGGCGGCACGATCAAGGCCGACTACTGCATCGCCACCCTCCCGCCGCACCTCCTCGCCAAGATCCCGCACAACCTCGGCGCCCAGATCACCACCGCGCTGAAGACACCCGTGCCCGTCGCCGCCGGCAAGATCGGCCTGGAGTACGGCCGGCGCTGGTGGGAGCAGGAGGACCGCATCTACGGCGGGGTGACCGAGACCGACCTCGACATCACCCACATCTGGTATCCCTCACACGGCTACCACAACGAGCGCGGCCTGCTCGTCGGCTACTACAACACCGAGCGCCACGCGGAGCTCTACGGCGCGCTCACCCCGGAGGACCGGCGGCGCAGGGCGCTCACCCAGGGCAAGAAGATCCACGGCGAGAAGTACCGCCAGAACCTCCTGTCCAGCACCTCCATCGCCTGGGAGCGCCAGGAGCACATCCAGGGCGGATGGATGCGCTGGCCCGCCTTTGATTCGTCCTTCACTCTTCTGCAACGCCCCGCCGGAAGGGTTTACTTCGCGGGCGACTGGCTCACCCATCTGATCGCTTGGCAGGCGGGGGCCATGGAGTCGGCCCGCGGTGCCGTCACCCAACTGCATCAACGGGTGCTGCAGTCTCCGTGACGTCACCCGCTGCTCCCACAGCCGCAATAGGCTCGTCGGGAGAAGCGATCGAGGAGTGGGAATGACGTTGGTGTGGGTGCCCGCGGCCGAGCGGATCGACCTTCTGGCTGATCCGGTGGCACGTGTCGTACCGAATATGGAGGGCGTCGAGGTGGCCGAGATCGACCCTGATCTGGCCGACACGGCGGCGTTCTGCGACAGGTACGGCGTGACTCTTGACGAGTCGGCCAACTGCGTCGTGGTGGCGGCCAAGCGGGGCGGCGAGACGCGCTATGCCGCGTGCATGGTGCTCGCGACGATGCGAGTCGATGTGAACGGCGTGGTGCGCAGGCACCTCGACGCCCGCAAGACCAGCTTCGCCCCGATGGAGCAGGCGGTCGAGCTGACCGGGATGGAGTACGGCGGCATCACGCCCCTCGGACTGCCCGAGGAGTGGCCGGTCCTGGTCGACACGCACGTCGCCGAGCACCGGAGGGTGGTGATCGGAAGCGGCGTGCGCAGATCGAAGCTCGCCGTATCAGGCGCCGCGCTGGCGGGTCTGAAGAGGGCAGAGGTGCTCTCCTTGGCCGGCTGAAGGAAAACTGAGGCCGATTCGAGACCGTTGATTGGGAAACCGGGTGGGCCGTTCTGGACGTTGTACGAGTGGGAATGTGGCCTCATGGTTCATCTCGTGGGCGGGGATTAAGCCGGTATGGTGCTTCATGCCATGAACGATGACCGACTAGGCCCTTACCGGCTGCTCAGGCGGCTCGGTGAAGGCGGAATGGGCGTTGTCCACCTCGCTGTCGACCCCCAGGGGCGGCAGGTGGCGGTCAAAGTCCTGCGCGGAGAGGTCGCCGGTGACGAGGTCGCCAGGCGCCGGCTTTCGCGCGAGGTCGAGACCATGCGCAGAGTGCGCAGCAAGTACATCGCCGAAGTGCTCGACGCCGATGTGACCGGTCATCGTCCGTACATCGTCACGCGTTACGTGCCCGGCCCGCCGCTCGACGAGATAGTCAAGGACGACGGGCCGCTCGACCTGCCCGCGTTGCTGAGGATCGCCCACGGGGTGGCCTCCGCGCTGGCCGTCGTGCACTCGGTGGGCGTGATCCACCGCGACCTCAAGCCCGGCAACGTGCTCCTCATGGACGGCGAGCCGGTGCTGATCGACTTCGGCATCGCCCAGGCGGTGGATGCGACGCGGCTGACGCAGACCGGCATGTTCATCGGCACGCCCGGCTACCTCGCGCCCGAGATCATCGAGGGCCAGGAGGCGGGTCCCGAGGTCGACATCCACGCGTGGGCAGGCACCCTGCTGTACGCGGGAACGGGCCAGCCGCCCTTCGGCAAGGGCACGCTGGAGATGATCTTCTACAACATCACCGCGGGCAAGGCCGACATCAGCGCCGCGCCCCCGGAGCTGCGGCCGCTGCTGAAGGCGGCCTTCCAGCGCAACCCGGCCAAGCGGCCCAAGGCGGCCGACCTGGCCGAGCAGACCGCCAGGATGTTGCCCAAGGCCAAGCCGGCGGCAGGTGGCTCGCCCGACGAGATCTCGACCATGCCGCGGCCGCACGAGCCGGCCCAGTTCATGAGCCCGCCGCCGCGTGCCCCCGAGCCGTCACGTGCTGCTGAGCCGTCGCGTGGCTCGGAGCCGTCACGTGCGTCGGAGCCGCCGCGCGTGGCGGACAAGCCGGCCTACGAGATCTCGACGCCGCCGGTGACGCCCAAGCAACTGCTCGACGGCAAGGACGGCAAGGACGGCAAGGAGCAGCCGGCTGCGCCGTCGCAGGATCAGCCGTACGTCTCGCTGCTGCCGCACCAGCCCGACCCCTGGCCGACCCGCAGGGTGCCGCCGGAGGAACTGCGGCAGATCCAGCGCGAGGCGGGCCTGTACCCGCCGCAGAAGCCACAGACGCATTCGCACCCGGCGCAGAACCAGGCGCCGCAGAACCAGGCGTCGCAGAGTGGCGGCAATGGTCCCGCGGCCCCGGCGCACGGCCCGGAGGCCGACGTGCCCACCCGGCGGGTGCGCTCCGATTCGCCCGAATTCCGCAGGCTCACCCAGAGCCCGCAGCAGGCGCCGAACTCCGGCCCCAACGCGGGGCCCGGCTCCGGCCCGAACTCGGGCCGCCCCGGCGCGCCCGACTACGGCCGCCACGGGTCGGGACCAGGGCCGCACGACTACGGCCGGCAGCCCATCCCGGTGCAGCCGCCGCCGTACATCCCGGCCCAGCAGCCGCAGTTCCCGCCGCCGCAGCCGGACCCGATCAGGACCAAGCGCGAGCCGTACATCCCGAGCAGCCAGCCGGGCAAGCCGCTGCAGCGTTCCAGGGCCTACGGCGTGGCCGGCGCGATGTTGCTGGTCCTGCTGGTCGTGGCCGCCGCGCTGGCCCCGGTGCTGGTGTCGATCGTGGCGGTCCCGATCGCGATCCTGCTGCGCGCGGCCGACCTGGCCCAGCCCCGGCTCGCGGCCCGCAGGCCGGCCGGGGCGGCGGCGCTCGACGTGGTACGCGTGTTCGCCCAACCGGCGGCGCTGGCCAAGTCGGCGGGCATCACGGTGGCGCTCGTGCTCTACGCGCTGATCCTGGGCCTCCCGGTGACGTTGTTGCTCACCGTGGTGGCCGGGATGGAGCCGGTCAACGCCCTGGGATGGGGCGCCGCGGTCGCGTTGTGGACCGTCTGCGCAGGCCCCGGAGTCGAAGGTCCGGGCAAACAGATGCGCAGAACGCTCGCATCCCTCGTACCCTCGAGAACAGCGGCGATGGTGATGGCGGGAGTCCTCGCGGCGGCTGCCGCGCTCTCGCTGCTCCTCGCGATCGGCACGTTCGGGGAATCTCCAGAGAGGGAGGCCGTATGGGCTCCGCTGGACGTCATAGAAGTGGAAGTGGCCAGAGAGCTCGGCAAGCTGGGGGCGAATTGAGGGGGATGATGCGGGGAAGGTGGCGATGAGCACCCAAGCACCGGAACGTCTTGGCCCCTATCGCCTGATCAGGAAGATCGGCGAGGGCGGCATGGGGGTCGTCCATCTCGGTCTGGACGGCGAGGGGCGCGAGGTCGCCATCAAGGTCCTGCACCCGCACGTGGCGGCCGACCTCAAGGCGCGTGACCGCCTCACGCGCGAGGTGGAGACGATGCGCAGGGTGCGCAGCCCGTTCGTCGCGGAGGTGATCGACGCCGAGCTGGTCGGTGGCCAGCCGTACGTGGTGACCCGCTTCGCGCCCGGCCGCACCCTTGAGGACACCGTCCTGTCGGAGGGCGCGCTGGAGGCGCGTGAGATCATCAGGCTGGCCCAGGGACTGTGCCAGGCGCTGGTGTCCATCCACGCGGCCGACGTGATCCACCGTGACTTCAAGCCGTCCAACGTCATGCTGGTCGACGGCGAGCCGCTGGTCATCGACTTCGGCATCGCCCACCTGGTCAACGCCACCCGGCTGACGCAGACGGGCATGTTCGTGGGCACGCCGGGCTATCTGGCGCCCGAGATCATCCGTGACTCTGAGATCACCCAGGCGGCCGACGTGCACGCGCTGGCCTCGACGGTGTTCTTCGCCGCGACCGGGGCGCCGCCGTTCGGCACGGGAACGTTCGAGGCGGTCTGCTTCAACATCATGGAAGGGCGGGCGCAGATCGACAAGGCGCCCGCCTGGTTGCGCGGCTGGCTCAGCCGGGCCCTGCAGGTCGATCCGGAGAACCGGCCCGGCGCGCAGGAGCTGCTGCGGATGGCCAGGGCGCTCGACCCGGCCGTGACCACGTTCAACGAGGGGCCCACCGGGACCAAGCGGGTGGGCAACCGTACGCGGGTCATGGAGAGCTTCTCCGATCTGCTGCCGCCGGTCGAGTACAACAGGACGCCGCCCCCCGCCCCGCCCGCGCCGCCGCGCCGTGAGGAGCGGCCGCCGCCCTACGTGCCGGCGCCGATGTCGGCCAGGCCGGTGCCGTACGGCGACCAGCGGGTGGCCGGTCAGCCGCCGCAGGACCGCAGGCTGGTGCCGCAGCCCACCGCGCCCTCGCAGGTGCGGCCCTACACGCCGCCGCCGCAGTACACGCCGCCGTCGGAGCGTAAGAAATACCTGTTCGGCAGCCAGTTCGTCGGGTTGTTGCTGCTCGTCTCGCTGGTCGCGCTGACCGTCATGATGCCGGTCATGGTCGGCGCGGTGGCCGTCGCGCTCGCGCTCGTGCTGCGCATCGGCGAATACCTCTTCGGCGACCTGGTCAAACGGCGTCAGACGCGCGGCAGCAGCGCGGCCGACCCGCTGCTGGCGGTGCTCGGCACGCCATGGGCGCTGCTCAAGTCCGCGCTGGTGACCGTGGTGCACGTACCGCTGGCGCTGCTGTTCGGCGTGTGCGTCTGGGGGGTCCTGCACTGGGCCGGGCAGATGAGCGTCAACGAGGCGGCGGCGTTCGCGGCGGGCGCCTTCGCCGCCGGTCTGTTCGTGCTGCCGGGCGGCGGCGCGCCGCGCAAGGCCGTCACGCGCACGCTCACCGGCGTGTTGCGCAGCCCCGGCGCCGCGCTGGTCGCGGTGGTGGCGGTGGGCACGGTGGCGCTGTTCGCGGTGATGTTCGCGCTGGGGCAGGACACGGTGTGGACGCCCTGGCAGGCGCCCGAGACGGTGATCGACAATCTGGCGAACGACGCGAGGCAGAGCACGATCGGTCTGATCACGGGGCTGGTCGGCGATCTGCTCAAGGATCTGGGGCTGGGGTGGCTGAATCCCTGGTCCTGAGTGTTCCCGCCGTCCCCTCAGGGGAGAGATGAGGTATGAGCGAGCGCCTCGGCCCGTACGAGCTTGTCTCCCGTCTAGGCGCTGGTGGATTCGGCGAGGTGCATCTGGCGCTCGATCCTGAGGGCAGGACGGTCGCGGTCAAGGTCCTGCATCCGCACGTCGCCGCCGACGCCGGGGCGCTGGCCCGGCTGGCGCGCGAGGTGGAGACCATGCGCAGGGTCGGCGGGCCGCACGTGGCGGAGGTGCTCGACGCCGGCCTTGAGGGCGCGCGGCCCTATCTCGTCACCCGTTACGTGCAGGGCCGGCCGCTCAGCGCCGTCCCCGTGCCCGTGGCCGACCTGCGGCTGCTGGCCGGCGGGCTGGCCGACGCGCTGCTGGCCATGCACGAGGCCGGGGTGGTGCACCGCGATCTCAAGCCGGCGAACGTGATGATGACGGAGGGCGAGCCGGTCGTCATCGACTTCGGCATCGCCAGCGCGCTCGACTCGTTGTCGGTCACGGCCTCGGGCGCGGTGGTGGGCACGCCGGGCTATCTGGCCCCCGAGGTGCTCGAAGGCAGGGCCGCGGGGATTGCGGCCGACGTGTTCTCGTTCGGGGCGACGCTGGCGTACGCGGCCACCGGGCGGCAGCCGTACGGGCAGGGGCCGGCCTCCGCGGTCGCCTACCGGGTGGTGCACCACTCGCCCGACCTGGAGGGCGTGCCGAAGTGGCTGGCGCCCTTGTTAGCCGAGTACCTGTCCACCGATCCGGCCGCCAGGCCGACGGCCGCGCAGATCTGCGCGCAGCTCGGCGTCGAGCCGGTCTCCCACGTGCCGCGGCGCCATGAGGCTCCGGTCGCACGGCGCCGCCCCACCTCCGACGAGACGGCCACCAGGGAGTGGCGGCCGGGCAAGGAGCGGTACCGGCGCTCGGTGGAGGAGTCCAGGGCCAGGCACCGGGAGAAGGTGCGCAGGCGCTGGCTGATCGGCTCGGGGCTGTTCGTGTCGCTGCTGGCGGCGGCCGCCCGGCAGCCGCTGCCGGAGGTGTCGCTCTTCCTGCTGGCCGCGTACGCGGTGGGTGTCGTGGCCGACGCCGGGGTCGCGCTGTTCTCGCGCGGCCCGTTCCGGCGGGGGCGTCTGGTCGCGGACGCGGTCAGCCTGGTGGGCGCGGTCGGGCTCTGTTTCGGGCTGGCGGCGTCGTTCAGCACGTTCACGCTGGCGTTGTTCGCGGGCACGGCGCTGGTGGTGGGCGTGGTCTTCCTGCTGTCCGCCTGAGCTACGCCAGAATATAGTTCGGTATTGTGGTGACGGATGGATCGCATCGGCGGTTGGTTTGCGCGTAAGCTACCGATGGGTAACATAACGGCACTACCACGGCAGACCCTCTGTCGGGTGTCCTGCGGGCACCTGGCAGTCTGAACAGATGCATTCGGCGTCACCGCAGCGAGGCGGAGGCGCACGCGAACTACGGGAGGTCGGCCACCGGCCATGAACATCGTCGTCTGCGTGAAGCAGGTCCCCGACACGGCGACCGAGCGCAAGCTGCGGTCCGATGACAACACGCTCGACCGGGACGCCGTTGACGGCGTGGTCAACGAGCTAGACGAGTACGCGGTCGAAGAGGCGCTGAAGCTCAAGGAGGCCCACGGCGGCGAGGTGACCGTCCTGAGCATGGGCCCCGGCAGGGCCACCGAGACCATTCGCAAGGCCCTGGCCATGGGCGCCGACAAGGCCGTCCACCTCAGCGACGACGCGCTGCACGGCTCCGACGCGCTGTCCACCTCGTACGCGATGACCCAGGTGCTCAAGAAGATCGGGTTCGACCTGGTCATCCTGGGCTCGGAGTCGACCGACGCCCGCACCGGCGTGCTGGCCGCGATGCTGGCCGAGCGGCTCGGCGCGCCGCAGCTCACGCTGGCCAACAAGGTCGAGGTCGAGGGCGGCTCGATCAAGGTGCAGCGGCTGGCCGACTACGGCTACGACGTGGTCGAGGCCACGCTGCCGGCCGTGGTCTCCGTGGTCGAGAAGATCAACGAGCCCCGCTACCCCTCGTTCAAGGGCATCATGGCGGCCAAGAAGAAGCCGGTCGAGACGCTGGCCATCGGCGACGCCTCCATCGACGCCGCGCAGGTTGGCCTGGCCGCCGCCTGGTCCGAGGTGGTCGACTTCGCGCCCGCCCCGCCGCGTGCGGCCGGCACGATCGTCAAGGACGAGGGCGACGGCGGCGTGAACGCGGCCGACTTCCTGGCGTCCAAGAAGTTCATCTGAGAGCGGGGGTAAATCGCACATGTCGGAAATTCTCGTTCTCGTCGAGCAGGCCGAAGGCGAGGTCAAGAAGGTCACGCTGGAGCTGCTGACCCTGGCCCGCTCCCTCGGCACCCCGGCCGCCGTCTGGGCGGGCCCCGGCCTCACGCCCGAGGCCAAGGCCCGGCTGGCCGAGTACGGCGCCGAGAAGATCTACGTCGCCGCCTCGGACGAGGTCGTGGACCACGTGGTCGCGCCCAAGGCCGAACTGCTCGCCGAACTGGTGAGCGCCAAGTCGGCGGCGGCGGTGCTGGTGGCCGCCACGGCCGAGGGCAAGGAGGTCGCCGGCCGGCTGGCCGTCAAGACCGACTCCGGCGTCATCACCGACGCCGTGGGCGTGGGCGAGGGCTTCGTGGCCGACCAGTCCATCTTCGGCGGCGGCGTCAACGTGCACTCGCGGGTGCGCAAGGGCACGCCGATCATCGCCGTACGCCCCAACTCCACCGCCCCCGTGGCCGCCGCCGGCGCCGGGGCCGAGGAGGAGGTCTCCTTCTCCGCGTCCGACGCCGCCAAGGCCGCCCGCGTGGTCGAGCGGGTCAAGCAGGAGAAGGGCGCCCGCCCCGAGCTGACCGAGGCCGCCATCGTGGTCTCCGGCGGGCGCGGCGTGGGCTCGGCGGAGAACTTCTCCGTCATCGAGGGCCTGGCCGACTCGCTCGGCGCGGCCGTGGGCGCCTCCCGCGCCGCCACGGACGCGGGCTGGTACCCGCACCAGTTCCAGGTGGGGCAGACGGGCAAGACCGTCTCGCCGCAGCTCTACATCGCGGCCGGCATCTCCGGGGCCATCCAGCACCGGGCCGGCATGCAGACGGCCAAGACGATCGTCGCGATCAACAAGGATCCCGAGGCGCCGATCTTCGAGCTGGCCGACTACGGCGTGGTGGGCGACCTCCACCAGGTCGTCCCGCAACTGACCGACGAGGTCAACAAGCGCAAGTAGGCAGAGCCGGGACAGGTTGTGACGTCGGGGGCTGCGGCATTCGCCGCAGCCCCCCCCCCGGGGGGGACACGCCGGCCCCCCCCGGGCAGCGCGTGGTATGGGC
>NZ_JBFAKB010000027.1:0-179903 GCF_040655495.1 Nonomuraea sp. NPDC050404
CACGCCGCTCGGCATCGGGCTCGGCGCGGTCGTCGTGATCGGCGCGCTGGCCATCTGGATGCGGTTCGACACCGTCAACCAGCGGCGCAAGGAGGAGCGGAAGGCACAGGTGGACGCCGAGTTCGAGCAACTGTCGCAGGAGCCGACGGCCGGTGGCTTCCCTGTGCCGCCGCTCGATCTGCCGCACTACCACGGCGCTCCCCGGCCGTGACGCAGGGCTTTCACAGGTGCCGCAGGGTGTATTCGGCGCTTGCGTACACGCCGCTCTGCAGGTCGGGTGAGTCCTCCTCCGGTGGGAGGCCCGGCGCGAAGGCTTCCGCGTCGTCAACGGGCGTGTAGCCGAGTGCCGTGCCCGCCTCCAGGTCCCAGAACCGGCGGGTGTTGGCGGAGACCGCATAGATGGTGGTGAAGCGGATGCCGGGGGCGGTGAGGGCCGCGCGTACGTACCCGAGGCAGTCTCGGGGGCTCAGCCACGTGGCCAGATGGCGGCGCTCGGAGGGCGCGTCCTCGAAGCTGCCGATTCGCAGGCACACCACGGACAGGCCGAACTTGTCCGCATAAAGCC
Source organism: Nonomuraea sp. NPDC050404 (assembly GCF_040655495.1). Classification (NCBI taxonomy): domain Bacteria; kingdom Bacillati; phylum Actinomycetota; class Actinomycetes; order Streptosporangiales; family Streptosporangiaceae; genus Nonomuraea; species Nonomuraea sp. NPDC050404. The sequence goes on from NZ_JBFAKB010000027.1 coordinate 566, forward strand.
GTCCCAGGGCCTCGACGGCCACCTTGCTCACCCCGTACAGGCCGTCAGGGCGCGGCGGCAGTTCGGCGGTGATGCTCTGTGAGGCCGGATAGAAGCCGGTCAGGCGGTTGCTGCTGGCGAGCAGCACGCGCCCGACCCCCTGCCGGCGCGCGCCCTCCAGCACGTTGTGCGTCCCCAGGACGTTGCCGTCCAGCAGGTCGGGCAGCGGCGCCTCGCCAGGGACCCCGCCCAGGTGCACCACCGCGTCGGCGCCCGCCAGAGCCGCCGTCACGGCCTCGGCGTCGCGCAGGTCAACCCGCCGGACCTCCTCCGACGGCGACCGCGCGTCGAGGGCGACCCGATCGAGCAGCACCAGCCGCTCCACCTCGCCGCGCAATCCGGCCCGCACCGCCGACCCGACGCGCCCGGCCGCGCCGGTGACCACCACAGTCCCAAGGTTCGATCCCATGGCGGCCACTCTGCCCGACCGCACCGACACTTCCCGCGAAGGATCGGTAAGAACAGAACAACTGACCCACTAGCCTTGGTGGTTAAGTTAGGCTTGCCTAATTACCGAAAGGGAGTGAGTCCCCATGGCGACCGAAACGGTACGGCGCGCACCCAAGTGCACCACCGGCGTGGTGCTGCGCACCGAGCAGCTCAGCCCGCACATGATCCGTGTAGTGCTCGGCGGCGAGGGACTCGCCGGGTTCAGCGCGGGCGAGTTCACCGACCACTATGTCAAGCTGCTGTTCCCCGTGCCCGGGGTGACCTATCCGGAACCGTTCGACATGGGTGTCATCCGTGCCGAACTGCCCCGCGAGCAGTGGCCGACGACCCGAACCTACACCGTACGCTCCTGGGATCCGCAGGCGCTGGAGCTGGTCATCGACTTCGTGGTCCACGGCTCCCAGGGCCTCGCGGGGCCGTGGGCGATGCGGGCCCGGCCGGGCGACGTGCTGCGCTTCCTGGGCCCCGGCGGCGCGTACGCGCCCAGCGCCGAGGCGGACTGGCACCTGCTCGCCGGCGACGAGAGCGCGCTGCCGGCCATCGCCACGGCGCTGGAGCGGGTCCCCGCCGGCGCGCCCGCCAAGGTCTTCATCGAGGTGGCGGACGCCGCCGAGGAGCAGGCGCTGCCGACGGACTGCGACGCCGAGATCGTCTGGCTGCACCGCGCCGACCGGCCGGTGGGCGAGGCGCTGGTACGCGCGGTGCGGGAGGCGAAGTTCCTCGACGGCACGGTGCACGCCTTCGTCCACGGCGAGGCCACCTTCGTCAAGGAACTGCGACGCTACCTGCGCGTGGAGCAGGGCCTGCCGCTGGAGCAGCTGTCCATTTCCGGTTACTGGCGGCTCGGCCGTGACGAGGACGGCTGGCAGTCCTCCAAGCGGGAGTGGAACCAGCAGATCGAGGACGAAGAGGCGAAGGACCTGAACGGCTCGCCCGCACGCTGAGCCGGTGCCCGCCCGGCCGCACTCCTCCAGCGACCGGGCGGCCACCTCCTGCCCGCCAAGCCCCTCCTCCAGCGACCGGGCGGCCACCTCCTGCCCGCCAAGCCCCTCCTCCAGCGACCGGGCGGCCACCTCCTGCCCGCCAAGCCCCTCCTACTCGCCAAGCCCCTCCTGTTAGCCAAGCCCCTCCTACTCGCCAAGCCGCCGCGTCGCGGAGTAAATTTCTTCTCTGTCGGCAGGCACTTGTCCGCGGTTGGTCCCGTGGGTGGGGAGAGGGCGATGACGTTCCATCCGGGGACGGGCGGCGCGGCGATCCGGTTGACGCAGTTCGCGCATGGCGGCGGGTGTGCCTGCAAGATCCCTCCCGGTGAGCTGGAGCGGATGGTGGCGGGCCTGACCGAGCCCGCGGAGGCGAAGAACGGCCATGAGAACGGTCATGAGCTGCTCGTCGGGCTCGACCATGGTGACGACGCCGCCGCCGTACGGCTGAGCGGCGACACCGCGGTGATCCTGACCTCCGACTTCTTCACGCCCGTCGTTGACGACGCCTACGACTGGGGACGCATCGCGGCGGCCAACGCGTTGTCCGACGTCTACGCGATGGGCGGCACGCCGCTGGTGGCCATCAACCTGCTGGGCTGGCCGCGCGGGACACTTCCGATGGAACTGGCCACGGAGGTGCTGCGCGGCGGCATGGACGTGGCCCGCGCCGCGAACTGCCACCTGGCCGGCGGGCACAGCATCGACGATCCTGAGCCGAAGTACGGCCTGGCCGTCACCGGGACCGCCGACCCCGACCGGCTGCTCAGGATCGAGGCCGGACGCGCGGGGCTGCCTCTGTCGCTGACCAAGCCGCTCGGGGTGGGCGTGCTGAACAACCGGCACAAGGTCACGGGGGAGTGGTTCGCGCAGGCGGTCGCGGTGATGACGACCCTGAACAGGGACGCCGCGCGGGCGGCGCTGCGGTCGGGGGCGCGCTGCGCGACGGACGTGACCGGGTTCGGGCTGCTCGGTCACGCGTACAAGCTGGCCAGGGCCGGAGGGGTGACCGTGCGCGTCGACCCGGCCGCGGTGCCCTACATCGACGGGGCCCGCGAGGCCGTACGGGACGGCTTCGTCAGCGGCGGCACCCGCCGCAACCTGGAGTGGGTCCTGCCGCACACGCGGTGGCGCGGCGGCGTCGGCGAGGACGACCGCCTGCTTCTGGCCGACGCCCAGACCTCCGGCGGGCTGCTCGTCGCCGGGGAGATCCCGGGCGCTCCGGTGATCGGCGAACTCCTCTCGGCAGGAGAGGCGGCGCTCGTCATCGGTTGAGTCGTCGGCTGAGAGACCGGAACGCTCGTCGTCGGCTGAGAGGCCAGGAACGCTCGTCGTCGGCTGAGAGGCCAGGAACGCTCGTCGTCGGTTGAGAGAAGTGGGATCAGGGTCGGGGGCACGAGAGGACACCGCTCACGACGACATGAGCGATGGCGGAGGCGGACGGGAATCGAACCCGCCAGGCCGGGATTCTCGGCCTCGTCGGTTTTGAAGACCGCGGCGCCCACCAGGACGCGTACGCCTCCCCGACCCCAAAATCGTAGCCCGGCCCGCCGGCCGCCGGCGTTGAACTCGCGCACCCGCACGAAGCGGCGCACGCGGCGGAGCCGACGTCAGGCGAGCACGCGGCGGCCTCGGCGGCGCTGCTGGACGACCCCGACCCGGTGGTGTGCGGCGCGGTGACCGAGCCGCTCGCCGCCGCCGTCACCCTCGCCGGCCGCCTGCGCGACCTCCTCCACCACCGGGACCCGGCCGTCCGGGTCGAGGCCGCGCACGCCCTGTACCGCCTCACCGGGGATCCCACGACGGCCCGGTGGACGTTGTGGGCGGAGGTCCCGGGCGGCGCCCCCGTACGCTGGACGGCCCTGCGGTACCTGGCGGCGATGGAGGGCTCGAACCAGGGACGGTTGTGGCAGTGCCGCGAGATCCTCGACGACGACCGCCTGCACCACATCACCCCCCCATGGGCTGGCGCGCGTTCGCCGAGGACCGCGAACTGCGGGCTCGCATCCTAGTAAAGCGTTTGCATCCCGCTCTTGACGGCAGAGACCTCCCATGTTGGGATCCAGCAGAGTAAACGTTTCAACATGTGGCCCGGCACTCGGGAAGGAAGTCGATGACGGCACGATTTCGACGCGGCAGCCGCAGAACACTGATGCTCTGCGCCCTGACCGGCCTGGTACTCGGGACAGCGGCAGGACCGGCGGCCTCCACTCCGGCGGAGGGCGGGCGGGTCATGGAGCGGCTGGACCGCGGCGTGGTGGCCGTGCGGTCGGGCGAGAAGGAGGTGCTGGTCAGCTGGCGGCTGCTCGGGCTCGACCCGAAGGGCCTCGGCTTCGACGTCGAGCGCTCCACCGACGGCGGCCCGTACCGCAGGCTCAACCGCGAGGTCCTCACCGGCGGCACCAACTACGTGGACACCACCGCCGACCTGAGCAGGTCCAACCGCTATCGGGTACGGCCCGGGAAGCAGCCGCCGAGCAGGCCGTTCACCCTGACGGCGGGCCACGCGGTCGAGCCGGTGGTACGGGTCCCGCTGCGCGAGGGCGGGCGGATCAAGTTCGTCTGGGTCGGCGACCTCGACGGCGACGGCGCCTACGACTACGTCGTGGACCGGCAGACCGCGCCGCAGAAGATCGAGGCCTACCGCAGTGACGGCAGGCTGCTGTGGGAGATGGACCTGGGCCCCAACAGCGTCGACCAGAACAACATCGAGGGCGGCTCGGCCACCGTGGACGTCGGCCACAACGACGGCGTCACGGTCTACGACCTCGACGGCGACGGCCGCGCCGAGGTGGCCATCCGGGTCGCCGACGGCGTCACCTTCGGCGACGGCAGCAAGCACACCGAGAGCGACGACGTCCGCCAGTCCATCGCCATCCTCGACGGCAGGACCGGCGCGCCCAAGGCCATCGCCCCCGTCCCCGGCGACTACCTCGCCGACGGCCCGCTGTACGCCCGCTTCGGCGTCGGCTACCTGGACGGCAGGACGCCGAGCCTGGTCGCGTACATGAAGAACCGCATCGGCAGTGGCGACTTCAACCTCATGTACACCGCCTGGAAGTACGACGGCCGCGCCCTGACGAACCAGTGGAAGTTCCTGCGCGGCGACCAGGACCTCCCAGACGGCCACAACACCCGCATCGTGGACGTGGACGGCGACGGCAAGGACGAGGTCGGCGAGATCGGGTTCCTGCTCAACGGCGACGGCACCCTGCGCTACAGCCTCGCCCCGCAGGGCATCCGGCACGGCGACCGGTGGTTCATCGCCGACATCGACCCCGGCCATCCGGGCCTGGAGGGCTACGGCATCCAGCAGGACCACCCGGAGGGGCTGCTCGACTACTACTACGGCGCCGCCGACGGCAAGATCATCTGGAAGCACGGCAGCGCGGAACCCGGCGCCGACGCGGGCCGTGGCATGGTCGCCGACATCGATCCCCGCTTCCCCGGCATGGAGACCTGGTCGATCAACGGCGAGGTGAACTACGAGCAGGGCAGGCCCACCGGCCTCTACAACGCGCCGTCGAACCGGCTCGCCGAACCCGACACCACCAAGCAGCCGTGGCCGCACATGGGCGTGTGGTGGGACGGTGACCTGCTGCGGGAGCTGTACAACGCCGACCCGTTCCCCGAGCGGCGCGACGCCCGCATCGAGAAGTGGGACCCCGCCAACCCGGCCCCGCCCGCCACGCTGCCCCGGGTGGTGACGACCTCCGAGTACGGCGCGGTCACCGCCCTGGGCAACTCCGTCTACCCGCACCTGATCGCCGACATCTTCGGCGACTGGCGTGAGGAGGTGGTGCTGACCAGCCCCGAGTTCGACGAACTGATCATCTTCACCACCGACCGGCCGACCGGCACCCGGCTGTACACCCTCGCCCACAACCCCGCCTACCGCAACGGCATGACCCTCAAGGGCTATCTGCAGGCGAGTAACGTCGACTACTTCCTGGGCCACGGCATGACCGCCCCGCCCCGGCCGAAGATCAGGTACTGACGCCCGGCACACCGCGAGGCCGCGACGCCTCGCGGTGTGACCCGTCGTCAGATGTGCTCGCCCACGAGCGCGAGGCACTGGATGGCGGCCAGGCCGTACTGGGCGCTGGCGTTCGTGCCCAGTTGCGCCTCATCGACCGGGTTGAGCACGGCGGGCCGCTCGACGCGCGTGGCGGTGAACGGGTGGTCGTCGGGGTAGCCGGCGTGGCCGGTACGCAGCTCCTGCCAGGCCCGCTTGGCCAGGGCCTGGTCGTTCAGCTGCACGGCCGCGTAGGCGGTGGCCCTGGAGTAGGCCTGGCGGAGGTTGAGGTTGCCCCAGTTCGATCCGGTGACCGCCTGCTGCTCTTCCTTGGTGGCATTGTACAGGCGGCAGAACTCCACCCATTTCGCCTTCACGGCCGCGTCGTCGATCAGGCCGAGCAGTTCGTCCATCACCTCGATGAGGCCGAAGACCGAGCTGAGGCTGCCGACGCTCACCGACTTCTCCGGCGCCGAGGAGTAGCGGCCGTCGTGCAGGTTGTATTTGACGCCGGCCTGCACCCAGCCGTTGGGCAGCGCGGCGATCGAGGTGACGCTGTTGACCAGCTTGGTACGGACCGCCGGATCGCCGTTGCGCTCCCACTCCGTCAGCCACGCCAGCGCCAGGGCGCTCCAACTGGTGGTCTGCCCGACGTCGAGCGCCTTCGGGTCCGGGTCGAACACGCCGTCGCCGAGCTTGCGGCCGGCGTCCAGCACGAGGAAGCTCCGGTCGGAGTCCACCAGGTCGTGCAGGATGTCGCCGATGCGTTCGTCGGCGGTCAGGAAGTAGTAGAAGCGTTTGTAGCCGGCGTTGCTGATCCTGACCTGCTTGGCGCTGTCGCCCCAGTGCTGGACGCCGTGGCGGGTGCCCAGGTTGCGCCACTTGCCCAGGTGGTACATGTCGACCTCGCTGGTGTGGCGGGTCATCGCCTCGGCGAACCGGTACGCCTTGGCATCCCCGGTGCGCAGGTAGTGGTACCAGAGCCACAGGTCGGTGGACAGCTCCGAGTTGTCCCACGCGTAGCCGCCGATGTCGTAGCGCCACACGTGCCGGTCGCGGTCGTAGTCGTGCATGACGTCGCCGTAGTCCCAGAACCCGTACCAGGAGCGCTGATCGACCTGCTCGCGGTGGTACTTGTGCATCAGGTCGAGCTTGTCCTCGATCGCGGCCTTCGCCGGGACCGACCGGTCCACCGGGGTCCAGGAGCCGAACACGCCCGCCGCGTGGTTGTGCGCCGGCGGGCTGATCAGCAGGGGCGGGGTGGCGTTGGCGGCGGCGAGCCGGGCGAAGCGCTCCGCCGTGGGGGTGGCCTCCAGGGCCCAGAAGGTCAGCTCGGTGGTGCGGGCGACGCCGTACGGGGTGCCGAAGCCGGGCTCGTAGTCCTCGTAGGTGATCTCCAGGGCGTCGAGCTGCTCGGGGTAGGTGTCCTGGCCCATGCCGTCGTGGTAGAACCGCAGGTCCATCGCGCCCGCCCGGGGCGACCACATCCAGACCGTGGCCGTGGCCTCGTCGGTGGCGGCGCCGGTGATCTCCAGCTCGGTCGGGTGCAGCTGCCAGAAGTCGCGCATGCCGAACGCCAGCCCGCCGGTCGGTCCGCCCAGGTAGGCCAGCCCGGAGGCGCGCCGGCCGCCGTCCACCCTGATCCAGGGGTGGCCCTCCTTGGTGCGCTTGTGGATCTCGAAGCCGTGCGCGGTGAGCTGGCGCAGGCTGTAGTCGCCCCAGGCCGGGATCCAGTGCAGGCGGGTGGTGACGCGCTGGTCCCAGGTGGCGGGGTCCGGAGTCGCCTTGCCCGTGACCTGCGCCTGCCGGACCGCCGCGCCCGGATCGCGGCGCAGCCCCGTGATGCCGCGTACCGCCTCGGCCAGCACGCCGTTGCCCTCGCCCGCGAGCCGGATGTGCCGGTTGTGTGGTTCGCCGCGCATCGGCACCGCGAACCGCACGCCGAGGCCGTTGAGGAAGTCCTTGTTCTCGTTGCCGTCGTAGACGAAGGTGTGCACGACCCGGATGGCGTCGGAGCCCGCGTACAGGTAGAAGCGCACGGTGAACGGCAGCCACTCGCGCCGCCCCTTCTTGTGCCTGCCCTCCACCTTGACCACCGCCCGCACCGGGCCGCTCTGCTCGACCTTGACCGAGGAGACGCGGCCGGTGAACGACTCGCTCTTGCCGGGTTCCTCGGGCTTGTCCTGGCGGGAGGCGACCAGGCGGCCGTCCTTGGCGATGACCGTCTCACCCCGGCTGATGGACTCGACGACGTGGTCGCCGCCGCGCGCGAACACCACCGTGATCACGCCGGTGTCCACGGTCACCTGACCGCCGTCGGTCCCGACGGTGATCGGTTCGGCGGGCGTGGCCGGGGCGCCTGCGCTCAGCCGGTACGTCTCCGCGCGCGGACCGGCGCCGCTGACGGCGTGGGCGGTCCACTTCACCGAGCCGTCCGGCCACCATGCGGTCGGCCACGACTGCACCGGCACCTGCGCACCCGCGCCGGTGGTCAGCGAGAACTGCTGGCCGGGGGCGAACGCGCCACGCGGCCACGGCACGCCCCACGTCGTGCCGCCGGTCACCTCGGCCGGGCTGCCGCCCTCCAGCCACCGTAAGTCGACGGGGTCATGACCGCTCAGATCGGACGGCACGGCGGCGGTACGCGCGGCGGCCGGGCTCGCGCCCCGGAAGGCCAGCGCCGCAGCTGTACCACCGGCGGTGGTGGCCAGCATGGCACGTCGGCTGATGTCAACCACGGGATCAACTCCTCGCGGGCCGAGCCCGGCAAGCGCTTTCCCGAGGCGCGACGGGCCCGGCCATCGATGGGGGGTCAGAAGGGTTTAACCGTTTACGTGGACGTCATCGGACCACAGCGGTCCGCGCAAGTCAACGTCCGGGTGAAGCCCTTGCGAATCCCTTCGGAAACCGTTTAAATCAGATGGCGCAGGACGTACGGCATGATGCCGCCGTGCCGGTAGTAGTCGGCCTCGCGCGGCGTGTCCAGGCGGACGCGCGCCCGGAAGGTGATCCCGTCGGCCGTCACGGTCACCTCCTGCGGGAGGTCCGGTCCGCCGAGCCCGGTGACGGCCATGGTCTCGTGCCCGGTCAGGCCGAGCTCGCCGGGCCCCTGGCCGGGGAGGAACTGCAGCGGGAGCACGCCCATGCCGACCAGGTTCGAGCGGTGGATGCGCTCGTAGGATCGAGCGATGACGGCCCGCACGCCGAGCAGCGCCGGACCCTTGGCGGCCCAGTCGCGGGAGGAACCGGCGCCGTACCCCTCTCCGGCCAGCACGATGGCCGGCACCGAGGCGGTCTGGTAAGCGCGGGCCGCCTCGTACACGCTGGTCAGACGCCCGCCGTCGAGGAAGTCGGGCGTGAGACCGCCCTCGGCCCCGCCGGCGAGCAGGTTGCGCAGGCGGACGTTGGCGAACGCGCCGCGCATCATGACCTCGTGGTTGCCGCGCCGGGAGGCGTAGGTGTTGAGCTGGTGGCGAGGCACCCCCAGCCCGGCCAGGTAACGTCCGGCGGGGCTGGACGGGAGGATCGCGCCGGCCGGCGAGATGTGGTCGGTGGTGATGAAGTCGCCCAGCATGACCAGGACGCGGGCGCCGGTGATGTCGGTGACGGGCGGCGGCTGCGGTGACATGCCGTCGAGGTAGGGAGCGCGGCGCACGTACGTGGAGCCGGGATCCCACGGATAGGTGGCCGTGCCGGACACGTCCAGCCGCCGCCACCGCTCGTCGCCTTCGAGGACGTCGGCGTAGGCGCGGCTGAACATCTCCGGGCGGATCACCTCATCGACGACGGCACGCACCTCGCCAGGCGTGGGCCACAGGTCGCGCAGGTAGACGGGACGGCCGCCGGGATCGGTCCCGAGAGGTTCGGTGGTGAGGTCCACGTCCACCGTGCCGGCCAGGGCGTAGGCGACGACGAGCGGCGGGGAGGCGAGGTAGTTGGAGCGGACCTCGGGCTGGATCCGGCCCTCGAAGTTGCGGTTGCCGGACAGGACGGCGGCGACGTCCAGGTCGTGCTCGGCCACGGCCGTGGACACCTCCTCCACGAGCGGCCCCGAGGCGCCGATGCAGGTCATGCAGCCGAACCCGGCCAGGGTGAAGCCGAGCAGCTCCAGCGCGGAGGTCAGGCCGGCCTCCGCGTAGTAGTCCATGACGACGCGGGAGCCGGGCGACAGGGTGGTCTTCACCCAGGGCTTGGCGCGCAGGCCGCGCGCCACGGCATTCCTGGCCAGCAGCCCGGCGGCGACCATGACGGAGGGGTTGGAGGTGTTGGTGCAGGAGGTGATGGCGGCGATGGCGACGGTCCCGTGCGTGATCTCCCGCCCCGGCGGGACGGGCGGATGTTCCTGCGCGCGGAAGGCGCTCTTGGCCGTGCCGAGGGGGATGCGGTCCTGCGGCCTGCGGGGCCCGGCGATGGACGGCACGACGGTGGCCAGGTCGAGATCGAGGTCGGCGGTGTAGGAGGGCGGCGCGCCGGGGTCGTGCCACAACCCCTGCGCCCTGGCGTACGCCTCGACCAGGTCGGCGTGCTCGTCGGGGCGGCCGGTGAAGCGCAGGTAGCGGATGGTCTCGGCGTCGATGGGGAACAGCGCGGCGGTGGAGCCGAACTCGGGGCTCATGTTGGACAGCGTCACCCGGTCGGTGACGGGCAGCGCCGTCACGCCCGGACCGTGGAACTCGACGATCTTGCCGACCACGCCATGGGCGCGCAGCAGCTCGGTGAGGGTCAGCACGAGGTCGGTCGCGGTGGTGGCGACGGGCAGCTCGCCGTGCAGCCGCACCCCCACCACGTCGGGGACGGGGATGGACACCGACTGCCCGAGCATCGCCGCCTCGGCCTCGATGCCGCCGATGCCCCAGCCGAGCGTGCCGAGCCCGTTGACCATCGTGGTGTGCGAGTCGGTGCCCAGGCACAGGTCCGGGTACACCTCCCCGTCGCGGCTCATCACCACGCGGGCCAGGTGCTCCACGTTGATCTGGTGCATGATGCCCTTGCCCGGCGGCACCACGGTGAAGCCGCGCAGCGACGCCTGACCCCAGCGCAGGAAGCGGTAACGTTCGGCGTTGCGCTCGTACTCCAGCTCCGCGTTGCGCGCCAGCGCGTCCGGGCGGCCGAAGACGTCGGCGATGATGGAGTGGTCCACGACCAGCTCGGCGGGGATGGCCGGGTTGACCAGCTCGGGGTCGCCGCCGAGCGCGGCCATGGCGTCGCGCATGGCGGCCAGGTCCACGAGCGCGGGCACGCCGTTGGTGTCGTGCAGGAACACCCGGGCGGGGTGCAGGCCCACGGCCGCGCCACGCTCCGCGCGCGGCTCCCATCCGGTCAGCGCCCGCACCTGCCCGGCCGGCGCGCCGTGGCGCAGCAGGTTCTCCAGCATGATGCGCAGGCTGTACGGCAGCCGCCCGGGAGCGTCCACGGGGTGGAAACGGTAGCGGCGGGATCCCACCGCGAGGTGATCGGTCACAGGTCTGGCCCTCGCAGCGATACGGGGTGGTCGTGGCTGGTCATGCGGTGCTCAGCCAGGTGGGTCGTGAAATCGCGCAGGACTGGGCGAGGCGTTCGAGGTCGCGGAGGGTTCTGCCGGGCAGCCGTACGCCGGTGACGGCGGTCCGCGCTGCGTTGCGGTCCTCGATCTCGCCCGGGTAGAAGATCTCGTCGAAGCCGGGCGCGAGCGGCACGGCCTTGGTGCGGTCGATCAGGTCGTCGAGCCGGTGGGCGTAGTCGGCGGGATCGGCCACCGCGTCCAGGCGCAGCGCCAGCAGCAGGTGGCCGCAGCCGCTGCGGCGGTCGGGCACGTACGGCCCCGCCACGTCGGCCGCGTACGAACCGCCGGTCAGCACGCCGGACAGCACATCCATCATGAACGAGATGCCATACCCCTTGTGCCCCGCCATGGGCAGGATCAGCCCGTCGATGGCCCGCCGGGCATCGGTGGTGGGGGAGCCGTCCGCCGTCTGGGCCCAGCCCTCGGGGATGGACTCGCCCCGCTCCAGCGCGGCGTAGATCTTGCCGCGGGCGACCGTGGTGCCCGCGATGTCGAGCACGACGGGCCCGCGCCGGCCGCCGGGCACCGCGATCGACCAGGGGTTGGCGCCCACGCTCTTCTCCCTGCCGCCCCACGGTGCCATCGCGGGGCTGCCGTTGGTGGTGAGCAGGGCGACGCAGCCCTCGTCGGCGATCATGCGGGTGAAGTAGGCGGCGGTGCCGAAATGGTTGCCGTTGCGGACCGCCACCACGCCGACGCCGTGCTCGCCGGCCCTGCGTACGGCGTCGCGGGCCGCGTGCGCGGTGACGACCTGCCCCACGCCGTCGCGGCCGTCGAGCACGGCCACCGCGCCGCCGTCGATCACGGTCGCCACGTCGGTCACCGCGCGCATGACGCCGGAACGCAGGCGGTCGGCGTACCACTCCAGGCGCAACATGCCGTGCGAGGGATGCCCCCACGCGTCGGCCGTCACCAGGCTGTCGGCCACCAGCCGGGCGTCCGGCTCCGGGACGCCGAGCGAGGCCAGGACCGCGGCCCCGAAGGAGATCAGTTCGGACGGCGGGATCATGTCCGTGCCCCGAAGGTCCGCGTCCCGAAGTTCAGGGCCTGGCGCAGTGCCGTGGCCGCCGCCAGTGGCGGGCTCAGCACCGGGACGCCGAGCCGGTCGGCCAGGTCGGCGCGGACCGGGCTGATCGAGTACTGCCCGAGCAGCACCAGGTCGGCCCCGTCCAGGGCGGGCCGGGCGGCCAGGGTGAGCGCGTCGGTCAGGTCCGGCCAGTTCTGGGCGGTGGCCGCTGCGACGGCTCCTGGGGCCGAGATCGCGCGTACTCCCACGCCGTGCGCCACCTGCCCGAGCCGCCGCGCGGAGTCCGCCGCCGCCGAGGCGAGCGAGCCGAGCACCAGCACCCTGCCGGGCCGCCGCCGGGCTACCTCGGCGAACATCGCCTCGTCCGAGCCCGTGACCGGCACCTCGTGCAACCGCCGCGCCACCTCGGCCGCGGGGCCGTACATGGAGCAGGACAGGAGCACCGCGTCGGCGCCGCCGCGGACCGCGTAGTCGATGAGGGCCAGCATGCGGCGCATCAGCGCGGGAGTCATGCCACCGGCCGCGTCGGCCTCGGTGACGAGCCGGTCGTCCAGCAGGTGCCAGGCGGTGGCCTCGGGGAAACCTTCGCCGAGCCCGTCGTCGGCGGGCCGCATGGAGGCGGGGGTGGCGTTGACGACCGCGACGACCGCGACCGTGCGGGGCGTCGCTTCCGGATCCGTGCGGCTCGTGTGGGGCCCCACTTCCGGATCGGTGCGGGTCGTCGCTTCCGGACTCGTGCGGGTCATCGCTTCACACCGGCGGCGACGGCCTCGGCGAACGCGCGGGTGCCCGCCGTGCCGCCCATGTCCCTGGTGCTGGTGCCGGACCGTACGGTGTCGGCGACCGCCGTCTCGATCAGCGTGGCGGCCCCGGCCAGGGCGGGGTCCTGGTGGCGGGCGCCGAGCCAGTCCAGCAGCATGGCGCTGGACAGGATCATCGCGATCGGGTTGGCCAGGTCGCGCCCGGCGATGTCCGGGGCGGAGCCGTGGGCGGCCTGGGCCATGGCGCGTTCGTGGGAGGCGTTGATGGACGGGGCGATGCCGAGCGATCCGGCGATCTCGCCGGTCAGGTCGGACAGGATGTCGCCGAACATGTTCTCGGTGACGATGACGTCGAAGTCGTCCGCCCGCCGTACCAGGTGCACGGTCATCGCGTCGATGTGGAAGTCGTCCACGCTCACCTGCGGGTAGCGGGCGGCGACCTCGTGGCAGACGTCGCGGAACAGGCCGGTGGTCAGCTTCAGCACGTTCGCCTTGTGCACGATGGTGAGCCTGCCGCGCCTGCGGGTGGCCAGCTCGAACGCCTCGACGGCGATCCGCTCGACCGCCGGCCTGGTGATGATGCCCATCGCGATGGCCACGTCGGGGGTCGGCATGAACTCCCCGGTGCCCTTGTAGGTGCTGCGGTCGGCGTAGAAGCCCTGAGTGTTCTCGCGGACGATGACCAGGTCGGTGCCGGGGACGACGGCGTCGGCGCCGTCGAAGGACTTGGCCGGGCGGATGTTGGCGAACAGGTCGAAGCGCTTGCGGATGGTGCCGCTGGGGTTGAGCCTGGAGCGGTGCGGCTCGGGGTAGGCGGCGCTGTCGTGCGGGCCTAGCAGCCAGGCGTCCAGCCCTTCCAGCGCGGTCAGCGTCGATTCCGGTACGGCGTCCCCGTGCGTGCCGATGGCCGAGACGCCCAGGGGCAGGTCCACCCACTCGGCGGGCGCCGCTCCCGCGGCGGCGAGTGCGGCGTCCACTACCTGGACGGCCGCGGGGACGATCTCGGGGCCGATGCCGTCGCCTTCGAGTACGCCAAGACGGTAGGAGGTCACGTGAGTCCTTACTGTGCGATGAGCGCTTCGACGTCCTGGGGCAGGGCGTCGGTGGTGGGGTAGAGCAGGCAGGCGGCGGGCTCGGCGAGGAGCGTGACCTCGCCGGTCAGGCCGGGGCGGGTGGTCTCGGCCTGGATGACGTGGTCGCCCAGGCGCAGGTCGTACTCGTGCCGGGAGCCGACGTAGGAGCTGGTGAGCACCTCGGCGGTGAGCACGTTGACGCCGGCGGGCGCGGTGCGGCCGGCCGGGAGGACCTCCAGTCGTTCCGGGCGGATCGCCACCGTGACACCGCCCTGGCCGGGCAGGTCGCCGGGGACGGTGATGGTCTGCCCGGTGCAGTCCAGCCGCACCTCGCCGGGGCCGCTCACCCGGCCGGGCAGGAAGTTGCAGCGGCCCACGAAGGCGGCCACCTCGGCGGTCGCGGGCCTCTCGTAGATCTCCTCGGGGGTGCCGATCTGCACCATGTCGCCCTTGGACATCACCGCGATGCGGTCGCTGAGCGCCAGGGCCTCCTCCTGGTCGTGGGTGACGTACACGGTGGTGATGCCGAGGTCGGCCTGCAGCCGCTTGAGCCAGGCGCGGGCCTGGTCGCGGAGCTTGGCGTCCAGGTTGGACAGGGGTTCGTCGAGCAGCAGCACGCTGGGGGAGTAGACCAGGGCGCGGGCGAGGGCGACGCGCTGCTGCTGGCCGCCGGAGAGCTGGTGCGGGTAGCGGTCCCTCAGCTCGGCCAGGCCCACCTTGTCCAGGACCTCGGCGATGAGCGTGTCCTGCTCGCGCCGGTCGACCTTGCGGATCTTGAGCGGCATGGCCAGGTTCTGGGCGACGGTCATGTGCGGCCACAGCGCGTACGACTGGAAGACCATGCCGAGGTTGCGGCCCTCGGGCGGCACGAACGTGCCGGCGCTGGCGAAGGTGGCCGGCCCGACCGTGATGCTGCCGCCGGTGGGGCGTTCCAGTCCGGCGATGCACGCCAGCGTGGTGGACTTGCCGCAGCCGCTGGGGCCGAGCAGGGTGAAGAACTCGCCGTCGGCGATGGTGAAGGTGATGTCGCGCAGTACGGCGTTCTCCCCGAACTGCTTGGCCAGGTGGGTGACCTTGACCTCAGGCATTGTTGTCACGTCCCTTGAGGAGTAGCCCGGCGAGTCCGACGAAGGTCGCCGTGATGGCGATCTGCAGGCTGGCCAGCGCGGCGACGGAGCCGGTGTTGCCCTGCACCCACAGTTCGAGCATGGTCGTGCCGATGATGTTGGTCTCGGCCGAGGCGAGGAACACCGCGGGCGAGTACTCCTTGAGCAGCGTCACGAACGTCAGGATCAGCGCCCCGGCGAAGGCGGGCCGCAGCAGCGCCGCGAGGATGCGGGTGAACGTACGCACCCAGTCGGCCCCCGAGACGCGGGCGGCGTTGTCGAGTTCGCGGCCGATCTGCATGATCGACGGCGAGATGGAGCCGAAGCCGCTGGGCAGCGCGCGCAGCCCGAACCCGATGATCAGCGCCCACAAGGTGCCCTGGATCAGCGTGCCCAGGCCGAACGGGGCGAAGGCCAGCGCCCAGAACAGGCCGATGCCGACGATGATGCCGGGCATCGCCTGCGGGGCGAGCGCCAGGTACTCCACCGCGCGGGCGAAGCGGAACGACGACCTGCGCGCCACCATCACCGCCAGCAGCGACAACGCGCTGACCAGGACCGCGCCGATGGCGGCCACGAGCAGGCTGTTGACGATCGACTGCACGTACACCGGGTAGGTGAAGATCCGCTCGTAGTTGTCGCCGGTGAGGGTCCTGAACGGCGACTGCAGCGGGGTGAACACCTGGGTGAAGGAGCGGAACACCAGCCCGCCGATGGGGATCAGGGCGCCCATCACGACATAGACGGTGATGGCGGCGACGCTGATCCACTTCAGCCAGCCCAGGTCCAGCGGGCGGGGCCGGGTGGCCTTGCCGCGTACGGACACGAAGCGTTGCGCGTTCTTCAGCAGCTTGGCCTGCAACGCGACCAGGCTGATGGTCACCACGAGGATGATCGCCGACGCGGCGCCCAGCACGCCGTAGTCCGGGTTGATGGACTGCAGGCCGTTGCGGTACAGGAAGGTGGAGAAGACGTCGATGCCGACCGGCTGGCCGAACAGCAGCGGCACGCTCAGCGTCTCCACCGACATGCTGATCACCAGGATCGAGCTGTAGACGACGGGCGGGCGCAGCAGCGGCAGGATCACCGAGCGCAGGACGCGCAGCGGGCCCGCGCCGCACACCTGGGCGGCGGCCTCCAGCGAGGCGTCGCTCTGGCGCAGCGCGTTGGCGCAGAAGGTGTAGACGATCGGGGCCAGCGCCACGGCCTCGGTGAGCGCCATGCCGGGGATGGAGTACAGGTTCCACGGCAGGAAGCCGAGCAGGCGGCGCACCTCGACGCTGACGAATCCGGCGGGGCCGTACATGGTGATCCAGCCGAAGCCGAGGATCAGCGAGGAGATGAAGAACGGCCACTGCATGGCGGCGGCGAACACGCGCCCGCCGGGCAGCCTCGTGCGCACCACGACCACGGCCATCGGCACCGCGATGAGCAGGCTGAGCACGGTGGTCAGCGCCGCGAACAGCGCCGTGTTGAGCACGACCCGGCCGAATCCCGCCTCGGTGAACAGCCGCACGTAGTTGCCGGCGCCGAGGATGCCGCCGGCCTCGTACAGGGGGCGGTCGAGGAAGGACTGGTACAACGTCGGCACCACCGGCGCCAGGACCAGGACGGCCAGCAGGAGCAGCACGCCGTACTGCAACCAGTTCTCCCTGGGCAGGCCCAGCGGCCGGCGGTAGCGCGGCGGGGGATGGGCGGGCGGCCGCGAAGGGGACAGGGTGGTCATCGCGTTCCTCTCAGCGGCCGAGCAGGCCGTTCCACTTGTCGGTGAACGCCTTGACCTCGGCGTCGGGGACCTTCTCGTACTTGGCGAGAATCACGTTGGCCTCACCCACGGCCTTCTCCAGTTCCTGGTAGGTGTGCAGCCCGTCGGCGTCCTTGACGTCGTCGCGGTAGGAGGTGAGCCCGCCCTCGGCCACCGCCCGCTGGCCCTCCTGCGAGAGCAGGAAGTCCACGAACAACTTGGAGGTGGCCGGGTGCGGCGCCTTGGCGGCGATGCCGACGCCGCGCGGCAGCGCGACCGTGCCGTCGTCGAGGAAGGAGATCTCCAGCAGGCCGCCGCTCTTGGCCACCACCGGATAGGCCGGGGCGGCGCTGACGAAGAAGCCGGCCACGTACTCGCCGGAGATGATCTTCTCCATCTGCGTGCCGGACGAGGTCTCCGGCCTGGCCAGGGGGAGCACCGACTGCAGCGAGGCCCAGGAGTCCGGGCGGGCGCCGGCGAAGGCGTGCGAGACGGTGAAGCCGAACGCGCCGCTCACGTCCCGTGTGGTGATCTTGCTCTTGTACTGGGCGGGGTCCTTGGCCAGGATCGCGGCCAGGCTCTTCAGGCCGGTCGGCTTCTCGGGCAACAACGAGGTGTTGTACGCGATCGACAGCGGGTCGATCGACATCGCGTACACGCCGGGCAGCAGTTCGCCGAAGTCCGGCAGCTTGTCCTGCTCCGGCGAGTCGTACTCCAGCAGCGTCCCCGGCCGGGCGGCGAAGTCGGCCCACGCCTGCGCGGCGTTCGACACCACCAGGTCGGCGGGCGAGCCGCCGGTGGCCTGCTCGCTGAGCACCCGCTGGAACACCTCGTCGCTGTCGAGGTTGTTGGCCGCGATCTTCGTCACCCAGGGGTACTTCTTCTGGAAGTCGCGGAAGATCGGCGCCCAGTTCTCCTGGTCGGTGTTGGAGTAGATGGTGAGGGTGCCGCCCTCCTTCTTGGCCGTCTCCATGAGCCGGGCGTACTCGGCCGGGTAGTACGACGGGGCCTTGCCCGTCGCGATCTGGTTCGGCGGCGGCTCTCGCTGTGCTTCACCGCCGCCGCCACCGCATGCCGTGAGCAGGCCGAACGCGAGCATGGCGGCGCCGAGGGCGCGGAAAGGGGGGTGGAAGGTGGTCATGTGCTACCTCCTAAACCAGGCGAGGCCGACCGGCCTGCCGCCTGTGGTGCCGCACACTTTGCTTCGTTATAACCTATGACGTCAACCCCCCGTTTCCGGAATGTAACGCTTCGAGCCTCCTTAACGCCTTATAGCGGCGGCTGTACGGCTGACGTGGGATGTCCAACTTGGAGGTGACTCTTCTCGACAAAGTGGGATTGCGGTGTAGGTTATAACGGTCATCGGATCACGAGACAGGACAGCGATGAGCGAATCACCGGCTGAGCTCTACACCACCAAGGCGGACTTCGCTTACCTGCGGGTCAAGGAGCTGATCCTGTCCGGGGCGCTGCTCCCCGGCTCCGTCATCGCGCAGGCCCAGCTCGCCCGCGAGATCGGCATCAGCACCACGCCCCTGCGCGAGGCGCTGCGCCGGCTCAAAAGCGAAGGGCTGGTCGAACTCGACGCCCACCGCGACGCCCGGGTGGCGCCGCTGGCCGCCGAGGAGGCCCGCGACCTGCTGGAGTTGCGCCGCTCGCTCGATCCCATGGCGGTCGCGCTGGCCGCGGAACGCCGTACCAAGGCCGACATCGCCGCCATGCGCGCCGCCCACGAGGGCCTCAGACCGCTGCCCGGCAACCCCGCCTACGAGCAGCTCGTCGCGCACCGCAAGTTCCACACGGCGCTCTACTCCGCCTCGCACAACGACCTGCTCATCCAGACCCTCGACGGTCTGTGGGACAAGGCCGACCGC
The DNA here is from genome assembly GCF_040655495.1 of Nonomuraea sp. NPDC050404. NCBI lineage: Bacteria > Bacillati > Actinomycetota > Actinomycetes > Streptosporangiales > Streptosporangiaceae > Nonomuraea > Nonomuraea sp. NPDC050404. The sequence goes on from NZ_JBFAKB010000027.1 coordinate 19,177, forward strand.
TACCGCCGCCTGGCCCTGGAGGTCGAGCGCGGCCAGGCCGCCCGCGACCGCAAGGCCGCCGAACATGAGAGCCTGCTGGAGTACGTGATCGCGGGCGACACCGAGTCGGCGGCGGCCGTCATGCGCGAGCACATCGACACCAGCCTCGGCGCCCAGGCCGCCTGGCGCCTGCGCAAGCACCACCCCGAACCAGATCCCGCCTAGAAAGGGTTTCCCACCGTGACCATCGTCACCGCCGACCTGTACGACGAGCGCGGCGACCGGCTCGACTCCTGCGACCTGCAACTACGCCAGTACGGCGGCCGCCGGGCCTTCGCCGGGCCCATCGTGACCGTTCGTTGCCACGAGGACAACGCGCTGCTCAAGTCGATCCTCGGCGAGCCGGGGCAGAACCGGGTGCTGGTCGTGGACGGCGGCGGCTCGCTGCACACCGCGCTGATGGGCGACCTCATCGCCGGCCTGGCCGTGTCGAACGGCTGGGCCGGAGTGGTGATCAACGGCGCCGTCCGGGACGTCGTGGCGCTGCGTGAGCTGGACCTGGGCATCAAGGCGCTCGGCTCCAACCCCCGCAAGAGCGGCAAGCAGGGCACCGGCGAACGGGACGTCCCCGTCACCTTCGGCGAGGTCGTCTTCCACCCCGGCGCCGAACTCTTCTCCGACGACGACGGCATCCTCGTCACCCGGCCAGGCTGACCGGCTGAGGCCGACCAAGCTGACCGGCTGAGGCCCGGCGCCGTTGAACCCTGGGCTTCGGCGGCTGCGTACAACCCCGCGACACCCCATCAGGGGTCGGCGAAGCGGGTGATCGTATGCCGGGTGGCTGGGAAACTCTCGGACTGACGGGCGACCCCGCGCCGGGCGATCCGGCGCAGGTGCGCGCGCTGGCCGGCCGCCTGCTCGACCAGGCGAAGCTGGCCGAGGACAACACCGCCCGGCTGAACACGGTCTCCGGCGGCAGTTCGGCCCTGCGGATGCGCGGCGACTACGCGGCCGGTTACACCGAGGCGCTGGCCGTGCTGCCCGCGGAGCTGGCCAAGCTGGCCAGGGCCTACCGGGGTGCGGGCACCGCGCTGCGGTCGTACGCCGGCAGCCTGGAGCAGGCCAAGACCCAGGCCGGGTCGGCGCTGCGACAGGGGCAGACGGCGGACGCGCAGTACCAGGGCGCCCTGCGCGAGGTACGGGCCCAACTCCCCGCCACGGCGGCCACCGGCAGCCTGGCCGAGGTGGAGTCGGCGGTGGCCACGGCCGACCCCGCGGTGCAGGCGGCGGTGCGGCCCGCGGTGACACGGGCGCGGAACGCGGACGCGGATCGGGGCCGGGCACGGCGGATCGCCGATGAGGCGGCCGGGCTGCGGGGCGAGGCGGAGACGCGGGCGGTCGAGGAGATCGAGCGGGCGCTGCAGGGCAGCGGCATCCAGAACAAGACCTGGCTGGAGAAGGCGTGGGACACGGTCTCCACGCCGTTCCGGTCCTGGGACGACTTCGTCAACCTGGCCCGCAACGTGGCCATGGTGGCCGGGATCGCGGTGCTGATCATCGGCACGGGTGGAGTGGCGGGGGCGCTGCTGCTGGGGGCCGCGGTGGTGGCCGGGGCGGTGGTCTTCGCGGACACGCTGAACAAGTACCGGCAGGGCAAGGCGAGTCTCGGGCAGGTCGTGCTCGACGGGATCGGCATGTTCCCCGGCGGCCGTCAGGTGGGGATGCTGGCGCAGGGCGCCAAGGCGGTCGCCGCGCTGGGCGGGGTGGCGGCGGGGGTGCGCGCCGGGGGCGGCGCCACGATGGGGCTGTTCCGGACCGGAATTCCGGCGGGCGCCACCGCCATGACCGGGGCCGGGCTCCGTGGGACGCTGGCCGGGGGTGCGGGCCGGGCCTCGACGGCGGCGGGTACGGCCTGGCAGAAGACCAGGCAGTTCTTCAGCAAGGACCCGGTGCACTTCCCGACCGGCACCGTGCTGCTGCCGCAGCAGGATTTCGCGTTGCCCGGGGTGTTGCCGCTGGTGCTGGAGCGGGTCCACCTGTCGACCTACCAGGTCGGCCGGTGGTTCGGCCCGTCCTGGGCCTCCACCTTCGACCAGCGGCTGGAGATCGACGACGAGGGCGTGTGCCTGGCCCTGGCCACCGGCGCGCTGCTCAGCTTCCCGCACCCCGAGGTCGATGGGGAGTCCGTGCTGCCGGAGGAGGGGCCACGGCTGCCGCTGACCCGCGACGGCGACGACGGCTACCAGGTGACGGACCCAGCCACCGGCCAGACCCTGCACTTCAAAGCCGTCTCCGAGGCGGCCGAGGTGCTGCCGCTGACCGCGATCACCGATCGCAACGGCAACCGCATCGACCTGCGCTATGCGGACGGCATGCCGGTTGAGGCGGCCCACTCCGGCGGCTACCACCTCGACATCGAGACGCACGCCGGCCTGATCGTGGCGATCCGGCTGCGCGAGGCCGGCCAGACGCTCGTCGCCTACGGCTACGACGAGCACCGCAACCTCACCGAAGTGATCAACTCCTCCGGCCTGCCGCTGCGCTTCACCTACGACGAGCAGGGCCGGATGACGCGGTGGACCGACCGGATCGGCACCTGGTACGCCTACACCTACGACGACCGGGGCCGATGCGTCGAGGGCCACGGCTCCGACGGGATCTTCGACACCCGGATCTCCTACGGCGACGGCGTCACCGAGGCCCACGACTCCCTCGGCCACGTCACCGCGTACCACCACAACGAACTTCTCCAGGTCGTCCGCGAGACCGACCCGCTGGGCCGGAGCATCCACTACGAGTGGGACCGCCACGACCACCTGCTGGCCCGCACCGACCCACTCGGCCGCACCGACCGTTACGCCTACGACGAGCACGGCCTGCTGACCTCGATCGTCCGGCCGGACGGCGCCGTGGCACGCCTGGTCCGCGACCCTCTCGGACTGCCGGTCACCATCGTCGACTTCGACGGGCGTACCCACCTCCGCGAGTACGACGGCCCCGGCAACCTGCTCACCGAGCGCGCGGACGGGACGCAGGCCGCCACCCGGTACGCCTACCACGCCCACGGCGGCCTGGCGGGCTTCACCAACGCCTCGGAGCACACCTGGCGGGTGGACTGCGACGCGGCGGGGCTGCCGGTGGCGGTCACCGACCCGGCGCAGGCCGTCACCCGCTACGAGCGCGACGCCTTCGGCCGGGTCGTCGCCGTCACCGACCCGCTGGGCGGCACCACCCGCCTGGCCTGGACCGTGGAGGGACTGCCCGCCGCCCGCACGCTGCCGGGCGGCGCCACCGAGCACTGGCGGTACGACGCCGAGGGCAACCAGATCGAGCACCTCGACGTGCTCGGCCAGGTCACCCGTACCGAGATCGGCCCCTTCGACCTGCCGATGGTCAGGACCGCGCCCGACGGCGCCCGCCTGGAGTTCGGCTACGACACCGAACTGCGGCTCGTCACGGTGACCAACCCGCACGGGCTGATCTGGCGCTACGAGTTCGACCCGGCCGGCGGCCTGGCCGCCGAGACCGACTTCAACGACCGCCGCCTCACCTACGGCCGCGACGCGGCAGGGCAACTGGTCGAACGCGTCAACGGCGCGGGGGAGAGCACCCGCTACGACCGCGACCTGCTCGGCAGGATCAGCGCCCAGCGCTCCGGCGACCGGGTGGCCACCTTCGAGCACGACGCGCTCGGCCGCCTGATCAGAGCCGTCAACTCCGACGCCGACCTGCGCCTCGACCGTGACGAGCAGGGCCGGGTCATCGCCGAGACCTGCAACGGCGCCACCGTCACCACGGCCTACGACCGGCTCGGCCGCCGCGTGCTGCGCCGTACCCCTTCGGGCGCGCAGAGCCGGTGGGAGTACGACCACCGCGACCTGCCGCGGGCCCTGCACACGGGCGGACACACCATCAGCTTCACGCATGACCCAGCCGGCCGCGAAACCACCCGCCGCATCGGCCCCACCCACGATCAGCCCAACCGCATGGGCTCCACGCACGATCAGGCTGACCGCATCAGCTTCGCGCACGATCAGGCCGGCCGGGAGACCACCCGCCGCGAAGGCCCCGACCTGACCCTGTCCAGCGAATGGGACCCCGACTCCCGCCTGCGCACGCACACCTGGAGCGTCGGGTCGCAACCCTCCGCCCGCCGCATCCGCCAGCGCCGCGGCTACGACTACCGCGCCGACGGTCACGTGACCGCCATCGACGACCTGCTGTCCGGCCGCCGCCGCTTCGACCTCGACCCGGCCGGCCGCGTCACGGCGGTGCACGGCAACGGCTTCGACGAACGCTACGCCTACGACCCGGCCGGCCAGATCACCCATGCCTCCTGGGCCACCCCCTCACCGGACCAGGGCGAACGCGCCTACAACGGCACCCTGATCCGCAGGGCGGGGCAGGACCGCTACGAGTACGACGACCAGGGCAGGGTCGTCCTGCGCCGCCGCAGGGGCCTGTCGAAGGGCACGCGTACCTGGCACTACACCTGGGACGCCGACGACCGCCTGACCGAGGTGCGCACCCCGGACGGCCAGACCTGGCGCTACCTGTACGACGCCCTGGGCCGCCGCATCGCCAAGGAACGCGCCGATGGCACCGGCCGCATCGACTTCACCTGGGACGGCCCATCCCTCGCCGAACAGTCCACCGCCGGGCGCACCACCACCTGGGACTTCCAACCCGGCACCCTGCGCCCCCTCACCCAGACAGAACGCATCCCGCAGGACCAGATCGACCGGGCCTTCTACGCCATCGCCACCGACCTGCTCGGCACCCCCACCGAGCTCATCACCCCCGACGGAGACCTGGCCTGGCGCACCCGCCACACCTTATGGGGCACCGACCTCGGCACCCTGTCCACCGGCGCGGACTGCCCGCTGCGCTTCTCCGGCCAGTACGCCGACGAGGAATCCGGCCTCCACTACAACGTCTTCCGCCACTACGACCCAGTCACCGCCCACTACACCAGCAGCGACCCCCTGGGCCTGTCCCCCGGCCCGAACCCCTACGCGTTCGTCCCCAACCCACTCACCGCCGCCGACCCCCTGGGACTGGCTCCCTACGGTGTGCCGGGCGGGGACGACGTCCTGGATCCCAGGACCGCCGCCAACTTCGTCGGAGGCCGCTATACGACGCGCATTCTGCAGGAGGACACCGTCCTCTACCGGGCCGGCATCCACACCGAGGCCCTGGGGCGGTGGTTCTCCGTGCAAAAACCGGTGGGGGAGATCCAGGCGCGCATCGACAAGGCCCTCCCACCGGTGTGGCAGACCGGCGAGGAGTGCATCATTGACACCGGCTACGCGGTCAAGGTCCCCGCGGGTGTGAAAGTCTTCGAAGGAGAGGTCGCGAGTCAGGGTTCCTGGTACATGGGTGGCACAGATCAGATCTACATCCCCAACATCCGGGAGATCCCCGGAGTGGAGGTGGTGGGCTCATGGCCGCTCCACTAGAGGAGGACCGGCTGCACGCCGCGCTGCTCGCCCTCATTGAGCTGCTGGAAGGCCTCGGCGGCCGCTACGTGTCCATTGCCATGGGTCTACGGCGCCTGACCCTGGAGGTGGAGGAGGCACGCGAGCACGAGCGTGACTCGCCCGAGCTGCTTCAGTACGCGGTCCGAAAAATCCTCAGGCTCTACGGCGGCATGGGCAGCTTCCAGGACCTGATCCTGCAAAATGCTCAGGGCGTACTGCCCGAGCAGGACCGATTCGAAGAGCTACAGGACCAACTGTTCGAAGCGGCGCGGGACGAATTGCGCTGAGGGCCTCAGGAGCGGATGGCGCGGACTTCCGTCACGACGAAGTCGTCGATCGTGCCACGGTTCTCCAGGAGGAAGCCGACCAGGCCCGCCACCGCCTCCACCCCCTGAGACGCTCGTGCCTGCCCCGTCAGCAGGAAGACCAGGGGAGTGGAAGGCTGGTCGAGGGAGTAGCGGCGGTCGTGGCGGTGTACGTCGTGCAGGACCTTGATCGGGATCGGCCGGGGTGAGGTGAACCAGGCCACGGCCTCCCACAGCGGCAGGGCCGGGTCGGAGTCCGCGGCGGCGCGGTAGCAGGTCACGCAGCCCTGGCCGACATGCTGGCCGTGGGGGCAGGTCCAGCGGACGGCCTCGGAGTAGGGCTGGTCGCGGGGGCCGAGGATGGCGCTTTCAACCGTGCGGCGGCGTGCGGCGTGCGCCCTGGGCTCGCTGATGATGGTCCTCCGGATCGTCGTTGAGCCGGCGACGAGGCCGGTTCGGAGATGCACGCCCCTACCCAAGCCCCGCACTGCCTACCCAAGCCCTGCGCTGCGCTGCGGCGGCACGGCTGAGGAGCCGTCGCCTCGTTCGACGATCCTGCCCGCTCATGAAGGATCGAGCGGGCACCCGGGAGGAGCGGCGATCGTCACAGCTTCACGAGCTTCGCGTTCGGTAATGCGATGCGGTAGGTCTCCGCGCCGAAGTCGACGAGAACGGTGACGTCCTGCTCGACCGTGACGACCCTGCCGAGGCCGTACTTGTCGTGGCTGACACGGTCGCCGACCACGAAGTGCTCGACGGGTGGGGGCGGGATCTCCGGGGTGCTGAAGGGGCTGCCGGGCGGGCGGCGCCGGACTGCGGGCGGAGTACGTCTCATTCGGCCAAGCATGCGCCCCTCCAGTGAATAAATCGAGCCTGCCGGTGAAACGTGGCGAATCGTGTGCAGCTTTTCGTCCGGGCGGTGGCGGTGGCCGGGCGCCGGACGATGGAGCTTCGTTCGCCGTCACGGTGCGAAGGCGGACCGGCCGCCGGGCCGCACCCAGGGTGCGTGCCCGGCTTCATCATGCTCCGGGTCAGGCGGAAACGATGTTCTCCGCCTGAGGGCCCTTCTGGCCCTGGACCACGTCGAAGGACACCTTCTGTCCCTCGGTCAGCTCGCGGTAGCCACCGTTGGAGACGATGTTGGAGTAGTGTGCGAAGACGTCGGCGCCGCCGCCGTCCTGCGCGATGAAGCCGAAGCCCTTTTCCGAATTGAACCACTTGACGGTGCCGGTGGCCATGTCGGTCTCCTTCAGACATTGCCGGAATTAAAAAGAATTCACACCTCGTGAATCCTATGCCGCCGTGATGAGCCCACCCGGAGAAACCGGCAAACAAAAAACGCGCCCGAAGATCACTCTGTCAGGCGCGCATAAAGTCTTTATGGGTACCATAACTGCAACGCCATCAGGCTAACACACTTTCCCGTGGTCCTGGCGCTTGGAGATCCATCTTCCTCGATGCCCGGCGGGCACGTCCCTGTCGGGTCTGCGCATTAAGCCGGACAGGCGACCGCGAAGTGGCGCGACCGGAACGATGGGACCAATCCGGCTCACAGCCTGCGGAACGCCGGTGGTCGGGAATATGGTGCCGTCGCCGGGTGATGCCGTCGTGCCTGGCAGGGCCGTACCGATTAATTCCGATCGTCCGGGAGCTGAACCTCCGGCAAAGTGATGCCGTCATGGCGGGCAGTGACGCCGGTGGGGGCAGCGGGGCGGTGCGCCTGGGACATTTCGCGCGCCGGTGAACTGGCTAGGCTGCCGTGTCATGACCGGCACCGTGAGTGATCGCCCCCGCCCTGTGGCCCGCCTCGGCACGGCACTGGCACTTGCCTGTGCGCTCCTGATCGTCGTGGGGGCGGGCTGTGCCGCCGCTGACGATCCGGGCAGGGCTCAAGTCGGGTCCTGTCTCGAAGCGCTCGGCAAGGGTGGCAAGACCGTCAGGGACGACTTCCGCGCCGTCGCCTGTGACGCGCCCAAGGCCGCGTACAAGGTGGTCAAGAAGGCGACCAGCTGCGACGACATCACCAACGGGTACGTCGTGGTCGGAACCCGCCGATCGCCGAGCCGGTTGTGCCTGACGCTGAACGTGAGCGAGGGGGACTGCTTCCATCAGGAGATCGGCTTCCCCACCGGCAAGGTGACCAAGGTGGACTGCGGGGCCTCGGCGACGTACCGGGTGACCAAGGTGTCGGAGGGGACGGCCGACGCCTCGGTCTGCGGCAAGGACGTGCCCAACTGGGGCAGGACCCCCGACGTGCTGCCGCGCGCGATCGTGTACCGCAACCCACCGCGCACGCTCTGCGCCAACCGGCCCTGACTGGGCCGTTACTCGCTGTGATCGGAAGGGCTCGCCGATGCCAAGGCTGACGCCGATGCCGATGCCCGTGACAGTGACGGTGACGACGCCCGTGACGGTGACGGTGGCGGGAGGCTCCCACGGGGCAGGCGGTGCCGGCCAGAGGTTGGGGGGCGGTTACAGGGCCGTGCCGATCAGTCGTTGCAGGGCGTGGTCGCGGGCCAGGACGGCGGCGCCCGTTACGGTGGCCGTGGTGCCCAGGTCGCTCTGGCGTACCTCGACCGGGATGTGCAAGGAGTCCAGCGTCGTACGGACCCCGTCGAGGAGCAGCGGGTTGGAGCCGACGCCGCCGCCCAGCACGACCAGCCCGGGATCCACCAGCGAGACGACCGCCACGATCAGCCGGCCCAGTTGCGCCGCGTGCTCGGCCACCGCCCGCCGGGCCGCCGCGTGGCCCTCGGCGGCCAGCTGGAAGAGCTCCTCGGCGCTGGCCGGGCTGCACCCGCGTGGGGGCGCTCGTGCGGATCGTGTTGCCGGTGGCGCGCCCCGGGCTGATCTCGGCGGGGCTGCTGGCCTTCCTGATGGCCTGGGACGAGTTCTTCTACGCCCTCATCTTCACCTCCTCGCCCGCCTCCAAGACCGTGCCGGTGGCGCTGGCCGAGTTCACCGGCCGCTACAGCCTGGACTTCGGGCAGATGGCGGCCTGCTGGCGGCGCTGCCGCCGGTGCTCATCGCCCTGTTCTTCCAAAAGCACATCACCCGCGGTCTCGCCGCGGGCGCAGTCAAGTAAGGAAGGTTCTCCCATGTCCCGGATCTCCATGTCAGAGGGCCTGCGACAGCAGCCGGACGCGCTGGCCGCCGCCATCGCCACCCTGACAGAGCAGCTCGCGGACCCGTCGGCGTGGCCCGCGGCGCGCCGGCCGCTGTTCGTGGCGATGGGCGCCAGCCACGCCGCGCTCGCCGCCTGCGTGCACCGGCTGCGGGCCGCCGGCATCTGGGCCGCCCGCGCCGGGTGCGGCCCCGTCGGCGACGCCGACCTGGTCGTCGGCGTGTCCCAGTCGGGCCGCAGCGCGGAGACGGTCGCGATGCTGCGCGAGGCGCCGCCGGAGCGGCGGCTGGCCGTGGTGAACGTGGCGCCGTCGCCGCTGGCGGAGCTGGCCGGGCGGGTGTTGTCGTGCGGGAGCGTGGCCGACTCGAAGGTCTCGACCTCCGGGTTCAGCGTGACCCTCGCCGCGCTCGGCATGCTGGGCGACGTGTGGGCCGACGGGCGGCCCGACCCGGTGTGGCGGACGCTGCCGGGACTGCTCGCCGTGGACCTGCCGCCCGTCGTGGAGCGGGTGGCCGAGTGCGTCGCCGTGGACGTGGTGGGCGGGGGCGCCTCGCTGACCGCCGCCGAGGAGGGCGCGCTGCTGCTGCGGGAGGCGTGCCGGCTGCCCGCCACCGCCGCCGAGACCCGGCAGTACCTGCACGGGCCGATGGAGTCGGCGGGGCCGCGCACCGCGCACGTCATCATCGGCGACGAGCGCGAGGCCGAACTGGCCGCGCAGCTCGCCGGGGCCGGTCACCTGGCCCTCTACGTGGGGCCGTGCGAGAGCGACGTGCCCCGGGTGGCGGTGCCGCGCATCCCGCCGGTGGCCAGGGCGATCGTGGAGAACGCGGTGCTCCAGCGGCTCGTGGCGGCGGTGGCGGAGGTACGCGGCGTGCCGGTGGGCGAGTTCCGGTTCTCCGTCGGGGACACGAAGGTGGACTCGGCCGCGGCGGAAGCCGTATGAACCATGGTGTGACCCCTGGGCGATCCAAGGTCGTCGTCGGCGTCGACGTGGGCGGCACCAAGACCCACTGGCGCGCCGTGGACGTCACCACGGGCGGCCTCGTGGCGGATCGGATCGTGCCGAGCGAACTCGGCGCCGGCCTCCGTGACCTGGCCGAATGGCTGGCCGCGCAGTTGCGGGAGAGCGGCGTCCCCTGCGACGCGCTCGGCGTCGGCGCGCACGGCTGCGACAGCCCGGCCCTGTGCCTGGCGCTTCACGACGAGCTCGCCGCCAGGCTCGGCATCCCGGTACGGGTGGTCAACGACGCCCACCTCCTGCCGTACGCGGCCGGGCTCCCCGGAGCGATCGGCGTGGTCGCCGGCACCGGATCCGTCGCCGCGGGCACGGGACCCGGCGGCGAGCCCCTGCTGGCCGGAGGGTGGGGATGGGCGCTGGGGGACGAAGGGTCGGCGGCGGGCCTGGTACGCGAGGCCGTGCGCGCCACGTACGCCCGCCACGACGCCGGCCTGCCCCCGGACGGGCTGGCCCGCGGCCTGCTCACCGCCTTCGGCGTCGCCGAGGTGGCCGCGCTGTCCCAGGCGATGACCCGTACGCCGGGCGCCGAGGAATGGGGACGGCACGTGCCGGTGGTGTTCCTGGCCGCGTCGGAAGGCTCGGCGAGCGCCGCACGGGTGATCGAGGAGGGCGGGCGCGCCCTGGCGGGGCTGGTGGACACGCTGATCGCGCGTGGGGCGGCGGCGCGGGCGGTGGTCGCCGCCGGCGGGGTGCTGACCAAGCAGCCCCGGCTGTTCGCGGCGCTGAGCGCGGCGGTGCGCGGACGACACCCGGAGGTGCCGGTCGTGCTGCTGGAGAAGGCGCCGGTGGAGGGCGCGCTGGGCCTGGCGCGCGAGGTCCTCACCGGCTCAGGTCCATGCGGAGGAACTCGGTGATGCGCAGCAGCTTCGGCGGGCGCGGCACCTCGGCGGGCAGGGCCAGGAACGCCTCCTCCTCCCCGACGAGGCGCGGGGCGGCGAGCCGCACCTCCCTCCCCTCGATCATGAGCCGCGCGTCGCCGGCCGCCAGGACGTTGCGCACCCAGTCCGAGCGCGATCCGTACACCAGGATGAACAGGTAGCCGCCGGCGACGGGATGCGCGTCGAGCGGCGTGCGGTACGTGGTGCCGGAGGCGCGGCCGACGTGGACCAGCACCGGCCACTTCCCGCCGGCTAACGCGCGAGGGTTGAACAGCCGCTTGTTCACGTGTCCCCACCACTTGGGCATCGGCATGAGGGCCTCCTTTTCTGGCTTACGACTGTAAGGCTGGCTTACGGTAGTAAGGTTGTCAATCCGTCCGGAACCTGGAGCCGTCGTGTCCCCACCCTCGCAACCGCTCAGCAGGGCTCTCGTACTGGAGGCCGCGATCCGGGTCGCCGACCGCGGCGGCGTGGAGTCGATCACGATGCGCCGGGTGGCGCAGGAGCTGGGCGTGGAGGCGATGTCGCTCTACCACCATGTACCGAACAAGGACGCGATCCTCGACGGCGTGGTCGACATGGTGTTCGCGGCGATCGAGCTGCCCGGCGCCGGGCACGACGACTGGCGCGAGGCGATCCGTACGCGCGCCGGCTCCGCGCGTACGGTCCTGTCGCGGCACAGCTGGGCGCTCGGCCTGATGGACTCCCGCCGCAACCCCGGGCCGGCGACGCTGCGCCACCACGACGCCGTGCTCGGCGTGCTCCGGGGGGCGGGGTTCACGCTGCCGATGGCCGCGCACGCCGTCTCGCTGATCGACAGCTACGTCGGCGGATTCGTCCTGCAGGAGGCGAACCTGCCGGTCAGGGTGCCGGGCGACGTCGAGGACGTGGCCGGCGGCATCCTTGAGCACCTGCCGGCGGACGAGTTGCCGCACCTCAGAGAGATGATCACCGACCATGCCCTGCGGCCGGGCTACGACCACACGGGCGAGTTCGGCTACGGCCTGGACCTGATCCTGGACGCGCTGGAGGCCCGCAGGGAGGCGTGAAGGACGGCGCTTCGGCCGATCATTCCTCGTCCGGGCCGGGACGGTGCAGGGCCGCGAGGAGAGGCCAGGTGAGAGCGGCCATCTCGGCCGGTGTGCCGGGGCAGCCGCGCTGCAGCCACTCGGTGGCCACGCCGATGAGCGCGCCGGCGGTGAACGCGGCCGGCATGACATGGGACAGGCCGGGGTCGGCGCCGTGGCACTCGGCGTCGTGCACGGTCGCGGTGATCCGGCGGCGTACGTGCTCGATGACGCGTGCGCTTCCCTGCGGCCCCAGCAGGCTGCGGTAGAGGCCGACGTAGTCGGCGAGGTTGGCGAAGAAGGCGCGCAGCGACTCGACCGGGTCCCGCAGGTCCACCGCCCCCTCCCGGTCGAGGGCGGGCAACGAGGCGATCAGGTCGTCGATCATCGCGGTGCAGGCGACCTCGGCCAGTTCGTGCACGTCGCGGTAGTGGTCGTAGAAGGCGGACCGGCTCACCTCGGCCCGGTCGGCGACGTCGGCGACGCTGATCTGGGACAGCTCCCGCTCCTCGACGAGCCGGATCAGGGCGCCTTGCAGGGCCGTCTGGGTACGCCGCACCCGCCGGTCGATCTTCGTGGAGCCGCCATCTCTGTCTGTCACCCGGCTATCTTACATCTGTCGCTATTCTTACAGCTGTAGTCTAACTTGCACTTGTAAGCGAACGAGAGAGGCGTGGCAGCATGACGAAGACCCTTGGACTGATCGGCGCCGGCATGATCGGTGGCACACTGGCCCGCCTGGCGGTCGCCGCCGGCCTGGACGTCGTCCTCAGCAACTCGCGCGGCCCGGAGACCCTCGCCGGCCTCGTGACGGAACTCGGCGGTCAGGCCCGCGCCGCCACCGCGGCCGAGGCCGCGCAGGAGGGTGACCTGGTGGTGGCCACCATTCCGCTGCACGCACACGACCGGCTGCCCGCCGCGTCGCTGGCGGGCAGGATCGTGATCGACACGATGAACTACTATCCGGAGCGCGACGGCCGCATCGCCGAGCTGGACGCGAACGAGCTGACCTCCAGCGCCCTGGTCCAGCGGCGGCTGGCCGGCGCCCGCGTGGTCAAGGCGTTCAACAACATCGACTTCCACCGCCTGTCCACCGGCGGCCGGCCGTCGGGCGCGCCCGACCGCAGCGCCCTGCCCGTCGCCGGTGACGACCCGGCGGCCAAGGCCGAGGTGATCGCGCTGCTGGACGTGCTCGGCTGGGACGCGGTGGACATCGGCACGCTGGACGACAGCTGGCGCAGCGAGCCCGGCACGCCGGTCTACGTCCAGCCGTACTTTCCGTTCCAGGCTCCCGAGGGGGTCGGCGGGGAGGAGGCGTTCCGCTGGTTCCTGGAGACGCCGGGCGTACCGGTGCCCGCCGACCGGGTGCGGGAGCTGACCGCGAACGTCGTCCGGGGGAGCGCGGGCGGGACGATGATGTTGTGAGAAGGGGCTACGCGGCGGCGGCGTACCGGGAATTCCGATTTCTGGGGGTGACCCGGGGGAGTGCGGCGGCTTAGCATCGCAGACATGATCGTTGCACGGCGCCCCGGACGCCGGGGGCACGCACAGCGGCCGCGGGCCGGACTCGGCGCGGGGGAGCGGCGGTGATCGAGGAGATCCTGCCGGACGCGGTGGTCTCGGTCGAGAGCTTCGGCGACGCCGTGGACCCGATGCTCTTCCCGGAGGAGGAGGCGGTGGTGGCGCGGGCGGTCGCCAAACGGCGCGCCGAGTTCGCCACCGTACGCGCCTGCGCCAGGACGGCCCTGGCCAAACTGGGCCACCCGCCCGCGCCCCTCCTCCCGGGGGAACGCGGCGCGCCCATCTGGCCGGACGGCGTGGTGGGCAGCATGACCCACTGCGCCGACTACCGGGCGTGCGCCGTCTCCTCCGACGGTGACACCCTGGCCGTCGGGATCGACGCCGAGCCGCACGACCGCCTTCCCGACGGCGTACTGGAGGCCGTCTCCGACCCGTGGGAGCGGGCCTGGATCGCCCGGCTCGGGGCGGAGCGGCCCGAGGTGTCGTGGGACCGGCTGCTGTTCTGCGCCAAGGAGGCGGTGTACAAGGCGTGGTTCCCGCTGACCCGGCGCTGGCTGGACTTCTCGGAGGCCAGCCTGTCGGTGGATCCGCTGGAACGGACCTTCTCGGCGCGGTTGTCGGTCACCGGGCACACGGCCGGCGGGCTCGCGATCACCGGGTTCAGGGGGCGGTGGCTGGCCCGCGACGGGCTGGTGCTCACGACCATCGTGGTGCCGGCGGGGCCGGACGCGCAGGAGCAACTCCAGCCACGCTAGCAGGGGTTCAGAGCGTTCTCGGCGGCCGCGTCTCGCTCTCCACGAAGACGGCCAGGCCGTCGAGCAGGCGGTTGAGGCTGAACTCGAACCACGCGTCGATGTCGGCCACGTCGTCCTGCTCCTCCAGCAGCCGCGTCAGCATGGGGAACTGCCCGGTGTCGATAATCTCCCGTATGGCGGGCATCTTGTCGGCCCGCCACTGCAGCGTGGTCCTGCCCGTACGCCGTTCCTCCTCGACCTCGCTGACCAACAGCAGGGCCGCACCCTGCACCTGGGCGCTGACCGCGATGGCCACCCAGTGGGTGATCACCGGCGCGAGGCCCAGGCCGTCCATCGCCTGCATCGTGCGTTCGAGCTCGGTCAGCACGTTGGGCCCGAACGGCGGACGCGTGGTGGCGACCGTCTGCAGCAACCACGGGTGGCGGGAGTAGAGGCGCCACTCCCGCCGGGCGGCGTACCGCAACAGCACGCGCCAGCCGGCGTCGGCGGGTGGCGCCTGCCGCTCCTCGCCGTGAACCGCGTCGACCATGAGCTCGATGAGGGCGTCCTTGCCGGGGACGTAGCGGTAGAGCGACATGGTGCCCGCCCCGAGCCGGGTGGCCACCCGGCGCATCGACAGCCCGTCGAGACCCTCGGCGTCGGCCATGGCGATGGCGGCGGCGACGATCCGCTGCACGCTCAGCCCTTCGGCGGGGGGTTGCGGCGCCTCGTCCGGTACGGGGGCGATGGCGGGCGACGGTCGCGACACCCCGGCCGGTTCCGTCCGGGCGGCCGCCCGTGCGCGATAGGCGCGTGCCTGGCAGGAGCGCGAGCAGTATCGCGGACGCCGCCCGCGCGGGGCGGCCTCCATGGTCTTTCCACACTGTGCGCAGTTCGGCATGGGCCCTTCATTTCGTCGCAGCACCATCGGTGTGACGAAATTCTAACACGCCATTTTCGTGACGTAATAGTGTGACGAAATAGAGGGCTGGACTATCTATTAAAAGGATATATAGGCTCACCTGGACAAGATGAGTACGTCGTATGCGTGCCACGTACGTGAGGGGGATCGGTGAACAACGGACCGACAATGGCTGGACGAAGAGAATGGCTCGGGCTGGCCATCCTCGTGCTGCCCGTGCTGCTCATCTCCATCACGGTGACCGTCCTGTACTTCGCGGTGCCCTTCCTGTCCGCCGACCTGAGCCCCAGCGGATCCCAACTCCTGTGGATCGTGGACGTCTATGCCTTCCTGCTGGCGGGCCTGCTCCTGGTGATGGGAGCGCTCGGCGACAGGATCGGGCGCAGAAAACTGCTCCTGCTGGGCGCGACCGCGTTCGGGCTGACCTCGGCCGCCGCGGCGTACGCGCCGAGCGCCGAACTGCTCATCGTGGCCCGCGGCCTGCAGGGCGCGGCGGCCGCCACACTCATGCCGCCGACGCTGGCACTGATCAGGAACATGTTCCAGGACCCGGGCCAGCGCCGGACGGCCATCGCGATCTGGGCGGCCGGCTTCGCCGGAGGCAGCGTGCTCGGCCCGATCGTGGGCGGCTGGCTGCTGGAGCGCGTGTGGTGGGGCGCGGTGTTCCTCATCAACGTCCCCATCATGGCCCTGCTGCTGGTCCTGGGCCCGATCCTGCTGCCGGAGCGGCGCGATCCGAACCCCGGCAGGTTCGACCTGCTCAGCGCGGTGTTGTCGCTGGCCGCCGTGCTGCCGATCGTGTACGGGGTCAAGCAGCTCGCGGGCGGCGGCCCGGCACCGGAGGTGATGCTCGCGATCGCCGTGGGGCTCGCCTTCGGCTGGGCCTTCGTCCGCCGGCAACGCTCCCTGGCCGATCCCATGCTGGACCTCAACCTGTTCAGGGACCGCGGCTTCGGGATCTCGCTGCTCACCGACACGCTGGCGATCTTCGCGCTGGTCGGCGTGTTCTACTTCATCACCCAGTATCTGCAGATGGTGCTGGGCCTGACCCCCTTCGTGGCGGGCCTGTTCACGTTGCCCGCGGCGGCCATGGCCCTGGTCGGCGCCCTGCTGGGGGCCGCGCTGGTGCGCTGGTTCAGGCCGGGCTTCACCATAGCCGGCGGGCTGTTCACGGCGGGCGTGGGTTTCGCGGTGCTCGCGCTGGTCGGGCACGACACCCACCGGGCGGTGCTCGTGCTGGGGCTGGCGCTGCTCGGCGGCGGCATCGGCGTGGTGCAGGCGCTGGCGTCCGACCTCGTCGTGGCGGTGGCGCCGCCGGAACGGGCCGGGGCCGCCTCCGCCGCCCTGGAGGCCGGCACCGAGCTGGGCGGCGCGCTGGGCGTCGCCGTCCTGGGCAGCATGGGGCTGGCCGTCTACCGGTCGGCCTTCGTGCCTCCCGAAGGGCTGGCGCCGGAGACGGCGCGGGCGGCGGGGGAGACCCTGGGCGGCGCGGCCGACGTGGCGGCCGGCCTGCCCGACCGGCTCGGCGAGGCGGTCCTCGACTCGGCGCGCACGGCGTTCACCGCGAGCATGCAGGTGTCGGCGCTGGTCGGCGCCGGCATGCTCGCCGTCGCCGCGATCCTGGCCGCCGTCATGCTCAGATCCGTCACGGCCGAGGCCGCACCGAGCGAACAACGCGGCACCGCCTGAGGCCCGGAGGCATGCGGTCGCATCCGCCGGGCCATCAGTCGCACAGGTTCGTCAGTCGCACAGGTTCGTCAGCCGTGCGGGCCGTTAGTCGTGCAGGCCGTTAGTCGTGCAGGCCGCGGCGCAGCGCGTCGACCATGTCGGCGTTGATGCGCCCGGCCACCCCGGTGTCCGAGAACACCGACGCGCCGTGGAAGGCCCCCGGGTACAGGTGCAGCTCGGTCGGCACGCCGGCCTCGACGAGCCGCTGCGCGTAGGCGATGCCCTCGTCCCGCAGCGGGTCGAACTCGCACACCGACACGTACGCGGGCGGCAAACCCGACAGGTCCTCTGCCCTGATCGGCGCCGCGTACGGCGAGACCTCCCCGTTGTTCTCACCCAGGTAGTACCGCCAGCTCAGCACCGCGCTGGGCTGGTTCCACATGGGCGTGTCGGTGAACTGCCTCATCGACGGCGTCTGGAGCCGATCGTCGGTCACCGGCACGTCCAGGCACTGGAAGCGCAGCGGCGGCCCGCCACGGTCACGGGTCAGCAGGGCCAGCGCGGTGGACAGGTTGCCACCCGCGCTGTCCCCGGCGACACCGATCCTGGCGGGGTCGACGCCCAGCTCCGGGGCAGCGCCCGCCAGCCAATCCAGCGTGGCGTAGGTGTCGTCCAGCGCGGCGGGGAAGGGGTTCTCGGGCGCGAGCCGGTAGTCCACGGCCACCACGACCGCCGGGATGAGGTCGGCGAAGCGCAGGTTGCGCACATGGAACAGATCCAGGTCACCGGAGACGAACCCGCCGCCGTGCAGGTAGATCAGCGCGGGCAGGGACGAGCCCGCCGGCCGGTACAGGCGTACCGGCACCTCGGGCGTGCCCGGCACGAGCCGTTCCTCCACGGTCACCGACCGCTGCGGCGTGTACTGGGGCAGCAGCTCGGCCACCTGCGCGGCCAGGGCCTCGTCAATCACCGGTGCGTCCCGCTTGATCACCTCGTCCAGCGCGACGTCGGGGATCAGGTCCAGGAGGGGCAGAAGTTCCGGGTCGTACGCGTACGGCACGATCCTCCCTTTCGGTCAGGCGTGGATGATGGGGAAACTGCGGCCGGTCTTCTTGCCCCGGATCGTCACAAGGGGATGTTGCCGTGCCGGCCACGGGCCGGAGGCGCGGCGGCCAGCGCTTCCGCGATCTTGCGGCGGGTGTGCGCGACCTCGATGACCTCGTCCACGACGCCGAGCGCCCTGGCCCTGTCCACGCCGCCGGTGCTGCGTTCGAGTTCGGCGGCCAGCTTCAGCTGCAGCGACTCGCGCTCCGCCTCGGGGGCCTGCGCCAGCTCCTTGCGGCGCAGGATGCCGACCGCCGCCTCGGAGCTCATCACCGCGATCCGGGTGCCGGGCCAGGCGAAGACCGCGGTGGCGCCGAGCGAGCGGGAGTTCATCGCGATGTAGGCGCCGCCGTAGGACTGGCGGGTGTGCAGCGTCACCCGGGGCACCGTGGCCTCGGCGAAGGCGTGCAGCAGCTTGGCGCCGCGCCTGATCACGCCGTCCCATTCCTGCGTCACGCCGGGCAGGTAGCCGGGCACGTCGGTGAGCACGACGAGCGGCACGCCGAGCGAGTCGCACATCCTGACGAACCGGGCGGCCTTCTCGGCGCTCAGCGAGTCGAGGCAACCGCCCTTGCGCAGGGGGTTGTTGGCCAGCACGCCGACCGAGCCGCCCGCCAGCCGCCCCAGGCCGATCATCATGTTGGGCGCCCAGCGGGGCTGCAGCTCCACGAACGGCCCGTCCTCGTCGAGGATGGCCCGTACCAGCGGGCGTACGTCGTAGGCGCGGCGTGGGTTGTCGGGCAGCAGCGCCGCCAGGTCGCCGTTGTCGCCGACCGCCGCGGCGTCGAAGACCGGCTTGCCGGTCAGCAGCGCGGTCACCGTGCGCGCGGCGGTGCAGGCCTCCTCCTCCGAGGCGACCGACAGGTGCGCCACGCCGGACTTCGCGCTGTGCGTGGCGGGGCCGCCCAGCGCCTCCATGTCGATCTGCTCGCCGGTGACCTTGCGCACCACGTCGGGGCCGGTGACGAACATCCGGCCGCCCGGCGCCATGATGGTCACGTCGGTCAGCGCGGGGCCGTACGCGGCGGCGCCGGCCGCCGGGCCGAGGATGATCGAGATCTGCGGCACCCGTCCGGAGGCGCGCGTCATGGCCGCGAACATGCGGCCCACGCCGTCCATGGACTCCACGCCGTCGGCCAGCCGGGCGCCGCCGGAGTGCCACAGCCCGATCACCGGACTGCCGGAACGTACGGCTTCGTCGATGGCGGCCACGATCCTGTCGCTGCCCTCGGCCCCGAGCGCGCCGCCCATGACGGCGGGGTCGGTGCAGAAGGCGACGACGTTGCTGTCGCCCAGCCGGCCGCGCGCGGTGGCCACGCCGCTGTCGTCGCTGTCGTGCATCGGCTCGATGGAACCCGGCGCGAACAGGCGCGCCAGGCGGGCAGCCGGAGCGCGGCCATCCAACCGGGGATTCACCTGAATGACCGTCAACGCATCATCCGTTCGTCGAGGCGGCAAATACCAAACGGACGCTAATCGCAGCGTGGGGGGCGACCAACCCCTTATCCCCCCTAACCACGGGCCGGAGACAGCGCTATCCGGGTCCGCGCCGCCGCCGTCACGGCCGCCCGGCCGAAAGGCAACGGGAAATGGCAGCTCGGCCGCCAGGTCGGGATAAGTGGTTCGCCCGGGTCACCGGACCGCTCAGGGCGCTGACCGCGACGGACCTGTCCCACCCGCCCACGACCGGCATCGAGTACTGGCGCTCCAGCTTTTTCACCGGCCAGGGAAAGAGTGTTGTCAGGATAATGGTCTCCACGTACGATCAGGCTCATTTCCGGATGTATCCGTCGTTGCCGCTGGACGTCGTGCGATCACCACTATTCATGGGAGCGGGGAGCCGTTAAGGGTTGTTAGGGGGTTGTTGGAGCCACTTCCTAGCACCAACCATGAAACGTCGGACTGATACGTACGTATCCAGAAGGGTGCACACCGATGCAGTTGAATCGGCTGGACGTGGCGGACACTTACCTAGTGACACCGCAGGTGTTCCCTGACGACAGGGGGCACTTCCTCGAGATGTTCAGCTCGCCTGCCTTCAAAGAGGTGGTCGGTCACGAGATGAACGTCGCGCAGGTCAACTGCTCGCTGTCCGTGAAGGGCACGATCAGGGGGTTGCACGCGGTCTCGCTGCCGGGCCAGGCCCGTTACGTGACCTGCCCGCAGGGCGCGATCATCGACATCGTGGTGGACGTCCGGCTGGGTTCTCCCACTTACGGCAAGCATGTGGCGGTCGAGCTCAGCTCCGAGAATCGGCACGCGCTCTACCTGGCCGAAGGGCTGGCGCACGGCTTCGCCCCGCTGACCGACGAGGCCACCGTGGTCTACCTCTGCTCCAACACCTATGCCCCCGGCCGGGAGGTGCAGATCAACCCGTTCGACCCCGACCTGGCGCTGCCCTGGCCGGACACCGGCGCCGAGCTGCTGATCGCCGACAAGGACCGCACCGCGCCCACCCTGCGCGAGGCGGCCGAGCGCGGCCTGCTGCCGACCTACGTCGAGTGCCAGGAGCTCTACGCCCAGCTGAACGGCCTCACCCTGGACGGTGAGAACCGATGATCCCCCTGTTCAAGGTGGCCATGTCCGAAGAGGCGCCCGCCGCCGTGTCCGAGGTGCTGGCCAGCGGCAGCATCGGGCAGGGCGCCAAGGTCGAGGCGTTCGAGCGGGCACTGGCCGAGCGCATCGGCAACCCGTACGTCGTCACCGTCAACAGCGCCACCTCCGGCCTGCACCTGGCCCTGCGCCTGGTCGCGGGGGAGGGCCCGCACGGCGACGGCGAGGTGCTGACCACCCCGCTCACGATGGAGGCCACCAACTGGGCCATCCTGGCCAACGGGCTGGGCATCCGGTGGGTGGACATCGACCCCGCCACGCTCAACGTGGACCTGGACGACCTGGCCAGGAAGATCTCGCCGCGCACCCGCGCCATCGTGATCGTGCACTTCGGCGGCTACCCCGTGGACCTGGACCGGCTCGCCGCGATCCTCGACAAGGCCGAGGCCATGTACGGCTTCAGGCCGCAGGTCATCGAGGACTGCGCGCACGCGTGGGGCGCCTCCTACCGGGGCACCCACATCGGCGGCCACGGCAACATCTCCGTCTTCAGCTTCCAGGCGATCAAGCACCTGACCTCCGGCGACGGCGGCGCGGTCGTCCTGCCCACCGAGGAACTGCACGCGCGGGCCAGGCTGCTGCGCTGGTTCGGCATCCCGCGCACCGCGGACCGGCTGCGCAACCCGCCCGACGTCGCGGAGTGGGGCTACAAGTTCCACATGAACGACATCAACGCCGCCATCGGCCTGTCCAATCTCGACACGGCCGAGCAGGCGCTGGCCAGGAACCGCGCCAACGCCGCCTTCTACGACGAGGAACTGGCCGACGTGCCGGGGCTGGAGCTGACCGAGCGGGCCGACGACCGTACCCACTCCTTCTGGATCTATCCGATGAAGGTGGACGACCGCAACGGGTTCTTCCAGCGCATGGACGAGGCCGGGATCATGGCCAGCAACGTCCACGAGCGCAACGACCTCCACTCGGTCGTCCGCAAGTATGCCGCCCACCTGCCCGCACTCGACCGGGTCGCCCCGCGCGTCGTCTGCGTGCCCGCCGGCTGGTGGGTCACCGACGAGCAGCGCCGGCACATCGCCGACGTCATCAGGAAGGGCTGGTGAGCCCGCTCTCCGGGGTCAGCGGGCCGGGATCCGGGGACGGTTCCACCAGAGGGACAACGACAGGGCCGCGGTGATCAGGACGGCGCCGCCGGCGGCGAAGGCCGCGGCGGTGTCGACCTGCCGGCGGACCACGGTGAAGCTGCCCGGGAGGGCGTCGAGGGCGTTCTGCAACTCGTCGGCGTTCTCCGCGCGGTGGTAGGAGCCGCCGGTGGTCTGGGCGATCTGCTTGAGCGCGGGCTCGTCGATGGTACGGGGGTTGCGGCCACGGTCGAAGCCCCCGCGACCCCCGAAACCGCCGCCCCAGCCGCCGAAGCCGCGGCCGTCGAACTGGGAGTTCGCGCACACCATCGGGGACGGGTTCGTGGTGCCGAAGCCGATGGGGAAGACCCGGACGCGGCGCAGGGCCGCCTCCTGGGCGGCGGTCTGCGGATCGACGCCCTGGGTGTTGGCGCCGTCGGTGAGCACGACGATCGCGGCGCCGGCGTAGCCCTCCCCGCCGCTGACGGGGTCGGCGCCGGTGGGGGCGACCGACGGGTCCACCTCGGCGATCGCGTCGATCGAGGTGAGCATGGCCTGCCCGATCGCGGTGCCACGGGAGGTGGTGAGCCCCTCCAGCGCCTTGATCAGCGCGTCGGTGTCGTCGGTGGGCGGGACGAGCAGGCCCGCGCTGCCCGCGAAGGTGACCAGGCCGATGCGCGGCCCGCCCCGCTGCGACTCGATGAACTCCGCGGCGGCCTTCTGCGCGGCGGTGATGCGGTTGGGGTCCACGTCCGTGGAGCACATGGAGCCTGAGGTGTCGAGCGCGAGCAGGATCGTCGCCGACGTCTGCGGCACCGGCACCGACGCCTGCGGCCGGGCGGCGCCGACCGCGAGGAGTGCCAGCCCGGCGACGAACAGCGCGGCCGGGATCTTCCGCGTCCAGCGCGTACGGCCGGGCAGCGCGGTGCGTACCAGCGCGATCGAGGTGACCCGCACGGCGGCCCGCCGGCGACGGCGCAGCGCCCACCAGCGGATGGCGAAGATCAGCGGGATCACCAGGATGGACAGCAGCAACCACGGCCACGAGAACGACATTCAGATCACCCGTCCAGACCGGAGCACGGTGAGCGCCGCTCCTGCGGTGAGCAGCGCGAGGGCCAGCCCGATCAGGGCGCCGGCGAGGGGCAGCGGCTCGTCGGAGACGGTGAGCCGCAGGTCGATCGTGTCGGCGATCCCGTCGAGCCGCGCGGTGTCGGAGGCGGGATGGTAGGCGCCGCCGGTGGTCCGCGCGATCAGGGTGAGGGTGTCCTCGTCCAGTGAGGTCTGCAGGTGGTAGCCGTCCACCCGCACGGTCGCCCCGGCCGCCGTGCCGACGCCGACGGTGTGGATGTGCACGTTCGCCTTCTGGGCCACGGTGGCGGCCCGTTCGAGGTCGCCGCCCTGGTTCTGGCCGTCGGAGAAGATCACGATCGTCGCCGACGGCCAGTAACCGATGTCGGGTACGTCGCCGTCCCGCCCGACGGCCACCTGCTTGCCGGTGATCGCCGTCAGCGAGGCCGTGATGGCCGCCCCCAGCGAGGTGCCGCCGGCGACCTTCAGCCGGTCGATGGCCTTGAGCGCGACCGAGTGATCGGCGTCGGGGCGCGCGGTGGTGAGCGCGCCCCGCTCGAACGCGACGACTCCGATGTCGACGCTGTCGGGCTGGGCCGCCACGAACGCGCGGGCCGCGCGCTGCGCGCCCGCCAGCCGGGTGGGGGCGACGTCATTGGCGTTCATGCTGTTGGAGACGTCGATGGCGAGGATGACGGTGCCCGCGGTCCTGGGGACCGGCACCATGGCCGCCGGTCCCGCGGTGGCGACCGCCAGTACGGCCACGCCCGCGATCGTCAGGCCGGCTCCGAGGTACGCCCGCCGGCCGCCCGGCACGGCGACCCCGGCCGCGGCCAGCGTGGCCGTTCGCCGGCGCGCCGAGACGACGGCCGCCCAGGCGAGCGCTGCCGTGATGAGCAGCCCGACGGCCAGCAGGAGCGGCGAGTACAGGGTCATGCGGCCTCCCCGATCGGCCTCATGAGCCCTCTGACCTTGCCCGGCCCTCTCCTGATCCGGTGGTGGGCGGTCTCGGTGAGTTGCCTCATGGCGACCGGTCCCGGGTTCGGGCGACGACCTCGACCAGCGCCTCGGCCAGGTCGCGGTCGGTGTCGACGCGGTGGACGGGCACCCCGGCCCGGCGCATGCCCGCCGCCAGCCGGGCGTCGCGCTCGTCCACGGCGGCGCGGAAGCGTACCTGGAGCAGCGGGTCGGCGGAGTCGACGATGAGCTGCTCGCCGGTCTCGGCGTCCTCGACCACGACCAGCCCGGCCTCGGGCAGCACGTCGTCGGCGGTGTCCACGATCCGCAGCGCGACCACCTCGTGCCGCCGTACCAGGCGCTGGAGCGAGCGTTCCCAGTCGCCCTCGCCGATGAAGTCCGACAACACGACGATGAGCGCGCGGCGGCGCGCGAGCCGTCCGGCCGCGTCGAGCATCTCCGCCAGATCGGTGGTGGCGCCGCTGCCTGTGCCGCTGCCTGTGCCGCTGGTGCGGGCCAGTTCGGCGGCGATGCGCAGGGCGTGCCGCCGGGTGGTGCCGGGCGGCACGACGCGCAACATTCCGGTGTCGAACAGCAGGGCGCCGACGCGGTTGCCGCCCCGGCCGAACAGCCGGGCCAGGATGAGCGCGAGCTCGGCCAGCACGTCGTGCTTGCCGCGCCCCGGCCGCCCGGCCGCCATCGACGCCGACCGGTCGAGCACGAGCCACACCGTCAGCTCCCGGTCCTCGGTGAACACGCGCAGGTGCGGCTCGTCCAGCCGGGCGGTCACGTTCCAGTCGATGTGCCGGGCGTCGTCGCCCTCGCTGTACGCGCGCAACCCGGTGAAGTCGATCCCGGAGCCGCGGTGCGTGGTGCGGTGGGCGCCCTGGAGCCGGCCGTCCAGCCTGCGGACGACCTTCCACTCCAGGCGGAGCAGGAGCCTCTCGGGGGCGGTTGCCATGGCTCAGCGATTCTGCAGGACGACGTCGGGCGCGCGGACGGCCCCGAGCACCCCGGTGATGATCGTGTCGGCGTCGACGTCGTCCGCGAGGGCCTCGTACGACAGTACGAGGCGGTGGCGCAGCACGTCGAGCGCGAGCTCGGACAGGTCGTGCGGCAGGACGTAGTCGCGCCCGCGCAGGAACGCCAGCGCCCTGGCGCCCGTGACGAGCGCGATGGACGCCCGCGGGCTGGCCCCGTAGGTGACATACCGCTCCAGCTCGCCGAGGCCGGCCGTCGCGGGGGAGCGCGTCACGGTGACCAGCCGTACCGCGTAGTCGACGATCGCCGGGTCGACGTACACCTGCTGGGCGCGTACCCGCATCTGGAGCAGGTCAGCGGCCGTCACCATCGGCTGCGGCGGCTCGGGCGGTCGCAGGGCCCGCGCGACGATCGCCTGCTCCTCCGCCTGCGTCGGATAGTCGACGACCACCTTCATCATGAAACGGTCGACCTGCGCCTCGGGCAGCGGATAGGTGCCCTCCGACTCGATCGGGTTCTCCGTGGCCATGACCAGGAACGGCTCGGGCACCTTGAACGTCTCACGGCCGATCGTCACCTGGTGCTCCTGCATCACCTCCAGCAGGGCGCTCTGCACCTTGGCGGGGGCGCGGTTGATCTCGTCGGCCAGCAGCAGGTTCGCGAAGACCGGGCCGAGCTCCGTACGGAACTCCCCGGAGTGCTGGTGGTAGACCCGCGTGCCCACGAGGTCGGCCGGCACCAGGTCGGGGGTGAACTGCACGCGCTGGAAAGTCCCGGCGATCGCGGCGGCGAGCGACCGTACGGCGAGCGTCTTGGCCAGGCCCGGCACGCCCTCCACCAGCAGGTGGCCGTCGGCGATCAGCGCGACGGCCATTCGCTCCAGCAGCACGTCCTGTCCGACGATCGTGCGTTTGACCTCGAACAACACCTGTTCGAGCGGGTGGGCCGACTGGTTGGTCGAGGTCATATGGCGTGTTCCTTCGTGTCGGTCAGGTCGGGGTTCCGTCTCGCCGGTCAGATCAGGGGTCCGTCGCCCGGCGGGCCGTCGCCGTCGGCGCCGCCCAGAGCCACGCCGATCGGCACCGCGAACGCGATGCCGGCGAACGCCTCGTCGCCGCCCGGGTCGGCGATCGAGACGACGATGCCGATGACCAGGCCGCGGGCGTCCAGGAGCGGGCCGCCGGAGCTGCCCGGGTTGACGGAGGCGTCGAACTGGATGAGCCCGCTCAGGTCGCCGTCCTGGGATCTGCGGTTCAGGCCCGACACGACGCCGGTGGAGACGCTGTAGGTCAGGCCCAGCGGGTTGCCGATCGCCACGACATCCGCGCCCACGGCCGCGCCGCCGCCGAGCGTCGCGGGGACGACGATCTCCGGCAGCTTCGCGGGCCTGAGCGCCGCCACGTCCAGCTTGGGGTTCGCCGACGCGACCACGGCCTTGGCCTTGGTGCCGTCGGCGAACGTCAGGTTGACGTCCTTGGCACCCTCGACGACGTGATGCGCCGTCAGGATCGTCCCGTCCTCGGCCGCGATCACGCCGGTGCCGAACGACTCGCCGGCCTGGATGACGACCACCGACGGGCCGACCCTCTCGTAGAGGTCGGGCACGGTGAGCGTCGCGCTGGGCGTCGGGCTCGGGCTCGGCGTGGGCGCGGCCGTTCCGCTGTTCCCACTGCCGCTGCCCAGCCAGTACGCCAGCACCGCCACGACGACGAGCGCGCCGCCACCGACGGCGAGTCGTCTGGCCCTCCCCGACACGGCCCGCTGAGGCTCGGCCGCACCGGCTTCCTGCGGCCCGCGCTCCATCACCCCATATTCATAAAATTAAGCCAAAAGTGCTACAAACTCCGCCTGAGAACTCCATGAGAACCGGACGCCGGTGGGCGTGCGCGTACAACTACGGGTGGAGCGACGGGGGCGCGACTACTCCGTCACGCGTACGGGACGGATCCGCGGCCGGACGACGACGGGAAGCCGCCGACAGGGCGAGTCTTGAGGCCCTGTCCGCTCGTTAGGGGGATTCATGTCGATGCCCGGCTGGGTGTGGGGCCAATCGGTGGCCTGGTTACTGGTGCACTTCTACCTGTGGGCCAGGCTGGTCCGCGGCACCACGCCACCCGGGTCGGCCGCGCGCCGTGCGGGCACCGTGCTGGCGATGGTGCTCGCGCTGTTCATTCCTGCCGCGCTGATCACCCCGTTCGTGCTGGACATCGCCGTGTCCCGGTGGATCGCCTGGCCGGGCAACATCTGGTACGGGCTGGCCATCTACCTGCTGATGTTGCTCATCCTGGCCGAGCCCGTGCGGCTGGTGGCCGCGGTGCTGCGCAGGCGGCGGGCCAAAGCGGCACGGCCCGCGGTGAGCGGTGCTCCCGACCCCGCGAAGCGGGTGTTCCTCGCCCGCTCGATCGCGGTGACGGCCGGGGCGGCGGCGACCGGCATCGTCGGGTACGGCATGGTGACGGCGCTGGGTCCGCCCCGCCTCGACCGGGTCACCGTACGGCTGCGCCGTGGCGGGCCGCGGGCGAGCGGGCTGCGGATCGCGCTGGTCGGCGACATCCACCTCGGGCCGATGCTGGGACGTTCCCACACGCGGCGCATCGTCGACCTGCTCAACGGCACCGGGGCGGATCTCGTGGCCATCGTCGGCGACCTCGTGGACGGCACCGTCGAGCAGCTCGCCCCGGCCGCCGCACCCCTGCGCGACCTGCGCAGCCGGTACGGCACGTACTTCGTCACCGGCAACCACGAATACCTCTCGGGCGCCGAGGAGTGGATCGAGGAGCTGCGCGAGCTGGGGATCCGCCCGCTGCGCAACGAACGCGTCGAACTGCCCGCCCTCGACCTCGCCGGCGTCAACGACGTGACCGGCGCCCGCCAGGCCGACGGGCCCGACTACGCCAGAGCGCTCGGCGACCGCGACCCCGCCCGCCCCGTCGTCCTGCTGGCGCACCAGCCGATCCAGGTCAACGAGGCGGTACGGCACGGCGTGGACGTACAGCTCTCGGGCCACACCCACGGCGGCCAGATGATGCCGCTCGACCTCCTGACCGGCTGGGCCCAGCCGACGCTCGCCGGCTACGAGCGTTTCGGCGAGACGCAGCTGTACGTGACGAAGGGGGCCGGCTTCTGGGGACCGCCGGTACGGGTCGGCGCGCCGCCCGACATCACGATCGTCGAACTCAGGACCTGACGCACACGGACGGGGGAGACCTTCGGCGGGCAGGCGATTCAGGCAGACCTTCAGCGGGCGGGCCCTCACGATTCGGGCGGACCTTCAGCGGGCGGGCCCTCACGATTCGGGCGGACCTTCAGCGGGCGGGCCCTCACGATTCGGGCGGACCTTCAGCGGGCGGGCCCTCTCCGTTCGGGGAGACCTTCAGCGGGTGGACCAGAGGTCCCGCACCTGCGTGGTGGCCTCCTGCGCGGGCAGCTTCGTGACGTCCAACCGGATGTCGTAGCCCGTGAAGTCGGCCTGCTGGTCGTGCATGGCGCGGAACTCCGCCGCCGTCACGTGCACGGGACGGGTCCCCGCCCGCCTCTCCGCCTCGCCGAAGTCCGCCTCCAGCTTCAGGATCAGCACGTCGGGCAGCGAGGAGCGGTAGAGCCCGGCGGTGGTGTCCGTCAGCACGTCCGCGATCACCACGTCGATGCCGCCGTCCAGGAAGTTCCCGGCCAGCGCGCAGCCGTTGAGCACCCCCAGCCGTTGCTGGGCGAGGCCCGCGGGACCGTCCCAGGGCGCGGCATGGCCGCTGACGACCAGATGACGCACGTCGTCGATGTCGATGAAGGCGGCGCATGGCCGTTCCCGGGCGACGAGCCGGCCGATCGTGCTCTTGCCCACGGCCGGAGGCCCCGTCAGAATCAGCGCCCGCACAGAAGTGATCTTCTCTCACCGGCCTCCGGAGCCGCAAGATCGCAGCTCCGATCGTGGGCGCCGGCATCCGCCGGCCACAGCGCCGCGGCGTGATCGTGCACCAGGGGATGCATCCGGTACCAGCCGGGTGCCGGCTCCTGCAGCAGATGGGCGTCCAGCAACTGGTCCAGCAGCCGTCTCGCCCGCGCCAGGCTCGTGTCCAGCAGCACGGCGGCCGTGTCAGGGCCGAAGTCCGCATTGCCGCCCGCGCCCAGCAGCCGGTACACCCGCCGCTGCTCGGCGGGCAGCCGCTGGTAGGAGCGATCCAGGGCGGCGGAGACGCCGTGCCGTCCGTCCGTCAGCTCGGCCAGCCGGTCGCAGGCCAGCCGGTCGAGCAGGTGCCGTACGCCCCAGGCGGGCCGCGCCCGGAGCCGGGCGGCGGCGATGCGGATGGCGAGGGGCAGCAGCCCGCAGTGCCGTACGACCTCGGCCACGACGTCCGCCGGCGCGACGGGATCCGGCCCGGCCACCCGGTTGAACGCCTCCCGGTTGGCCGCCTCCCGGTTGGACGGCACCCGGTTGAACGCCACCCGGTTGAACAGGGTGACCGCGTCCGCGACCGGCAGGACGTCCAGGGACACGTTGCGGACGTCGCCGTGGCAGGTGAGCCGGCGGCGGCTGGTGACGATCACGCGGCATCCCGGGCTCGCGGGCAGCAGCGGATGGAGCTGGTGCTCGTCGTCGGCGTCGTCCAGCACGATCAGGACCCTGCGCCCGGCCAGCACGCTGCGGTAGAGCGCGGCGCGGTCGTCGATGTTCCAGGGGATGTGCTCGCCGGGCACGCCCAGCGTACGCAGCAGGCGGGCCAGGACCGCGCCCGGCTTGACCGGCTCCGTGGCCTCGGCATGGCCGTGCAGGTCCACGAAGAGCTGGCCGTCGGGGAACAGCGGCGCCAGCCGGTGCGCGGCGTGCACGGCCAGCGCCGTCTTGCCGACCCCCGCCATGCCGTTGACGCAGACGACCGGCACGGTGTGCGCGCTGTGGTGATCCTGCACGATCGCCAGCTCGCGATCCCGCCCGGCCAGCACGGCCACATCGGCCGGCAACTGCCGGGGCACGGTCACCGGCGGCGGCCCGGCCACCGAAGCCCAGAGCACCGCCGCCTGCCCGGTCACCGCCTGCCCGGTCACCGGCTGCCCAGTCACGGGCGGCCAGGTCACGGGTCCGGCCACCGCTGGTGGCTCGGCCACCGGCGGCCAGGTCGTCAACAACGGCGGCCCGGCGGCCGCCGGCACCCCCGTCGCGTGCGGCGCCCCGGCCCCGTGGGGCGCCCCGCCCCCGTGTGGTGCCCCGGCCCCATGGGGCGCCCCGCCCCCGTGTGGTGCCTCGCCCCCGCGTGGTGCCCCGGTCGCGTGCGGCGGCCCGGTCACCTGCGGCGCCCCGGCCCCGTGTCGTGCCCCGGTCACCGGCGGCGCCTCGGCCGCCGTCGGCGGTTCCGGCGACGCCGGATCGGCGAGTCCGGCAGGCAGAGACCGGCCATGGGCGGCGGCGCTCAGTATCGCCTGCTCCGCGCCGTTCAGCTCCAGGGCCTTGGCCAGCAGCAGAACGGACGTGGTGCGCGGCTGTAACAGCCCACTGCTCTCAATACGGCGCACGGTCCTGACATTGAGCCCGGCCCGTTCGGCGAGCTGCTCCTGAGTCAGCAGCGCCCGTTTCCGCCAGCCCCGCAGCAGCGTCCCCAACGACAGCCCGGCACAGGCATCCCCCACGTTTCCGACACCCCCGTTCGATTTCGTCGGCCCTGGTCGGTGCGGGCTGACATGACCATCGAAACGGTGTCCATGCTGTTCAAGCCACTAGTCGGACGACATTGGACGGAATCGGACGGCCCCGGCCACCCGTGACTTCCCGTCAAACGCGATTGATGGGAACGGCGGCGATTGGCCAGAATGAGCGCCATGGGCGAGCGGGAGGAAGGCGGCCATTCGCACGATGCACCCCCCTACCAAGGACTTGCGCCGTTCGAGACCGGGGAAGCCAATCTGTTCTTCGGGCGTACGCGGGCGACCCGCAATCTCGTGGACCGGCTGGCACGGCGGCTGACGGAGCACGGCTCCATCCTGCTGGTCTCGGGCGCCTCAGGCGTGGGCAAGTCGTCGCTGCTGCGGGCGGGGCTGATACCGGCGCTCGCGGAGGGCATGTTGCCGCTGGCCGGATCCCGGGACTGGCCGCGCCTGATCGTCACACCGACCGCCAACCCGTTCCGCACGCTCGCCGCAGCCTGGACGCAGGCGTTCGGCGGCGACGCCGAGAAGACGGAAAGGCGATTAAGGGACGTCCCGCACGAGGCCGTCCCATCGCCCGGCCGTCGGCTCGTCCTGGTCGTCGACCAGTTCGAGGAGCTGTTCACCCTGGTCAGCGACGAGCGGGAGCGCCAGGCGTTCATCGGCACCCTGCACGCCCTGACGGAAGGCCCCGGGGGCGCGGCGGTGATCATCGGGGTGCGCGCGGACTACTGGGACCGCTGCGCCGCCTACCCGTACTTCGCCGAGGCCATCCAGGACGGCCAGGTCATCGTCGAGCCGATGGCGGAGCCGGACCTGCGGCTGGCGATCACCGGACCCGCCGCGGCGGCGGGCCTGAAGATCGAGACCGGCCTGGTCGAGATCATCCTGGACGACCTGCGCACCGGCCAGGCGGCCGCCGACCGCTACGGGGCGGCGGCCCTGCCCCTGCTCTCCCAGGCACTGTGCAACATCTGGCTGAAACGCGAGGACGACACCCTGACCGTCCTGGGCTACGAGAAGTCCGGCCGGGTCCACGACTCCGTGCGGCGCACGGCCGACGAGGCGCTCGCGGAACTGCCCGCCGACGATCGCAAGGCCGCGCTGAGGATCTTCCGCCGGCTGACGGTGATCACCGCCGGCGGTCAGGTGGCGCGGCGCAGGGCGACGCTGGCCGAACTGCACGCCGCCGCGTCGACGCGGAGCGGGCAGGGCGCTGGGCGCGGGGACGGGATCGCGGCGCTGTTGTCCGGGTTCGCGGGCCGCCGCCTGCTCACCCTGCACGAGGACACCGTGGAGATCGCCCACGACGCCCTGCTGACGGCCTGGCCCACCCTGCGCCAGTGGCTCGAACCCGACCTCGCCGCGCAAACGGTCTACGACGGCCTGCTGGACGCCGCCGAGCAGTGGGCCGGCAACCACCGCGACCCCGCCTTCCTCTACCGGGGCCCCAGGCTGCTGGCGGTCCAGGACAGCCGGCCCCGCTGGGACCGCGACCCCGACAGCTTCCCCCCGCCGGGCCCCACCGCCGAGCGGTTCATCGCGGCCTCCATCCGGGAGGCACGGCGCGTGAGCCGCCGCCGCCGTATGGTCATGACCGGTCTGTCGGTGTTGTCGGTGGCGGCGATCTGCGCGGCCGGCGCCGCCGTCGTCGCGGCGGACGAGGCCGTCCTGCAACGCGCGCGGGCGATCTCGCGCCAGCTGGCCGCCCAGAGCGAGGTCACCGGCGACTCCACGATGTCCTCGCTGCTGGCCGTGGCGGCGTGGAAGATCGCCGACACCGACGAGGCCCGCAACCGGGTGCTGAACGCGGCCACCCGTACCGGAAGGGGGACCCTCACCGGGCACACGCGCGGCGTCATGGCGCTGGCCTTCAGCGCCGACGGCTCGATCGTCGTGACGGGCAGCGACGACGGCACCGCACGAATCTGGGACACGGCGACGCGCCGGCAGATCGGCGCGCCGATCGCCCGGGCGCGGTTCGACTGCTCGGACGTCCACCTGGCACTCAGCCGCGACGGCCGGACGCTGGCCACCGCGTGCGGCGGCACCGTGCGCTTCTACGACGTGGTCACCCGTCGCGAGCTGGGCCCGCCGCTGACGCACCGGGACGTCGTGTCGGCGCTGGCGTTCCGGCCGGACGGGAAGACCCTCGTGACGGGCGACTTCAAGGGCGTCGTCCGGCAGTGGGACGCGGCCACGCACCGGCCGCACGGCCTCCCCATGGGCCGCCCCGACCAGGGGCGCGAGCTGGCGAGCATCGTCCGTAAGGTGACGTTCGACCGGACCGGCAAGGTGATGGCGGTCGCGAGCGGCAAGTCCGTACGGCTCTGGGACCCCGCCACCTCCCGCCCGCTGGGCGCCCCCATCGCCAGGCAGGACGACACCGTCCTCGACGTCGCCTTCAGCCCGGACGGCGGCACCCTCGCGACCGTCAGCCACGGCAAGACCGCCCTGCTGTGGAGCGTGGCCTCGGGGAGGCGGACGGGCGCGCTCAGGGACCGCAACGCCGGTTTCAACGCGATCGTCTTCAGCCCGGACGGCACCAGGATCGCCACCGCGGGCGGCAGCGGCCGCATGGTCCTGTGGGACGCCGCCAGCCGGGAGCGACTCCTCGTGCTCGCCGGCAACGTGAACGTCCTCGAGTGCGTGGCGTTCAGCCCGGACGGCAACGTGGTCGCCGCGGCGGGCTTCGACGGCGTGGTACGCCTGGCGGACCCGCGCATCCGCACCCAGATCGGGACCCGCATGCCCGCGCAGTCGGCCGTCGCGCTGAGCCGCGACGGACGCACGCTGGCCACCGGGGCGGCCGACGAGAACGACCCCTCGATCCAGTTGTGGGACACGGCCACCCAGCGGCCGGCCGGCCCGCCGCTGAGACCGGGAGGCCCCCGCCGCCCGGTGTCGGTCATCGAGTTCGCCCCCGACGGGCGCACGCTCCTGACCTCGGGCTCGGACGGACTGCGGCTCTGGGATCTCGCGGCCCGCCGCGAGATCGCCCATGAGCCGGCCCTGCGTGGCCTGCCCAGGCTCAGCCCCGACGGCAGGTTCGTCGCCGTCCAGGTGGACCAGGACATCGCGTTCTGGGACGTCGCGCGCCGCACGGAGATCGGGCCGCGCATCCACCTGCCCTCCCACACCAGCGTCATCACGGCGCTGGCGATCAGCTCCGACGGCAAAAAGCTGGCCAGCGCCGGCGCCGACGACCGGGTACGGATCTTCGACGTGGCCGCCCGCCGCGAGATCCCGGCCGCCTCGCCGCCCGCGTCCGCCGGCGGGCTGGTCAACGACCTGGAGTTCAGCCCCGACGGCACGAAGCTGGCCTTCACGGCCTCCGACGACACCGTACGGCTGTGGGACGTCGAACGCCGCCGCCCGGCGGGTGTCGCCCTGGTCAACGAGGACGGGCCGACCAGCGCGATGGAGTTCAGCCCGGACGGCCGGGTGCTGGCCACCGGCTCCATGGGCGGCGGCGTGCAACTGTGGGACCTGCGGATCCACCGCGCGCTCGGAACGGCGATGAGCGGCCACGAAGGCGGCGTGACCAGCCTCGCCTACAGCCGGGACGGGGCGTCGCTCGCCACGGTGGGCGGCGACGGGGCCGCGCGGCTCTGGAACGTCCGCACCCCCGCCGACCTGGTGGCCGCCGCGTGCGCCAACGCGGGCCGTGATCTCACCCGCGAGGAATGGGAGACCCTTGTACGAGAGGAGGAGTACCGGCGGACGTGCCCGTGACCCCGGACACCATCATGAAGAGAGCACGCATGTTCCTGCGAGGTCTGCGGCGGCGGACGGGCAGGCCCGTCCCCGAACTGGTCGCGCTGTTCCGTTCGATCATCGACGGCGGCCGCGACTTCCACCCGATCGCCTCCGACTTCCTGGAACACTTCATGGATGGCGTGGGCACGTCCAGGACGATGTCCCTGCGCTGGCTGCGCTCGTTCAAGGTGATCAAGAAGGCCGAGCGGAAGAACCAGCGCCGCTTCGAACGGCAGCTCACCAGGGAGGCGAAGTCGCTGCACGACGGAGGATCGAGCTGGTTGCACGACTACTGGGACGCGCGGATCAGCGCGTTCATCGGCACGGAGCTGTTCTACGTGAGCAGGATGAGCCTGCTGCGCTCGCAGGGCTCGTTCGTCCTGACCAGGGACGGGCCGGAGGTGCGCGTGTCCGGCACGGTGCGCCACCGCTGGTTCGACCCCTACGACTGGGACCGCGGCCGATGGGTCTACATCCCCCGGCACGGGTTCGTGCCCATCGCGGTCGGCCGCGAGCTGGTCGACGC
Source organism: Nonomuraea sp. NPDC050404 (assembly GCF_040655495.1). Taxonomy (NCBI): domain Bacteria; kingdom Bacillati; phylum Actinomycetota; class Actinomycetes; order Streptosporangiales; family Streptosporangiaceae; genus Nonomuraea; species Nonomuraea sp. NPDC050404. The sequence goes on from NZ_JBFAKB010000027.1 coordinate 53,594, forward strand.
CGATGAGGCGCGCAACTTCCTGATGGAGTCACGCCACGTCCAGACGCTGGAGGGCCGATGCGTGGACGGACGGCGGCGCGGCGACGCGAACTTCGTGTGGTCGCTGGCGCGGACGGGGAACGGATGACCGCGGAACGTCCGGGACCGCCCGGCCCGGCCGAGGCCGGCGGCACGGCGGACTTCGTGCGCTCGCTGGCCCTGCTGCGGCAGTGGGCGGGCGAGCCGTCCCTGAGCAGGCTGCGCGCGCTCGGCGGCCAGATCGCCACCGCGGACGGCACCAAGGTCGACGCCCTGCCGAAGAGCACGACCTCGCACGTCCTGCGGCAGGCCGACCGGCTGCCCCGGTGGGATTTCGTACGCGCCTTCGTCACCGCCTGCTTCCACTACTGCGACCACCCGCCCGAGCTGATCCCCGGCGAGCTCGAACGCTGGCGGGCCGCCAGGACGGCCCTGGCGGAACCGGCCGCGCCCGAGCCCGTGCCCGAACCGCCGCCCGTGGGCAGCGTCCTGTCCCAGGATCCCGATCCGGCCGTCGAACTGCTCGCCCGGCGGGTGCTGCGGGAGGAGGACAGAGCGCGCAAAGGGCTGCTCGGCGGCTACAACCTCGCGCCGCTGCCCTTCGGCCCGGACGGCGACGATGGCGAGGCCGAACACGACCTGCACGAGATCGGCCGCTTCTTCCACGCCCTGAGCCCGCGCCGCCTGCTGGTCGTGGGGGAGTCGGGGGCGGGCAAGACGGTGCTCGCCATCGAGCTGGTGCTGCAACTGCTGGAGCCCGTGCTGGCCGCAGGCGGACGGCCGGGCAGGGACCAGCCGGTGCCGGTACGCCTGAACGCGGCCAGGTGGACCCTGGGCAGGCCGTTCGAAGCCTGGCTGGCCGAGCAGCTCGCGCAGGAGTTCGGCCTGGCCGCCAGGGACGCGCAGCGGCTGGTGCGCGATCGCCGGGTGCTGCCGGTGGTGGACGGCCTGGACGAACTGGACCCCGAGCCGTCGCCGGGCCCGCCGCGCCGGGCGATCGGGCTGCTGGCCGAGCTCAACCGCTACAGCGACTTCTCCGGACGGCGGCCGGGCGCGGTCGTCGTGACCTGCCGCGCCGACCGGCACGCCGAGCTGCGCGCGGCCGGAGCGGGGCTGGACGACGCCGCCCTGGTCAGGCTGCACCACCTGGACACCGGGCAGATCGGCACCTACCTGCGCGCCCGCTGGCCGGACGGCCATCTGCACGCCCCGCACCGCGACGCCATCCACGCGGCGCTTTCCGGGGCGGCGGGCGGGGCGGTGCGCGCCGCGCTCGCCACGCCGTGGCGGCTGCTGCTGACGGTGACGGCCGTGGAGTCCGGCGACGACCCGGCCGAACTGCTCCGCGCGGATCCGGCGGCCGATCCCGGTGAGGGGGCGGCACGGATCGCCGGCAGGCTGCTGGAGGCTTACGTGCCCGCGGCGACGGACCTCGCGCCCCGGGCCGCCCACGGCACTCCGTACCAGCCGGGTCAGGTGCACGCCTGGCTCGTGCAACTGGCCGCCCACCTGCGCGAGCAGGCCGACCATGGCGTACGGGCGGATCGGGCCGCCCCTGGGCGGCGCGGCCCCGGCGTCGGGGCGGATCGGCCGCCGCCCGGTCTGACGGCGATCGACATCGTCCCCCACCTGCTGTGGCCCATCGGCGGCCGGCGGCGGGTCCGGGTGCTGCACACCCTGGGCTGCGCGCTCTTCGCGGTCATCGCGATGCTGGCGTTCTGGACGGGCTCGGCGGCCGGCGACCTCGGCGGCCCCGAGCAGACGCTCACCCTGGCGCTCATGGCCGCCTGGGTGATCGTCGCCACCGCGCTGTCGATGACGCCCTGGCCGGCCGCCGCCGGCGGGCGGACCCGGGTGCCGCGCCGGCGCCGGATGACCGGTGGCCTGCTGGGAGCCCTGGCCGGCGTGCCGGCCGGCGTGCTCGGCGGCCTGGCCGGGCTCGCGCTGACCGGCGGCAGGGCCTTCGGCCCCGGCTTCGCGGTCGCCGCGGGCGGCATCGGCGGACTGGTGCTGGGCGCGATCATCGGGCTGACGGCGGCCGGCCGGCGGGGCGCCGAGCGCATGACCGTGGCGGAGGCGATCCGCGCGGAACCCTTCACCCTGCTCGGCTTCGGGTTGTGCGGCGCGATCACCGGGCTGCCGCCGCTACGGCTGGCCGACGCCGGCCCGCTGCCGCTGGCCCTGGGCGTCGCCGCGGCCTTCACCCTGGCCTTCACGCTGGGCGTCGTCTTCAAGATCGCCACTGGCGGCTGGAGCAGGGACGCGGAGCTGGCCCGCCCGCAGGAGGCCCTGCACCGCAACGCGACCAACGGGCTGGCCTTCGGCTTCATCGGCGCCGTCGCCGCGTTCCTGGTGTTCGTCATGAACAACGACGTCGTCCGGTCGCTGCTGTGCGCGTTCATCGGCAGCGTGACCTTCAGCCTGGCCTTCGGCGCGGTCGCCTGGGCCCGTACCACGATCGGACTGGCCGTCGCGGCCGCGCGCGGCCTGCTGCCGCTGCGGTTGTGGGCCTTTCTCGACTGGGCCTGCGAGGCCCGGCTGCTGCGCGTCAGTGGCGCCACCTACCAGTTCCGGCACCGCGAACTCCAGGACCACCTGACGCCGCCCGCCAGCGCCGGCGACAGGCGGGCGAGCCGTCGTCCGTGAGGATCCGCGTGTGCAACGTCCGCAACTCCTCGCCGGGAGCGATGCCGAGCTCCTCGGCGAGCTGCCGGCGAGCCGTGTGGTACGTCTCCAGCGCGTCGGCCCGCCGGCCGACGGCGTGCAGGGCGGTCATCAGGTAGCCGCGGAACCGCTCGTCGAAGGGGTGGCGCGCGGTGAGCGCCCGCAGCTCGCTGATCAGCTCGGCGTAACGCCGCTGGCGCAGGTCAGCCCGGATGCGCCGGTCGAGCACCTTCAGCCGCTGCTCCCGCAGCCGGGGGGCGTCCTCGTGGTGCAGCGCCTCCGACGGCACGTCCGTCAGCGGGTCCCCGCGCCACTGTGTCAGCGCCAGCCGCAGCATGGTGGCCTCCGCGTCCAGGTCCCCCATGGCGGCCGCCTGCCCGGCCTGACGCTGCCAGAACTCGAACCGGCCGAGGTCGGTCTGCTCGGGCGCCGCCTCGATCGCGTAGCCGTTGCGCCGGCTGGTGATCACCCCGTCGCCCAATAACGTCCTGATCCGGGTCAGGTAGAGCTGGACCGCGCGGCGCGGATTCCTGGGCGGCTCGTCGCCCCAGATCGTCTCCGCCAGCCGCTCGACGGTCACCGCCCGCCCCGCGTCCAGCAGCAGCGTCGCCACGATGATGCGGTGCTTCGGCGAGCCGAACTCCACCGCCCGCCCGCCGTCCCGGGCCATGAGCGGGCCGAGCAGTCCGAATTCGTACGTCTGCCGCGTCCTGGCCGAAGCCCGATGTGGTCCCAGTCCCATGCCTACCACTTTTGGTCACCCGGCCCGGTGCGGGACAGGGCAAGCGACCGGGCATTGCCCGGACATTCCTGACCGGCCGCCCCGTGTTCCCCGCCGGTCGCGGCCGGGTAAGGCTCCGGGTGACTGTGGCCATCGGGGGGAGGTCACCATGGGAGCTGCCGACGATCACGGGGAGAGCGGGCTGTCGCTGGAGATGCTCGATCCGGCGCCGGTGGGGGTGGCGGTGACGCGGGGCCCTGAGCACCGGCTGATCTACACCAATGCCGTCTACCGCGCCAAGTTCAGCAGCCCGGGCGGTGAGGTGCCGCTGGAGGAGGCGTTCGCCGACTTCGTACAGCGGCATTATTCGCGGCAGTTCGATCGCGTGCACTCCACCGGCGAGCCGATCGTGACCACGGCGGAGCCGGAGCTGCCCATGAAGGGCAGGCCGAGCGAGGAGCGGTTCTTCACCTCCAGCCTGTCGCGGATCACCTTCGGGCCGGGCGACTACGGCGTGCTGGTGGTGGTGACGGAGACGACCGACCAGGTCACCGCCGTGAGCCGGGTGGCGCAGATCGCCGAGGAGCGCCGCCGCATCCTGCGGCGCTACGAGAGCCTGATGCAGGTCAGCGCGGAGATCTTCTGGGTGACCACCAGCGAGGGCTACGTGAACGAGCCGAGCCGGAGCTGGGGGCGGGTCACGGGCCAGTCGTGGGAGGAGTTCCGGGGTCAGGGCTGGTTGTCGATGGTGCATCCCGACGACCGCGCGGCGACGATGGAGTCCTGGTCGCGGGCGGTCAGCGACGTGACGGACATGTGGGAGCACATCTACCGGCTGCACACCGTGGACGGCGGCTACCGGCACTTCCTGCTCCGAGCCGTGCCGATCTGCGAGGACGGCCGGGTGCTGGAGTGGGTGGGCTCGTGCACCGACATCGAGCAGCAGTGGCAGGAACAGCGGCGTCAGACCCTGCTGGAACGTGCCGCCACCGCCACGGCGCAGCTCAGGAGCCCGCAGGAGATGCTCGGCGCGCTGGCCGACGTGATCGTGCCGGAACTGGCCGACGGCTGCGGCGTCTACCTCGTCACCGACCTCACCGACGAGCGGCACGGCGGCGCCCCGTTCGTCGTGGAGCGGCTGGCCACGGCCGCGCGTCCCGGCGTGGTGCGGCTGCCGCCCTACAGCGAGGAACGCCTCTCCGCCGGCAACGCCTTCGTCAAGGCCGTACGCCGCCGGCGGCCCGTGCTCAAGAAGTTCCCTCCCGGGTCGCCACCGCCCGACTCCTGTCCCGCGGGCACGCGGCCGTGGCTGGTCGCCAACGACGCCAACAGCATGCTGATCCTGCCGGTCATCGTGGACGGAACCGTGCCCGCCGTGGTCAACGTCGTGACGTGCGGCGACCGTGCGCCGATCAGCCAGGCCGACGTCAACCTGCTCAACCGCATGTTCGACCACGCCCACGACGCCCTCAGCAGGGCCATCCGCTACCAGCGCGCGCAGCAGATCGCGCTGGCCCTGCAGTACAGCCTGCTCGCCGAACCGCCGTCGCTGCCCGACCTGCAGATCGTCGCCCGCTACCGGGCCAGCCCGACCGCGGCGGAGGTGGGCGGGGACTGGTACGACTCCTTCATCCTGTCCGACGGCGTCCCGGTCCTGGCCATCGGCGACGTGGCCGGCCACGACCTGAGCGCGGCCGTGGGCATGAGCCAGCTGCGCAACATGTTGCGCGCCCTGGCCATGGACCGCTGCGAGCCGCCGGGGGAGATCCTCACCCGGCTCAACGGCGCGATGGACTCCCTGTCCGGGGAGGTCACGGCGACGTGCGTGTTCGCGCGGGTGGAGGCATCAGGTGACGGTTACCGGCTCTACTACGCGCTGGCCGGGCATCCACCGCCGCTGCTGGTCACCTGCGAGGGACAGGGCCGTTTCCTGAGCGACGGCATCAGCCCGCTGCTCGGCTCGCCCTACGACGGGCCACGCCTGTCGCACACGGAGCCGCTGCCGCCGCGCAGCACGCTCCTGCTCTACACCGACGGTCTCGTCGAGCGGGCGGGCGAGCACCTGGACCGGGGTCTCGAACGGCTGCGTGAGATGGCGGAGTCGCTGGCCGAACAGCCCCTGGACCGCTTCTGCGACCAGCTCCTGGCGGAGTTGCCCACCACCGGCCTGGACGACATCGCCGTAATAGCCCTGCGCCTTCCGGCGGGCTGATCCGTCCCGCTGCGCCCGCTGCGACCTCAGCGCCCGCTGTAACTTCAGCGCCCGCTGCGATTTCAGCGCCCGCTGAGCCTGCGCGGGACGGCTGCGCGGGTCCTCCGTGCTCGCTGTGCCGACTGGCGGGCCGCGCCGGGCCTCAGTGTCCGCCCGGTGCCACGTGGGCGCGCTCGCCCTGGGGTCCGAACAGGGCGAGCAGTTCCGCGGACCGGTCGTCGGCGCTGCCGATGCAGTGCGGGATGCGGGTGTCGAACTCCGCGGCCTCGCCGACGCCGAGCAGGAACTCCTGCTCCCCGAGCACGAACCTGACGTTGCCGTTGAGCACGTAGAACCACTCATATCCCTCATGGGTCTGCATCTTCATCGCGGCCGCCTCGCCGGCGGGCGGATAGATCACCTTGTAGGCCTGGACGCCGCCGGGCCGCCTGGTCAGTGGCACCAGCACCAGCCCGGATCGCCGTACCGGGCGCAGGTGGATGCGCGGGTCACCGGTGGGCGGCGCCGCCACGAGATCATCCAGCGGGACACCGTACGCCCGGGCCAGCGGCAGCAGTTGCTCCAGGGTGGGGCGGAGCTTGCCGTTCTCCAGCCGGGACAGGGTGCTCGCGGTGAGGCCGGTCTCGTTCGCCAGCGCCGCCAGCGTGGCGTTACGCGTCCGGCGCAGGGCACGCAGCCGCGGCCCCACTCCGGCCAGAACGTCTTCTGCGGGATTGTCCATGAGACCGATGATGCAGATCCGCAACTTTCCTTGCAAGTGGGAAAGGTCCCCCGTCGGTGGCGATCACCGGCGGAATGGGTGCTTACGTGTGCGCATGGAATTTGCGTCGCATATCTGGATTATTCAATCATGAAAAAAAGAGAGTGCGGAGATTCGCGTCTAAGATGATCGGCATGGTCCCTGATTGCTCATGTTCGCTGCGACCGCGGACACGCTAATATCGGCATTTCTGGGCCCGGCGTCAACCTTCCCCCTCGGGTTACGTCACACTTGATCTCTTGCTCACGGGAATGGTCATGTCGAATAAAAATTTCCGGCGGTGCGGAAACCTGCAGTCCGAATCCTCCACTTTCGTCGGGCGGGCCCGGCTGCTCGCCACTCTCGAAAAACGGCTCCACGACTCACGACTGGTGACAGTGACCGGCGTTGGAGGGGTGGGCAAGTCGCGCACCGTCCTGCGACTGGCGCACATGGTGCGTGCCCAGTACCCGGACGGCGTGTGGTGCGTCGACGTGGCCCGGCTGAAGGACGCGAGCGCGGTCGAGCAGGCGATCGCGGCAGCGCTCGGCCTCACTGATGGGTCCTCGCGGGCCGAGTCACCGTCTTTGCGGGAGTGGGTGGGCGAGCGCCACCTGCTGCTCGTCCTCGACACGTGCGAGCACCTGGTGCGGGGCTGCGCCCAGCTGGTGCACGAACTGTTGAAGGCGGCTCCCAAGATCAAGGTGCTGGTCACCTCGCGGCAACCGCTGCACCTCCCGTACGAACGAGTCGTGCCCGTGCCGCCGCTGGAAGTGCCCGGCAGGCACCCGGTGTTCGCCAACGAGTCGGTGCAACTGTTCGCGGCCAAGGCCGAGGACAGCGCGACCGGCTTCGTGCTCGACGAGGGCAACCTCGGGGCCGTGGCGGAGTTGTGCCGCCGGCTCGACGGCATCCCGCTGGCGATCGAACTGGCCGCGGCACGGCTGCGGGGATCGTCGGTCGAGCAGTTGCTGGCCGACCGCCGCAGCCTGCTGACCGGCGCCGACCGTGCCGAGCTGCCGCGCCACCAGACGCTGCGCGCCGCGATCGCCTGGAGCCACGAGCTGTGTGAGCCGGCCGAGCGGCTGTTGTGGGCCCGGTTGTCCGTGTTCGCCCGCGATTTCGAGCTGGACGCCGTCAGCTGCGTCTGCGCCGATGAGCGGCTGCCGGCGGAGTCGATCCCCGAGTTGCTGAGCGCTCTGGTGGACAAGTCGATCCTGATCTTCAGGAACGATCGGGCGGGCGGACGCTACCGGCTGCTCGACAGCCTGGCCGAATACGGCGGCGAATGTCTCGACGAACTCCGCCAGTCCGACGAGCTGCGCCGCCGCCACCTGGAGTACTACCTGAGCCTGGCCCGGCGCAGCGAGGACGCCTGGTCGGGGCCGCGCCAGATCTACTGGTTCGTGCGCATGCGCCAGGAGCACGGCAACGTCCGGGCGGCGATCGAGTACGCGCTCGGGTCGGCGGGCAAGGAGGTGCTGGCGCTTCGGCTGCTGTCCTCGTTGTGGTTCATGTGGGTGTGCTGCGGTTTCGCCCGCGATGGACAGCAGTACATCGAACAGGCATTGGCTGCCAACCCCGAGCTGAGCGAGGAACGCTGCAACGCCCTGTGGGTGCTGTCCTACGTCTACAGCGCTCAGGGCAACAGCGAGGGAGCGCAGAGCATGGCCGAGACCTGCAAGGCCGAGGCGGGTGAGATCGGCGACGCACGGGCGGCGACCCTGGCCGTCAAGATGCTGGGCACCGCGGCGTTGCTCCGTGGCGACCTGCGGGAGGCCCTCGAACTGCTGCGAACGGCGGTCGCGTTCACCCCCGACCTTTCCGAGCTCAATCCCGGCCTGGCGCCGGCCATTGTCGAACAGGCGCTGGTGCTGACGGCGCAGGGCGATCCGGCCGAGGCGGAGGCAGTGCTGCGGGACTGCCTGCGGACGTGCGAGGAGCGCGGCGAGTTGTGGGTCAGTTCCCACGCGTACTGGGCGCTGGCCGGCAGCGCGCTGGCGACCTCGCGGGTCGACGAGGCGCTGATGAACGTCCGGGCGAGCCTGCGTATCAAGCAGCGCTTCCATGACACGCTCGGAACCCTGCTGGCACTGGAGACGGCGGCACGGATCTTCCTGGCGCTCGGGCAACCGCCCCTGGCCGCCCGGCTCCTGGGAGCCCTGGAGGAGAACTGGCGTACGAACGGACCGCCGCAGATGGGCGCGCCGTGGATGACCGGGGAGCACGAGGCGTGCAGACAGGAGTGCCGGCGGCAACTGGGCGATCCGCTCTACGAGGCCACCTTCGAGGAAGGCAGGTCGCTCGGCCTTGACGAGGCCTCCGCGCTCGCGCTCGGCGAGTGGGACGTGCCCGAGTCCACCGCGCTGGAGATCAGGGTCACGGACGGCGACGATGGCGCGTTCGCCAAGGTCGAGGACGCTGTCGTGCAGGTCGCCGGCGCGTTCGGCTTCGAGGTGCCCACCGCGCACCGATCCCCCAACCAGCGCTATGCCATGAAATTTCGGGCCGCTGCCACGGAGGGGACGGTGGACGAGCAACTAGAGGAGATGGATCGAGCGCTGCGCGACGAAGCCCCGCGGGGCGGAATGGCCCAGTCCGGCGCCGTTGAGGCACTGATCACGGCCATGGAGGGTGTGGACCGCGCGGTGGTGCTGGTTGAGCAGACGCTCCTCGTCGCGGTGAGGGGCAAGATCGTGCGCAGAAGACTGCCGGCGGCCGAGCAGGCGTACCTGGACAACCATCGCTATCTCTTCAACGACCCGGACGACCTCCTGCATGAGCTCGATCAGCTGGAAGCCGACGGAAAAACGGATGAGCTCCGTCAGACGAGGCCCAAGCACCGTGAGACCATCGTGCGGGAGCTGGGGGAGCCGGCCGCACGGGCCCTGGACGACATGGCTGCCGCGCTGAACTACGAAATATCGGTGAGCACACCGCAGTGGGCGAAAAGCGGCCATACGGAGAGCCGGCTGCTCGCCTTGGTCGTGACGCCTCCGCCCAATGACGATGAGCCCGTGTGTAAAGTCGTTGCGAAGGTGTGTCCTCCCGGTCCTGCGTCACATGAACCCGCGCGGCATCACTCGGCGTTGACGGAGAGCCCGGAGAACTTCTGCAAGAACCATCTGGTCGGCCTCAAGCGGTATTCACCGGCCATTGGCGGTGCGGGAGGTTATGTCCTCCTCCAGGATGTCGCCGGCGGAAGTTTCACGGAAATGTGCCAGATGGCCGAGCTGGAGTCACCCCGAGAGATCATCAGTGCGTTCGAGGCGGTGTTTCGGGGGCTGATCTGCGAGTGGAACGGAAACCGGCCGAAACTCCATGCGGATATCGGCTCGGACAACTATCTGCGGAGCGAACTTCGCGAGAAGTTCCAGGAGCGGGGAAAGCTCCGCCTATGGGCGCAGGAGAAGGGGCTCCTCCGCCCGGACCGTCGCTGGATCGTGTTCATGGGCGAAAGAACCCCGCAACTCCTGCCGAATCCTCTGGCCATGGTCTCGGGGGATGTCGTGGCCCGGCACAACGTTCAGCACCTGCGCGGGCTGACGCACGGGGACCTGCATACGGGCAACATCCTGATTCCGCGCACGTGGAAGGGAGAACTCCTGCCCGAGCACTTCAGGCTCGTCGATCTGACCACCTTCGACAAGAGCGCGCCCCTGACCAGAGACCCGGCCATGCTCGTGCTCTCCATCGTCGCCAGGCACATACCGCAGGACCCACGCGCCGAGGAGGAGTTGTTCGACCAGATCGTTCGAGGCGGAGAGAACCATGACCTCTTCACGCCGCTGATGCTGCTCGCACGTGACGTCGGCGGCGAACTGATCACGCACGGTTTCCGTGATGACTGGCGCAACCAGATGTTGCTGTCGCTACAGGCGGCCGCGCTCCTGCACTGCACATTCGCGAATCTGGACCGGCACGCGCGCTGGTGGTTCTTCCGGCTGGCCGCCCGCTGCGGGGCGGAGTATCTCCGTTCCACCGATTCGTGGCAGTCGCCCAACGAGCAGCCGGGCCTGCTGCGGCTGGAGGACATGGGAGATTTCCACATGCCGCCCCGCTCATGACCGCGTAATTAAGGCGTCTTCGCCACGGTGGCGGCATGTGATCAGTGGCTATGAATGCGTGGCGAATTCCGTCGTCACCCTGCTCGCCGTCCTGGTAAAGCCGCCCCCTTTGCCGCTGCTGGGGCGCCGTGACACGGTGGAAGCGGCCGGCCGGTCTGGCGGTGGAAGTACATGAGGAGGAGACAGTGTCTTCCATCTTCGTGCCGGCACAACAGTAAGAACTACGGCTCCTCCGGGTGGCGCGCGGCCAGATCGCATGTCACCTGACAATGGACTCCGGAACCGCCTGCCCGCCCCCGCCGGTGAGTGCGAGGAGACACGGTGACGATCCCTGAGCAGTGGCTGCCGTAGCCCGATGATGCGGATCCGCAACTTTTCTTGCATGCGGGAATGAGTGGTGGCGATGCTGTCCGTACGCAGACCCGGACCGCGAAAGGGCCGATCAGATGCATCCCACCCATCACCAGCCACCCACTGACGATGCCGAAATGTTCTGGGAGCGGCACCATCGCGCCCGGCGCACCTGGGACGCGGGCGTCAACCCGCTGCTCGCCGAGACCGCCGCGCCGCTGCGCCCCGGCACCGCCCTGGACCTGGGCTGCGGCGCCGGCGGCGACGCCATCTGGCTCGCCCGGCACGGCTGGCACGTCACCGCCGTGGACATCTCCGCCACCGCCGTCGAACGGGTACGCGAACGCGCCCGCGACCTCGGCCTCGCGGACCTGGTCACCACCGAACGGCACGACCTGGCCAGAAGCTTCCCGGCCGGCCGCTACGACCTCGTCTCCGCCCAGTACTTCCACACCCCGTTCCCGCTGCTCCGCGCCCAGGTCCTGCGTACCGCCGCCCAGGCCCTGCACCCCGGCGGCCTGCTGCTGATCGTCGACCACGGCTCCACCGCGCCCTGGTCATGGAACCAGGACCCGGACGCTCACTACCCCACGCCCGCCGAGATCGCCGCCGAACTGGACCTCGACCCCGCACACTGGTCCGTCACCCGCGCCGACATGCCCCACCGCCGTGCCACCGGGCCCGCCGGCCAGACCGCCACCGTCATCGACAACGTCCTGCTCGTCCGGCGAGCCACCGGATGACCGTAATCAACCACACCTCGGAACGGAGCGACCCGATGACAGCCCACCCCAGAACGCGGGCGAAGGACAGCCCGCCCCCACGGACCGGCGCCGACGAGAAGGCCACCCTGCGAGGCTTCCTCGACTACCTGCGCAACTCGATCGCGGACAAGGTCGCGGGAGCACCGGAACCACAGGTCCGTACGGGCGGCGTACCCTCGGGCACGAACCTGCTCGGGCTGCTCAAGCACCTGGCCTTCGTCGAACGGTTCTACTTCCTCGGCGAGGACGTCGGCGACTGGCCCGCGACCATGCGCCCGACCGCGCAGGACACCATCGACGGCGTGCTCGCCGACTACCGCAAGACCGTCGAACGGGCGAACCAGGTCATCGACGCCTGCCCCGACCTGACCCTCCCCGCCCCGCGACCCCCGCGCCGAGGCCCGGCGCCGTCGATGCGCTGGGTCCTGGTGCACATGATCGAGGAGACCGGCCGGCACGCCGGTCACGCCGACATCCTCCGCGAGCAGATCGACGGTTCGACCGGCCGCTGATCCTGCCGGGGGAGCGGGGCTATCGGCTCGCTGGAGGCTTGATCGAGACCTTGGTGCCCCACGCGCTGTAACGGGTGTCGAAGCGGAGAATCGTGTCCTTGTCCCTGGCCGGGTAGATCGCGGTGGCCGGAATGGTGGAGACCGGACGAGTGGGCAGACCTTTCGCGTCCGTGCTCAACTTCCAAGTGATGGCGATCTTCGACATTTCGGACCTCGGAGGCCGTTCCATCTGCCGTGTCCGGAACGAATCTGCCGTGTCCGGAACGAAGGGGAGACCGCGTACAGCCGGCCCAGCGTGATTTTGCCGGTCGCCGGCTCCGGCCCTCGATGAGCGTGGTCCGCTCGACGAACTTGACCCCGTTGCCGGCCGCCATCTGCTTCTTGACGGCGGCGATCGGGTTCTTCGGTGCGGCTGCCCGGGCGGGGGCGAGTGTGGGTAACGCCATGGCCGTCGCCAGCGCCGTTCCGGTGGCAAGTCCTCTCACGATGGGTTCCTTTGCTTCGCGCTCGGTTCAGACGATGGGCGGGCCGGTGCCGCGCCTGGTCGCACGCCGGCGACCTTTCCCGCTCCGGCGGATCCGCCCAGGAGAACGGCCGGAAATTCGATGTACGGGCGATTGTTGACCGGCGTATTTCCGCAGGTCAGAGCAAATGTGAACGTGATGTTCACGTTTGCCGGGAGGCGCGCGGAAGAGTAAGAATGGGGCCAATTCCGCCGGGCTCCCCGAACAGGGGTCTGCCTCGGCGTGCGCGAATTCAACGGAAAGGGGCGGGAGACGATGACGATTCTGGTCACGGGAGCCACCGGGACTGTGGGGCGTAGCCTCGTACGGCAACTCCTGCAGGCAGGGCAGCAGGTGCGGGCGCTGACCCGCTCACCCGAACGGGCGGCGCTGCCACCGGAGGTCGAGACCGTGAAGGGGGACTTCAACGACCCCGCCGGCCTGGCCCGCGCGTTGCGCGGGATCGAACGCATGCATCTGGTGGCCATCGACGGCTACGGGCCGCTCACCACCGGCGCCGAGATCATCGAACTGGCCGTGCAGGCCGGGGTGCGGCGGCTCACCCACCTCGGCCACAACGATCCGAGCGCACCCGACGATGACCCGATGGAGGCCGACCACCGCGCACTGCACCGCGTCATCGAAGGCTCCGGCCTGGAATGGACGCATGTGTTCCCCGGCGAGTTCATGGCCAACACCCTGGAATGGGCGCCGTCCATCAAGGCTGGGAGCGAGGTGCGGGCGCCGTTCGGGGGCTGGACGAACGCCATGGTGCACGAGGCGGACATCGCCGCCGTGCTGAAAGTCGCGCTGCTGGAGGAGGGCCACGCCGGCCACACCTACTGGCCCACCGGCCCCGAGCCCGTACGGCGGGCGGACGCGGTACGCCTCATCGGCGAGGCGATCGGGCGGCCGGTCCGCTTCGTCGAGCTGACCCCCGAACAGGCCCGCGAGGAGTGGCGCGACGTCTATCCGCCCGAGGTGATCGAGTGGTTCCTGCAGCTGGGCGATTACCTGGACGACGCCGACGTGCCGATCTCGCCGGACGTGGAGAAGGTGACAGGCGCCCCCGGCCACACCTTCGCCCAGTGGGCCGCCGACCACGCCGCCGACTTCCGCTGACCCGCCCGACCACCCTGTCCGCCCTGTCCGCCCTGCCGCTTCGCTGACGCGTCCCCGCTGCACCCGCCGCCCCCGCCACCCCACGCCGCAACGCCCCCGCCGCCCCGCTGTCCTGTCGTCGCGCCGCTCCGCTGATCAGGGCTGCAGGACGTATCGCCCGCGTACGCCGCCCTTAGCGACGGCCCGATGGGCGGAGGCGACCTGGTCCAGTGGCACGACGGCGTGCACCCGCGCCGGCAGGTGCCCGCTCGCGGTGGCGTCGAGGAGTTGCGCGAGCCGGGCCCCGTCGGGCCGCGTCAGCACCACGTGGACGGTGATGCCGCGCTCCGCCGCCGGCGCCGCGCCCGGTTGCACGCCGGCGAACAGGCCGCCGTCCCGGACGAGGGCGAGCCCCTGCTCCTGGAGCACGCCGCCGTCGGCCACCGCGTCCCAGCCCGGCGTGGCCCGGGTGGTGAAGCCGGCGCCGAGGCCGCGTACGAACTCCTCGTCCCGGGCCCTGGCCAGGCCGGTGACCTGCCAGCCGCGATCCTGGGCGAGCGTGACGACATACCCGCCGACCGCGCCCGCGGCCCCGGTCACCAGCAGCCGCCGGCCGTCGCCGTCGCCGAGCAGGTCGAGCAGCTGGGCCGCGGCCAGCCCGTTGGTCGGTACGGTGGCCGCCGCGATCAGATCGAGCCCGGCGGGCACGAGCGCGATGTCGGCCGCCGCCACGACGAGCTGTTCGGCGTAGGTGCCGAAGTCGCGGTCGAACCCATCGACGAGCCCGGCGACCCGGCTGCCGACCGGCAGGTCCACGCCGGGCCCGGCCGCGACGACGGTGCCGGCGAAGTCCCAGCCCAGACCGGTGTGGTGCGGCTGGTCGACCAGCCCGCGCCCGTGGAACACCCCGGCGGCGACGGCCAGGTCGACGGGGTTGACCGCGGCCCCGGCGATCTCGACCCGCACCTGGCCGGGCCCAGGCTCGACGACGGGCACGTCGATGATCTCGATGGAGTCGGGGCCGCCGGGGGTGCGGACGACGGCGGTGCGGAATGTGGTGGACATGGTGCCTCCTGTGGAGAAATCGTTACCGATGCACCACAATGGAGGGGTAACTCTCCAATAGGAAGTACGCACTTGGAAGTGCGTATGCCACCGAGCGGTAAGAAGGAGCTCCGGATGCCGACGACGACGGCGGCCCAGCAACGGGCCCAGGAGAAGCTGGCGTACGACGCCTTCCTGGCGGGCTGCCCCAGCCGCCGCCTGCTGGACCGCATCTCCGACAAGTGGGTGTCCCTGATCCTGGCCGCGCTCGGCGGCGACGGCCCGCACCCGGGCGGGGAGTGCGGCGGCGGCAGCCCCGGGTCGATGCGCTACTCGGAGCTGTCGCGCAAGCTGGCCGGAGTCAGCCAGAAGATGCTCACCCAGACGCTGCGCGCCCTCGAACGCGACGGCCTGCTCACCCGCACGGTGACCCCGACCGTGCCGGTCACGGTGACCTACGAGCTGACCGACCTCGGACGGTCGCTGCACGACCTCATGCGCGGCATCAAGGCGTGGGCGGAGACACACATGGACGAGGTGCTCACCAACCAGGAGAAGTACGACACTCGCGGGTGACCTGGAAGGAAATTCCGTCACCGGCTGCTCACTTGAACGCCCATTCCGCTTCCGCGGGGCTTCGCGGGCTCCGCCTACCGTCCGCACCATGGAACTCTCAAAGCCCGCAGCCGGGGACGTGCTCGAATCCGTCAGGTCCCGGCTTCCCGGGTTCTCCCGGGCGGAGCGGCGGGTGGCGGAGGCCGTACTCGAAGCGCCGTGGGAGGTCGTGCACATGTCGGCCGCCCGGCTCGCGGAGGTCTCGGGGAGTTCGGTCGGGTCGGTGGTGCGCTTCTGCCACGCGCTCGGCGTTCCCGGCTACCAGGATCTCAAGATCCGGCTCGCCCAGCGCCACAATCCGGCATGGAGCTCGCCGGCCGTCAGATCGGTGGACGGCGGCCCGCCCGACGCCGGGCAGCAGGTGTTCGCGGACATGGCCGACGCCCTGTTCGACACCGCGCGCGTACTGGATGCCGCGCTGCTGGAGCGGGCCGTCGGCCTGCTGATCAACGCGCAGCGCACGCTGATCGTCGCCACCGGGACGTCCTCGCCGTTCGCGGCGGACCTCGCCTACCGGCTGACCGCCATCGGCCTGCCGGTGTCCTACCCCACCGAGGTGGAGACCCAGCAGGCCGCCGCGCGGCGGCTCGGGCCGCAGGACGTCTGTTTCGCGATCAGCAACTCCGGGACGACCTCCTTCACCATCGAGTCCATCCGGGCCGCGAACGGCAACGGGGCGCCCACCGTCGCCCTGACCAGCTTCGCGAACTCCCCGCTGAGCAAGCTCGCGGACGTGGTGCTGGTCGCCGGCAGCCGGCAGGGCGCGTACCGCTCGGAGGAGATGGCCAGCCGTCTCGTGCATCTGGCCGTCCTGCACACGCTCTGCGTCCTGATCGTACGGCGACGGCAGAACCCCGCCCGGAGCGGCTGAAACCGCTCCGGGCAGGGTTCAACCAGGTCAGCGGGCTGATTTCATGGTCGCCACCACGCGAGGCCAGCGCGTGCGGTCGTCCACGAGCGCGAAGTCCGCGGCCAGCCCGGGCGCGATCCGGCCCCGGTCACCGAGCCCGGCCACGGCGGCCGGACCGGCGGTGACCAGGCCGACCGCCTCCGGGAGGGAGGCCAGACCGCGCCGGACGAGCACGGCGACGCTGCCCAGCAGCCCCGCCGGGAGATAGTCCGAGGCCAGCGCGTCGACCAGACCGTGGGAGATCAGCTCGGTGGCGGCGACGTTGCCCGAGTGCGACTCGCCGCGCAGCACGTTCGGCGCGCCGGCGACGATCAGCAGCCCGGCCTCACGGGCGCGCCGTGCCGCCTCGACCGTGGTGGGGAACTCCGCGACGCTGCCGCCGCGCCCGGCCAGCGCGTCGATGGCCTCGGCGGAGTCGGGGTCGTGGCCGAGCAGGCGGACCCGGCCCTCGCGCGCCAGCTCCTCGACCCAGGCGAGGTTGGCCGCCCGGACCTCATCGGTCAGGTGGGCCTCGGCCATGCGCCGCTCGACGTGCGCCGTCGCCTCCGCACGATCCTGCCCACCGGCCACCAGGGTGTCGATGAAGTGCCCGACGTCCGCGTACTGGCCCTGGCCGGGGGTGTGGTCCTCATGCGAGAGCAGCAGCGGCCCGGCGTCCTGGGCGCGCGCCCGCAGCCGTTCGCGGAGCAGGTTCGCGCCGTCCGCCGAGCGGATGGTGAAGCGGTGCAGGACCCGGTGGTCGACCTGGACGCTCTGATGCCGGTCGATCGTCTCGCAGACGTCCAGGGCGGTGGCGGGGGTGCGGGTCACGCCGTGGCCGCTCTTGGTCTGGAACGCGGCCCCGTGGAAGACCGTCGTCACCCCGGCGCCGACGAGCTTGCCCTCCAGCGAGGCCAGCGCGAAGTCCCACGGAAGCACCGCGCTGGGCCGTGGCGCCCGCTCCTTCTCCAGGGCGTCGCTGTGGACGTCGATCAGCCCCGG
The DNA here is from genome assembly GCF_040655495.1 of Nonomuraea sp. NPDC050404. Lineage (NCBI taxonomy): Bacteria > Bacillati > Actinomycetota > Actinomycetes > Streptosporangiales > Streptosporangiaceae > Nonomuraea > Nonomuraea sp. NPDC050404. The sequence goes on from NZ_JBFAKB010000027.1 coordinate 70,796, forward strand.
CATCAGCAGCAGGCCGCCACCGTCGGCGTCGCCGACCGGCGGGTGCGGCCGCTCGACGACCTCGGCGATGACGCCCCGCTCCACGGCGACGCTCGCCGGATCGCTCACCCGGTCGCCGAGGACGACGCGGACGTTGGACAGCACGTACGACTCCGGGGCGGGGCCCAGCGTCCACGGCAGGTGGTCCTGGGACGGCAACGACAACGTGCCGCTCACGCGTACACCTCCTCCAGGCCCCGATGCCCGCCGCCGAGCACCTCGTCAGGCGTGCCGTCGGCGACGATCGCGCCCCGGTCCATCAGCAGCACCCGGCCGGCGACGCGGCGGATGATCGCCAGGTCGTGGTAGATCGCCAGCACGCTCACGTCCTGGTGCCGCAGGTCCTCGATGACGGTCAGCGCGAGTGCCCGGTTAGCCGGATCGAGCGCCGACACCGGCTCGTCGAGGAGCAGGAGACGGGGCGGGCTGACGGTGCCGGCGGCGAGGTTGACCCGCTGGCGTTCGCCACCGGACAACACGCCGCAGTCCACGTCCCACAGCCGCTCCTCCAGGCCGAGCTTGGTCAGCGAGGCGGCGGCGGCCTCGGCGGCCCGCGCCGGCGACAGCCCGCGCCGTCTGGCGGCGTTGGTGACCAGCTTCAGCGGCCCCTGGCGCGGGGGCGCGTCGAGGAACTGGGAGACATAGCCGAAGTCGCGGCCACGGAGCCGGACCATCGTGCGGTCGTCGAGCGCGGTCAGGTCGGTGGTCCGGTCGCCGTCGTGCAACAACACGGTGCCCTCGTCCGGCAGGTAGTTGCGGTAGATGCAACGCAGCAGGCTCGACTTGCCGGCCCCGCTGGATCCGACGAGCGCCAGGTGCTCGCCGGCGTGCAGGGTGAGCGACACCGACCGGAGCGAGACCACCTCCCGGCCGATCGCGTGCAGGGTGAAGGTCTTGCTCAGGTCGCGTACGGTCAGAACTGGGGTGTCGGTCATGGTCGCCTCTCAGCCGCGCGCCGCGGCGACGAGCTGCTGGGTGTAAGGGTGGTGGGGGTCGGCGAAGAGCTGGTCGGTGAGCCCGGCCTCGACGATGCGGCCGTCGCGCATGACGATGGCCCGGCCGGTCAGGGCGCTGATCACGGAGAAGTCGTGACTGACCACGACGACGGCGATCTCCCGCTCGGCGAGCAGCTCACGCAGCAGGTCGAGTACGCCGGCGGCCACGGAGGCGTCCAGCCCGGTCGTCGGCTCGTCCAGGAGCAGCACCTGGGGATCGGTGGCCAGGGCCTTGGCGATCTGCACGCGCTGCCGCATGCCGCCGGAGAACTGGCCCGCCACGTCGTCCATCCGGTGCCGGGGCACCTCGACGCGCTCCAGCAGCTCCGTGGCCCGCCGTCGGATGGCGTGGTAGGACCGCCAGCCCGCGGCGGTCAGCCGGTCGGCGATGTTGCCGCCCGCGGAGATCCGCAGATCCAGACCGGCGGCCGGATCCTGGTAGACCACGCCGATCGTGTCCGTGCGCAGCCTCCTGCGCTCGGAGGCCGTCAGGTCCAGCAGGTTGATCCGGCCCTGGCCGACGGCGCCCACGTAGACCTCGCCGGAGGAGGCCGCCTCGTCGCCGATGAGGCAGCGCAGCACGGTCGACTTGCCGGATCCTGATTCCCCGATGACGCCGAGCGCCTCGCCGGGCGCGACGTCGAAGCCGATGTCCGTGGCCGCGCGCACCTGCGACGATCCCCTGCGGCCCGGGTAGGTCTTGCTCAGTCCGGCCACCTTGAGCGACCAGTCCCGGCCGGGCGCGGTGACGCCGCGCGCCGGGGCCGGGGCGAGGTCCGGCTGCTCGCTGCGCGCGCGGGCGCGGACCCGCCTGGCCGGATCGGGCAGGTACGCCAGCGGCGCCAGCTCCCGGTGCCTGCCGAGATCGGCCCGCCCGGCCCGGACCTTCAGGCACCACTGCACGTCGGAGCAGATGAAGTCGCCGGCCGACGTCTCGACCATGAAGGTGTCGGCGCTGCCGCACTGCGCGCAGCGGGCGCCTTCGGCGTACTCCACCTCGAACGGGACGTCGGTGAACGTGAGCGGCTCCACCTCGGTGTACGGCGGCACCGCGTAGATCTTCTTGTCCCGGCCGTGGCTGAGGATCGTCAGGTGGTCGCTGTCGTGCAGCCGGGGGATGTCCCAGCGCGGGATCGGGCTCGGCGCCATCAGGTAGCGGCCGTTGACCATCACCGGATGACCGGCCCCGCTGTTCGACACGCCGTTCTGCGCCAGGTCCTCGTACAGCTTGACCCACATCTTGGCGTAGTCGGCCTCGGCATGCCGGCGCTTGCACTCGTGGACCGACTTCTCCACGGCACGCAGCGGCTCCGACTGCGGCACCTGAAGAACGAGCAGCTGATCCTCCCGCAGCTCCTCCTCGGGCACGCGGTGCCGCGACTGGACGATGGTCGACTCCTCGGTGTCCGCCGTGGCCGCGCAGCCGAGCGTGTCCTTGATCAGCCGGCGGAGGTTGACCGCGTTCACGCCTTCCTCGTCGCCCTGGTCGATCACCTTGACGGTGTCGTCGGGGCCGCCGATCGCGAGCGTGACCTGCAGCCCGCCGGATCCCCAGCCGCGCGCGACCGGCATCTCGCGGGAGCCGAACGGGACGATGTAGCCGGGCACGCACACGCCGGACAGGACGGCGCGGCGCACCTCCCGCTTGGCCAGCTCGTCCATGACGACGGGCCGCCCGGCGTTCTCCTCGGGCTCCAGGAACCTGCCGAGCACGGTCTCGGCCTGCTGTTGGTGCGTGGTCATGCGGTCGTGTCCACCTTCTCGTTCTCGGTCAGCAGGCGTTCCAGCTCGTTCTCCTGCTCCTGGCGTGCGGCGACGGCCCGGTCGAGCTGGGAGCGGAACGTCACGTAGTGGGGGAGTTTGAGATGCTCCAGGAAGCCGCACGAGGCCAGCCCGTCGGTGGTGTGCAGCAGGATCTGCTCCAGCCGCCGGCCTTCCTCAGTGCCCTTGAACCGGTGGGCGGCCAGGTCCAGGCACGCCGTGGCGATGGTCTTGCGCTCGTTCTGGCCCAGGGCCATCCCGTAGCCGACGTCGAACCTGGACGCGTCCTCCCCGCGCGCCCCGAGGTGGGTGATCGCCTCGGTCTCGGAGACCCGCAGCCGCCCGATCTGGACGGGCTCGCCGCTGTGCGGGTGGGCGACCCGCAGCGGCACCCGGCCGTGCCGGACCTCGCCGAGGGTGACCGACTCGCCGGCGTGGCCGTCGGGGCCGAGGATCGAGTGGTACCAGATGTTGATCAGGCCGCCCGTCTCGGCCAGCGCCATCGCCGACAGCAGCGCGGAACGGTGCGCGGGCAGCTGGGGCGCGACCATGGCCAGGTCGAACGGCTCCTCATCCGTGGCGGGCCCACGCCCGGCGAGCACGTCACGTCCGGCCAGGTAGTCGCGGTAGCGCTGGAACGGCTCGTCCGCCGGGTGCTCCAGCGGGCGGTCGTCGTCCACCTCGATGGGCAGCGCCGCGGAACCGTCGTGCAGCAGCCGGGCGGTGTAGTCGACGGTCTCGCCGAGCAGTTGCGGGCCGTCGGGCCGGCGGTGCGCGGGCACGATCCTGCGCAGGATCTGCATCTCCCGTGGCCGTACGGGCTCGCTGAAGGCCAGCCGGGGCAGCGTGGAGCGGTGCGCGCGCAGCAGGTGGACCGCCTCCGCGGGATCGCCGTTGGCCTGCAGGAACGCGGCCGCCGCGGTGGGCGGGTCCCACAGCCCGCCCTCGCCCATGATCCGGTCGAGGGCGAGAGGGAAGCTCTCGATGACCGACTCGGCGCTGATCGCGCCGTCCAGCAGTGCCCGCCGTTCGAGTACGAGCTTCTCAGCGGCGACGATGGCCTCGGTGCCGCCCTTGTTGGTGCCCGCGTACATCAGCCCACCTCAATCCGGGTCGTACGGGGCAGCCCCGCGACGTCCCCGTCATCGGTGACCAGCAGGATGTCGACGCCCGCGGGGAAATCGGCGGTCAGCCCGGCACGGAGCTCGAAGAAACGCGGCGTCGGCCCGGCGACCGTGAGTTCCGCACTGTCCTTCACGCCGGGGCCGGTCAGGCGCAGCCGCAGCGGGTGTGCCCCGGCGTCGGAGAGCCCGGCGACCCGCCGGCACAGCAGCGCGCCGCGTTCCGGCGACCAGTGGGAGCCGGGCGACAGGTCGGCCAGCTCCTCCGACTCTCCGAAGGCCAGCGCGAACCGGGCGCGGCCCGGCTCGGCGTACTTCGCGCCGGTCACCCTGCCGACGAGGTCGGCGGCCTCACGCGCGCCGGGGGCGTCGGCGGACTCCAGGCCGGTCAGCGGGGTCATCAGGTCGGTGAGGGCGAGCATGGGCGCGACGACCGCCGGGACCTGCTCCGGCAGGCAGCCGGCGGGCAGCCGGGTGATCGTGCCCGGCCGGGACAGGGCCGTCAGGCAGGCCCGGAAGATCCGCTGGGACGTGGCGCCGGGCAGGGCGCGCAGCGCCGGCCAGCCGCCCGGCGCGGTGAAGGGTGGTGTGGCGGCCGTGATGGTCACGGGATCTCCTCGAACTCGACGATGGTGGGAGAGAGCCGCTCCCACTCGGCGGCGCGCTCGTCCTCGCGGCGTCGCCGGCCGGCCCGGCACAGCGCGACGACCTCGGTGGCGAGGGGGCCGTCGCCCTCGTACTCGGCGGCGCAGATGGCGGCGGCGAGCGTGGCCAGCCGGTCCGAGCCCATCCGCATCGCCCAGCCCTGGTGCCCGCGCAGGGTCACCTCGGCCTGGCAGGCCAGTACGTCGGCGAGGATGAAGCGCTGCTCGGCGACCGGCTCGCGCACCTGGGTGACCACGGTGCCGACCGTGGGCGGCCGGGTGACCACGAGGTCGCCCCCGTCGCCCACGCAGGCCGCGGCCAGCGCGATCACCTCGGCGGATTCGAGCTGGTTCAGCTCGGAACAGACGTCTTCGCGGGTCATCCCGCCGGACATGGGCGCGGACATGCGCACCTTCCTTCTGAATGGGCAATGGGGAAGTTTGAGGGGGCGGGTCACTTGACCTCGCGGCGCGTCCACAGCGCCAGCCCTTCGACCAGCAGGACGACGGCCAGGATCAGCAACAGGCAGGTCGTGACGACGCCGAACTCCAGCACCCTGGCCGCGTTGAGCAGGTAGAAGCCGATGCCGCCCGCGCCGATGACGCCCAGGCCGGTCGCGCCGCGCAGGTCGTTGTCCAGCTGGTGCATGGTGTGCGCGGCGAGGGACGGCGCCACCTGCCGCAGGGTCGCGGCCACGAAGACCTGCCTGCCCCGGGCGCCGGTGGCCCTGATCGCCTCCTGGACCCGGACGTCGGTGTCCTCGATCGAGTCGGCGATGATCTTGCTGAAGAAGCCGATCGCGCCGATCGACAACGCCAGGGCGCCGGCGGTGGCGCCCAGGCCGGTGATCACGACGAAGCAGATGCCGATGATGATCCCGGGGATCGCGCGTACGCAGACCATGAAGATCCGGAAACCCGCCGCGACCCGGGGCGGCGCCACGTTCCTGGCCGCCAGGACGCCGATGGGAGTTGCCAGGATCAGGCCGAGCAGCGTACCGGCCAGGGCCATCTGAACCGTCTCCGCCATGGCGGCGAGCAGCTTGTCGCCGATCTGCGCCGTCTCCGGCGGGAAGTACAGGCCCAGCGTGTGCAGTGCCTTGCCCAGCCCGCCTTCGAGCTGCGCGACCGTGACCTGCGCGCCGATCACGGACGCCACCAGGATCGCGAGCGCGGCCCCGGCCCAGAGCGTGCGCCGGATCCGCGCGCCGTTCCACGGCGGCGAGACCCGATCCGGGTCGTACGCCGGCCGCCGCGTCGCGCCGGTTCGCCGTGGCGTGAGCCGCCGCCCCAGCCGCGACATCAGGGTCGCGTGCGCGGGCGCGTAGTCCCTGCCGAGCAGCGCGGTTCTGATGACGCCGGACAACAACTCGGTGACCAGGCAGAGCAGGAGCAGGATCGCGGTGAGCCCGAGCCCCAGCCGGTAGTTCAGGGTGGTCAGCGCCGAGGAGATCTCCAGCCCGATGCCGCCGACCCCGACGAAGCCGAGGATCACCGAGCCGCGCAGGTTGATGTCGAAGCGGTGCAGCGTGGTCGCGACCATCGCCGGTCTCAGCGCGGGGATGACCGCGCCGGCGATCTGCTGCAGGTCGCCCGCCCCCGCCGCCCGCAGCGCCTCGCGTGGACCGGGGTCGAGCTCCTCGATGGCGTCGGTGAACAGCTTGGCCATCATGCCGATCGAGCCCAGGCCCAGCGCCAGGATGCCGGGCAGCGCGCCGAGCCCGAAGACCCGCAGGAAGAACATCGCCATGATGAGCTCGGGCATGGCCCTGGCCACCACGATGAACACGCGGGCCACCATCCGCACGCCCCGGTTGACCGTGGTGTTCTCCGCGGCGAGCAGCGCGACGGGAACGCTGAGCACGAAGGCGAGCACGGTGCCGAGGACCACGATCGCCAGCGTCTGCCCGACCATCGACCAGATCTCGTCGAGCGGCGGGAAGCGCAGCGGGACCGTACGTCCCAGGAAGTCCACGGCGTTGTCGTAGCCGTCGATGAACGTGGCCGCGTTGATCCGCAGCTCCATCACCGACCAGACGGCGGCGGCGGCCAGCGCCAGCAGGACGGCGGTGTTGCCGATCTTGCTCAGTGACGGCGACGGCCGAGGGGGGAACCGGAGTCCCGCGGGCAGTTCGCCGGCTGCCCGCGGTTCGCTCCCGAGCGCGGTGATGAGGTCCTCCTTACGGGACGAGGGTGGGGGCGGGGGCGGCCGTCGCGTCCGTGTCGCCGCCGGCCCCGTACACCGTCATGGCCTGGGCGCGGCTGATCCTGTCCGCGAGGTCGTCCAGGACGACCCGGCCGTGCCGGAGGCCGACGATCCGCTCGGCGAAGCCGAGCGCCAGGTCCACCTGGTGCAGGCTGCACAGGACGGTGAGGTGGTCCTCGACGCTGATCTTCGTGATCAGCTCCAGCACCTGGGCGCTGGACTCCGGGTCGAGCGAGGCCACCGGCTCGTCGGCGAGCAGCACCGACGGCCGCTGGATCAGCGCGCGGGCGATCGCCACCCGCTGCTGCTGGCCGCCGGAGAGCGTGTCGGTGCGCTGGAACGCCCGGTCGGCCAGGCCGACGCGGTCGAGTTGCACCAAAGCCTGACGCCGGTACGACCTGGGGTACATCCACAGGCCCAGGCGCGGCCCGCGCAACGAGCCGAGCAGGCCGGTGCACACGTTCTCCAGGGCCGTGATGCTGCCGACGAGATGGAAGTTCTGGAAGATGAAACCGACGTGGCGCCGCAGGTCACGTACGCCGCGTCCGGTCAGGCCCCCCACGTCCCGCCCGAGCACCTCGATCGTGCCGCTGGTCGGCCGCTGCAGCCCGTTGACGTGCCGCAACATCGTCGACTTCCCCGATCCGGAGAGCCCGAGCAGCACGACCCGCTGGCTCCTCGGCACGGTGAGGGTGACGTCGTCCAGGCCGAGCACGCTCTCGTTGAAGCGCTTGGTGACGCGGGCGAAGGCGATCGCGGGGGTGTCCCCGAGTGTGGTCATCACGGGCTCAGGCGTTACAGGAGTCGGACTTCGTGGTCTCGCAGACCACGCGGATGCCGCTATAGGCCGAGTCCTCGATCGGCTTGTAGCCCCACTCCACGGGCAGGCCGCAGTGCTCCTTGGCCGTGTCGCAGCCGCCGCTCTTCTTCAGCGCGTCGACGTTCAGCTTGGTCAGGAAGATGTCCTTGATCTGCTTGCGCAGCTCCGGCGACAGGCTCGTGCTCATCGCCAGCGGCGAGGGCGGGATCAGCTCCGACTTCCAGACGACCTTGACGTCGCCCTTCTTGAGCTGGCCGGTCTCGATCAGATCCTGCGTGGCCATCGCCTCGGTGCTGAACCCTCCCTCGCACTGCCCGTCGGCGACGGCCAGGACCGAGGCGTCGTGGCCGCCGGCGAAGACCGGCGTGAGGCCGTCCTTGGGGTCGATCCCCTCCTTGAGCAGGCCGGCCGACGGGAACAGGTAACCCGAGGTCGAGGTCGGGTCCACGAAGCAGATCTTCTTGCCCTTGAAGCCCTTCAGGTCGGCGATGGCCGAGTTCTTCGGGACGCTGGCGACGGACTGGTAGCCGCCCGGGCTGTCGGCGCTCTCCGCCCCGAAACCGATCAGTTCGATCGGCACGCCGCTGTCCTTGGCGACGACGTAGGAGAAGGGGCCGTACGCCGCGATCTGCACCTTCCCGGCCCGCTGCGCCTCGATCACCGCCGCATAGCTGGTGACCTGCTGGAAGGCGACCTTCTTGCCGGTGTCCCGCTGGATGACCTCCGCGATCTTCGCGTAGGTCTCGTCGAGTTCGGTGCGCTCCTCGCTGGGAATGTGCGCGATGGTGATGGTGTCGGGCCCGGCGCCTCCGGCGTCGTTTCGCTGGGCCGCGCTCTCGCCGCAGCCGGTGACGGCCAGCGTGCCGGCCAACAGGGTGAGACCGACCATCTTGATCGGGTTACGTGCCACGGTGTCGGGTTCCTCTCCTCGCGGATGAGCGTCGTGAGGCGGCTGAGCACTCGCAAGGACGCTAGGAAAAGCTCGCGAACAGGGACGAAACCGAAACAAGATGGAATGGACGTTCCAGTAAATACTCGGTGCTGGAAGAATCTTCCACACTGGGCCCCGCCCGGCGGCCATGGCCGGACGGGGCCGTTTCTCACATGCGGGTGGTGAACTCGTGCGTGCCCGGCCCCACCTCCCGGGGGGCGTCCCGGGGCAGGTCCACCAGCGCCGTCGTGCCCGGCGGCACGGTGGCGCGGACCGTGAGGGTCTCCTCGGCGATGCTCCAGGAGACCGCGGCCTCTCCGTACGGGGTGTCGAGGCGGGCCGAGGCGTGGGTGAGGTCGCCGCCGGGGCGGGGGGCGATGTGCAGGCGGCGGTAACCGGGTTCCGCGGGGGCCAGGCCGGCCACGGTGCGGTGCAGGAAGTCGGCCACCGCGCCGAGGGCGTAGTGGTTGAAGGAGGTCATCTCTCCTGGGTTGATCGTGCCGTCGGGGAGCATGCTGTCCCAGCGTTCCCAGATGGTGGTGGCGCCCATGGTCACCGGGTACAGCCAGGACGGGCAGTTGCGCTGGGTGAGGAGCTGGTAGGCGGTGTCGTGGGCGCCGACCGAGCAGAGGGCGTCGCAGATGAGCGGGGTGCCGACGAAACCGGTGCCGATGCGGTGGTCGTCGGCCTCGACGAGTTCGACCAGGCGGCGGCCGGCGCGTTCGCGCTGCTCGGGGGTGTCGAGCAGGTCGAAGGTGAGGGCCAGGGCGTAGGCGGTCTGGGTGTCGCAGGCCAGGCGCCCTGATGGGGTGACGAACTCGCGGCGGAACGCCTGCCGCACGTGCGCGGCCAGGTCGGCGTAGCGGGCCGCGTCCCCGGAGTGGCCGAGCAACTCCGCCGTCTCGGCCAGGACGCGGGCGGACCAGGCGTGGTAGGCGGTGGCGACCAGCGCGTGGTCGGTGCGGGCCTTGCGCGGGTCGTCCGGGGGCGCGGCCGGGTCGAGCCAGTCGCCGAACTGGAAGCCCTCGTCCCACAGGTGATCTCTGGTGAGCGAGCCGACCTGATCCACCCACGCGGTCATGCTCGCGTACTGGGTACGCAGCAGCCCGAGGTCCCCGGTGCGCTGGTAGAGCGTCCACGGCACGAGCACGGCGGCGTCGCCCCACGCGGCGGTGGCCGAGACGTCGAACCCCAGCGACACCCACGGCACGTAGTGCGGCACCGTGCCCACCTCGGCCTGTTCGGCGCCCAGGTCGGCGAGCCAGGAGGACAGTGGTCCCACGCAGTCGTACAGGAAGGCGGCGGTGGCGGCGAAGACCTGGATGTCGCCGGTCCAGCCGAGCCGCTCGTCGCGTTGCGGGCAGTCGGTGGGCAGGTCCACGTAGTTGCCCCGCATGCTCCATCGCACGTTCTCGTGCAGCCGGTTCAGCAGCGGGTCGGAGCACTCGAACGTGCCGATCGGGCGCAGGTCGGTGTGGCAGACGACGGCCTGGACGTCGGCCGGGTCGAGAACGCCGGGCCAGTCGTCGATCTGGGCGTAGCGGAAGCCGTGCGTGGTGAAGCGCGGCTCGTAGGTCTCGCCGCCGCCGCGCAGGGTGTACTGGTCGAGGGCGGCGGCGTGGCGCAGGGGGCGCAGGGCCAGTTCGCCGTGTTCCAGCACTTCGGCGTGGCGCAGGGTGACGGTGTGCCCGGCGGGGCCATGGACGCGGATACGCAGGCGGCCGGCGATGTTCTGGCCGAAGTCGAGGATGGTCTTGCCGGACGGGCTGGTCAGCACTTCGACCGGGCTCAGGGTCTCGGTGCGGCGCACGGGCGGGCCGGTCGGGGCGACGAGCAGGGCCGGGTCGTGGGGGAGCGCGTCGGCGGGCAGCCATTCCCGATCGCCGAAGCCGGGCTCGGACCAGCCGTCCGGGTGCAGGCGGGCGTCGTGCTTCTCGCCGTCGTACAGGCCGGCCGCGGTGACGGGGCCGGAGGAGCAGCGCCAGGTCTGGTCGGTGACGACGGTGTCGGTGGTGCCGTCGGCGTAGGTGATCTCCAGCTGGGCGATCAGGGCGGTGCGGTCGCCGTACAGGTCGGTCTTGCCGCCGAGGAAGCCGAGTCGGCCTCGGTACCAGCCGTCGGCCAGGGTGGCGCCGATGGCGTTCGAGCCCTCACGCAGCAGCCCGGTGACGTCGTGGGTGCGGTAACGCAGGCGGTGACGGTAACTGCTCCAGCCGGGGGCGAGCACGTCGTCGCCCACGACCCGGCCGTTGATCTCGGCCTCGTACGTGCCGTGCGCGGTGACGTACAGGCGGGCCTTGGTGATCGGGCCGCGCACGGTGAAGTCGCGGCGCAGCAGCAGCGCGGGACCGTCGGGCACGCCCAGCAGCTCCAGCGGCGGCGCGGCGGCGGAGGCCCGCCAGTCGGCCGGTTCCAGCAACCCGGCCTCCACGTAAGACCAGGGACTCCAGTCGCCCCCGTGCACGCGCACCCGCGCGCCGCGCCGCTCCCGGGAGGTCAGCGGGGCGCCCGGCCAGGGCACGAGGACCGAGTCGGTCGATTCGACGCGGCCGGTGGTGGTGCCGTCGCTGAGCTCGATCTCGTAGGCGGTCTGCTGCGAGCCGGTGGTCACGGTCCAGGACAGGCGGGGTTCGGGTTCGCCGATGCCGAGGGGGTCGCGGTGGTGTTCGAACGTGGGCGCGGTGACGTGTGGCAAGGTGCTCCTTAGCCCTTGATGGCGCCGGCGGTCATGCCGGCGACGATCTTGCGGTTGAAGAAGACGAACAGCAGCAGCGGCGGGATCGTGATCAGCACGATGTCCATGAACAGCAGGTTCCACTGGGTGTTGTACTGGCTCTGGAAGTTGTAGAGGGTGACCTGGACGGTGGCGTTCTCGTCGCCGGGCAGCAGGTAGAGCGGGTTGACGAAGTCGTTGAAGATGTTGACCGAGCTGACCAGGATGACCGTGATGGTGACCGGCCGCAGCAGCGGGAAGATCACCCGGAAGAACAGCCGGAAGCCGTTGCAGCCGTCGATCTGGGCGGCCTCGTCCAGCTCGCGCGGGATGGCCGCGATGAACGCGCGGAAGAGCAACATCGCGAACGACAGGTGGAAGGCGACCTCGGCCAGGATCATCCCCGGCAACGTCTTGAACAGGCCGATCGCCTGCAGCAGCCAGATCGTCGGCACCACCGCGGGCGGGATGATCAGCCCGGACAACACCAGGAAGTCGGCCAGCTTGGCGATCTTGCCGGGCCGGCGTTGCAGGACGAAGGCGGCCATCGCGCCGAACACCACGAGCAGCGCGACCGAGCCGACGGTGATGATGGTGCTGTTGACGTAGGCACGCAGCAGGATGTAGTCGCGGGCCTCGATGACCGCCATGAAGTTCGCGACGACCGGCCAGTTGGTGGGCCAGGCGAAGTCGAGGTCGGTGGCCTGGGTCTGGTCCTTGACGGCGGTCAGCAGCATGAGCGCGAACGGGACCAGGAAGATCACGGTGGCCAGGACCAGCGCGACGACCTCACCGCCGGCCCTGCGAAGTGCTGTCATGCGGCGACCGACCTCCTGCCGAGGAAGTAGTTGAGCGGCACGGCGATGGCCGTGACGATGAGGAACAGCAGCACGTTCCCGGCGGTGGACAGACCGAAGAAGCCGGCCTGGTACTGCTTGTAGATGATCGAGGCGATGGTGTCGCTGGTGAAGCCGGGGCCGCCGCGGGTCATCGTCCAGATCAGGTCGAACGAGCGCAGGCCCCCGATGAACGACAGGATGATCACGGAGTAGGTGGCGGGCCAGGACAGGGGGAGGGTGATGTGCCGGAAGCGGTGCCAGGCGCCGCCGCCGTCCACGGCCACCGCCCCGTAGTACTCCTGCGGGATCGACGCGATGCCGGCGATGTAGATGACGGTGGCCAGGCCCACGCCCTTCCACACGTCCACCAGGGCCACCGACAGCAGCGCGGTGGTGGCGTCGCCGAGCCAGTCGCGGCCGTCGATCCCGACCAGCGCGAGGGCCTGGTTGACCAGGCCGGTGTCGGGTTTGAGCAACATGCTGAAGGTGATGCCGACGGCGACCGTGGAGACGAGCGTCGGGAAGAAGACCACCGAGCGCAGGAAGCCGCGCAGCCGCAGCTTCGAGGTGAGCAGCACGCCGAGCAGCAGCCCGAGCACGACCTTCAGGCCGCTGGTGACCACCGCGTAGATGATGGTGTTCTGGAAGCCGATGCGCAGGTTCTGCTCGGCCAGGAAGTCGCGGAAGTTGTCCAGGCCGACGAAGGTGCTGTCGAACAGGGTCCAGCGGGTGAGGGCGAAGTAGAAGGCCATGACCGTCGGGACCAGGAAGATGACCACGAACACGACGGCGGCGGGCAGGTACAGCGCGTACGGGTAGGCCGCGTTGCGCCTGCGGCGGGCGGCGCGGGCGTGCGCCGGTGCCGGGCCGGGCCCCGTGCGGGGCCCGGTGTCCTGCCTGGTCGTCACCATCCGGTGAGTCCCAGCTGCTTGGCCTGCTTCTCCACGTCCTTGTCGTACTGGGCGGCGCCCTCGGCGGCCGGCGTCAGCCCGGAGCCGACGGCGACCGTGATCTGCTCAAGGGACGGGCCTTTCACCGGCGAGACGAACTCCAGCGCCGGCGCCGTGGCGCCCTCGTCCACGTAGGTCTGAATGTCCTTGGCGGCCTGGATGGCGTCCTCGGGCAGCTTGGCCCCGGTGATCCGGTACGGCCCCGTCGGCGGCACGGCCTTGCTGACCGCGTCCGCCGCGGCCGGCGTGGCGATGAAGGCCAGGAACTTCTTGGCCGCCTCCACGTTCTGGCTGGTCTTGGCGATGTAGACGCCCGGCGGCTCCCAGACGGTGGCTCCGTGCTTGGCCGCGTCGGTGCCCGGGATGCCGAAGAAGCCCACGTCGGTGGCCGCCTGCGGCTGGGTGGCGATCACCGGCGGCAACGATCCGCTGAGCATCGCGTAGTGCGCGCCCTTGCCCTCGGCCAGCATCTTGATGCCCTGGTCGTTGGTGGCCGAGCCGAAGCCCTCGTTGAGGTAGCCCTTGGCGTGCACCTCGGCCAGGTGGTCGAACCCGGCCTTCGCGGCGGGCGTGGTGGCGAACTTGGCCTTGTTGGCGGTGTAGTCCTGTGCGAAGGCCGGCGTCGCCGCCTGGACGTTGTAGAAGTCGCCCAGCACGAACAACTGCGAGGTCCAGGTGTCCTTGAACGTCGAGATCACCGGCGTGATCCCGGCCGCCTTGATCTTGTCGTTGTTGGCCATGAACTCGGCCCAGGTCTTCGGCACCTCCAGCTTGAGCCGCTCGTAGACCTTGCGGTTGTACAGGATGCCGCCGCCGGTCAGCGTGCCCGCCGGGACGCCGTACGCCTTGCCGTCCTGGCTCACCACCGGCAGGTAGTCCTTGGCCACGTTGGCCAGCACAGGGTCGCCGGTCAGATCGACCATGGTCTGCGCCGGGTTGAGCGCCTGCAGCAGCGATCCGGAGTTGTACCAGAACACATCCGACATGTCGCCCGTAGAAAGCCGGGTCTTGACGATGTTGTCGCCCTCGCTGCCGCCCGGCCGCGTCTCCGTCTCGATCTTGATCTTGGGATTGGCCTGCATGAACGCGTCCACGAGCGCCTTGGCCGTGCCCGTCGTCCCGAGGCTGTTGTCGATGAGGAATTTCAAGGTGGCCGAGCCGTCGGCGGCCGGTTCGGAGCCAGAGCCGGAGCCCGAGCCGCACGAGGTCAGGGCCGTCATCGCGAGAACGGCCAGGGCCGCTCCCATCATGCGGTGCGAGGTCTTCACAACGCCCCTCCGGGTTCGTTGAAACGTTTTAAGCGTCCCCCGATGCGAGTTAACGTAGGCGTCACCTGGCAGGGCGTCAAGGGTGCTATTGGGGAACGGTTCCCAATCGTGACTCGCAACCTTTCCTCCTTGTGGGCCGCTGGGCTGGGTATCGTTACCCATCGCGTACGGCGGGCCGGGCTCGTACAATCAGGCGGCGTACTGTCGAGGGAAGGCGGCACATGGTCACACGAGACCGGCAGCGGAGGGTGACCATCACCGACGTCGCGCAGCACGCCCAGGTGTCCACCACCGCCGTGTCGAAGGTGCTGCGCAACGCGTACGGCGTCAGCGAGGCCATGCGGGCCAAGGTGCGGGCGGCCATCGACGAGCTCGGCTACCGGCCGCACAACGCGGCGCGGGCCATGCGCGGGCGTACGTTCACGATCGGCGTGCTGCTGCCGCACATCAGGAACCCGTTCTTCGCCGACATCATCGACGGCCTGACGGAGGAGCTTTCCGCCAGCGGCTACCAGGCGATCATGGTCCAGAGCGGCGGCCGGGATCCCGTGGCGGAGCGCCGCGCCAGTGACGCGCTGGTGGACCGGCAGGTGGACGGCATCTTCTGGGTCGCCCCCGCCTGCGCCAGGGCGCAACTGGAGCAGATGGCCGGGGACACCCCGCTGGTGGTGCTCGGCCGCCACGACCGCTCCGCCCTGTACGACTGCGTGCTCGACGACGACGAGATCGGCGCCGAGCTGGTGGTCGAGCACCTGATCGCGCTCGGGCACCGCCGCATCGCGCACATCACCGACTCCACCCGAGGCCGCTCCACCGCCCTGCTGCAGAGCATCAGGGCCACCACCTACGAACGCGTGATGACCGAGCACGGCCTGGCCGAGCACATTTCCATCGCCGCCACCTCCTACTCCGAGGAGGGCGGCTACGAGGGCGCCCGCGAGCTGCTGGCCCGCGATCCGCGCCCCACCGCCATCTTCGCCGGCTCCGACCAGGCCGCCTTCGGCGCGCTCGCCGCCGTCCACGAGGCGAATCTGACCGTGCCCGGCGACGTCTCGGTGGCCGGCTACGACAACGCGCGGGTGACCGGGCTCGCGCACATCGCGCTGACCAGCGTCGACCAGGACGGCGGCCTGATGGGCAAGACCGCCGGCCGGTTGCTGCTCGAACGCATCGGCGGCCGGAGCGCCGCGGTGCGTTTCTCCGTCACCCCGACGCTGGTCACCCGCCGCTCCACCGCGCCGCCGCCGTAGTCGCGACAGGTGCATTTCGTGCTAGCTCTGGCGTACTCCGGCCTAGCCGCGATCACGGCCACGACGCAGGATTTGCCTTGGCGGAACCCCGCACAGCCCGGAAGGCACGCCTGTGAACACACGTTTCTTACCCGCCGGACGCCGTCGCCTCGCCCTGGTCCTCGCTCTCACGGTCCTGACCCCCGGGGTACAGGTGATCGCCACCGGTACGGCGAGTGCCCGCGCCGAATGCGCGGACCTGCCGTGGATGGACACCGCCAAGTCGCCGGAGCGGCGCGCCCGCGCGCTGCTCGCCGCCTCCACCCTGGACCAGAAGCTGCGCTGGCTGGACGAGCAGTCGGCCAACGACCCGGCGCGCACCACGTTCACCACCGCCGCCCCGCGCGAACTGCCGCCGGGCGAGTTCGTGCCCATCACGTTCACCATGCCGCCGCAGGTGCCGTGCACTCCGACGATCCAGTACACCGACGCCCCCTCGGCGATCGCCGGCGCGGGCGCGGGAGTGACGGTCTTCCCGGCCAACGTGTCGCTCTCGTCCTCGTGGGACCGGGCGCTGGCGCGGGAGAAGGGCGCCGCGATCGGCCACGAGGCGTGGCGCAAGCAGCGCAACGTGCTCCTTGGCCCCGGCATCGCCAGTGGCCGTGATCCGCGCAGCGGGCGCACCTCCGAGTACCTGGGCGAGGACCCGGTGTTGTCGGGCCTGCTGGCCGGCGCCTACAGCAAGGGCGTCGGCGCCAACGACGCCGAGCCGGTGCAGGCGCAGCTCAAGCACTTCGTCGCCAACGAGCAGGAGACCGACCGCAACAACAGCTCCTCCAACGTGGACGGCCGCACGCTGCGGGAGATCTACACGCTCCCGTACGAGATCGCGATCGACCGCGGCGACGTCGGCTCCGTCATGTGCTCCTTCAACCAGGTCAACCACGACTGGGCGTGCGGCTCGGAGCAACTGCTCGGGCGGATACTGAAGCGGGAGATCGGCTTCGACGGCTGGGTGGTGACCGACTTCGGGGCCCGGCACTACCTCACCGAGGACCCGCCGTCCCTCAGGGCGGGCCTGGACCAGGAGCTGAACGCCTGGCGCTACTGGACGCCGATGGCGATCAAGGAGCAGATCGCGCGGGGCCGGCTCAGCGAGGCCGACGTGGACGCGGCGGCGTACCGGATCGTGCGCGCGCACCTCGCCTCCGGCCTGTTCGACGTCCCCCGTCTGAGCGCCCCCGACGCCGACGTCTCCACCCCGGCCAGCCAGGCG
The DNA here is from genome assembly GCF_040655495.1 of Nonomuraea sp. NPDC050404. NCBI lineage: Bacteria > Bacillati > Actinomycetota > Actinomycetes > Streptosporangiales > Streptosporangiaceae > Nonomuraea > Nonomuraea sp. NPDC050404. The sequence continues at coordinate 87,588 of NZ_JBFAKB010000027.1, forward strand.
CTGGCCCGCAGGCTGGCCGAGCGGGGCTCCGTCCTGCTCAAGAACGCCGACGTGCTGCCCCTGACCGCCCGTTCGGCCGGGAAGATCGCCGTCATCGGCCCGACGGCCGCCAACACCCCCGCCGCCGGCGACATCGACGCCTCCAGCGTCTGCCTGCACACCGCACCCAACATCCCCTGTACGGCCAAGGCCCCGCTCGACGCCATCACCGCCCGCGCCCAGACCACCGGAGCCACGGTCACTTATGCGGACGGAAGCGACCTCGCCGCCGCCGCGGCCACTGCGGCGGCCGCCGACGTGGCCATCGTGTTCGGCCACTACCGGGAGGGAGAGTTCGCCGACCGCCCGAACCTCTCCCTGGACGCCGGCGGCGACGCCCTGATCGCCGCGGTGGCCGCCGCCAACCCCGACACCGTGGTCGTGCTGCAGACCGGCGGCCCGGTGCTCATGCCGTGGCTCGACTCGGTGAAGGGCGTGCTGGAGGTCTGGTACGCGGGCGAGGAGATGGGCCCGGCGATCGCCGCGCTGCTGTGGGGCGACACGGCGCCCAGCGGCAAGCTCACCCACTCCTTCCCCAGGTCCGAGGCCGACCTGCCCACGGCAGGCGACCCGCGGCGCTACCCCGGTACGTTCTCCGACGGCTCCGTCGTGCGCCCGCCGGGCAACACCGAGCCGCGGCAGGTCGAGTACGGGGAGGGACTGCAGGTCGGCTACCGCTGGTACGCGGCCCAGGGCATCGAGCCGCTGTTCCCGTTCGGCCACGGGCTCACCTACACCACCTTCGCCTACGACAGGCTCCGCGTCACCGCGCACCGGGACCTGGAGGTGAGCTTCCGCCTGGCCAACACCGGCAGGCGGACGGGCACCGAGACCGCGCAGGTCTACGTCGAGCTGCCGGCCGCCGCGGACGAGCCGTCCAAGCGGCTGCTGGGCTGGGAGAAGGTCACTTTGCGGCCGGGCGAGTCGCGTACCGTGCGGATCAGTATCAGCGCGGCCGACCTGTCGGACCTGCACCTGCTGCAACACTGGAAGGACGGCAGGTGGAGAACGGCGAAGGGCGCCTACGAGATCAGTGTCGGCACCTCCTTCGACACCTCACTGCGTGAACGCCTCACCGTCCGCTGACTCATGAGCGCGCCGGCGTGCCGAACTGGGTCCGGTACGCCGACGCGCTCATCCCGTAATGCGCCCTGAAGCGGCGGGCGAAGTTGTTGGCGTCCGGCCAGCCGACGGCCTCGCCGATCTGGGTGATGGACTGGTCGCCGTGCAGCAGCATGACCGCCGCCAGCTCGACCCGGAACCGCGACAGGTACGCCATCGGCGGCAGCCCGGTCTCCGCCTTGAACCGCCGCACCAGGTAGCCGCGGCTCAGGTGGAGCCGGTCGGCCAGTTCGGCGAGCGTCCAGGCGCGGGTGGGATCCGCCTCCATCAGGCGCATGGCGCGTACGACCATGGGGTGGCTGTGCCCGCCCGCGCCGCCCGAGGTCTGCGCGACGAAGCGGGCCAGACGGCCGAGGAACTGGATGAGCCGGGCGATGATCTCGCTCCGGTACAGGCTCAGGGGCCGTAACCGCAGCCGGTTCAGCGCGTCGAGCGGCTCGACGCACTCGCTGAGCGCGGCCGGGTCCAGCCGGGCGGTCAGCATGCCACGACGTTGCGACGAGTACGGGCCGGCCCACAGCAGGTGGTTGAGCAGCGGGTCCTCCCTTGCCCATGCCAGCTCGCGGCGCAGCAGGTCGCTGGAGAAGCAGCAGTTGAACACGTCGAGCCGGCGGCAGCTCTCGTAGCCGTGCCAGACGCCGGGGCGGAGCAGGACGACGTCGCCGGCGGCCAGTGGCCGTCGGCCGGCCAGCGACACGTGCACCCCTTCGCCTCCGGTCACCACGGCCACCTCGATGAAGCTGTGCGTGTGCACCTCATGGTCGTGCTCGTGCAGGTAGTGGCCGGCGTAGGCCAGCGTGCCCTCGGTGAAGTGCAGGAGCGCGCCGGCACGGTCTACGGGTGGCTCGTTCATGCCCGGACTGTATCCGCTCGCCAAACCGGTCAAGCGAAATAACGACATTTCCTGAAATTGTCTTTCGCGTTTTCGGCCTGGGGAATAATTGCTGGTTATTGCCTTGACCTTGCCTTTACGATGGCACCGCCAGATCATCCAGGGCTTGACCGTGACAACGGCCAGGGGCATCAAAGGGGAAATGTAATGACGCGGCCGGTGCTGGACAATTCGGCGAGAGAAGTTCTCAAAGGCACGCTCGTGCCGGTGGAAGTGTCCGCACCGGGCGAACAGCACGGGGCCGGCATCGTCAAACTCGGCGCCCTCCGCCAGCTGGCGCTCGCCCCCGGCGACGTGGACGCGGTACTCACCCGCCTCACCACCCCCGCCCCCGCAGTCGCCACCGACGCCCCCGCTCCCGCCGACGCCTCTGCTCCCACTCCCGCCGACACCCCCGCCTCCTCCTCCGCCGCCTCTTCCTCCGCCGACGCGGCCGGTTCGGGGGCAGTGGGCGGCGCGGCCGACGCGGCCGGTGTCGTGCTCTCCGCGCGGACGCTTGACGTGCTGCGGGCGTTCGAGGAGGCGCTCGTGCCGTGCCAGCGTCCGGACGTGCCGGCGATCGCCCAGATCCCCGCCGCCGAGCTGGAGCTGTTCGCGCAGTCGTTGATCGACCTGCGGGCCGAGCGGTTGCGCGGCGCGCGACAGGCCTGCACCGCCGCCAAGAATCCCGAACCGCAGGATCGCGCCGGTGAGAACCCTGGGCTGCAGAGCCCCGCTGGTGAGAACCCTGGGCTGCAGAGCCCCGCCGCCCAGAGCCCCGGCCTGCAAGCCCGCGCCGTCGAAGAGGCCGGACGGGCCGCGCAGGCGCTCAACACGGCCGTAGTCGCCCTGCGCGGGCTCACGCTCAACACCGGCAGCCCGCCCATTGGCATGCTCAACCTAGAACGCATCGAGATGGTCCCGGTCGGCATCGAGCGGGGCGAGCTGATCTCGACCATCCCGCTGGCGCCCGGCGAGGAGACCGCGGTCACGCACAAGGAGTGGTCGGTCACCTCCCAGGAGTTCACCACGATCGTCACCGACGCGCTGGAGGAGGTCAGCGAGACCGGCGTGACCGACAACACCGACCTGTCGCAGTCGACCACGTCGCAGAGCCAGCACTCCAACCAGTTCAACATCACTGGAACGGTCCAAGGCGGCATCCCGATCATCTCCGGCTCCAGCACCAGCGGCTTCACCTCGCAGGGCTCGACGTCGGAGTCCGCCAACGAGAGCATCAAGCACGCGCACGCCACCACGCAGAAGGCCTCGTCGCGATCGCGTCGCGAGCACAAGGTGACCATCTCGACGACGACGGTGACCGGCGAGTCCGAGACCTCCACGCGCGTGCTGAAGAACACGCAGAAGGACCCGATCCGCATCGACTACTTCAGCCTCATGCGCAAGTGGCGGGTGCGGCTCTACCGCTACGGGCTGCGGCTGACGTACGACCTGGTGGTGCCAGAGCCCGGAGCGGCGATGCGGCGCGCGTACGCGGAGCTGGACGTGCTGCGCGCCCAGCAGGGGCCGTTCGTGTTCGGCATCAAGCCGTCCGAGGTCAGCACGGAGCTCGTCGATGCCAACGGCAAGCCCGACGTGAACGGCAAGCCGCGCTACGTCTGGCTCGCCGAGCGCTACAACGTGGTGGTGCGGCCGTACCCCGGCGAGCCGGTGCCGGTGCCGGCGAGCACCCATGTCGTCAGCGGCGGTGGATGGCACTTCCTGGACCTGGAGTTCGAGGTGCCCGGCGGTACCCAGATCCGCGACATCCTGCTGAACGCGCAGATCGGTCATGCCGACGGCGACGACGAGATGAACTTCGAGGTCATGGGCGCCCACGGCGAGCGCGAGTGGGGCGGCCTGAGCGGACCGCTGTTCATCCGCGACTACCAGCTCAAGGCGATCGGCGGCGTGAACAAGTTCCTGGCGGGCTACACCGGCCGCCAGAAGATCACCTTCTTCTCGCACCACGCCGCGGACATGTTCGTCGGCCTCACCGTCAACCGGGACCTGACGGCGGAGGCGATCGAGCAGTGGCGCACCGAGGTCTGGAACACGCTGTTCAACGCCGCGCAGGCCGCCTACTACGCGCGCCAGGAGGAGATCGGCGCCCGCATCGCGGGCATCGAGGAGCAGCTCACCGGCGTGGACACGCTCTCCCTGCGGCGCGAGGAGAGCGACGAGATCATGAAGAGCGTCCTGAGGTTCGTGCTCGGGAGCGACTTCGACTTCATGCCGGCGGAGGTGCTGGCCGCGTTCACGGCGGCGGGCGTGGACCTCGTGCACGGCGTCGGGTTCGACGGGCCGAGCCTCGGCCTCAACGCCGAGCAGTGGTCGATCCTGCGCCAGCACGAGGATCTCATCCGCTTCATCAACCAGGCCATCGAGTGGGAGAACGTGGTCACGTTCCTGTACTCCTACTTCTGGGACGTGCCGCCGAGCTGGCCGTTCATCCGCCGGCTGCGGCACCACGACCCCAACCGGCAGGCGTTCCTGCGGGCCGGCAGCGCCCGGATCGTGCTCACCGTGCGCAAGGGCTGGGAGGAACGCTGGATGCGGTACGCCGAAGGCGGCTCGATCGGCGCACCGATCCCGCAGCCGTACCTGACGATCGCCAGGGAGATCGCCGCCTACGACGACCGCAACTATCCGGGCATCCCGCCCGCGAACCCGGGGCGGTCGGCGGTGCATCTGCAGGACGAGGCGTACACGACGTTCAAGGTCGACGCCGGCCCGAGCGACAGGCCGGTGAATCTCAAGGTGGCGAGCAGCGCGGGCTTCGTCGAAGGGCTGCCGGTCGTCATCGACGTCCAGGACGGGCGCGGGATCCAGGAGGCGCAGGTGGTGATCGACATCCCCGACTCCACGCACCTCACGGTGGCCCGGCTCGACCACGCGCATCGGGGCACGGCGGCGGCGGTGCCGGTCGTGCAGCCGGGCGAGAAGGGCGCGCTGATCGCGGAGTGGAACGAGTACACCCCGTCGTCCGGCACCGACATCGCCGTCACCTCCAACCTCACCACGATCGCGTAACGCGCATGGGGTACTTCAGCTACGAGAAGAGTCCGCGCGTGCGCCTGCCGAAGCTGACGCTGTTCGTCGGGCAGGAGGCTCCGCCGATCATGTGGCAGGACGACCGGCCGGGCGAGAACCCGTTCACGGCCATGCTCTTCCAGCAGGATTACACGCACCTGCGGGTGGAGGAGATCAGGCCGGTCGGCGGCCAGTCGAGCACCAACCGGCTGCTGCAGTGCACGGGCACGGCGCCGGGTTCCGGGCGCGTCGAGGCCATGGACGTGCCCAGGACGGGCGCGGACCAGCCGCTCGGGCGGCTCGACTACGAGGTCCTGGACAACCAGACGGCCGACCTGGTCTACACGGGCAAGCTGATCCACTGGCGCAACTCCGTGCCGGCCACGCTCAAAACACCGCTTCCCCTGCTGTTCTCCGCCTCCTCCGGGGCGGAGGGTCACCAGTTCGGGCGCCAGCAGTTCCTCGAGAACGAGGGGCCGCTACCCGAAGGGCTCTACACGTTCCTCACCCATGTGGACCCCGAGCAGAACTCTGTCAAGGCGGCGAACAAGCTCGGCGAGCGCGCCGTGACGAACAACTACCGGCAGGGCATCCAGTTCCTGCCCATGGACGGGAGCGTGCCGAAATATCCGGCCTGGGGCACCATGCGGGTCCGGCTGACCCAGATCAAGGGCGACACGCTTGGGCGTCCCGGTGGTTACTTCCTGCACAACTCGCAGAAGGGCTACAGCCATGGCTGCATCGAGGTCGGCAAGACGGCCGGCGGGGTGGACTTCTTCAACGCGCTGCTGATCCACGCCCGCAGCCCGGCCCGCAGACCCAAACTGACGGTGCTCGTCACCTACAGCTACCCCGAGCAGTCCACCAGGGGAAAGACAAAGGTGTCCGAGTGAGGAGTCAGCCGCCGCTACACGAACCTGCCGGGGAAGGCGACCTCGCCTCCCCTCACGCGGAGGGCCAGGTCGGCCGGGCGGGAGGCGGCGTGCGGGCGTCACAGTTTCCCTCACGCGGGGGTCCAGGTCGGCCGGGCGGGAGGCGGCGTGCGGGCGTCACAGCTCCCCTCACACAGGGCCCAAATCGGCCGGGCGGGGGCGGCGCCCGGGCCCCACAGCTTCTCTCACGCGGGGCCCAGGTCGGCCAGGCGGGAGGCGGCGCGGGAGCGCCAGAGCGGTTCCTCCAGCAAGACGCTCCTGCTTCGGCGGGCCTTCGGCAGGCTGCGTGAGGGGGAGGAGGCCGAGTTGCGCGCCGCCGACCCCCGCGACCTGCGGGCCGGGCGCTGGTTCCGCTGGGTCTGGCTGGGCGGCCTGCTCGTCGTGGCCGCGTGGCTCGGCTTCTTCGTCCTGCCGGTGCTGGCGGGGCTGCTGCAGTGGGCGGCGGCGGAACTGGCCTCCGGCGTGCGGTTCTGGCACGCGGTCGCCGGCGCGGGCCTGCTGGTCCTGCCCTGGCTGGTCACGACCGGCCTGTGGCTGAAGGCCAGGCGAGCCACCGGCCGACCCGCCTGACCCCACGAAGGCCGATCCGCCCGCCTGTGACTCCACGAAGGCCGATTCGCTCGCCTGACTCCACGGAGGCCGATTCGCTCGCCTGACCCCACGGAGGCTGCCGGTCGATCCGCTCGCCTGACCCCTCCAGTACCGGAAGATCAGGACAGGGTGACGGGCAGGGAGAGCAGGCCGCGGTGGATGAGGCTGGGCCGGTAGGAGACGGTCTCGGTGGCGAGGGTGAGGTCGCGGGTGCGGTCGAGGAGCGTGCGCAGTGCCGTCTCGGCCTCGATGCGCGCCAGCGGAGCGCCCACACAGAAGTGCAGGCCGAGGCTGAATCCGAGGTGGCGCCGGGCGGGGCGGGTGCCGTGGTAGCGGGTGATGTCGAAGGTGTCGGCGTCAGGGTAGACGCGGTCGTCCCGCCCGGCCGAGGCGGTCAGCACGATCACGCCCTCGCCCCGGCGGAAGACCCGCCCGCCGACCTCGGTGTCGGCCAGGGCGACCCGGAGCGTGAACTGGGTCGGCGCGTCGTAGCGCAACATCTCGTCGATCGCGGCCGGGATCAGCTCGGGACGCCCGCGCAGCAGCTCCTGCTGGGCGGGGTTGCGCAGCAGCGCCAGCATGCCGTTGCCGATCAGGTTGATGGACGTCTCCATGCCCGCGACCAGCAGCAGCAGGCACAGCCCGAGCACCTCGGGGCCGCTGAGCGAATCGCCGGACTGCTCCGCCGCGATCAGGTCGCTGAGCAGGTCAGGCGTCGGGTGCGCGCGCTTGCGGGTGATCAGCGCGGCGAAGTACTCCATGACCTCGCGGGCCGCCACCGAACGTTCGGCCATGGCCTCGTCGTCCAGCAGCGAGTCCGGGTCGCTGCCCCGCGCGATGGCCAGCTGCCAGCGCCGGAAGAGCTCCCCGTCGGCGGGGTCCGCGCCCAGCAGGCGGCCGGGGATCATCGCGACGGCCAGCGGCACCGCCAGGTCGTTCAGCACGTCCAGCTCGCCGCGCTCCATGGCCGCGTCCACCAGCTCGGTGACGACCCGGTCGGCCAGCGGCACCATGTCCGCGACCGTGCGCGGCGTGAACGCCTTGTTCACCAGCCCGCGCAGCCGGCCGTGCTCCGGCGGGTCCATGCGGACGAACGAGCCGGGGATCGCGGCGACGGCGTCGCGGAACGGGCTGATCCCCGCCGCGTAACCGTGGCCCCAGTCGGCGCCGGTCAGCACCGCCGCGCACTCCTCGTACCGGGTGATCAGCGTGACCGGCACGTCCCCCAGGGAGAAGGGGAGGAGCGCGCCGGCGTCCCGCGCTTTGCGGTAGACCGGGTACGGGTCGGCGCGGTGGGCCGGGTCGAAGGCGTCGAAGGTCGTCTCGGCGGTGGTGGTCATGACGGATCCTCTCGGTGGCCCCGGATGTGGACGTGCAGCTCGGACACGCCGCGCACGACGAGGTTCGGACGGTAGGGCGGCGGGTCCTGGCGCAGGGTGAAGGAGGAGACCCGCCGGGCGATGGCCCGCAGCGTGACCTCCATCTCCAGCCGGGCCAGCGGCGCGCCGAGGCAGTAGTGCAGGCCGAGCCCGAACGACAGGTGCCGTCCCGCCCGCCGGCCCGGCGCGTACCGGCCCAGATCCAGCCGGTCGGGGTCGGGGAAGGCGGCGGGGTCGCGGTTGGCCGAGGCCAGCAGCACGATGACGGCATCCCCGGGGGCGAAGGTCTGGCCGGAGACGGTCAGCTCCTCGCGGGCGGTGCGGGTGGTCAGGTGTACGGGCGCGTCGTAGCGCAGGATCTCGTCGGCCGCCGAGACGGCCAGCCCGGGATCGGCCCGCAGCCGGTCGAACTCGGCCGGGTCGCGGATCAGCGCCAGCACCCCGTTGGCGATCAGGTTGACGGTGGTCTCGTGCCCGGCCACCACGAGGATGAGCAGCGTGCCCAGCAGCTCCACCGGCGTCATGCGCACGCCCGCGGCCTCCGCCTGCACGAGCGCGGTGATCAGGTCGTCGCGGGGCTCGGCCCGCCGCCGGTCGGCCAGGTCGCCGAAGAAGGCGTTGAACTCGTGCACCGCGCGGGTGCGCGCGTCCAGCTCGGCCGGCGACAGCAGCAGGTCCGGGTCCAGCCCGCGGGCGATGGCGCCCGACATCTGCCGTACCGCCTCGTGCTCCTCGGCAGGAACGCCCAGCAGCTCGCACACCAGCGTCAGCGGCAGCGGATAGGCCAGCGACTCCAGCAGGTCCACCTCGCCCTGCGCGAGAATCTTGTCGAACAGGTCCTCGACCAGGTGCTCGGCCCGCCCGCGCAGCCCTTCCACCGTCCGGGCGGTGAACGCCTTGCTGACCAGGCCGCGCAGCCGCGTGTGGTCCGGAGGCTCCATCCAGAGGAACGAGCCGGGCAACTCCACGCCGCTGTCGGGGTGCAGCAGCTCGGACTCCTCGGCGTGGCTCCACCGCGAGTCCTGCATGATCGCCTCGGCCTCCCGGTGGGAGGGCACGAGCCGGGTGCCGAGCGGCCCCGGCACGAAAGGCCCCGCCGCGCGCAGCACCTCATATGCGCGGTACGGGTCGTGCCGCCATTCCGGGGAAACGCTGTCGATGACCGCCTGCTGTATATCTTCCGCATTCATGGGAAACTCCGGTAAATAATTCGAGCCGCGGTCGCGGGACGGAACAACACGGCCGGCGGATCCACCAGATTGGCCACCCGCATGAAGGTCCTGGAAACCACGGCATCGGTGTGCGCCGCCCGGTGGGCCAGCCCGACGAAGGCGTTGCGCAGCCGGATTCCGGGCTTGCGCCGCCCGGCCACGCCGGGATGGTTGAGGTCGGAGCTGATGGACATGCCCCAGGCCACGTCCACCAGGGCCGCCGCGGCGGCGTAGAAGCGGGCGGCCAGCCTTTCCGTCCCGCCGTCGGACAGGCACTCGCGCAGCGCCATGGCCTGCTGGGCCGCCACCGTCATGCCCTGCGCGTACAGGGGGTTGAAGCTGCACAACGCGTCGCCGAGCACCAGGAAACCGGGCGGCGGCGCGGCCAGCGCCTCGTAACGGCGGCGCACCGAGGCGCGGAAACGGTGCGGCACCGGGTCGTCCAGCGGTTCGGCGTCGGCGACGATGCCGTGGATGTCCGGCACCGGCAGCGTCTTGGCGAACGCGGTGAAGCCCTCGTGGTCGGTCGGCGGGTGGTCGCCGAGCATGCCGCCCAGCGTGACGTGCCAGCGGTCGCCCTCCACCAGCACCGCGCCGCCGCCGCGGCTGCCCGCCATGGTGGAGACCACCACGGCGAGGTCGCCGTCCAGGTGCTCGGGGCGGCGCCGGTACGTACGCGAGGAGTAGCCCAGGTCGATCTCCACCCGCTCCTCAGGCGGGGCCGCCACCCCGAGCCCGGCCAGCCAGTCCGTGGCCCGCGAGGCCCGGCCGGTCGCGTCCACCACCAGGTCGGCCGGGATCGTCTCACCCGCGACCCGCACCCCGGTGACCCGGCCGCCCTCGACGGCCAGCCCCTCGGCCGCGGTGCGCGGGCGCACCTCCACGCCGGGCAGCGCGGACGTACGGGCGCGGATGGCGTCCTCCAGCAGCGGCCTGCTGGCCAGCAACGTGGTCAGGCCGGTCGGGGTGGGGCGGGCGCGCAGGCCGCTGAGGTACCACCGGGAGCCGACCAGCACCTCGGTGACCGGCGCGCCCCGCCCGGCCACCTCGGCGGTGAGCCCCGGATAGAGCTCCTCCATGATCGAGCGCCCGCGTTCCATCAGCCCGTGCAGGTGCCTGGCCTGGGGTGCGCCCCTGCGGGGCGCCGCCCCGTCCAGCGTGTCGCGCTCCAGCACGGTCACGCGCGGGAAGGCGTCGGCGAGCACACGCGCGGCGAGCATCCCGGCGATGCCGGCGCCGATGACGACGGCGTGTTCACGGCGGCTCATCGGGCTTCCGGATCCGCTACGAGAAGGCTGTTCATCAGGCGTCCACATCCGCTGCGAGAAGGCTGTTCATCGGGCTTCCGGATCCACTGCGAGAAGGCTGTTCATCGGGGCCCTTCGGATCTGTGGCAAGAGGCGGTCGCGGCCATGCTGCGATCCGGTGCACGGCCGCCACAACCCGCGAAAGGCTGCTCCTATCGTGCGATTGGGAAAACGCGCTTATCCGCCTTATCGGCGACGCTGATCGGTCCATCGGCGGGCTTTATCGAGGAGGGCTGTTAACGACGCATTCATGTCGCTGTCGCACACCGCTGCTGTGCTTCTCGGCATGAATTCCGCAGGCTATTCCCAGCTCCCTGAAAAGGCGCCGGAAACGGCAATGGCCAGGCTGTTCCTGCCGGAAAACCGTGCCGACCCCTACACCCCCGTCCGCGAGTTGCGGGAGGCCGGCGCCGTCCACCGCACCCCGCTCGGCCTGCGGCTGCTCACTCGGTACGCCGACTGCGCGGCCGTGCTGCAGAACAGCGCGTGGAGCCACGCCGACGAGGCCGAGATGCTCCATCCGAGCGTGGACACCGAGCACGCCTCGGAGGAGTTGCCCACGTCCTTCCTGTGGATGGACCCGCCCGACCACACCCGCCTGCGCGGCCTGGTGTCCAGGGCGTTCACGTCCGGGATGGTGGCCGGGCTGCGCCCGCGGATCGAGGCGCTGGCCGCCGAGCTGGTGGGCAAGGCGCTGGCCGCCGGCGAGTTCGACCTCGTGGACCTGATCGCCTACCCGCTGCCGCTGACCGTGGTGTGCGAGCTGATCGGCGTGCCGGCCAGCGAGCACGACGCGGTACGGCGCTGGTCGCAGGATCTGGCCCGCGGTTTCGACCCCGACCCGCTGATGACGCCGCAGGCGCAGGAGGCGCGGGCCACGGCGGCACGCGAGTTCATGGCCTTCTTCCGCGACCTCATCGACCGGCGGCGCGCCGACCCGCAGGACGACCTGCTCAGCGCGCTGGCCGCGGTGGAGGACCAGGGGGACGTGCTCACCGAGACCGAGCTGCTGAGCACGTGCGTCACGACGATCGTCGCCGGACACGAGACGACCGTGAACCTGGTGTCCGGCGGCCTGCTGGCGCTGATGCGCGAGCCGGAGCAGCTCGGCCTGCTGCGCGCCGACCCGGAGCTCATCCCGAGCGCGGTGGAGGAGCTGCTGCGCTACGACCCGCCCGTACAGCTCACCACGCGTTCGGCGAAGCAGCGCATGACGGTCGCGGGAGAGGTGTTCGAGCCGGGCGACGGTGTCGTCGTGCTGATCAACTCGGGCAACCGGGACGAGAGGGCCTTCGACCGGGGCGATCGGCTCGACGTGACCCGCTATCACGACCGGCGCGAGCCCCCGCCCCGGCACCTGGCCTTCAGCCTCGGGCTGCACTACTGCCTGGGGGCGCCGCTCGCGCAGCTGGAGATGCGGGTGTTGCTGGAGACGTTGCTGCGGGAGGTGGCGGTGCTCGAACCGCTGGTGGACGAGCCGCCGTACAAGCCGAACCTGGTCGTACGCGGGCCCGCCGCCCTGCCCACCCGGTTCCAGGCGCGGAAGAACCCGCGATGACCGGCAAGACCCTGACCGCGATGCTCGACCGGTCGGCGGCGGAGAGTCCCGAGGTGGCCGCCCGGTTCTGGAGCGAGTCCGAGACGATCATCTACCGGGAGCTGGCGGAGCGGGCCAGGAGCATGGCGGGCGGCCTGCTGCGTGAGGGCGTGCGGCGCGGTGAGCCGGTCGGGGTGTTGTGCCCCAACGCGCCGGAGTTCCTGGTGGGGCTGTTCGCCGTCCTTTACGCCGGTGGCGCGGCCGCTCCGCTGCCGTTGCCGCTGTCGGGCGGCGGCCGGCAGGCGGCGAGCTATCCCGGCCGGTTGCGGGCGGTGGCGCAGGCGTCCGGGATGAGCCGCATCCTGCTCTCCCACCGCTTCGGCGGGCTCGCCGGCGACCTCGCGGACGGCCTGCCCGGCATCACCGTGCTCGCCACCGACACTCTGGGGAGCGAGCCGGATGGGTTGCCAGCGGCGACGGCACAGGGCGGGTTGCCGGAGGTGACGGCGCCGGACGGGTTGCCGGAGGTGACGGCGCAGGATGCCGCGATCGTGCAGTTCACCTCGGGGAGCACCGCCGCGCCCAAGGGTGTGCGGCTGACGCACGGCAACGTCGTGGCGGGCCTGGCGGCCATCAGTGAGGGGATCGCGCTCGGCCCCGGCGACGGCGGCGGCTTCTGGTTGCCGCTCTTCCACGACATGGGCCTGTTCGGCACGCTGTCGGCGGTGCTGTCCGGCATCCCGGCGCACGTCTGGTCACCGCTGTCGTTCGTCCGCAACCCGGCCCGCTGGCTGGGCGAGTTCGCGGGCAGCGGCGCGACGATCACCGCCATGCCCAACTTCGGCTACGACCACCTGCTCGCGGCCGTCACCCCCGAGGAGGCGGCGGACTTCGACCTGCGGCACTGGCGGATCGCGTTCAACGGCGCCGAGCCCATCTCCCAGGAGTCCGTGACCGCCTTCGTCGAACGCTTCGCCCCGGCCGGGCTCAGGCCCGAGACGGTGTTCGGCGTGTACGGCATGGCCGAGGCCACGCTCGCGGTGACGTTCCCGCCGCTGGGCCGCGAGCCGCTGTTCGAGTGGGTGGACAGGGACACGCTCTCCGGTACGGGCCGCGCGGTGCCCGCCGAGCCCGGCGCCCAGGGCTCGCGCGCGGTCGCAGGGGTGGGCCGGCCGGTGTCCGGCCTGCGGCTGCGGGTGGCGGACCCGATGACCGGGCAGGAGCGCGAGGAGGGCGTGGTCGGCGAGATCCTCATCCAGGGCGACCCCGTCACCTCCGGCTACCTCACCGCGGAGCCGGGCGCGGACGCCGACGCCTTCATCGACGGCTGGCTGCGTACCGGCGATCTGGGATACCTGCGCGGCGCCGAGCTGTTCGTGACCGGCCGCCGCAAAGAGATGATCACGGTGCGCGGCGCCAACTTCTACCCGCAGGACGTCGAGGCCGCCGCCCGCGACACCCCCGGCCTGTTCCGCGGGCGCTGCGTGGCCGCCGCCGCGCCCGACGGGTCGCAGAGCATGCTCCTGATCGCCGAGACCACCCTGACCGGCGCGGACGCCGAGGCGCTGACCACCGCGCTGCGCACCAGGATCGGGGCGGAACTCGGCCTGTCCGAGGTGTCCGTGCACCTCGTGGCGCCCCGCTCCATCCCCCGTACGAGCAGCGGCAAGGTGCAGCGCCTGGCCGCCAGAGAACTTCTCGTTTCCTGAACAGATTGGAGCCACCGTGCACAGCTTCGACGTCTTCCGCCACTACGAGCGCAACCACTGGCGCCTGGCCGACCTGAACCTGGACGAGGTGGACCGCAGCCTGGTCCGCCCCGAGTACGTGACGCTCGCCAAGAGCGCCACGATGGGCGAGTCGAACGTGATCGCCGCCGTCCACGGCTTCCTCAACGAGTTCCTGGACGACTACGACTTCTCCACCTTCGCCGTGGTCTGGGGGTATCAGGAGGTCCAGCACCACTACGCGTTCCGCGCCTGGCTGCAGGCCGTGGGCGAGAGCGTGGACGACCAGGTTGTGACCTCGATGCGGGAGCCGTACGCGCCGGGCACCACCCCGTCGGCGACGCTCGCCACCAACATCATCTCCGAGCTGACCGTGAACCACGTCTACCGCGCGGTCTCGAACTGGGTCGAGGAGCCGGTGCTGCGGACGCTACTGCTCAACGCCTCCCGCGACGAGGCGGGACACGCCCGCGAGTTCATCCACTACGCCACCGAGCGCCTGGAGCGCAGGCCGCAGGAGCTGCCGTCGGTGCTGGAGACCCTGTACGTCTACAGCTCCGAGGCCAAGATCAGGCACCCCGTCAGCACGTTCAAGTCCGGCATCAGCGAGCTGGGCGACCACGAGACCATCGACACCGGCTTCGAGCTCTTCCTGGAGAAGGTCGCGGCGGAGGGCGAGCTGGAGGTCCTCTACGGCAAGATCCGCCGCACCTTCGGCGGCATGACCGGCCTGGAGCTCGGCAGCAACGCCAAGGTGCGCCGGGCGCTGGCCGAGGCGCTGGCCTGATGAGCATCGAGGTGCCCTGGTCGGTGCTGCCCGACTACCACTGTTTCGGGTGCTCGCCGCACAACCCCGGAGGGCTCGGCCTCACCTTCACCCCGCACCCGGACGGGGTGCAGGCCGTCTTCAGGCTCGGCCGGGCCTTCGAGTCCTACCCGGGGGTCGTGCACGGCGGGCTGGTGGGGGTGATCTGTGACGAGACCATGGGCAACCTGATCGTCCTGGAGCGGCGCACGGCCGCGTTCACCGTGTCGCTGCGCACCCGCTTCCTCGCCCCGCTGCACGTGGACCACGAGTACACGTGCGTGGCCCGGCTGCGCGGCGGGGAGGGCGAACTGATCCAGGCCGAGGCCGACGTGCTCGGCGCGGACGGCGCGGTGCACGCCACCGCCTCCGCCGGCTACCGGCCCTTCTCCCTGCACGACGCCCGCACCGCGCTCACCCTTGCCGACGACGAACTCGATCTGCTCACAAGGAGACTCTCATGACCGCTCACACCTATGACGACATCCTGCGCACCCTCACCGACATCGCCGTCGCCGAGACGGGGCTGCCCGCCTCGGAGCTGGGCCCCGAGGTGGACCTGCGCGGCACGGCCGGCATCGACTCGGTGCGCGTGCTGCGCATGATCGCCAAGATCGAGCGCGCGTACGACGTGGAGCTGGAGGACGAGGACGTCTTCGGCATGTCGACCATCGGTGACGTGGCCGTGGTGGTGGACAAGGCGCTGCGGGAGAACGCGTGACGATCGCCGACACCAACCAGCACTACGACCTCGACCCGGAGATCTTCGGCCGGTTCCTCGACCCGCTGCGCAAGTACAGCTCCGCCCTCTACCTGTCCGACTCCGACTCCCTGGCCGAGGCGCAGGAGCACAAGCTGCGCTTCGTGGCCGGGCGGCTGGGTCTGACCGGCGGCGAGCGGCTGCTCGACGTCGGCTGCGGATGGGGTGCGCTGCTGCTGTTCATGGCCCGCGAGTACAAGTGCGCCACGCTCGGCGTGAGCCCCGCGCCGCGCCAGCACGACTACATCGCCCAGCGGGCCCGCGAACTCGGCGTCGAGGACCGGGTCAGCACCATGGTGGGCCATTTCGAGCAGCTGGAGCTGCCCGGACGTTCCTTCGACGCCGTCACCATGCTGGGTTCGATCGTGCACATGCCGGACGCCGACGAGGTGTTCCGGCGGGCGCGTGCGCTGCTGCGCACCGGGGGATCCCTGTACGTCTCGGAGAGCTGCTTCCGCAACCACGCCGCCCGCACCGCGTACGACGAGCGGGCCGGCACCGACTTCGTGCGCAGGGACATCTTCGGCTGGGGCGACATGCGGCCCCTGTCGGAGCTGGTGGCCGCCGCCGAGCGGGCCGGGTTCTCGATCGTGTCCGTGGACGACCTGACCGTCCACTACCGGCGCACCATCGAGGACTGGCTGGTCAACGTGGACGCGCAGGCGGACGCGCTGGACGGGCACGAGCCCGGCCTGGCGGGCAAACTGCGGCACTACCTGGAGATCGCCAACGCCGGTTGGGGCTACACGACCAAGCACTACGCGCTGGTCTGCCGGAGGTCCCGATGAAGGACGGTTATCTGGCCGCCGGGGACGTCGCCGACGCGGTTGACGGATATCTGGCCGCCGCGCCCGCCACCCGGGCGTGGGACGTGGAGACCGCCTTCGACTGGCAGGCCGCCGACGCGGGCAAACTGACCGAAGGTCAACGATCGGCCGTGCAGTTCGTCACGCTAATCGAAGACCATTTGCCCGGATATTTCGATATTTATCATCGCAACTTTCCGGTGGATGGCACGGTGGATCCCGCGATCTTCGTGCACAACAGGGAGCTCTACCACTTCACCGTCCGCTGGGCGGCCGAGGAGGACACGCACGCCCGCGCCCTGGCCCGCTACCAGGAGGCCTCCGGCCTGGCCGGCCGCGACGCGCTGCGGGAGGAGCTCGCCGTCGAGGGGCGCAAGCCCTTCGACCTGCCCTACGACCACCCGGTCCAGTTCTTCGCCTACGCGCTCGTGCAGGAGAAGGCGACCCAGATCTACTATCAGCACCTGCGCGAGGTCGCCGGCGACCCCGTGCTGCGCGAGGTGCTGCTGCGCCTGTCCCGCGACGAGGCGCGGCACTTCAGCTTCATGGCCGATGTCGTCACCCGCTACCTACGCGTGTACGGTGACGCCGTCGCCGGCCCGATCAGGGACGTGATCGCGGCCTTCCGCATGCCGCTGGCCGACACGATGCGCGGCTACTGGCGGTGGGCGCTGAAGATCGCCGACGTCGCGCGCTACGACCACACCGACTCCTACGAACACCTCATCAAGATCGTGGACCGGGCGGTGGACACGCGTACCGAACCCGTGGACGAGCTGATCAGCTTCATCCGCCGCTCGCGCACGCTGCCCGGCTGACCGGCCCCGGGGCGCCCGGCCACACGGCCGGGGCGCCCCGGCGGCGGGTCAGGGGTGCAGCACCAGGCAGGTGCAGGTGCCGTGCGCGACCAGCCGCCCCGACGACGCGTGCTCCACCCGGGCCTCCGCCGTGGCAGTGCGGCGTCCGACGTACACCGTTCGCGCGCGGCACACCAGCCGCTCACCGTCCACGGGAACGGAGCGGATGTAGTTCACCTTGAGCTCCAGCGTCGTGTACGCCACCCCGTCGGGCAGCGTGGTGAACACCGCGCTGCCCATCGCCGTGTCCATCAGCGTCGCGATCACGCCGCCGTGCACGGTGAACATGGCGTTGATGGTGGCCGGGTTCGGGTCCAGCACGTAGACCGCGCCGCCCTCCTCCAGCGACTCCACGGTGATGCCCAGTGACGCGCCCACCCCGAGACCGTCCCGCATGCCCTGGTCAAGCAGCGTACGCAACTCGTGGATGCGGGTCGCCACCGTCGTCGGCTCCTGCGTGCCGTTCGCGCTCATCCGATGCCCTCTCTCCAAGAAGTTCTCCCCGGATTCGAGCAAGGCGCGGTGGCCACGGGATGAACAACCCGGCGGTGATTGGCGGTTCCGATCGCACGATCGCGCCCCGACGGGCATTTCACCGACTGTTCGCCCCGCTTCGCCCCGCCGTTTCGAGCCTTGCGCCAGCCTGGATCAAGGATCTTCGGGGAGGTCGGGTTGGAGTTCCGTTACCTTGTTTCGTTCCTCGCACTGGCCGAAGAGCTGCACTTCGGCCGGGCCGCCGCCAAGCTGCACCTCACCCAGCCGTCCTTGAGCCAGCAACTGCAGCGCCTGGAGCGCCGCCTGGGCGTCACGCTGGTCCTGCGTTCCTCGCACGAGGTACGGCTGACCCCGGCGGGCGAGGAGTTCCGCGACCACGCGCAGGACATCGTCCGGCGCGTGGAACGGGCGGCGCAGGCCGCCCGCGAGGCCGCCGACGGCCGGTTCGGCACCCTGCGCGTCGGCTACAACTTCTCCAGCTGGCAGGCCGTCCTGCCGGCCGCCCTGGCCCGCATGTACGAACGTTTCCCGCACATCGTGGTGGAGCTGTCGGAGCTGCGCTCGGGCCCGCAACCGGACGCGGTGGCCGACGGCGAACTCGACATCGCCTTCGGCCACGGCCGGCCGGGCACCAAGGGGCTGCGGCAACGCCCGCTGATGCGGGTGCCCGTGGTGGCCCTGGTCGGGGCCCTGCACCCGTGGGCGCGCCTGCCCTCGGTGGGCTTCGCGGAGCTGGCCGGGCAACGCTGCGTGTTGTTCAAGCGGGAGCAGAGCCCGGTCATGTACGACGCCATCACCGCCACCGCGGAACGGTGCGGCATCACCCTCGACGTCGCCCACCACATGGACGACCTGAGCGCCACCTCCCTCGTGGTCGCCACCCAGCAGGTGGTCGGCTTCGTCTCGCTGCACCGGGGCCGCCACGAGGCGGCGGGTGGCCTGGGCCTGGCGGCGGTGCCCTTCCACGGCCCCGCCCCGGTCATGGACCTGCACGCCATCTGGCGGACCAGCGACTCCCCGCCTGCCGTCAACGCCCTGCTGAGCTGCCTGGACAAGAGACATCCCGCTCAGACCGCATAGCCAACGGGAGGCCCCGATGGAATTCCAGCTGATGGACGCGTTCGTCGCCGTCGCGGAGGAGCACAACTTCGGCCGGGCGGCCCGCCGCCTGAACGTGGCACAGTCGTCGGTCAGCCTGCGCCTCAAGAGGCTGGAGCGGGAGGTGGGCGTGGAGCTGGTGTCCCGCTCGTCCCAGCCGGTCCGGCTCACCCCCGCGGGACAGGTCTTCCTCGACGAGGTCAGACAGGTCCTGCAACTGGCCGGCGAGGCGGCCGAGACGGCCCGCGCCGTCGCGGCCGGCCGTCGCGGCACGCTGCGGATCGGCTTCAACTTCGCGGCCGGCGCGCTCGTCCTGCCCGCCGCGCTGACCCGCCTGCACGCCGAGCGGCCGGGGCTGCGCGCCGAACTGCTGCGCCAGGACAGTGGCCCGCAACTGCGCGCCCTGGCCGAAGGGGAGCTGGACGTGGCGCTGGTGTTCGGCGCGCAGCACCGCCCCGGCTGGCGGACCATGCTCGTGCACCGCGTGGACCTGGTCGCCCTCGTGGACCGGCGCCACTCGTGGGTACGGCGCGAGTCGGTGGGCTTCAAGGAGCTGGCCGAGCAGCGGTGCGTCATGCCGCGCCGCGAGTTGTGCCCGGCGATGTACGACGAACTGCACACCGTGGCCCGGCGCGCGGGCACGCCGCTGGACGTCGTGGCGGAGCTGCGCGACCCGCTGGCCACCGCGGTCGCCGTGCGTACCAGGCGGGTGGTCGGCTTCACCACCGCGCCCCGCCTCTACCAGGGCACGGTGGCCGGCCTGCACACCGTCCCGCTCACCGGCCCGACCCCGAGCCTGCCCGTGTACGCGGTGTGGCGCGGCGAGGAGGTCTCCGCTCCCGTACGTGCCTTCGTGAACTGCCTGCGCGCGATCGGCCCCGCCAATCGGCCGGTTGGACCTTGACCATTGCCGGTCGGGGACGGCCGCGACGACGATCGTTCATGGTGATACGTCTGACGGAGTGGAGAGCTGACGGTGCGCGAGTTCACGGTCGACGCCCTGGTGGAGATCGGCGACGACGACACGCTGACGGATGCGTTGTGGGGCAGGGCCGCCTCCGAGCCGGCCCGCGTCGCCTTCGCCGCGCCCCGGGACGGGACGCCCGAGTTGCTCTTCGGGGAGCTGGCCGGCCGGGTGCGCGGGCTGGCCCTGCGGTTGGTCGCGGAGGGCGTGCGGCCCGGTGACCGGGTGGCGATCATCGGGCCGACCTGCGCGGACTGGGTGATCGCCGACCTCGCGGTGCTCAGCGCCGGCGCGATCACGGTGCCGATCTACCCGACGGCCTCGGCCGAGCAGATCACGGCCGTGCTGCGTGACGCCGCTCCCGTCCTCTGCTTCGCCGCACCCGGCATGGACGTGCCGGGCGCGGAACGTGTGTGGAGGTTCGGCGAGTTCCCCGCCCCGCTGCCTGAGGACGCGGGGGCGGCGGCCGAGCTGGCGGAGCGGCTCGCGGCGGCGCGTGCCGACGACGTGGCGACGATCGTCTACACCAGCGGCACCACGGGCGTCCCCAAGGGATGCGTGCTGACCCACCGCAACATCCTCGCGGCGGCGGGCAACGTGGTGGCCCTGCTGCCGGAGCTGTTCGGGGATCAGGAGGAGAGCACCGGGAAGCCGTCCACGCTGCTGTTCCTGCCGCTCGCGCACGTCTACGGCCGCGTGGTGCTCTTCGGCTGCCTCCGGGCCGGGACGCGGACCGGGCTGGTGGCCGACGCGGCCGGCCTGATCTCGTGCCTGGCCGGGTTCCGCCCGACGTTCCTGGTGGGCGTCCCCTACGTGCTGGAGAAGATCCGCAAGGCCGCCCGGCGGCAGTTCGACGAGCGCGACCTCATCGCCCGCGGGTCGGCCATCAGGCATGGACGCCCGGGGCGGGAGCGGGGCGGCGAGGAGTTGCGGGCCTGGCTGCAGGGGCTGTTCGGCGGCCGGCTGACGCACATGATCTGCGGCGGCGCCTCCCTTGACGCGGCCACCCTCGACTTCTTCGCCGGTGCCGGGCTGACCGTGCTCGGCGCGTACGGGCTGACCGAGACCGCCTCCACCGTCAGCATGAGCGCCCCCACGGCGAACGTGCCGGGCGCGGCGGGCCGGCCGGTCCCCGGCACCACCGTGGCGATCAGTGACGACGGCGAGATCCTGGTACGCGGCCCCCAGCTCGCACCCGGCTACTGGCCGGACCACGCCCACCCCGCCGGAGACTGGCTGCGCACCGGCGATCTCGGCCACCTCGACGACGGCGGCTTCCTGCACGTGACCGGCAGGCGCAAGGAGATCCTGGTGACCAGCGGCGGCAAGAACGTCGCGCCCGCCCCGCTGGAGGACCGGCTGCGCTCCTGCCCGCTCGTGTCGAACTGCATGGTCGTGGGGGAGGGCCGCCCGTTCGTGATGGCCCTGATCACCCTGGACCCGGCCGCCGTCTCGGCCTGGGAACGGGAGACGGGCACGACGGACGCCGCCGCGCTGGAGCGGGAGCTGGAACGCGCCGTGACGCAGGCGAACGAGCCGGTGTCCAGGGCCGAGTCGATCCGCGCGTTCCGGGTGCTCGGCGAGGACTTCACCGTCGAGCGCGGCCACCTGACACCCTCGCTGCGGCTGCGGCGCGCGGTCATCGAAAAGGAATTCGCCGCCGAGATCGAGGACGTGTACGCGAGCTGACCAAAAAAGCGCCCCGGCCTCAACGAGAAGGCCGGGGCGGCGAAGTGTTCAGACGCCTTTCATCCAGCACACGTAGTCGAAATCGACCTTGCCGACGAGCGTGCCCTCGTCATTGTGCAGCAGCGCCTTTCCGGGCAGTTCGTAACGCCCTTCGTCGGTGTCCTCAAGAATGGTCTGTACGACCTGCGCGGCCAGCGTGCCGGTGGCCCGGATGCGGCCGGTGGCCGGGCGCAGGAAACTGACCCGGCTCTCCCGCAGCACGAAACTCTGCACCTGCGCGAAGCGCGGCGCGACCGCACCGGAGAAGGCGCCGGCGCAGGCCACCTCGGCGGCCAGGAACATCGCGCCCGCGTGCACCGTGCCCAGGTGGTTGCGCATCTCGGCCCGGTCGGCGACCTCCGCCACGGCCTGGTCGGGACCCAGTTCGACGATGCGCACGCCGACGTGGTTGTTGAACGGCACCACCGAGTCGACCATGCGGCGGATGCGCTCGTAGTCGGGCCGGCCGTCCACCAGCGCGGTGGCCAGCAGCTCTTGAGCCTGCGTGATTTCGCTTGAGAATTTGCTTTTCGGAGGCATGCGACAATGAGGGCACGTCATTCCTAACAACGGGTTAACCGGCGTCGCCGGGAATCGGAATAGCGCCTTATCCGATGCGTTCCCCAATGGTGCGATAGGAACGGTCGATCCATTGTTGACGCCTCGTCGGCGACCTCCGTAAAACGGAAAAGTATGCACTCGAATTTGGAGGTCAACCGATGTACGACGCAATTGTCGTCGGCGCCAGGTGCGCCGGTTCCCCGGTGGCCATGCTGCTGGCCAGGGGCGGGCACCGCGTGCTGGTCGTGGACCGGGCGACCCAGCCGAGCGACACGGTCTCCACGCACTACGTGCAGCAGTACGGGCTGGCGAAGCTGAAGGAGTGGGGCCTGCTCGACACCCTGGCCGCCACGGGGGTCACCCCCATCCGCCGGATGACGATCTCCTACCGTGACGCCTTGATCGACGGCTTCGCCGACCCGCTGGACGGCATCGACTTCACCTACGCGCCGCGCCGTACCGTACTGGACCCGATCCTGCTCGACGCGGCGCAGGGCGCCGGGGCCGAGGTGCGGCAGGGCTGGACGGCGCGGGAGCTGATCGTCGAGGACGGCGCGGTCGTCGGCGTCCGCGGCGGGGACGGGACGGAGGAGCGGGCCAGAATCGTGATCGGCGCGGACGGCTCGCAGTCGTTCGTGGCCAAGGCGGCCGGGGCCGAGATCTACGAGAGCATCCCGGCGGCCTCGTTCGTCTACTACTCCTACTGGACGGGCCTGGACACCCACTTCCACAGCCGGATCGGCGTGGACCAGCAGGTCGGCGTCTGGCCGGTCGGCGGCGGTCAGACCCTGGTGGCGATCATGAAGCCGACCGGCCGGTGGGAGGAGTTCCGCACCGACGCCGAGGCGAACTTCCACCAGGTCGTCAAGGACATCGTGCCGGAGATCGCCGAGCAGATCGCCGACGGCGGCGAGCGGGTGGAGCGCCTGCACGGCATGCGCTACCCGGACAACTTCTACCGCCAGTCGTACGGGCCCGGCTGGGCGCTGGTCGGCGACGCCGGCTACCACAAGGACCCGATCACGGGGCAGGGCATCAGCGACGCGTTCGTGCACGCGGGGCTGCTGGCCGAGGCCGTGTCGCAGGCGCTTGAGGGCGAGCGGCCGATGGAGCAGGCCCTGGCCGAGTACCAGCGGGTCCGTGACGAGCGCAGCGCCTCGGCCTACCGCTTCGCCGCCACGATCGGCGCGCTGCGGCTGCCGCCCCAGCTGGAGGCGATCTTCCACGCGCTGGCCCGCAACCCCGAGCACGCCCGCGACTTCTTCAACGTGATCGCCGGCGCCATGACCGGTGAGCAGTTCTTCGCCCCCGACAACGTCGCCCGGATGATCGGCTGATGGAGGCCACGCGCATGCCCGTCAGCATGATGCTCATCGGGGACAGCTTCGCCGAGGGCCGCGGCGGCGAGCCGCTGCCGGGCGGCGGCTTCCGCGGCTGGGCGCCTGACCTGGCCGAGCGGCTCGGCATCCCCGCCCGGGAGTGCGTCAACCTCGGCTCGTACGGCGCCACCACCCAGGACGTGCTGGACCACCAGCTCGCCCAGGCCCTCAGCGCGTCGGCCGCGCTCTACGGCGTCACCGTGGGCGGCAACGACCTGGTCTCGCGCGACTTCGACGCCGCCCGCTTCCGGCACAACCTGCGGCACATCCTGACCACCCTGACCCTGCGCGGCGCCCGGGTGTTCACCATCACCTGGCCCGACATCCCCGGCAAGCTGCCCGGCCTGGCCGAGGACAAGCGGCGCGCGCTGCGGACCCGATTCGCCGAGGCCAACGACTTCATGGACAAGCTCACCGCCGAACTGGGCGTGATCGCGTACGACATGGTCGACGCCCCCGTGACCAGGGACCCCGGCATGTGGGCCCCCGACGGCATGCACCCGAGCCCCGCCGGGCACCGCGTGATCGCCGCCGAGCTCGCCACGCTGCTCGGCTGAGAAGGGATCGTAAGTGAACGACCACTCCATCGCCATCGTGGGCCTGGCGGGCCTGTTCCCGAAGGCGCGTACCCACAGAGACTTCTGGCAGAACGTCGTGGACGGCGCCGACTGCATCGAGGAGGTGCCGCCCTCCCGCTGGCTCATCGAGGACTACTACGACCCCGACCCGGGCGCGCCCGACAAGACCTACTCCACGCGCGGCGGCTTCGTCCCCGACGTGCCGTTCAGCCCGCTGGAGTGGGGCCTGCCGCCCAACCAGCTCGAAGTGACCACCGTCGTGCAGATGCTCAGCCTGACCGTGGCCCGGGAGCTGCTGTCGGACGCGGGCGCGCCCGGCTCCTCCTGGTACGACCCGTCCCGTACCGGCGTCGTGCTGGGCGTGGCCGGACCCACCACGTTGTCCCACCCGCTCGCCGCCCGGCTGAGCACCCCCGTGCTGAAGGCGGTCGTGCGCGGCTGCGGCCTGAGCGAGCAGGACGCCGAGGAGATCGCCGCCCGGTACGTGGAGGCGTTCCCGCCGTGGGAGGAGAACTCCTTCCCCGGCCTGCTCGGCAACGTCATCGCCGGCCGGGTCGCCAACCGGCTCGACCTCGGCGGCATGAACATGACGGTGGACGCGGCCTGCGCCAGCTCCCTGTCGGCCGTGCACGTCGCGATCGGCGAGCTGCTCTCCGGCCGGGCCGACATGATGATCACCGGCGGCTGCGACACCGAGAACTCGATCTTCGGCTACATGTGCTTCAGCAAGACGCAGGCGCTGTCGAAGTCGGGCCGCATCCGGCCCTTCGACGACGGGGCCGACGGCACGCTGGTCGGTGAGGGCATCGGCATGCTGGCGCTCAAGCGCCTGGCCGACGCCGAGCGCGACGGCGACCGGGTCTACGCGGTCATCCGCGGCGTGGGCTCCTCCAGCGACGGCCGCTACAAGAGCATCTACGCGCCGCGCGCCGAGGGGCAGGCGCTGGCGCTGCGGCGGGCGTACGAGGACGCCGGCTTCTCCCCGGCCTCGGTCGGGCTGTTCGAGGCGCACGCCACCGGCACCGCCGTCGGCGACAGGACCGAGCTGACCGCGCTGCGCGAACTGCTCGCCGAGGCCACCGACGAGCGGCGCTTCGCCGCCATCGGCAGCGTCAAGTCGCAGATCGGCCACACCAAGGGCGCCGCCGGCGCGGCGAGCCTGATCAAGTTGTCGCTCGCCCTCTACCACAAGGCGCTGCCGCCCACGATCAACGTCGAGACCCCCAACTCCGCCATCGACTTCGCCGACGCCGGCTTCTACCTCAACACCCACACCCGCCCGTGGATCACCGACCCGCGCCGGCCGGTGCGCCGCGCCGCCGCCTCGGCGATGGGGTTCGGCGGCACGAACTTCCACGTGGTGCTGGAGGAGACCGCCGCCGGCCGCGCCGCCGTGCGCACCCGGCACCGCACCGCGCGGGCGTACCTGTGGCACGCTCCCGACCCGGCCGCGCTGCTCGGCCTGCTCCGCTCGGGGGCGGAGCCCGCGCGCGGCCCCATCCCCGACGATCACTGCCGCATCGGCTTCGCCGCCACCGGCGACCCCGCCACCGGCGACCCCGCCCCGCTGCTCGCCGCCGCCATCGAAGGGCTCGCATCCGCTACGGAAGAGCCCTGGTCCCATCCCCTGGGCGTGCACTACCGGCCCTCGGCCGTGCCCGGCCTGCGGGTGGGCGCGCTGTTCGCCGGTCAGGGCAGCCAGTACGTCGGCATGGGGCTGACCTCCGTGCTCAACAACCCGCTCGTCGGCTCCGCGTTCGACGAGGCCAACGCGGTGTTCGGGGACCGTACGCTGGCCGACATCGTCTACCCGCCGGCCTCGTTCGACGGCGAGAGCGACGCCGACCGCGAGCAGACGCTGCGCCGCACCGAGCACGCCCAGCCCGCCATCGGCGCCCTGGCCGCCGGGCAGTTCCGCTTCATGCGGGCGCTCGGCCTGGAGTGCGCGGCCTTCGCCGGGCACAGCTTCGGCGAACTGACCGCCCTGTGGGCGGCCGGGGCGCTGGACGACGCGACCTACTTCGAGCTGTCGCGGGCCCGCGGCCGGGCCATGACGCCGCCGCCGGGCCGGGACTTCGACGCCGGCGCGATGCTGGCCGTCCAGGCCGACCGCGAGACCGTCGCCGACGTGCTGCGCGAGCACCCCGAGGCGGCCATCTGCAACCACAACGCGCCCGACCAGATCGTGGTCGGCGGCGCGACGGTGGCGGTCGTCGAGGCGTCGGCGGCGTTCAAGCGGCGCGGCATCGAGGCCACGCCGCTGCCGGTGGCCGCCGCGTTCCACACCGAGCGGGTGGGGCACGCGGTGACGGCCTTCCGCGAGGCGCTGGCCCGGGCGGAGGTAGGCGAGCCGCGGCGGCCCGTCTTCGCCAACACCCGGGAGGCCGTCTACGGCTCCGACGCGGAGGCGAACCGCGACGTGCTGGCCCAGCAACTGCGCAGGCCGGTGGAGTTCGTGGCGGTGCTCGAAGCCATGCGCGAGCAGGGCTGCGACGTCCTGGTCGAGTTCGGGCCGAAGCAGGTGCTCTCGCGCCTGGCCGAGCGGACGCTCGGGGACGCCGTCATCGCGATCCCGACCGACCTCGGGCCCAAGGTGGACGGCGACCTGGCGCTCAAGCGGGCCGCCGTACAGCTCGCCGTGCTCGGCGCGCCGGTCAGCGACATCAACCGGTACGACGACGAGACGCCCGCCGCCGAGCCGGTCACCGGCATGACCGTGACGCTGAACGGCCGCGACCACGTGCCCGACAGCAGGCGGGCGGCCTACGAGGCGGCCCTGGACGGCTCCTACCGGGTCACACTTCCCACCCACCCCGCCGCGCCGCTTTCGGAGACCGCGCCGCTTTCGGAGGCCGCGCCGCTTTCGGAGGCGAACGGCACCCGTACCGATGCCTCGTCCGGGGCCCCGGCCTCCAGGCCCGAGCATGTGGCACCCGCCACCTCGCTCGCGGTACCGGCCACCTCGGCCGTTTTCGTGCCGGCTTCGGGCGCGGCTTTCCACCAGATCGCCGCCGACCACCTCGACCTGCACTCCCGCTATCTGGAGACGCAGAGCCGGATCACCGACGGCCTGGTCGAGGCGCTTAGCGGGTCGCCCGCCCCGTCGGCGCACGCGGCCGTCGAGGCCGTCGCCGGGCACAGCCTGGCCATCGGCGAGGCGCACACGCGCGTCAACGAACTCCTGGCCGGCCTCGCCGAACTCGAACTCCGCCACAACAACGCCGCCGCCACCCTTCCGCCGGCGGCACCCTCCACCCGGCCCGCACCGGCGGCGTTCCACCCGCAGCCGGTCCCCACCCAACCCCCACCGGCGGCATTCCGCACGCAGCCGGTCCCACTCACCATCCCGGACGCGCTCGCGCCGGAACCCGAGCCGACTGTCCCGCCCCTGCCCGCCCCCTCCCCGGCCGGAACGTCGCAGACCGACGTCATGCCGGCGCTGATTCGGATCGTGGCGGAGAAGACGGGCTACCCCACTGAGTTGATCGCTCCTTCGATGGATTTGGAGGCGGATCTTGGGGTGGATTCGATCAAGCGGGTGCAGATTCTGGGTGTGTTGCGGGATGAGTTCCCGTCGTTGCCGGTGGTGGCTCCGGAGCAGCTTGGTGAGTTGCGTACGCTCGCCGATGTCACGGGTTTCCTCACCGGTGCGGATGAGGTGCCGGTGGAGTCGGCGGGGATGGACGTGATGCCGGCGCTGATTCGGATCGTGGCGGAGAAGACGGGTTACCCCACTGAGTTGATCGCTCCTTCGATGGATTTGGAGGCGGATCTTGGGGTGGATTCGATCAAGCGGGTGCAGATTCTGGGTGTGTTGCGGGATGAGTTCCCGTCGTTGCCGGTGGTGGCTCCGGAGCAGCTTGGTGAGTTGCGTACGCTCGCCGACGTCACCGGCTTCCTCACCGGCGCGGACGGCCCGGATCAGACGGACGCTCCCGCTCCGCCCGCCCCCGCCGCGGAACCGGCACAGATCCGTCGCAGTCTCCTGGAGATGCGCCCCCTGCCGCCCGTGGACGAACGACTCGGCGCATACGGCGACAAGCCGGTCGCCGTGCTCGACGGTGAGGGTGCCCAGAGGCTCGGGGACGAGCTGGAGTTGCGGGGCTGGGAAGTGATCCGGCTGTCCCGCCCGGCCCAGGAGAGCGACCCCGGCGACCTGGCCGGCTGGGACGGGGAGACGGCCGAGCAGGAGCTCGCCGCCCAGCTCGACGGCCTTGAGCGGATCGACCTGTGCGTCACCTCCCTGCCCGCCACCGGCCACTGGCACACGAACGTCCGCGCGCTCGCGGGCTCACTGCTCCTCGCCAAGCAGGTCGTCCCGCGTCTGGCCGACACGGCGGCGGCCGCCGGTAGGGCGGCGGACGGCGGCGCGGCGGCAGGCAGTGGTGCGGCGGCGGGCAGTGGTGCGGCGGCGGGCGGTACGGCGGTGGGTGGCGGCAGGGCGGCCTTCCTCGCCGTGACCCGCCTCGACGGGGCGCTCGGCCACGGCGGAACCGCGCGGCCCGAGGAGGCGCTGCTCGGCGGCGTGGCCGGGCTGGTCAAGACGGTACGCCGCGAGGAGCCCGGCATCTTCGCCCGCGCCGTGGACCTCGCCCCCGGCCTCCCGGACGACGCGGTCACCGGGCATCTGCTGCGCGAACTGGCGGACGCGGACATCCGCAGCGCCGAAGTCGGCATCACCCCGGACGGCCTGCGCCAGACCCCGGCCTTCACTCCGGACGGCCGGGCTCCCGGCTTCACCGGCTTCACCGGCTTCACCGGCTTCACCGGCTTCACCGGCTTCACCGGCTTCACCGGTGAGCCGCAGGACGCGGTGCGGGACGTGGAGGTGGCCGACGGTGACGTGATCGTGGTCACCGGCGGAGCGCGCGGGGTCACCGCGACCTGTGTGCGGCGGCTGGCGGCCGTCGCCGGGCGCGGGGAGTTCGTCCTGCTCGGCCGTACCGAGCTCGCCGACCCGCCCGCCTGGACGGAGGGACTGGACGCGGACGAGCTCAAGACCCGGCTCATCGAGACCATGCGCGCGGACGGCGTGTTGCCCGTGCCGCGCGAGGTGGCACGGCAACACCGCGAACTGCTGGCCCAGCGAGAGATCCGCGAGACCCTCGACGCGGTGACCGCGACCGGGGCCCGCGCGAGCTACCTGGCCGTGGACGTCACCGACGCCGCCGCCGTACGGACCGCCCTGGCCGGGCACGCCGCGCGCGTCACCCACCTGGTGCACGGCGCGGGCGCGCTCGCCGACGCGCGGCTCACCGACAAGACCGCGCAGGACGTACGGACCGTGCTGAGCGCCAAGCTGGACGGGCTGAGGGCCGTCATGGACGCCCTGGACGACGCCCCGCTGCGCCACCTGGTGTTGTTCGGGTCGGTCGCGGGCGTGTTCGGCAACCCGGGACAGTCCGACTACGCGCTGGCCAACCAGGCGTTCGGCCGGATCGCCGCGAGCTGGAAGCACGCCGCCCCCGAGCGGCGGGTCACGACCATCCAGTGGGGTGCGTGGGACGGCGGCATGGTCACCCCGGACCTGCGGGAGATGTTCCTGGCCCGGGGCGTCACGCTGCTCCCGCCGGAGGTCGGCGCGGAGATGTTCGCCGAGCAGTTCACCCCGGCCCGGCACGATGAGGTCGAGGTCCTGATCGGCCCGGACGGCCCCCTGACCGGCGACACCCCCGCCCGCCCCGCCATGTCCCCGGCCGGCCCCTCGATCGGCGGCGCGGCTGAGTCCTCGGCCGGAGGTGAGCCCGTGGGCCTGGTTGACCGGTTCGTGGCGGTGCGGGAACTCCTCGGCCTGGTGGAGGACCCGGTCATCCGCGACCACCGCGTCGGCGAGCACCCGGTGCTTCCCGCCTCGGCCGCGCTCGGCTGGATGGCCACCACGCTGGAGCGGGCCAACCCCGGGTTCAGCGTCGTCGACGTGCGCGACTTCGACGTCCAGCGCGGCATCGTCTTCGACGGCACAGGCGCCCCGGAGTCCGGCGCGAGCGCTCCGGCGTCCGGTGCGGGCGGTGCGGGGTTCGGCGCGGGTCGCGCTGAGCCCGGCTCGTCCGGTCCGACGTCCGGCCCGGCGTCCGGTACGGGGTTCCGTCTCGTCGCCGAGCCCGGCGAGCCCGACGCCCACAGCCGCTTGGTGGTCGCCGCCTCCGTCCGGTCCGGACCGGTCGAGGCGGAACGTTCGCACTACCGGGGCGTCTTCACCCTGGCCCCACATCCGGCTCCGGCTCCCACGACGCGGCCCCACCAGGTCGGCGAGGGACCGGAGGACGGGCTGCGGGCCTACGCCGACGCGGACCTCTTCCACGGGCCGCTCCTGCAGGGTGTGCGCAGGCTGCTGGAACGGCAGGAACGCAGCCTCGTCGCCGAGTGCCGCCTGGAGGACACGCCGATGGCGGCCGGCGCGTACGCCTCGGCGCTGCACAGCCCCGTACTGGGCGACGTCGTGTTGCAGGCGGCGGCCGTGCTGGGCGTGTGGTTCATGGACGCGGGCTGCCTGCCGCTGGCGATCGCCCGCTGGGAGTTCTTCGCGCCGCTGCCGGCCGGCACGCCGTACGTCGTGGCGGTCGGCAACCTCAGGGACGCCCCGATGACCGTCACGGTGGACGTCACCGTCTCCGACCCCGGCGGCAGCGTCCTGCAGCGGCTCACCGACGTCACGGTCGTGGCCACGCCCGGAATGCGCGCCAAGTTCCGCGAAGCGGTACGGCTGCGCGAGGGCGAGCACGGAACGGAAGAGAACCGATGACCCTCATTTCCGACCAGATCCCCACCGATGAGCTGATCTCCTTCGACGGGCAGGCGTTCGACGTCCTCGCCTACCCCGCACCCGCGCAGCCCCCGGCGACCGTGCCGGACAAGGATGTCGAGGAGCGCGGGGACGACAACCCGGTGGCCGCGGTGGTGCGCCGCATCCGCGCGGGCCTGATGGCCGCACACGCCTCGGCCCTGGCCACCCAGGAGGCGCTGCAACACCTGAGCCTGGCCACGGCAGGCGCCCCCACCGGCACCAACGCCGAAATCACCGACCACCACGAGACCGATCCCGCCGCCACCCTGTACGACGCGACCGTGTACGACGCGACCGTCTACGCCGTCACCGTGGCGCGCACCGAGAACCATGGGCTGGACGTCCTGGCGACGCCGCTCACCGCCCCGGCGCCCCGTACGTACCCGGAACCCGAGACCACCGAGGGCGCGTTCAAGCCGCTGGCCGCCACCCCCGTCACCCGCCTCGGCGCCGACGACCTGCGCAGGCTGCGCGACGGCGACGTGCCCGGCGTCTTCGGCACCGCCTACGACCAGGACGGCTGCAACCCGGAAGTGCGCCTGTCCACCGCCCGCCACGGCCTGCTCACGGAGGTCAAGGAGATCGTCAGGCGGGCGGGCACGTGGAACAACGGCAGCCTGCGGGCGTCCTGCGCGCTGCCGGGCGCGCAGGACGCCCCGGTGGCCGCCGTCACCGAGGCCGTCGTGCAGGCGGCCCAGGTGTTCGCGCTCGGCGTGGGCCTGCACCTGTGCCTGGCCGGGGTCGCGTTCGAGCCCGGCGGCGCGGAGGTCGAGCTGGCCGCCGCGCCCACTTCCGGCGAGCACGAGTTGCTGCTGGAGGTGTCCGGGATCGACCTGATCCCCCGTCCCTGGCTCACGGTGGAGGCCGAACTGCTCGCGGGCGGCGCGGTCGTGGCCCGCGTACGGGGGCTGAAGCTTGAGCTGCGGGAACGGCCCGGCACGCCCGTCGGGCCCGAGGAGGGCGGCGTCGTACCGGCCTTCCTCGGCCGCAAGAACGCCACCGGCGAGCGGGCCCTGCTCGGCGAGTTCCACATGATCCACAGCTCGCGCGGCGACCTGACCGTCCCCCTCGGCCCGGAGTTCGCCCGCAGCGCGGGCCGCCGCGCCACCCGCATGCCCAGCGGCGGGCTGCGGCTGTGCGACCGGCTCATGAGCATCGACGGCGTACGGCACGACCTGACGCGCGGCGTGAGCGAGAGCGAGTACGACTCCCACGCCGACTCCTGGTACTACCTCGAATCCGCCGGCGCCGATATGCCGAACGTCATCCTCATGGAGACGTCCCTGCAGTCGGCCCTGCTGATGGGCTACCACCTGGGCGCCACCCTCACCGACCCCGAGGAGGACTTCGTCCTGCGCAACCTCGACGGCACCGCCACCCTCCTGCGGCACGTGGACCTGCGCGGCAGGACGATCAGGCAGCGCTCGGAACTGCTGAACACCAGCGTGCTCAAGGGCGCGGTGCTGCAGAACTTCAGCTACGAGCTGAGCGTGGACGGCGAGCCGTTCTACCGGGGCGAGTCGTTGTTCGGCTTCTTCTCGCAGCAGGCGCTGGCCAACCAGACCGGCCTGGACGGCGGCCGGTACGTCCCCACCTGGCTGGACCGGCAGCAGGAGCCGCCGCGAATGCGCCGGATCGAGGTGGGCATGCGCGAGCCGGGAGGCCCGCCCGCCTCCATCGGTCACCTGCGCCTGCTCGACGACGTGTGGGCCGCCGACGAGGCCGGCGAGCACGGCAAGGGTTACCTGCGGGCGGTCCGCCCGGTGGGCGATCACGACTGGTTCTTCCGCCGCCACTTCCACCTCGACCCGGTCATGCCCGGCTCGCTCGGGGTGGAGGCGGTGCTGGAGGCGATGCGGGAGTGGCTGGTGGACTCCGGGCTGGCCGCCCACCTGCGGGCGCCCGAATTCGTCCAGCCTGCCGGGCTCGCCCTGTCCTGGCGCTACCGGGGGCAGATCCTGGCCACCGACGGCGAGATGACGCTGGAGGTGCACATCAAGGACGTGCTGCGCGACGACCGGCGGGTCCGCGTGGTCGGCGACGCCAGCGTGTGGAAGCCGGGCCTGCGGATCTACGCCCTGCAGGACGTGGCGATCGAGCTGCGGGAGGCCGGCTCATGACGATCACCGCGACCGGGCGCCTGGCCAGGACCTCCGCCGAGGTGTACGAGGTGCTGGCCGACCTGGAACGCCCCTGCTTCGTCGTGGCCCTCACAACCGGATCGTCAACGGGCCTGGCGCTCACCGGCGACGAGTCGCTGGCCCGCTCGGCCGGGGCCCGCGTGCTGGCCGTCGCGCCGCCCGTGTCCCCCGACCGGCTCGGCTCGGCGGGCTTCCGCCGCGACCATGGCGTGCGGCACGCGTACATGGCCGGCGCCATGGCCAACGGCATCGCCTCCGAGCAGTTGGTGACGGCCATGGCGCGGGCCGGATACCTGGCCTCCTACGGGGCCGCGTCCACGGTGCCCGACCGGGTGGACGCGGCGCTGGCCGCCATCGCCCGCCAGGCCGGCGGCGCGCCGTTCGCGTGCAACCTCATCCACAGCCCCAGCGAGCCCGCGCTGGAGAGGTCCACCGTGGACCTGTGCCTGCGCCACCGGGTGCCGGTCGTGGAGGCGTCGGCGTTCCTGGACCTGACGCCGCAGATCGTCCGGTACCGGGTGCGCGGGTTGTCGCGCGGCCCGGACGGGGCGGTGCGGATCGGCCACCGGGTGATCGCCAAGCTGTCGCGGGCCGAGGTCGCCGAGCGTTTCCTGCGGCCCGCGCCCGAGCCGATCCTGCGCGACCTGCTGGCGGCCGGCGAGATCAGCGCCGAACAGGCCGAGCTGGCCGGAACGGTGCCGATGGCCGACGACCTCACCGCCGAGGCCGACTCCGGCGGGCACACCGACCGCCGCCCGCTGGCCGTGCTGCTGCCCGAACTGCTGCGGCTGCGCGACTCCCTCAGGAGCCAGGTACGCATCGGCGCGGCCGGCGGCATCGGCACCCCCGAGGCCGCCTACGCCGCCTTCGCCATGGGCGCGGCGTACGTGGTCACCGGCTCCATCAACCAGGCGGCCGTCGAGTCCGGCCAGTCCACGGCGGTCAAGGAACTGCTGGCGGCGGCCGGGGTGGCCGAGTGCGAGATGGCGCCGTCGTCGGACATGTTCGAGCTCGGCGTGGACGTGCAGGTGCTCAAGCGCGGCACGATGTTCGCCGCACGGGCCAAGAAGTTGTACGAGCTCTACCGCACCTGCGACGGCCTCGACGACATCCCGGCGGCACAGCGGGCCGACCTGGAGGCCAAGGTGTTCCGCCGCCCGCTGGCCGACGTCTGGCACGACACCGTCGCCTACTTCGCAGAACGCGACCCCGCCCAGATCGCCAGGGCCGAGAACGACCCCAAGCGGCGCATGGCGCTGGTCTTCCGCTGGTACCTGGGCCTGTCCTCCCGCTGGGGCATCACGGGCGACCGGCAGCGCGCGGCCGACTACCAGATCTGGTGCGGCCCGGCGATGGGCGCCTTCAACGCCTGGGCGGCCGGCACGCACCTGGCCCCGGTCGGCAACCGGCACGTCGCCGGCCTGGCGGCGCAGATCATGCGCGGCGCCGCGTTCACCGGCCGGGTGGCCGCGCTGCGGCTGGCCGGGGCCACGCTGCCGGCCGGCAGCACCTCCTACCGTCCCAGCGAGGGTTGATCGTGAACAAAACCGCCACCCGATCGACGTGGCTGCTCTGTCCCGGCTGCCGAGAAATGCTCTACGGCCGCAGCTTCGAGCGCGCCGCCAAGGTGTGCCCGCACTGCGGCCACCACGCCAGGCTCAGCGCTCCCGAACGGCTCGCGCACCTGCTCGACCCGGAGTCGATGCGCGTACTGGACTTCGAGATCCCCGACGCCGACCCGCTGAGCTTCACCGACACCGTCCCCTACCCCGAGCGGCTGCGCGCCGCCCGCGACCGTACCGGTCTGGAGGAGGCCGTGATCTGCGCGCGCGGCACGATCGGCGGCCACCCGGTCGTCGTGGCCGCGATGGACTTCCGCTTCTTCGGCGGCAGCCTGGGCAGCGCGGTCGGCGAGGCCATCACGCTCGCCGCCGAGGCCGCGCTGCGCGAGCGCACCCCGCTCGTCATGGTCACCGCCTCGGGCGGGGCGCGCATGCAGGAGGGTGTGTTGTCGCTGATGCAGATGGCCAAGACCAGCCAGGCCATCGCGCAGCTCGACGAGGCGGGCATCCTCACCGTCACCGTCGTCACCGACCCCACCTTCGGCGGCGTGGCCGCCTCCTTCGCCACGCTCGCCGACGTGATCGTGGCCGAGCCGGGGGCGCGGCTCGGGTTCGCCGGGCCCCGCGTGATCGAGCGCACCATCCGGCAGTCGCTGCCCGAGGGCTTCCAGACGGCCGAGTTCCTGCTGGAGCACGGCATCGTGGACGTCATCCGGCCACGCGAGGAACTGCCCGGCACACTGGCCGACCTGCTGGCCGTGGCCGCCAGGCAGGCCCGGCAGGGCGAACAGGGCGGGCAGGATCAGGGCCCCGCGCCCGTGACCGACCCGGCGGACCTGCCCGAGCGAAACTCATGGGAGGCGGTACGCGCCGCCAGAGACCTGGGCAGGCCGTCAACCCTCGACTACATCGCGCTGCTCACCACGGGTTTCGTGGAACTGCACGGCGACCGGCGCGGCGCCGACTGCCCCGCGCTCGTGGGCGGGCTCGGGTACCTCGACGACATCCCGGTCGTGCTGATCGGCACCCAGAAGGGGCACACGGCAGCCGAGCTGAACGCGCGCAACTACGGCATGCCCACGCCCGCCGGATACCGCAAGGCCGCCCGGCTGATGCGGCTGGCCGCCAAGCTGGGCCTGCCGGTGGTGACGCTCATCGACACGGCGGGCGCGTACCCGGGACTGGAGGCCGAGCGGGACGGCGCGGCCGTCGCCATCGCCGAGAACCTCCGGCTCATGGCCGGCCTTCCCGTGCCCACCGTTGCGGTGGTCACCGGGGAGGGCGGCAGCGGGGGAGCGCTGGCGCTCGCGGTCGCCAACCGGGTGCTGATCTGCGCCAACGCGGTCTATTCGGTGATCAGCCCCGAGGGCTGCGCGGCGATCCTCTGGGACGACCCGTCGGCGGCGCCCAGGGCCGCGGAGGCGCTGCGCGTGGACGCGCGGCGGCTGCTGGAGCTGGGCGCGATCGACGCGGTCGTGCCCGAGCCCGGCACGGGGGCGCAGACGGACCACCGGGCCGCAGCCGCGGCCCTGCGCGGGGCGCTCACCGGCACGCTGCGCGGGCTGATGCCGATGGACGCGATGAATCTGGTGCTGGACCGGCACGCCCGCTTCCGCCGCTTCGGCGCCGCGCCGGCCGGGATCGCAGAGGGACAGGAGTCGGCCGCCGAACGGCGGTACGCCGAACGAGGCAGGGGCGAATGGAACAGGGCTTGACGAGCATCCACTCCGGCGAGAGCGCCACGACGGCTGAGCGGGTGTTGCTGGCGGTGCGCGAGACCGCGGCCGCGATGCCGCTTCCGCCCACGCACATCAAGGTCACGGCGGGTGACACGACGGTCGAGCTGTCCTGGGGCCACGCCGGACCCGCGCCACGGACCGAAGCCATGTCGCAGGCGGGCGAGCCCGCGCCGCGGGCGGCGCTGCCCGAAGCCACGCAGGCTGCCCCGAACGGAGCCGCGCAAGTCCCGAACGGAACCGCGCAGGTCTCGAACGGGGCTGCGCAGGCTGCTTCGGGGGAGGTCACGGCGGGAGGGACGGCCGGGGTCGTCAGGCACGTGGGATCGCCGACCGTCGGCGTGTTCTACCACGCGCCCGAGCCCGGCGCCCCGCCCTTCGTCACCCCCGGCGACACCATCACGGCCGGCCAGCAGGTCGGCATCGTGGAGGCGATGAAACTGATGGTCCCCGTCAACGCGACCGAGGCGGGCACGGTCGACAAGCTGCTCGTGCAGGACGGCTCCCAGGTCGAGTACGACGAGCCGCTGCTGTCCTACGTGCCGGCCGGGAGCGCCTGATGATCGGCACCGTACTGATCGCCAACCGTGGCGAGATCGCGCTGCGCGTGGCCCGTACCTGCCGCAGGCTCGGGCTGCGCACGATCGCGGTGCACTCGACCGCGGACCGCGGCGCGGCGGTCGCCGAGCTGGCCGACGAGACGGTGTGCATCGGCCCGCCGCCCGCCAAGGCCAGCTACCTCAACATCCCCGCGATCATCGAGGCCGCGCATCGCACCGGCGCCGACGCCATCCATCCCGGCTACGGCTTCCTGTCGGAGAACGCGGAGTTCGCCGAGGTGTGCGAGGAGGAGGGCATCGTGTTCGTCGGCCCGCCGGCCGGCCTGATGCGCAGCCTGGGTGACAAGGCGACGGCCAGGGAGCTGATGTCCGCGCAGGGGCTGCCGCTGCTGCCCGGCAGCACCAGCGCCGTCGAGACCGTCGCCGGGGCCACGGAGCTGGCCGGCCGGATCGGGTACCCGCTGATCGTGAAGGCGGTGGCCGGTGGTGGCGGGCGCGGCATGCGGATCGTACGCGAGGCCGCCGACCTGGAGACCGCCTACCGGGAGACCAGGGCGGCGGCGCAGGCGGTGTTCGGCGACGGCCGCGTCTACATCGAGCGTTACCTGGACTCGGCCCGGCACGTCGAGATCCAGGTGCTGGCCGACGGGCACGGCGACGCGGTGCATCTGGGCGCCCGCGACTGCTCCGTGCAGCGCCGCCACCAGAAGCTGATCGAGGAGACGCCCGTGCCGGGCGTGGACCCCGCGGTGGTGTCCGCGATGGGCGAGGCGGCCGTACGGGCGGCGCTCGGCGTCGGCTACGTCGGCGCCGGCACGTTCGAGTTCCTGCTGGACGCGGCGACCGGCGGCTACTACTTCATGGAGGTCAACTGCCGGTTGCAGGTCGAGCACCCGGTGACGGAGATGGTGACCGGCCTCGACCTGGTGGCCGAGCAGCTGAGGATCGCGGCGGGGGAGCGGCTCGGCTACGGCCAGGCGGACGTGGCCCCGCGGGGCTGCGCGATCGAGTGCCGGATCAACGCCGAGGACCCCGAACGCGGGTTCACGCCCACCCCCGGGCGGATCGTCGAGTTCAGCGCGCCCGGCGGGCCGTTCGTGCGGGTGGACACGCACGTGCACAGCGAGTACCGGGTGCCCGCGGCCTACGACTCGCTGCTGGCCAAGGTGGTCGTCTGGGCCGAGGACCGGCCCGCCGCCATCGGCCGCATGGGCACCGCACTGGCGGAGACCGTGGTCCGCGGCCCCGGCATGGCCACCACGGCCGCCTTCCTGGGCCGGGTGCTGGACGAGCCCGCCTTCGCGACCGCCACCCACGACACGTCACTGGTGGGGAGGCTGGTGTGAGCGCGCCTGAGCTGGTGGCGCGGGGCGACGCCTCGCCTGGGCCGATGGGGCGCGGCGGCGCGTCGTACGAACTGGTCGTGCGTGGCAAGAAGGAGATCGCCGACGGGGTGGTGCGGCTCGACCTGCGCGACCCCGACGGCGGGCCGCTGCCGGAATGGGAGCCGGGCGCCCACGTGGACCTGGTGCTGGACGACGGCCTCGTACGCCAGTACTCCTTGTGCGGCGATCCGGCCGACCGCTCCCGCTACCTGCTCGCGGTGCTGCGCGAGCAGGACGGCCGCGGGGGCTCCCGGCACGTCCACGACCGGCTCACGCCCGGTGACACGGTCGGCGTGCGCGGGCCGCGCAACCACTTCCCGCTGGTGCCGGCCGCCCGTTACCTGTTCCTGGCGGGCGGCATCGGCATCACCCCGCTGCTGCCCATGCTCGCCACCGCCACGGCCCGCCAGGTGCCCTGGCGGCTGGTGTACGGCGGGCGCACCCGCGCCTCGATGGCGTTCCTCGACGACCTGGCCGCCGCCTACGGTGGCCGGGTCGCGGTGTGCCCGCAGGACGAGATGGGCCTGCTTGACCTGGCCGCCGAGCTGGGCAGGCCCGCCCCCGGCACGGCGGTCTACTGCTGCGGCCCGGAACCGCTGCTTCGGGCGGTCGAGACCGCCTGCGCGGCGTGGCCCGCGGGCTCGCTGCACACGGAGCACTTCGCGCCCAGGACGGACCTGGGCGGGCCGGATGAGGAGTTCGAGGTGACCCTCGCCGCCACCGGCCGCACGCTGCCCGTACCGGCCGATCGGTCCCTGCTGGAGGTCCTGGAGGAGGCCGGGATCGCGATCATGACCTCCTGTACGGAGGGCACCTGCGGCACCTGCGAGACCCCGGTGCTGGACGGCGTGCCCGAACACCGCGACACCGTGCTCACCGAGACCGAACGTGCCGCCGGCCGCTCCATACTGGTGTGCGTCTCCCGCTCCAGAACCCCGCGCCTGGTGCTGGACCTCTAACCCGGCCCCACGACCGCGACCGGCATCGCAGCCCGCGACCGGGCCGAAGGTTCGGTCCGGCGGATGGGGCCGGGGGATTGGGCTGGGGATCGGGCCGGGGGATCGGGTCCTGTGATTCGGGCAGGCGTCCTGGCCCGGTCGGCCGGTGTTCACCGGACGCTTCCCCGCCCTGACTAGCCTCGGCACGGAGGTGGGGCCGTGGAACTGCGTCATCTGATCTCATTCCTCGCGATCGCCGAGGAACTCCACTTCGGGCGGGCCGCCGCCCGCCTGCACCTGGCGCAGCCGTCGCTGAGCCAGCACCTGCAACGGCTCGAACGCTCGGTCGGCGCCGAGCTGGTCCACCGCAACTCCCACGAGGTGCGCCTCACCCCGGCGGGCGAGGCCTTCCGTGAGATGGCGGCCGACATCGTCAACCGGGTGCAACGAGCCGGACAGGCCGCCCGCGCCGCGGCGGCCGGCCGCGCCGGGACCATCCGCGTCGGCTACAACTTCCCGGCCGGGCAGCGCGTCCTGCCCGCCACGCTGGCCGCCATCAACGCCCGGCACGCCGGGATAGACGTCGAGATGTTCGAGATGCGCACCGGCCCGCAGCTCGCCGCGCTGGAGGACAACCGGCTGGACGTCGCCATGGTGTACGGCCGGCCCACGGCGGCGGGCCTGCGCAGCCGTTCCCTGCTCCGGGTCCCCCTGGTGGCGGTGATCGGCCAGCGCCACCCGTGGGCGGGACGCGAGCAGGTGGCGTTCGGCGAGCTGGCGAACGAGCCGTGCATCCTGTTCCGCCGCGACCAGTCCTCCGCCATGTACGACGCCATCTTCTCCGCCGCCAAGGCCAGCGGCATCAGGCTGAACGTGGCCGAGGAGGTGGACGACCCCGGCGCGACCGCCATCATCGCGGCCGTCAAGCCGGTGGTCGGGTTCGCCTCCGCGGTACGCGGCCGGCAGGCGGGCGGCGCGCCGGGCGGCCCGCGGACCACGACGGTGCGCCTGTACGACCCGGTGCCCATGCTCGACCTGCACGTCGTCTGGCACGCCGAGCACGAGCCCGTGGTGGACGCGTTCCTGGCCTGCCTGCCACCCAACCCGCAGGACGCCCTCTGAGGGGCGCGCTAGAACGCCAGGACGACGACGGTGCCCACGTACACCAGCGTGAGCAGCACGCCCTCGAACCCGAGCCGCCCCCAGCCGCGCTGCTGCCGGACCAGCATGCCGCCGAGCAGCACGGTGGTCATCAGCAGCGAGGCGGAGGTCAGGAAGAGCTGGTCGGCGCCCGCCGCGTGATACAGGGACCCGCCGGTGAAGGCGACGTCCCCGACGGCCAGGGTCAGGACGTCGAGGCTGTTGCCGCCGATGATCGCGGCGATGGCCAGCGTCATCGCCCCGCGCCGGACCGCGGCCACGGCGGTGACCGACTCCGGCAGGGCGTTGACCACGCCCATGAGCACGGCGCCGA
The DNA here is from genome assembly GCF_040655495.1 of Nonomuraea sp. NPDC050404. Taxonomy (NCBI): domain Bacteria; kingdom Bacillati; phylum Actinomycetota; class Actinomycetes; order Streptosporangiales; family Streptosporangiaceae; genus Nonomuraea; species Nonomuraea sp. NPDC050404. The sequence continues at coordinate 127,948 of NZ_JBFAKB010000027.1, forward strand.
CGAAGCCCGACTGCAGCCCGGTGGCGACCATGATGCTCTCCGCGGCCTTGGCCACGGCCCAGCCCGCCACGGCGGTGATCGCCGCGATGGCGATGAACTCCGCCCACAGGTTCGACAGCCGGCGGCGGCCGAGCCGGCCGTGCGGCTCCGGCTCGTCGGGCTGGCTCTCGTCGGTCTGCACCGCGCGCCACATCGTCGGCTGGGCGTGGATGAGCCGCAGGCCGCCGACATACACCAGGATCATCGCCAGCGAGGCGGGATGCAGCCCGAGCAGGGTCACGTCCGGGCTGAAACTGGCCATCAGCGCGACGCCGAGCAGCATGATGAGCAGCCAGCCGAACAGCAGGTTCTGCGCCGAGGCGGCCGCGTGCTCCAGGTTGGCCCGCCGGTAGGCGAGGTCGGCGAGCACGATCGCCAGCGTCTGCGCCGCGATGCCGCCGACGGCGCTGCTGTAGGCCAGCTCCGGATGCCCGTCCGCGGCGCTCACCGCCGTCATGATGATTCCCGCCACGGAGGTGGCGGCGCCGAACAACACCGCGCCGAACAGCGCCTCACCCCAGCCCGTACGATCCGCCAGCACGTCGCCCAGGGCCACCAGCCGTACCCCGCACACCAGCGTCACCAGCGCCGTCCCCAAGAAGACGGCGATAGCCGACCCCACCTATGACACCTGCCTCTCTCACCGGGAGCACCAACCGTTCCCCCTTACCCAGGAGAAGGCCGTCGATCCGGTCAGGTGAGGAGTTCGAGGTGGACCAGCGTGCTGGCGTAGTCGCCGGTGAGCCTCGGGGTGATTCCGTGGCCCATGAGCAGTGCTCCGGACAGCACCGCGCCGCCGTCCACCCGGTACCTCCCCTCGGGTACGAGGCCGCGCAGCCGGATCGGCGCCGGGTCGGCGTCGTACTGCTGGGCCTCCTGGTAGACGAGGACGACGGACTCCGCGCGGTCGGCGGTCACGTACTGCACCGCCGACGCCGACCGGCCCGGCTCGCCCAGCCGGTGCAGGCGGCCGTGCTGGACGATGTGGCGGATCTCCTTGTACCGCGCGATGTGCCGCCTGGCCTCCTCGGTCTCCTCGGCGGTCCAGGCGTTCAGGTCGCCGCCGATGCCGAGCACCCCGGCCATCGCGACGTGGAAACGGTAGGTCAGCGGCACCCGGCGCTTGTTGATGAAGGTCGGCAGGTCGGTGACCCAGCACGACATCGTGCGCGCCGGGTAGAGGTGGCCGAAACCGTGCTGGATGTGGCGCCGGTCCAGCGCGTCGGTGTTGTCCGACGGCCAGAACTGGTCCGTCCTGGCCATGATGCCGAAGTCGACGCGTCCGCCGCCGCCCGAGCACGCCTCGAACCGCACGCCGGGATGCTCGCGGCGCAATTCGTCGAGCACGCCGTAGACGCCCGTCACATGGTCGAGCCACAACCTGCCCTGCCGGTCCGGCCGCTCCGGCCAGCCCGCGTCGGTGAAGGGCCGGTTCATGTCCCACTTGACGAACTGGATGTCGTTGGCCGACAGCAGCGCGTCCAGCTCGCCGAAGACCCACTCGGCCACGTCCGGCCTGGCCAGGTTCAGCACGAGCTGGTGCCGCATGGCGTGCGGCTCCCGGCCGGCGTAGTGGTAGGTCCACTCGGGACGGGCGCGGTACAGGTCGGAGTCGGGGTTGACCATCTCCGGCTCGATCCACAACCCGAAGTCCATGCCGAGCGCGTGCACCTCGTCGATGAGCGGCTTCAGGCCGTCGGGGAAGCGGTCGGGGTTGACCCACCAGTCGCCGAGCCCGGCCCGGTCGCCGGAGCGCCGGCCGAACCAGCCGTCGTCGAGGACGAACAGCTCGCAGCCGAGGTCGGCCGCCTGCCTGGCCAGCGCGCGCTGCCCCGCCTCGTCCACGTCGAAGCCGGTGGCCTCCCAGGAGTTGAACAACACCGGGCGCAGCTCGCCGGCGGACGGCAGGACGTGGCGCAGCGCGTACTCGTGCCAGGCGTGGCTCATCCCGCCGAAACCGCCCGTCGTGAACAGGCCGGAGCTGACCGGGGTACGCAGCGTCTCGCCCGGGTCGAGGCGGCGCGGGCCGAAGCCCTCGTGACCCCAGCCGAGCAGCACCTGGGCGGGCTCGTCCAGCTCCCGCTGGGCGAGCAGCCGCCACGAACCGCTCCAGTGCAGCGTGGCGCTGTGAACGCGGCCGTGCTCCTCCGTCGCGGTCCCGTCGTCGATCGCGAACCAGGGGTTGGCGTGGTGGCCGGTGATGCCGCGGCGGCTCTCCAGGACGAGGTGGCCGTCGGTGAGGTCGCTCCTGCGCACCCGCGTCTCCGCCGCCCAGCGGCCGGTGAGGTGGGTCATCCGGTGCCGTGGCTGCTCGGGCGTGACCCAGGCGGCGGAGTCCAGCCGGTGTACGTCGACGGTCTCGGCGGCGGAGTCGTTGCGCACGACCACCCAGCGGTCGATGACGTCGCTGTCGTCGTGCACGCGGTAGTGCAGGGCCACGGTCAGCTCGTGGTGCCGCTCCTCGAACCACAGCGCCAGCTCCTGCCGGCCGGGCCCGGTGGTGATCTCGTGCCTGGCCAGCCGCCACTCGACACTGCGCACGGCGCCGGGGAACTCCACCGACAGCGCGGCCCGGCCGAACTGCAGGCCGCCGTCGAGCGGGTACTCCTCGTGCCGGTTGGCCGCCGAGCGGAAGCACACCCACTCCGAGGCCAGCCGCTCGGCGGTGGTGGCCGCCAGGTGGGCGGCGTCCCCGGCGGTGATGGGCGGGCCCCAGTAGGTGTGGACGGGGATGTCGTCGTCCCGTCCGACATACGCCGAGTAGGAGGTGCGCGGGGTGTGGAGCAGCAGCACTCGCGTGGCGGGGTCGTACGTCACCGCGCTCATTTGCCCGCTCCCGCCGTCAGACCGGCCACGAACTGCTTCTGCAGCGCCACGAAGAACAGCAGCACCGGCAGCGAGGCCAGGAACGAGAACGCGTACAGGGTGCCGAAGTTGGTCGAGTACTCGCCCACCGAGCGGTAGACGCCGACGGTGACCGTGGTGCCGGTCTCGGGGCCGAGGATCACCAGCGGGCTGAGGAAGTCGTTCCAGACCCACACCCCGAGGAAGATCATCACGCTGGCGGCGGCGGGCCGCAGCGCGGGGAAGACCACCTGCCAGAACATCCGCAGCCGGGTCGCGCCGTCGAGGCCGGCCGCCTCCTCGATGTCCACCGGCACCGTGCCGAGGAACCCGGCGAAGACGAACACGCCGAACGGCAGGTAGTAGGCGACGTTGGCGAGCACCACGCCGGGCAGCGTGTTCATCAGGCCGATGGTGTCCAGGACCTGGGTGACCGGCTGCAGGATCACCGCCGGCGGGATCATCAGGCCCGACAGCAGCAACAACATCACCGGCCCGGTCCAGCGCGCCTTCGAGCGCACCAGGTAGTGCGCCAGCATGGCCGAGGACAGGGTGAGCAGCAACACCGACAGCACGGTGATCTGCACGCTGTTCAGCAGCGAGGACCAGAACAGGCCGTCCTCGCGCCCGAGCACGGCCGCGAGGTTCTCCCCGGTGAGCGGCGCGGGCAGCCCCAGCGGCGAGGACTGGATCTCGTCGGCGGGCTTGAGCAGGCCCGTGACGACGATGTAGATGGGGAAGAAGAACAACGCGGTCAGCGCGACGGCGAACACCGGCCGCACGACCCGGAACCCGGATGTCACAGGTGAACCTCTCGACGTTTCAGCAGCCGCAGGACGACGCCGGTGACCGCGACCACGATGGCGAGCATGATCGTCGCCTCGGCCGCCGCGAACCCGATCCGGTCGCCCCGCACGCCCTTCTCGATGACGTCGAAGGCGATGGAGGCGGTGGCGTTGCGCCCGGGGCCGCCGTTGGTCAGCACCAGGATGTGCTCGTAGATCTTGAAGCCGCTGATCAGCAGCATGACGGTGTTGATGGTGACCGAGGCCGCGATCATCGGCCAGGTGACCGACAGGAAGCGCCGCAGCCGGCCGGCCCCGTCCATGAGCGCCGCCTCGTGCAACTCCTTCGGTACGGAGTTCAGCCCGGCGATGTAGACCACCACGCAGAAGCCCAGCATCTGCCAGCAGAGGATGCCGGCGATGGAGTACAGCGCCAGGCCGGGATCGGACAACCAGCGCGGGGCGTCGTCCACGCCGAGGTCGGCCAGGATCGTGTTCAGCACGCCGTCGGGCCGCAGCAGGCTCTGCCAGATGACGCTGACGACGATGCCGCTCAGGATGACGGGCGTGAAGAACACCGAGCGCAGCAGCCGGTAGAGCAGGCTCTCCCGGTTCAGCAGCAGGGCGATTCCGAGGCCGAGCACGTTCGGCACGATCACCACGATCAGCGTGACGACCACGGTGTTCTTCAGCACCAGCCAGAACTGCCCGTCCTGGAACAACCGGCCGAACTGCCCGAACCCGATCCAGCCGGTCTGCGGGCCGAACCGGGTCTGGTCGGTGAAGCCGAGGACGACGGTCCACAGGATCGGCACCAGGACCAGCACGCCGTACAGGAAGAGTCCGGGCAGGGCGAAGCCGGAGAACTCACGCGCTCTGCGCAGCCGGCCACCCTGGCGGTAGCGGTGGCGGGGCGAGCCGGGCATGGGGGAGGACCTCTCGATCAAAGGGAGCATCTACTGGACGGCGGCGTACTCGTCGTTGAGCTTCTTCGCCACGGTGGCGGCGTCGGAGGTGCCGTCGAGCAGTTCGACCGCGAGTTGCTGGATGGGCACGGTGACCTCGGCGGGCAGGCCGTTGTCGCCCTGCTCGATGGTGAAGGCGGGCGTCACCGTGCCGTCCTTGACCGCCTTCTCGTAGATGGCCAGCGTCTGCTTGAACAGCGGGCCCATGTCCGCCGGCGGCCGGTAACCTGCGACCGTGTTGAAGGTGCCGTCGGCCTTGGTGAAGGCGTCGGCGGTCTCCTTGTCCCTGGTCCACTCCAGCGCGAACTTCTTCGCCAGCTCGACGTTCTCGGCCTTCGCGCTGACGCTGATGCCGCCGCCCGTCAGGTTCGGCACCACGGCCTTGCCGTCGTCGCCGGGCCAGGCGAAGACGCCCACCTCGAACGGAGGCTTGTCGTTGTCCACCGAGGTGGCGAACCACGAACCCATCGGGTACATCGCGGCCGACCCGGCACGGAAGGCCTTCTCGTGGTCGGCGTAGGAGCGGCTGGTGCCCTCCTTGTCGAGGTGGCCGAGCTTGGCGAGCTGGGCGATCTTCCCGGTCGCCTTGACGAAGGCCGGGTCGGTGAAGTCCTTGGCCTTGGACTTGATCTCCTTGTTGAAGCCCGGGGATCGGAGGAAGACGTCGGTGCCGAGGACGCCGACCCACGCGTACACGCTGGCGAAGGTGTCCTGGCCGCCGCCGCCGACCGCGATCGGGGTGATGCCGGCCTTCTTCAGCCTGGCGCAGACGTCCAGGAACTCGGCCCAGGTGGCGGGCGGCTTGTCGATCCCCGCCTTGGCGAAGTCGTCCTTGTTGTAATAGAGCAGCGACTGGGGCTGGGCGTTGGTGGGCAGCTGGTAGGTCTTGCCGTTGATCGCGCCGGACTGCGGCGAGGCGTACTCCTTCAGCTCTTCCGGTGTGAACTCGGCGAGCTGGCCGCCTTCGGCGAATCCCTGCGGGTTGACCGCCATCATGATGTCGGGGAGCTGGCCGGAACCGGCGAGCTGCTTGGCGAAGGTGGTGCGGTCCACGTTCGGGGTGACCAGCTTCTTGATCTTGATGCCGGGGACCTTGGCGGAGACGCGCGCGATCGCCGAGTCCCACAGGGTGGCCGGCAGGTTGGGGGTCTCGAACGTGAGCATCGTCATCTCGGCGGTGCCGCCGGATGAGGGCTGGGCGGTCGTGCCGCCGGCGGCACAGCCGGTGAGAGCCAGCGTGGTGAGCGTCGCGAGAACGAGCGCCCCTCTCCAACGTGCTGCCATGGGGGTCCCTCCGGGTCTGCCGTTCGGCAATCGTTGATCGCTTGACTGTAATATGCAGACGAGTTTGCATTATTGTCGCCGTGAGCATAAGGATCCCTGATCGGATGAGTCAAGACAGGAAAGCAGCCGCCAGGCTCGGAGACTCGTCGTTGTTGCGACGGCTGAACATCGCCGCCGCCCTCGACGCCTTCATCAAGGCCCCCTCGCTCACGCTGCGCGAACTGCGCGACGTCATCGGCGTCTCACGCCCGACCGCCGAGGACCTCCTCGCCGAACTCCTCGAAGAGGGCCGGGTGGAGGAGACCGCGCCGCCGCGCCAGGCCAACGGCAGGGGAGCGGGCCGGCCGGCCCGCTACTTCCGCTTCCGCGCCGAGTCCGGGTACGTCGCCGGGATCGACATCGGCGCGCACAAGACGCTCGCGGTGGTGACCGATCTGCGCGGCAATCCGCTGGCCTCGCACCGCAGGGAGCTGGACCCGGGCCTTGACGCGCCGGAGCGGTTGCGGGCGGCGGTGGAGACGGCGCAGGAGTGCTGGCGCGCGGCGGGTCTCGGGGCGGGCGAGATCACCGGCGCGGCCTGCGGGGTGACGGGGATGTTGCGGGCGCCGGAGGGCCTGTTCGACGTGGCCGCCGGGCAGGCCGGGTCGGGGTTGCGGCCGTACTCGCTGCCCGGGTTCACCGAGGTGGACGTGGCCGGCACACTGTCGGACGGGCTGGGACTGCCGGTGGCGGTGGCCAACGACGTCAAGCTGGCCGCGCTGGCCGAGCAGTGGAAGGGCGCGGCCCGGGACCACCGCGACATCGTCTACATGTTCGCGGGTCACCGGGCCGGCGCCGGGGTCCTGCTGGACGGCCAGGTGCACGAGGGGCGGCACGGCGCGGCGGGCGAGATAGGGGTCCTGCCGATGCTCGGCTGGGAGTCCGCGGTGGCCCGCCTGCACGCCCGAGGCGCGGAACTCGCGGCGGGAGGTGCCGCACCGGCGGGGCGGGAGGGTGAGCTGGTCATCGCCTCGGCGGCGCGGCAGGACCCGGAGAGCCTGGCGGTGCTGATCGAGTTCGCCGAGGTGCTCGCGCGCGGCGCCGCCGCCCTGGCCCTGGCGGTGGACCCGGAGATCGTGGTGCTCGGCGGCGGGATGTCACGCGGCGGGGCGATCATCGCCGAGCCGTTCCGCCGCGAGCTGGCCAAGTTCACCATGTTCCCGATCGAGGTGGTCACCTCCACGATGGGCGCCGACTCGGTGGCGCTCGGGGCCGCCCGGATGGCCCTCGACACGGTCGTCGGCTCGTTGCTGGAAGTGCCCGGGATTGATCCGAGGTCTTGACCGCCGGTCACCGTCGTTGGATCATCGGGATTCCGATTAGGCAGAGTTGTTTGCATTATTTGCCCGATCGTCCCGACGAGAAAGCCGGTGGCCATGAAACTCCCCCCACCCTCCAGAAGCGCGTCCCGGACAGGGGCGGCCCTGGCGTTGGCCCTCGCGCTCGTGGCGGCGCTGCTGAGTGCGCCGCCCGCCGCCGCCGAGGTCGAGCACCCGCGCCAGCAGTGGATGCGTGACTCCACGGCAGGGCTGTTCCTGCACTGGGGCATGTTCACCGCTCCCCGCCACACCGACTGCGCCGCCTGGGAGCGCAGCGTGACCGACGGCGGCTGGACCCCCGACTACTGGGTGGACGAGGCCAGGAAGCTGCGCGCCTCCTACATCGTGCTCGCCACCTTCCACAGCCGGCTCGGCTACGCCCGGCCATGGCCGTCGAAGATCCCGGGAAGCTGCTCGACCAAGCGCGACATCCTCGGCGAGCTCATCGCGGCGGGCAAGGCCAAGGGCGTGCGCGTGCTGCTCTACATGACCGACGACCCGCAGTGGCACAACGAGGTCCCCGGCGTGCGGACCCTGGACTCCGCCGCCTACTCCGCCCACAAGGGGCAGCAGGTGGACCTCACCACCCGCGACGGCTTCGGCATGTACAGCTACGACCTGTTCCAGGAGGTCATGGACGGCTATCCCGACCTGTCCGGCTTCTGGATCGACAACGACAACGCGTACTGGGAGAAGAACAAGCTGTACGAGCAGATCCGGGAGAAGCGTCCGGCCTGGTTGTTGTCCAACAACAACGAGGACACGCCGATCATGGACACCGTCAGCAACGAGCAGAAGACCGGCATGACCCCGGCCTACGACTACCCGCAGGCCGTCTACACGCCGATGCCGCGCCTCACCGAGGCCGACTACAAGCTGCCGACCGAGGGCGCGTGGTGGTACGACGGCAAGGACAACGCCGTCGACTTCCCGCTCAGCATCGGCCGCTACATCGCCAACGCCGGCTCCTCGATCAAGTCGCTGATGGCGGAGACCCCGATGGTGAACGGCAAGTTCCCGCCGAGCCAGGAGAAGTTCAACGACTTCATGGACACCTGGCTGCCGCCCGTCTGGTCCGCCATCGAGGGCACCAAGGGCGGCGGCTACATGTACGGCGGCATGCAGCCCGGCTTCTGGAACGACGGCGCCCACGGCGTCATCACCGTCGCCGACGAGGCCAGGACCCAGTACGTGCACGTGCTGACCAAGCCGCGAAGCCAGGACCTGGTCCGGCTGCGGGACAACGGCTACCGGGTGACCCAGGTGAGCAACGTCCGCACCGGCGCGCCCCTGCGGTTCACCCAGTCCGGCGGTTACCTCTCGATCCTCGGCGTCACCGACTGGGACACCTACGACACCGTCTTCAAGGTCCGCACCTCGGGGCAGCAGCACTTCCTCAAGCCCTCCGCGGTCAAGGCCACCGCCTCGGCCGAGAAGCAGGGCTCACCCGCCTCGAACCTCGTGGACGGCGACTACACCACCTACTGGGACAGCGACGGCAACCAGCCGGTGTCGGTGACCCTGGACCTCGGCAAGCGCCGCAAGGTCGCCTACCTGGCCGTCAACCAGACCGAGTGGTCGCCCACCCACGCCCGCGAGTCGTTCGGCCGGCCCGAGGACTCCGCCCGGATCATGAACTACCGGGTCTACGCCGGCAAGGACGGAAGGTCCTGGGGTGAGCCGGTGCGTACCGGCGCGATGCGCAGCGCCCGTGGCGTGCAGTTCATCGACCTGGGCGGGCTGGACGCCCGTCACGTCAAGCTGGAGGTGCTGGACACCTGGAGCGGCGCGCCGGCCAAGCCGTTCCACAGGCAGCTCAGGATCGATGAGATCCGGGTGGCGACGGACTACCCGTCCCGCGACGCCGGCGGCCTGCCGCTGGAGGCGGAGGCCAGGCAGAACGACCGGGACGGCAGGGCCCGCGTGACTGGCTGCGACTCCTGCTCCGGCGGCGCGCAGGTCACCCGGCTGGGCGGCGGCGCCCGCAACGCCGTCACCTACCGCGACGTCAAGGTCGCCGGGGCGGGCACGTACCGGCTCGATCTGCACCACACCGCGGCCGAGGCGGGCTCCCTGTCGGTGAGCGTCAACGGCGGCGCGCCGATCAGCAAGAACGTGGCCGCCACCGGCGTGGACGTGCCCGCCGACACCTCGATCGCCGTGCCGCTGGCCGCCGGATCCAACTCCGTCAAGGTGTTCAGCGACGACAGGCAGGGCCCCGGGCTGGACCGGATCGTGGTCGGGCCGATGCCGCCCGCCTCGTCCGCGCCCAGGACCACGATGACGGTGAACCCGTCCGGCGTGGTCTGGGTGGGCCCCGGGCGGCAGTCCGTCAAGATCTCCGCGAAGCTCCGCCTGGATGAGGACCAGGTGGACAACGTGCGGATGGCGCCTGTGACGCCGGAGGGCTGGACCCTCGAAGGCGCCCCGGTGACCGCCGCCGGCCTGCGCCTCGGCCAGTCGATCGAGGGCACCTGGACGGTCACCGGGCCGGCCGGTGGCCAGGAGAGTCCCGTACAGGTGCCGGTCAAGGCGGACTTCGAGACGGTCGGCCTGCCGCACAGCGTGTCCAGGACGGTGCCGATCCAGGCCCGGCCCGCTGACCGCGTCTTCGTGCGCGAGGCGGAGAGCTCGCTGAACGACATCGGCAGCGCCGGCGTCACGAACTGCTCGCGCTGCTCGGGCGGGCAGAAGGTACGCAACATCGGCGGCTCCGCCGGCGCGTCCGTCAGGTTCGACGACGTCACGGTGGATCAGGCGGGCGACTACAAGCTGTACATCGACTTCACCGTCAACGGGAACCGCTCGTACTTCGTCACCGTCAACGGCGCGGCCCCGATCGAGGTGCCGACCAGCGGTATGGGCAACGCCACCGTCTACACGGAGGTGGTGACCGTGCCCCTGAAGGCGGGCGGCAACACGATCACCATCGGCAACGACGGCGACTCCGCCCCCGACCTCGACAGGATCTCGCTGGGCTCGTGAAACCCCGGCGGCCAGGCCGGCGCCGGCCTGGCCGCCCTCAGAAGGTGGCGCACAACACCGGGGCCACCAGCACCGCGAAGGGGCCGCTGAGCAGCAGGGTCGCGGTGGAGTACGCCGCCGCCGGCACCCAGCGGGGACGTTCGGCACGTCGAAGCAGCCGCTCGACCCGCTGGGCCACGGCGGCATCGGCCAGCGCGAACGTCAGCGCCCCGCCGTCCGATCGCGGGGCGGCCATCAGGACCAGGGTCCGGGCGAGCACGAACTCGCCATGGGCCCGGCGGGCATGGTCGTCCGCGATCATCTCCAGCAGCAGCGGCACGGTCTCCCGCGCCGCCCTGGCGGCGGGAAGCCATGGGAACGCCCTGGCCAGCGCGATGAACGGCAGCAGCACCAGATCGTGCCGGCCCCGGGCATGGGCGCGCTCGTGCCCGAGCACCGCCTCCAGTTCCTGTGCGCTGAGCAGGTCGAGGGTGCCCTGGCTCAGCACGACCCGGCCCCGCCTGCCGGGCAGGCAGTAGGCGATGCGCTCCCGGCTCGGCAGCACGTAGGCGTCCCGGTCGGGGCAGTGGTCGGCCACCATGTCGATGAGCAGGCGCTGGCGTCGTTGCCGGCCGGCCGTCCGCACCGTGACCTTGGTGGTGTGCACGAGCAGCCACACGATCAGCCCGGCCGACCAGGCGAGGGCCACGAGGTGCGGGCCGCCCAGCCCGGCCAGCCCATGGCCGTTGACGAGCTGACCCGCCAGGGTGTGCATGCCGTGCGGGAAGACGGCCGCCAGCGGGGCGACTGCCGCGACCAGCCCGATGCCCACCGCGCCCAGGCCGCCGGCCAGGCAGATGGCTTGCCACAGCACGAGGGCGGCCCGGGGGTGGCGGTGCGTCCACGAAGCCGTGGCCAGCCGTCGCGCGAGCCGGCCGCCGAGCGCGATCGGCGTCAGGGCGATGCCGGTCGCGACCAGCCAAATGATCACGTTGCCGGCCCGTTCAGCGCCTCCCGCAGGGCCTTGGCCATCTCGGGCGTCACCGTGCCTGCGAAGTGTTGCGCGGTCGCCTCCAGGTCGCCGGCCTCTTCGAGCGCGGCCCGCATGACCTCGGCGACGAAGGCGTCCCTGCCCGCGGTCGCCTTGTACAGGTGCGCCCGCCCCACCCGCTCGCGCGAGACCAGGCCCTTCTGCGACAGCCGGAGCAGCACGGTGAGCACCGTGGTGACGGCCGGCCCGGACGGCAGGCCGAGCGCGATGTCCTGCGCGAACATGCCCTCGGGCCGGCTCCACAGAGCCTCCATGATCGACCGCTCCAGGTTGCCGAGTCGCATCCTAGAAGGTTACCGGCAGCAGGGTGCTCCAGAAGGACCAGAAGCGGACCCCGATCATGGCGATGAGCGTGAGGAACCAGACGGTCACCGGCACGCCGTGGTACGCCGCGAGGCGCCCCGCGGCGAAGTTGCGCAGGGTGACGTACCAGAAGAGAGGGACGGTCACCGCCCACACGACCATGCAGTACGGGCACAGCGCGCCGATGACGTACAGGCTCTGGAAGATCAGCCAGTGCACGAAGAGCACGCCGCCGGTGACGCCGGCCTGCAGCCCCAGCCAGAACCGGCGCGGCAGCTCCGCCCCGGCCAGGAGCACGGCCCCGACCGTGGTGACGACGGCGAAACAGGCGATGCCCAGCAGCGGGTTGGGGAAGCCGAAGAGCTCCGCCTGCGGCGTGCTCATGATCGATCCGCAGGACAACACCGGGTTGATGCTGCAACTGGGCACGTACGCCGGATCCGTCAGCAGCGCGATCTTCTCGACGGCCAGGACGAACGCGGCGACCAGCCCGATCCCGCCACCGATCAGCAGCAGCCACGGCAGCAGACGAGGAAAGGGGGCGGGGTTACTCGGCGAGGGCCGCATCGAGGGCCGCCTTGAACTCGTCGGGGGTACGGGGCTCGATCCTCTCGCCGTTGAGGAAGAACGTCGGGGTGCCCTGCACGCCCAGCGCCTCGCCGTCCGCGGCGTCCTTGCGCACCCTGGCCAGGGTGGCCGGATCCTCATATGCCTTGTCCCAGGCCGCCAGGTCCAGCCCCAGCCCCTCGGCCATCTTGCGGAAGAAGGCGTCGGCCGGCACCTGCTTCTCGCCCCACTGGCTCTGGGTCTCATACATCCGCCGGTACATCGCGTCGAACTTGCCCTGCTTCGCGGCGGCCTCCACGGCGCGGGCGGCGCGCTCGGCGTTGAAGTGGCCGCCGATCGGGAAGTAGCGGGCCACGAAGGTGACCCTGCCCGCGTAGTCCTTGCGGAGCTGCTCGACCGTGGGGAAGTACGCCCTGCACGCCTCGCACTCGAAGTCGAGGAACTCCACCAGCGTCACCTTGCCGTCCGCGGCGGTCCCGAGCCGGTGGCTGTCCTCGCGCACCACCTGCGCCGCGCCCGCCGCGCCGGAATCGGAACCCAGGCTGGCCATCGCCAGCCACACGGCCGCGACCACGGCGAACACGCCGATCGCGGAGACCGACACGGCCACGTTCCTCCTGCGCGCGGAGCGTTGCCGCTCCTCCGCGCGCAGGGCCTCGACCTTGGCGCGCCGGGCCTCGGTCCCGTCGTGTTGCTGGGGCACGTGCGTACTCCTCACCGCCGACCAATGTTTCTACGGAGTGTAGAAGATGGCGGAGGCGGTCCGGCACTCAGCACTGGCGTTCCATGTATTGACATCACGTTTCGTGTAGCAGAACATCTGATCAGTCGGGTCCCTGGAGGTCGCGGATGTCGCCACTCGATTGGTCGGTTCTGGGCGCTTACTTCCTCGTCATGGTCGGCATCGGAGTGTGGTCCAAGGGCCGCGTCCGGAACATCGTCGACTTCTTCACCGCCGGCGGGAAGATCCCCTGGTGGTTGTCGGGCATCTCCCATCACATGTCCGGCTACAGCGCCATCATGTTCGTCGCGTTCGCGGCCGTGGCCTACAACTACGGCCTGGCCATGTACGTCTGGTGGGCGTTGACCATCGGGCTGGGCGTCGGGATCGGCGCGTTCCTGTTCGCCCCCCGCTGGAACCGGTTGCGTGCCAAGCACGGCGTGGTCTCCCCGCTGGAGTACCTCGCCCGGCGCTACAACCTGCCCACCCAGCAGGTGCTCGCCTACAGCGGGGCGTTGCTGAAGGTGGTGGACATCGCGGCCAAGTGGGTCGCGATCGCGGTGCTCCTGCGCGGCTTCACCGGCCTGCCGATCATCTGGGGCATCGGGATCACCGGCGTGGTGACGCTGGTCTACATCACCGCGGGCGGCCTCTGGGCCGACGTGCTGACCGACTTCGGGCAGTTCGTCATCCAGGGCGTGGCCGGCATCGCGATGTTCTTCGCGTTCATGGCGCACCTCGGCGGCGTCTCGGCCCTGTGGACCATGTGGGACCGGCTGCCCGAGGGGCGCGGTGATCCGTTCAGCGGGCCGTACACGGTGACGTTCTTCCTGGCCCTGCTGTTCATCAAGACCTTCGAGTACAACGGCGGCATGTGGAACCTGGCCCAGCGCTACATGGCCGCGCCGAACGGCTCGGCGGCGAAGCGCAGCGCGCTGCTGTCCAGCTTCCTGTGGCTGGTCTGGCCGCTGATCCTGTTCCTGCCCATGTTCGCCGCGCCGCTGATCGTGCCGGACCTGGCCAACGCCGAGGAGGCGTACGTACGGCTGTCGCAGGCGCTGCTGCCGCAGGGCGTCATCGGGCTCGTGCTGGCCGGCTTCTTCTCGCACACGATGGCCATGGTCGCCTCCGACGCCAACGTGATCTCCTCCGTCATCACCCGGGACATCGCGCCGGTCATCGTGCGCAAGGTGCGCGACCTCACCTCGGCCGCGCAACTCACCTTCGCCCGCGCCACCACGATCGTGTTCGTGCTCGTCAGCATGGTGATCGCGATCACCACCGAGGGACAGGGCGTGGTGCTGAAGATCGTGGTGGACCTGGTCGCGGCCACCATGGGGCCGATCTCGATCCCGCTGATGCTGGGCCTGCTGCCCTGGTTCCGGCGCAGCGGGCCGCTGGCCGCGATCGTCTCCTGGGCGGCCGGCCTGAGCGTCTGGGCCTACGTCAAGTGGATCATGGCGGCCACCGACACCGCCATGGTGGTGGGCGTGCCGCTGGTCACCTCGCTGGTGTTGTACGTGGTGATCGGCCTGCTGCGCCGCGAGGACACGCCGCAGCGCGACGAACTCGTGGACTCCCTGAACACCGACCCCGCGGTGGAGCAGGTCAAGGCATGAAGCCGTGGGCGGTTCCCCCGGGGGCCGCCCATAGCCTTGATCACTTGTCGCATTCCAGGACGCCGCCGTTGGCGACGTCGGACTTCTCGATCTCCAGGAAGAGGATCCTGACCTTCTCCCTGTCGGCCTTCAGGATGGCGGCCGCCGCCTCGGTGACCGCGGCGGCGAACTCCCTGCGCTGGTCGAGCGTGCGGCCGGAGACCAGTTCGACGGTGATGTTGGGCATGCCGTCCTCCCGTGTCGTCTCACAACACGGTAACCCATCCCGCTACATAAAACAGGCTTACGGGGTGGGCTGGATCAGCGGCGCGCCCATCGCCATCGACACCTCGCGGGCCGCGCTCATCACCTCCTGCGCGTGCTGCTCCAGCTCGGCCCTGGTCATGTCCATGACCAGGGCGGAGATCGAGATGCCGCCGAGCACCTGGCCGGTGTGGTCGAGCACCGGGGCGCCGACGCAGATGATGTCGGAGACGTTCTCGCCGTCGTCCACGGCGTAGCCGCGCTCGCGCACCTCCCGCAGGCCCGCCAGCAGCGACTCGGCGTCGGTCAGCGTGCCGGCGGTCAGTCCCGGCAGGCCGGTGCGCGCGGCGATCGCGCGTACCTCCTCGTCGTCGAGCTGGGCCAGGATGGCCTTGCCGATCGCGGTGCTGTGCAGCCGCAGGCTCATGCCGATCCGCGAGGGCATCTGGTACGGCCTGCGCCCCTCCAGCTTCTCCACGTAGACGGCCTCGTCGCCGTTGCGCACCGCCATGTGCGTGGTGTAGCCGGTGCGCTCGTGCAGCGCGCGCAGCGCGCCGGCGGCCTGCCTGGCCGGGTCGAAGCGGGCCATGACCCGCCCGGCCAGGGTGAGGATGCGCGGCCCCGGCTCGTAGCCCCCCGTGCCGTCGGCCCTGGCGAACCCCCACTCGACGAGCGACTGCAGAATCCGGTGCACGGTCGACTTGGAGATGCCCGTCGCGGCGGCGATGTCGGTCACCCGATGATGCTCGGCGATCGCCTCCAGCACGGAGAGGGCCTTGTCGATGGAGCTGCCTTCCCTGACCACGCCTCCGAGCCTAATGGTCAGCGCGCCATCCAACCGCCGTCCACGGCCAGCACGTGACCGTTGACGTAGTCGGAGGCCGCCGAGGCCAGGAACACCGCCGCGCCCACCAGATCGCCCGGCTCGCCCCAGTGCCCGGCCGGGATGCGGCCCCGGATCTCGGCCTCGCGCGCGGGGTCGCGCCGCAGCGAGGCGGTGTTGCCGGTGGCGATGTAGCCGGGCGCGATCGCGTTGACCTGGACGCCGTGCGCCGCCCACTCGCAGGCCAGCGCCTTGGTCAGCCCCGCCACGCCGTGCTTGGCCACCGCGTAGCCCGTGACGTTCACCCCGCCCTGGAACGACAACATGGACGCGATCATGATGATCTTCCCCGTCCTCCTGGCGACCATCCGGCGGCCGGCGGCCTGGCTGAGCTGGAAGACGGCGTCCAGGTCCACCTTCAGCACCGCGCGCCAGTCGTCGTAGGAGTGCTCGGCCGCGGGGGCGCGCCGGATGATTCCGGCGTTGTTGACCAGGATGTCCACCTGATGCTGGTCGAGCACCTGCTCCAGCCGGCCACCCAGCACGGCCGGCTCCGACAACTCCTGCACCCACCGGTACGCCTTGCGCCCCGCCCCCAGCACCTCGGCCTCGACCTCGTCCAGGTCGTCGCGGTGGCCGTGCAGGATCACGTCGGCCCCCGCCTCGGCCAGCCCGCGCGCGATGGCCCGGCCGATGCCGGTGCGCGAGCCGGTCACCAGCGCGGTACGCCCCTCCAGCGAGAACTGCCTCACCGCAGCGAGCCGATCGCCACGGACTCCATGTCGTCGTAGGCCTGGTTCTCGCCTCCCATGGCCCAGACGAAGGAGTAGCTGCGCGTGCCGAACCCGCAGTGCACCGACCAGTACGGCGAGATGACCGCCTGCCGGTCGGCCACGACGAGGTTGCGCGTCTCGTCGGGCCGGCCCATCAGGTGGATCACCCGCTCCTGCGGCGGCAGGTCGAAGTAGAGGTAGACCTCGCTCCTGCGCTCGTGGGTGTGGCACGGCATGGTGTTCCACATGCTGCCGGGCTCCAGCACGGTCACTCCGAGCACGAGCTGGCAGCTCTGGATGCCCTTGGCGTGCACGTACTTGTAGATGGTGCGCTCGTTGGCGCCCTCCCGGCCGCCCAGCCTTACCGGCTCGGCGCCCTCCCGGCCGCCCAGCCTTACCGGCTCGGCGTCCTCCAGGGTGGCGCGCGTGGTCGGCAGGTCGGCGTGCGCGCAGGTGGAGACCAGGTAGAAGGCGCCCTCGCCGAACGACACGTCGGCCACGCCGCGCCCCACGTACAGGCACTCCCTGGGCTCCAGGCGGTGGGCCCGGCCGTCCGCGCGCACCGTGCCGGGGGTGGCGCCGACGTTGACCACGCCGAGTTCGCGGCGCTCCAGGAAGAAGCCGGCGCCGAGCCACGGCGGGGCGGGCAGGGTGGCGGGGCCGAGCACGCCGCCCACCACGATCCGGTCCTCGTGCGAGTGGACCAGCCGCGCCGCGCCGGGGGAGAACAGGTCCTCCACCAGGAAGCGGGCGCGCAACTGCGCGGTGGTCATGCCGGGAAGCTGGTCGGGGGCGGTGGCCGGGCGAACGTCCATACGATCCCTCCTATTCCACTACACAGAATGTAACACTGCTACATGGAACGGGAGGGATGGCGGCGTCAGTGGCCGTGCGGGTCGAGGGCCATGACCTCCTTGGGCAGCACGACGAACGGGCGCATCATCTTGTGGTCCTCGTGCTCGTAGACGTGGCAGTGGTGCACGAACCGCCCGAGCGAGCCCTCGAAGCGGCCCATCGTCGTGATCATCTCGCGGAAGCCGAGCGCGATCACGTCCTTCCAGCCGCGCTCCTCGGGGCGCAGCGGGTCCACGTCCAGGATCTTGATGGGGGTGGCGGTGCCGCCGCCCAGGCGTCCGGACGGGGTGGTGAAGTAGCGGAAGCCGGAGGTGTCCAGCATGCGCTTCTCCAGCGCCTGGAAGGAGAAGCCGTGGGCGTGCATGGGATGCGGCACCCCGCTGCCCTCCAGCGAGACGAACTGCCACTTCTCCCAGTCGCCGTCGGCCACGTGGAAGGCCACCGGGTCGGGGAAGTCGCGCGAGAGCCTGCGGTACGTGCTCACCTTGCCCGACTGGTCCTGGAACTGCACGATCCCGTCGGCGGGCAACGACTCCGGCGGCGTGTCGATGCGCTCCATCTCCCACATCTCGGCGTTGATGGGGAAGGCGGGGGTGATGAGCACGAGCCGTTCCTTGTGCTCGGGCAGGGCGGCGGGGTCGATGGGCTTGAAGCTCTTGCTGACCGTCTTCGGCAGCGTGAAGCGCGGCGGGCGCTTCTCCTCGCCCACCCTGAAGTTGATCACCTCTGGTACGGGCGACTTGACGAACGAGGCGTCCACCCAGCGCAGCGACCTGCCCTCCAGGCCGGTGAAGTCCACCAGCACGTCGGCGCGCTCGGCCGGCGTCACCAGCACCCAGTCCTCGATCGGCACGGGCGCGGGCAGCAGGCCGGCGTCGGAGCCGATCTGGAAGACCCGCCCGGTGACCGGCTGCCCGTTCTCGTCCACGAGTTGCAGCAGGTACGGGCGGATGCTGGCGGCGTTGAGCACCCGGAAGCGGTACCACGCGGGCTTGACCTCGGCATACGGCCAGACCGTGCCGTTGACCAGCGTGTAGGGGCCGGTGAACGAGCGCACCACGGTCTCGGCCTGCTGCGGGTAGACGGCGATCTTGTGCAGCAGTCGCCCGTTCGGCTTGCCGTCGGCGCCGGTGTCGAAGTTGCGGTCGCACAACACCAGCGGGATCTCGTACTGGCCCGAGGGCAGGCCGAGGGCGCGTTCCTCGTCGTCGCGGATGAGGTACATGCCCGCCGTCAGCCCCGTCATGGTGTTGAAGCGGGTGATGTGCATGGCGTGGTCGTGGTACCAGAGCGTGCCCGAGCGCTGGTCGTTGGCGTACTGGGCGATCTGGGCGAGCCCGCTCGGCACGGCGTTCTCCGGCCAGCCGTCGTTCCCGGCGCCGGTGAGCGCGCCGTGCAGGTGCACCACCGCCCACGGGGGCAGCGCGGCGACGGCGGCGTCGGGCGTGGCGCCCCCTCTGCCCGGCAGGTCCCACACGGGGGTGGGGCCCGGCGCGTTGGGAAGTTGCACGGCGGTGACCGGGTAGTCGCCGGTCAGGGCGTTGGCCCAGGTGACTCTCAGCGGCTCGCCGCTCCGCACCTCGATGGTGGGGCCGGGGAAGTGGCCGTCGTAGGCCCACAGGGTGGTGGGCGGCAGGTCGGCGTGCAGGCGCCTGGTGATCGTCCGCATCGTGATCGTGACCTGCGAGAGCCCGCGTTCGCGGGTCAGACGGGCCTGCGGGGGGATGCGCAGGCGGTCGCGGTAGGGGCGCAGGTGCAGGACGTCGTCCGCCGCTGCGGCGGCTTGGACGAACGCCTCCGCCGCCCTCGCGTCGCGGGCCACGGTCTGCCCGGCGGGCGCGCCGGTCGTGGTCGCAGGGTGGGCGGGCAGGTGGGCGGGCAGGTGGTCGGCTCCGGCGGCGGGGCTGAGCGCGGCGTGCAGGGCGTAGCCGCCGGCCAGGCCGGTGGTCGCGGCGCCGGCCAGCAGCGCTCGTCTGGAGATCGAGGGCTGATCCGACATCGAGGGTGCTCCCATCGGGGGATGAAGATCCGGGACAGCCTGAAGTTAGGCTAGGCAAACCTAATAAAGCAAGCCTTCGCCTCCCTTGCAATGTCGGAAATGTCGCCTATGATCCGGCCACCCACCGGTTTGCATGGGATGTCTTGACACTCTTGTCAGGAAGATTAGGTTTGCCTAACCTAAGTTCTTGTTCGCCCGCCGGAAGCGGGCCATCGACACGCGCGCTCAAGCACAGTTCGTTCTGACGACCGAGCCAGGCACGGCTCAAAAGGCGGACAACCCCGTATGGCACCAGATCCCGCGCCGGCGTCCTACGCGCAGCGAGCCCTGTGGTTCCTGCACCGATGGAACGGCCCCTCACCCACCTACAACATGCCCTTCGCGCTGCGCCTGTCCGGCCCGCCCGACGAGGCCGCCCTGCGCCTGGCCGTCGCCGACGTGGCCGCCAGGCACGACATCCTGCGCACCGTGCTCGAACCCCGCGACGACCTGCCCTACCAGCGGGTCCTGCCCGAGTGGCGGGGCGGGCTCACCGTCGTGGACGGCCCGCCGGGCCCGATGGAGCAGGCCGGGCTGACCTTCGACCTGGAGAAGGAGCCGGCCTGGGGCGTGTGGCTGTTCCGTGGCGGGTCGCCGCTGCTGCTGTTCGTGGTGCATCACGCGCTGGCCGACCAGTGGTCCTTCGGCGTGCTCGCACGGGACCTGCACACCGCCTACACCGCCCGCCGGGCCGGCCGCGCGCCGGTCTGGAACGCGCCCGCCCCGCAGTACGCCGACTACACACGATGGCAGAACGGCCTGCTCGGCGACCGGCACGAGCCCGGGTCGGTGATGGCGCGGCAGATCGAGCACTGGCGAGCGGAACTGGCCGGGCTGCCCGAGCGCGTCCCCCTGCCCGCCGACCTCACCGGCCCGGCCCAGGGTGGCGGCGCGGACGTGGAGTTCGCGTTCGGCTCCGGCACGGTCCGGGCGCTGGAGTCCCTGGCCAGGCAGAGCAGGGCCAGCGTGTTCATGGTGGCCCAGGCGTGCGTGGCCGGGCTGCTGCACCGGCTCGGGGGCGGCGCGGACATCCCGCTGGGCGTCGCCGTGTCCGGGCGCGGCGAGCCGGCCTGGGACGACCTGATCGGGCTCGTGGTCGGCTCCGTGGTGGTGCGGGCCGACGTCAGCGGCGGGCCCAGCCTTCGTGAGCTGGTACGGCGGGTGCGGGAGAGCGGGCTGCGCGCCTACGGGCGGCCGGTGATCCCGTTCGACCGGCTGGTCGAAGGGCTGAATCCGGCCCGGTCCGCGGGCCACAATCCGTTGTTCCAGGTCATGACGTTGTTCGAGCGGGCCGGCGAGTCGCACGTGCCGCTGGGCGACCTGAGCGGACAGATCGTGCCCGTTCCCGCCACCACGGCCAAGTTCGATCTCACCTTCGCCTTCGTACACGGGAGCGAGGGGCGGCTTCATGGCGTGCTGAACTACGCGACCGGGATGTTCAGCGCCGGCGCCGCGCGGTCCGTCGCCGAGCGGCTGGTGCGGCTGGCCGACGTGGCGGCGGCCGATCCTGACGTTCCCCTGCACCGCCTCGACCTGCTGGAGCCGGGGGAGCGCCGCCGGCTGGTCACGCTTGCCCATGGCCCTTCCCGGCAGGTGCGCGGGCCTGAGACGTGGGTGACCCGCCGGGTGTCCGAACTCGCCGCGGCCGACGCCGGGCGGGTGGCCGTGGTCGATGAGGGCGGTTCGCTGACGTACGGGGAACTCGACCGCCGGTCGGATCGGCTGGCGCGGCACCTCGTGGCCAAGGGGGCGGGCGCTGAGAGCGTGGTCGGGCTCGTGCTGCCGCGTGGGCGGTGGCTGCTGGTCGCCGTCCTGGCCACACTCAAGGCGGGGGCGACCTTCCTGCCGATCGACCCTGACCATCCACCGGCGCGCAACGCCCACATGTTGCGGGACGCGGGCGCCCGCCTCGCCCTGACCCTCGCCAACACGCCGCCCCTGCCCGACGGCATCGAGGCGGTGACGCTGGACCAACTCCGCGACACCGACACCGACGTTGGCACCTCCACCGGCACCTCCACCGACGCCGACACCAGCACCGGCTCAGCCTTTGGCCCAGCAATCGACCGATCCGTCGGCGTCGCGTCCCTCCCGCTGCCCGGTGCCTTCCACCCCGACCAGGCCGCCTACGTCATCTACACCTCGGGCTCAACCGGGCAGCCGAAGGGCGTGGTGATCAGCAGGCGCGCGCTCGCCACGTACCTGGAGTGGGCGGTGGCGCACTACACCGGTCTGGCCGGGCCCACGCTGCTGTCCGGGCCGCTCACCTCGGACCTCAACATCACCAGCGCGCTCGGACCGCTCATGGCGGGCGGGCACGTGATCGCGGGCGAGTTCACCGACCTGGCGGAGCGGCCCTTCGCGTTCGCCAAGGGCACTCCCAGCCACCTGGCGCTCCTGGACGGGTCGCGTGCCGAGCCGCGCACGCTGGTCGTCGGCGGCGAGGCCCTGACCGGCGCGCACCTGCGAGACTGGCACGGAGTCACGGTCGTCAACGAGTACGGCCCCACCGAGGCGACCGTCGGCTGCGTCATCCACACGCTGATCCCCGCACCCGGCGGCCCGCCCGGAGCCGTGCCCATCGGCACGCCGGCCCCCAACTGCTCCGCCCACCTCCTGGACGACGCCCTGCGCCCCGTGCCGCCCGGCGTGGTCGGCGAGCTCTACCTCGGCGGCGACCAGGTGGCCCGCGGATACCTGGGGCAGCCCGGTCTGTCCGCCTCCAGGTTCGTGGCCAGCCCGTTCGAGCCGGGCCACCGCCTCTACCGCACCGGCGACCTGGCCAGGCGCGCCGGGGACGGCCTCATCGAGTACATGGGCCGGTCCGACGGCCAGCTCAAGATCCTCGGCAACCGCATCGAGCCCGGCGAGGTGGAGGCCGCCCTGGCCACCCACGGGAACGTCGCGCACGCCGCCGTCGCCGCCCACCCGCTCGGCTCCGATCACTCACGTCAGCGGCTCATCGGGTACGCGGTGCCGCGTTCCGGCGGCCTGGACCCCGCCGAACTGCGCGCACACCTGTCCGGTCTCCTGCCCCAGGCCATGGTGCCCGCCGTGGTCGTGGTGCTGGACGCGCTCCCGCGTACCCCGTCGGGCAAGATCGACCGGGCCGCGCTGCCCGCGCCCGAGCAGGCTCCCCGGAGTGTCGCGGCGGCTCGGAACGAGTCGGAGCGGCAGTTGTGCGGGTTGTTCTCCGAGGTGCTCGGGCTGCCCGAGGTCGGCGTGGACGAGGGGTTCTTCCAGCTCGGCGGCGACAGCATCATGGCCATCAGGCTCGTCGGCCGGGCCAGGGCGGCGGGACTGCGCTTCACGGCACGCGACGTCTTTGAACGCCAGAGCGTCCGGTCGCTGGTGAACGTCCTCCCCGGCGGACCCCACGCCCGTTCCGGCGCGTCTGGTCGTGGCGGTTTGGGCGACGCGGCGCGAGGCGGTTTGGGCGACGTAGCGCCAGGCGGTTCGGGTGACGTGGCGCGGGGCGGTTCGGGTGACGTGGCGCGGGGCGGTTCGGGCGACGTGGCGCGGGGCGGTTCGGGCGACGTGGCGCGAGGCGGTTCGGGTGACGTGGCGTGGGGCGGTTCGGGTGAAGGGCCGAGGGCCGATCCGGGTGAGGTGCCGCTCATCCCCATCCTCGCCGAACTGCTCGAACGGGGCGGCGGCTCCCTGCGGGGCTACGCGCAGACCCGGGTGGTGAGCCTCCCGCCCGGCCTCGCACCCGCCCACCTGCCGGCCGGCGTGCAGGCGGTGCTCGACACGCACGACGCCCTCCGCTCCCGCCTGCTGCGGTCCGGCGGATGGCGGCACGAGGTACGGCCACCCGGGCAGGTACGTGCCGCCGACGTCCTGCGCACCGGCCACGACGCCCCGGAGGAGGAGGAACGGCGCGCCGCCGAGAACCTCGACCCCGAGAAGGGCGAGGTGATCGCCTTCGTCCGCCTCACCGGCGACGGACGGGACCTGCTGATCGTGGCCGTGCACCACCTCGCCGTGGACGCCGTCTCCTGGTCCATCCTCCTGAGCGACCTCGCCACCGCCTGCACCCAGGCCGCCCAAGGCGAGCCCCCCTGGCTCCCCGACACCGGCACCTCCCTACGCACCTGGGCCCGCCACCTGCACCAACTGGCCACGGACCACGCGGCGGAGTTGGCTACGGACGCCGCTCACTGGGAGGTCGTCGCCGCGGACGCGGGCGCGCCTCTCGGTGGACGTCCGCTCGACCCCGCCCGCGACACGATCGCCGCCACCAGATCCCTCATCACCACCCTGCCATCGGACACGGTTCCCGCCGGACCGGGGGCGGAGGTGCAGGCGTGGCTGCTCGCCGCGCTCGCGCTGGCCGTGCCACGGTGGCACGGCGGAGCCGCCCCGCCGCTCCTGGTCGAGGTGGAGGGACACGGCCGCGAGGAGGCGCTGCTGCCGGGCAGCGACCTGTCCCGTACGGTCGGCTGGCTGACCAGCCAGTATCCGGTCAGCCTCAGGCTCGGCACCGCCGACCCGGTCGCCGTGATCGCCGAACGGCTGAGCGCCGGCTTCGAGTACGGCCTGCTGCGCCACCTCCACCCCCGCACCGCCCCGCTCCTCGCCCGCAGCCCCCGCGCCCAGATCGGCTTCAACTACTGGGGCCGGATCGCGGCGGGACCCGGCGGCGACTGGTTGCCACTCGGCCAGGACGCCGTGGTCAGGGGCCACGCCGACCCGGCGCTGCCCGTACCGCACTGCCTGGAGGTGAACGCCGCGCTGCACGACACGGAACTACGCGTCCAGTGGACGTGGGTGGACGGCCTGCTGACCGAACGGGAGGTGAGCGAGCTGGCCACCACCTGGGCCCAGGCCCTGCGCACCCTGCGGGACGAGCCCGCGCCCCTCATCGACGATCTCGGCCAGGACGAGCTGGAGCTGCTGCAAGGGCAATGGAGGCCGGCATGAGCGACAAGAACACCCTGCGGGACGTGCTCCCGCTCAGCCCACTCCAGGAAGGCATCCTCTTCCACACCCGCACCGGCCACGACCCGTACACCGTCCAGCTCGACCTCGACCTCGAAGGACCCCTCGATCTCGAACGCCTGCGCGCGGCCGGCGAGGCCCTGCTCACCCGGCACCCCAACCTGCGCGCCGCCTTCCTGACCCGCGCCTCCGGCCAGGCCGTGCAGGCCATCCCGGCCGCCGTGCACCTCCCACTGCGCCACCACGTGCTGGGCGGCGCGGAAGAGGACGGGCTGACGCGGATCAAGGAGGCCGACGCGGCCGAGCGCTTCGACCTCACCGCCTCACCCTCCCTGCGCCTGACCGCCGTCACCACCGGCCCCGGACGCCACCGGCTCCTGCTCACCTACCACCACGTGCTGCTCGACGGCTGGTCGAACTCCCTCCTGGTCGGCGATCTGCTCCGCCTCTACGAACGCGGCGGCGACCCGGCCGGCCTGCCGGGCGCGCCCCCGTACCGGGACTTCCTGGCCTGGCTGCGCGAGCAGGACCGCGACGGCGGCCACGAGCGGGCACTGCAGGTGTGGCGCGAACGGCTGTCCGGCCTGGACGAACCGACCCTCGCCGGCGCGCCGTGGCCGACAGGCAGGGACGAGAGCGGCCCCGACGGTGGATTGCGGCCGGTGGGTTCGGACGGGACCGTCTCCGCCGGCGGGCCGCACAACCGGGTGACGGGGCCGCCCGTGCGGTCGCGGGTCGAGCTGCCGGAGGAGGCGAGCGCCGCGCTGGGCGCGTTGTGCCGGCGGGCCGGCGTCACGGTCGGGGTCGCCGTGCAGGCGGCGTGGGCGCTGCTGCTGCGCGGGCTGACCGGGCGGAGCGACGTGGTCTTCGGGCTGACGGTGTCCGGCCGGGACGCCGACGTGCCGGGCATCGAGTCGATGGTCGGGCTGTTCGTCAACACCGTGCCCGTGCGGGTGAGGCTGGATCCCGCCGAATCCGTCGAGGGCCTGCTGCGGCGGGTGCGCGACGGGCACGCCCGTACGCTCGGCGCGCAGCACGTGGGGCTCGCCGCCGTGCAGCGGGCGGTGGGGATGCGGGAGTTGTTCGACAGCCTGGTGGTGATCGAGAGCCATCCGGTGGACGCGACGCTGCTGGACGGGCGGTCGTTCGGCGGGCTCCGGCTGCGCGGGGTGGGTGGCAGCGACGCCACCGGCTACCCGCTCGCGCTGATCGCCGTGCCCGGCCGCCGGCTCACCCTCACCGTCCACCACCGGCCCGGGGGGGTGGACCGGCTCCCCGAACGGCTGGCGGCGATCCTCACCGCGATGGCCGCGGGACCAGCCCGCGAGGTCGCCTCCCTGCCCGTCACGCTGCCCGCCGAACACCGGGCGCGGGCGCGCTGGAACGCCACCTCCCGGAGCGTCCCCGAGATCGACGTCGTACGGATGTTCAGGGAACGCGTGGCCGAACACCCCGACCGCGTCGCGGTGTCGGCACCGGAAACCACGCTCACGTACGCCGAACTGGACCGGCGCTCCGACCGGCTGGCCGCCCTACTGCGCACGCACGGGGCCGGGCCGGAGCGGGCCGTGGGGGTGGCGTGCGCGCGGTCGGCGGACCTGGTGGCGGCGCTGCTGGCCGTGCTCAAGACGGGCGCCGCCTACGTGCCGCTGGACCCCGACCATCCTGCGGAACGGCTGCGCGCCGTCCTCTCCGACACCTCACCCGTGTGCGTCCTGGCCGACGCCACCTGGCCCGACGATCTCCCCGCCGCCCCGCCGGACGGGTCCGCCTCCTGCCCGGTCCTGCGGATCGGCTCCGTGGCCCTGCCCCCGGAAGCGGAGCCGGAAGCGGATGAGCACCACCACCTGGACCGGCTGGCCTACATCCTGCACACCTCGGGCTCCACGGGCAGGCCCAAGGGGGCGGCCATCACCCATCGGGCGCTGGCCAACCGCCTGCGGTGGATGCAGCACGCCTACCCGCTGCGCGCGGACGACAAGGTCCTGCAGAAGACGCCCGTCACCTTCGACGTGTCGGGCTGGGAGTTCTTCTGGCCGATCACCCAAGGGGCCGAGCTGGTGATGGCCAGGCCGGGCGGTCATCTCGATCCCGCGTACCTGGCCGAGGTCATCGTGCGGCGGCGCGTCACCGTGCTGCACTTCGTACCCACGCTGCTGCGCGAGTTCCTGGCGGGAGCGGGCGACCTCCCCGATCACCACCTGCGGCGCATCGTCTGCAGCGGCGAGGGGCTGCCCGCCGAACTGGTGGCGGCGGCCCGCGCCAAGCTCGGGGACGTCCCCATCGAGAACCTGTACGGACCGACGGAGGCGACCATCGACGTCACCTCCATGCCCTGCGCTCCCCGCTCGGACACCGCCGTCGTGCCCATCGGGCATCCGGTCTGGAACACCGCCACGCACGTGCTCGACTCGTGGCTGCGGCCGGTGCCCGTGGGGGTGGCGGGGGAGCTGTACCTCGCCGGGGTGCAACTCGCCCGCGCCTATCACGCGCGGCCGGGGCTGACCGCCGGACATTTCGTGGCCTGTCCGTTCGCGGCGGGGGAGCGGATGTACCGGACGGGCGACCTGGTGCGCAGGCGGTCCGACGGGGTACTGGAGTACCTCGGCAGGATCGACCACCAGGTCAAGATCAACGGCGTGCGGGTCGAGCTCGGTGAGGTGGAGTCCGCGCTGCACCGGCATCCGCTGGTACGCGAGTGCGCCGTACGCGCGCTGACCCGGCCGGAAGGCGGCGGCTACCTGGCCGCGTACGTGGTGGCGCGGAACGACGGGATCGGCACCGACGAACTGCGGTCCCACCTGCGGGCCCTGCTGCCCGCCGCGATGGTGCCCTCCGCCTACGTGACGGTCGAGTCGCTGCCCCGCAACGCCAGCGGCAAAGTGGACCGCAAGGCCCTTCCCGCCCCGGCCGTCACGGCCTCCCGGACGCGGCGCGCACCGGCCGGGCCCGTGGAGGAGCGGCTGTGCGCGCTGTTCGGCGAGGTGCTCGGGCTGGGCGAGCCGGCCGGGGCCGAGGACGACTTCTTCGAGCTCGGCGGCGACAGCATCCTGGCGATGCGGCTGGCCGCCCGCTCCGGCCCGCCCATGTCGGTCGCCGACATCTTCGACCACCGCACCCCCACCGCCCTCGCCCACCTCGCCACCGCACCCGTCAGCCCACCCGGCAGCCCGGCCAATGGCGTGGCTGGCCGTCCGACCAGCGGCCCGACCAGCGGTCCGGGCGGCGGTTCGACCGGCGGTGCGGTGGACGGCTCGGCGGGTGCCGGGGCGGTGGCGCTTCCGCTGGCCGCGCATCGGTTGCGGCAGTCCGGCCTGCCCGTGGCCACCTACACGATCACGGGCGTCCGCACGGTGAAGTCGCGCGTTACCCCGGAGGCCCTGCGCGTGGCGATCGAGGCCGTGACCGACCGCCACCCGGCGCTGCGACTGACGATCAGCATGCCGCCACGCAGGCCATGGCGCGCCAGAACGAGCCCCTCAGCATCGGCCGGGATGGGCCCCTCCGGATCAGCCGGGATGGGCCCCTCCGGATCAGCCGGGACAGGCTTCTCCACATCGGCCGTCGCGGGCCAGAGCGACGGTCAGGGCGGCGGTCCGGACGACATCGCCGCCGAACTCAGCACCGCCCGGGGCGGCGTCGATCTGGCGGCCGGACGGCCCTTCCACCTGGTCGCCGCACCCGTGACGGAGGGGACCAGGCTGGTCGCCGCCGCACACGCCGCGGCCCTCGACGAGCCGTCCCTGTACCGCGTGATGAACGAGGTGGCCGCGCACCTGGAAGGTGTCCCGCCCGAGGAGGCGGAAGACACGGCACTGGGAGCCGCGACGTCGCCCGGCCTGGCTGTGGCGCCGTCTGGCCCGGCCACAACGTCGCCCGGCTCACCAGCCACGCTGCCGGTCGCGGCCGAGGAACTGGCCGAGGGGTGGCTGGAGGTTCTCGCGACGGGAACCGCCGAGGTGTTCGGCGCGTGGACCCCCGGCGCGGGCGGCAGAGCGCGGCGGCACGTTCCCGCGCACAGGCCGTTCACGCAGGACGAGATCCTGACCGCAGTGGTCCGCTGGTTGAGAGAGACCGGCAGGCTGGGCTCGGCCCCGCTGCTCGTGGACGCCGAGATCACCCGCCCCGACGGCATCGGCGCGTACACCCAGACCTTCCCGCTCCTGGCCCCGACCGGCGGCGCCGACGCGTGCGACCCCTGGTCGTACGAGACGCTGCGGCTCCTGCACCCCCAGGCCGGGACAGCCCTGCGCGCCCGCCCCGCCCGGCAGATCCTCCTGCGCCGCGGCCACTTCGAGCCGGCCGAGCAGGACGGTCCCGCCGAGGCGTCCGAGCAGCACCACCCCTTGATCATTACGCACGCCGAGCACTCGGGACGGCTCTGGCTGACCCACGACCCCACAGCGATCGACGATGTGGCCCCCCTGCTGCGCCACCTGGCCGACCAGCACGCCTCTAGCGACGGAGAGACCTACGGTGACGACCGCTGACACAGCCCTCCTGCCCCTTTCCCGCGCGCAGAGCGGCCTGTGGTTCGCCCAGCAGCTCGACCCGGGCAACCCCATCTACAACGCCGCCGAGTACGTCGAGATCCGCGGGACCCTCGACCCCGCCCGCCTGGCGGACGCGATCAACCGCACCATGGACGAGACCGACGTGCTCCGGGTGCGCTTCGAGAGCGACGGCGACAACAACGGCGGCACGCAGGTCCGCCAGCGGCTGCTGGACGCCTCGCCGTACCGGGCCGAGATCGTCGATCTGTCGGGCGAGGACGACCCGCACGCCGCGGCGCTGGCGCGGATGCGCGCCGACCTGGCCACCCCGATCGACCTGACCGGCCCCGGCCTGGTGGCCCAGGTGATCTACCGGCTGGAGCCCGAGCTGCACTACTGGTACCAGCGGGCGCACCACATCCTGCTCGACGGCTACGCCCACGGCCAGATCCAGCGCCGGGCCGCCGCCCTCTACACCGCCCGGCCGGAGCCGCGGTCAACCGCGTTCCTGCCGCTGCGTGACGCGCTCGACCAGGAGGCCGCCTACCGCGCCTCCCCGCGTTTCGAGGAGGACCGCGCCTACTGGCTGGACCGGCACGAGCGGCTGCCCGCCGCCTCCGGGCTGGCCCGCAAGGCCGGGGAACCGGCCAGGAGCTTCCTGCGCGAGACGGCAGTGCTCGACGCGGAAGGCAGGGGACGGCTGGCGGAGGCCGCGGCCGGGGACCGGGCGAACTGGGTGGAGGTCGTGATGGCCGCGGTGGCGGCCTACCTGCACCGGATGACCGGGGACCGCGTGGTGGTGCTCGGGATGCCGTTCATGGGCAAGCCCGGCTCGGTGTTCCTGCGGGTGCCCGGCACCTGGGTCAACGTCGTGCCGCTGGACGTCGAGCTGAACCCCGGCATGGGACGCGCCGACGTGCTGGACGCCATGCGGCGGCGGCTCACCGAGGTGCGCAGGCGGCAGGACTACCGCTTCGAGGACCTGCGCGGCGACCTGCGCGGCGCGGGCCTGGACCGGCCGCCGTCGCGCGTGTGGCTGAACGTCAAGCCGTTCGACTCGGAGCTGACCTTCGACGGCACGCCGGGCATCACGCACTACCTGGCGGCCGGGCCGGTCGAGGAGCTGACCATCTCCATCTATCCGCGCCACGGCGGGGACGGGCTCTGCTTCGACTTCGACGCCAACTCCTCGCTCTACTCCCATGCGGAACTGCGCGCGCACAAGGAACAGTTCCTGGCCTTCCTCGAACGGTTCGCACAGGCGCCCGCCGACCAGCCGATCGGCCGGATCGACACCATGACCCCCGCGCAGCGGCACACCGTCCTGCACGAATGGGGCGGAGTGGCCGCCGGGGAGGCTTCGGTCTCGGTGACGGAGGCGTTCGCCGCCGCCGTGCGCCGCGCCCCCGACGCAGTCGCGGTCCGGCACCAGGGGACGACCCTGACCTACGCCGAGCTGGACCGCCGCTCCGACGCGCTGGCCGCGTTGTTGCGCGAGCGCGGGGCGGGGCCGGAGACGCTGGTGGCCGTGTGCCTGCCCCGTACCGCCGAGATGGTGAGCGCGGTGCTGGCGGTGCTCAAGAGCGGCGCCGGGTACCTGCCGCTCGACCCGCGCTACCCGCTCCAGCGGGCGGCCCTCGTCATCGGGGACGCCGCTCCCGTGCTGCTGCTGCGCGCCCCCGAGTCGCCGCTGCGCGGCGACGGCCTGAACCTGCCCGAACTCGTGCTGAACGACGGCCTGAACCTGCCCGAGCCCGTGCTGAACGACGGCCCGCTGCCGGAACCCGCCACCGGCTGGTCTCAGCCCGCGCCGGGGCACACCGCGTACGTGATCTACACCTCCGGCTCCACCGGCACCCCCAAGGGCGTCGTCGTGACGCACGCCGGAATCGTCGGGCTGGCGGGATGGGCCCGCGAGATCCTGGGCGAGCGGAACCTCGCACACGTGCTGTTCTCGACGTCGCTCAGCTTCGACGTGTCGGTGCTGGAGATGTTCGCGCCGCTGCTCAACGGCGGCTGCGTCGAGGTGGTGGAGGACGCGCTGGCGCTGCTCGACGAGGAGCGGCTGGACTGGCGCGGCAGCCTGGTCAGCGGCGTGCCGTCGGTGCTGGCCACCGTGCTGGCCGACCCGTCCTTCCGCGCCCGCGCCGGAGTGCTGGTCGCCGCGGGCGAGGCGCTGCCCGCCGACCTGGTCGAGGCGGTGGCCGAGCGCATGCCCGGGTGTTCGGTGCTCAACATGTACGGGCCGACGGAGACCACCGTGATCGCCACCGTGGGCGACGCCGTGCCGGGACAGGGCGCGCCGCCCATCGGGCGTCCGGTGCCGGGGACGCGTGCGTACGCGCTGGACCGGGCGCTGCGGCCGGTCCCGCCCGGCGAGGTGGGCGAGCTGTACGTGGGCGGCGCCGCCGTGGCGCGCGGCTACCTGAACCGGCCGGGCCTGAGCGCGGACCGGTTCCTGGCCGACCCGCACGGCGGTCCCGGCGGCCGCATGTACCGGACGGGCGACCTCGTACGGTGGCGGGCGGACGGGCAGCTCGAATACCTGGGCAGGGCCGACGCGCAGGTCAAGGTGCGCGGCTTCAGGATCGAGCCGGGCGAGATCGAGCACGCGCTGCGGAGCGTGCCCGGCGTGGCGCAGGCGGCGGTGGACGTCCGGGGCGCGTCGCGGCGGCTCGTGGCCTACGCCGTCCCCGCCGACGGTACGCGGCCGGACGCCGGACACGTGCTCGCCGCCGTACGGGATACGCTGCCCGAGTACATGGTCCCCGCCCACCTGGTGTGGCTGGACGCGCTGCCGCTGAACGCCAACGGCAAGCTGGACCGGGCCGCGCTGCCCGACCCCGCGCCCGTCTCCGGACAGCAGGCGGCCGCCCCGGCCACCGGGCTGCAGCGGAAGGTGCGCGCGATCTTCTCGCAGGTGCTGGGCCTGCCGGAGATCGGGTTGCACGAGGACTTCTTCCGGCTGGGCGGGGACTCGCTGAGCGCGGCCAGGGTGACGGGCATCGTACGGGCCGACCTGGCCGCCAGGATCACGATGCGGGCCGTGTTCGACCACCCCACGGTCGCCGCGCTCGCCGCCCACCTGGAGCGCGACGCCGGCCTGGGCCTGGACACCGGCCTGGACGGGCGAACAGAGCACAAGCCGGCGCGACCGGTGATCCCCCGGCCCGCGCGGGTCCCGTTGTCCCCGGCGCAGCGGCGGCTGTGGGTGCTCTACCGGACCGACGGTCCCAGACCCACCTACAACATCCCGCTCGCGGCCGACCTCGACGGCCCCGTGAACGCCGAAGCACTGCGCGCGGCGCTCGCCGACCTGGCGGACCGGCACGAGAGCCTGCGTACCGTCTTCCCCGAGGAACTCGGCCTGCCCGTCCAGCGGATACTTCAGGGCCAGGAGGCGGCGCCGCCCCTGGAGGTCGTGCACGTCACCGAGCAGGACCTCGGCGACGCGCTGGCCGCCGCCGCCCGCCACCCCTTCGACCTGGCCACCGAGCCGCCGATCCGGGCCCGGCTGTGCGTGCTCGGCCCCCGCCGTCACGTGCTGCTGCTCGTCGTGCACCACATCGCCGCCGACGAGTGGTCCACCGTCGTCCTGCTCGACGACCTGACCCGCGCCTACGAGTCCAGGCTCGGGGGCGTGGCCCCCGACTGGGCGGCCCTGCCGCTGCAGTACGCCGACTACGCGCTCCGGCAGGAGGACGCGCCGGCCGACCTGGCGGGCGTCAAGCACTGGGCGGCCCGGCTGGCCGGCGCGCCCGGCGAGATCGAGCTGCCCACCGACCGGCCCCGGCCCTCCCGCGCCGGGCACCAGGGCGGCGTGCAGACCTTCGAGCTCGCCCCCGAGCTGCGCGAACGCATGGAACGCCTGGCCACCGAGCACGGCGCCACCCCGTTCATGGTGCTGCACGCCGCCGTCGCCGCCCTGCTGCACCGGATGGGCGCGGGAGACGACATCTGCGTCGGCGCCCCCGTCTCCGGGCGCGGCGAACCCGCGCTGGACGGGCTGGTCGGGTTCTTCGTCAACCTGCTGGCCCTGCGCGTGGACGTCTCCGGCGACCCGGCGTTCAGCGAGCTGCTGGCGCGGGCGCGCGAGGCCGACCTGGACGCGTACGCGCACCGCGACGTGCCGTTCGAACGCGTCGTGGAGGCCGTCAACCCGGTCCGCTCCCTGGCCAGGCACCCGATCTTCCAGGTCCTGGTCAGCTACCACGCGCTGCCCACCGGCACGGCCGGCGGCACGTGGGGCGCGCGCGAGCCCCGCCTCCTGGACACCGGGACCGCCAAGTACGACCTGACGTTCCGGGTCAGCGAGCGCGGCGCGGGCACGCCGCTGCGCGGCGAGATCGAGTACGCCGCCGACCTGTTCGACCCGGCCACCGCCGCGCTGCTGGCCCGGCGGCTGACGATGCTGCTCGACGCGGTCACCCGCGACCCGGACGCGCCCATCGCCAGGGCCGGCCTGGTCACCGACTGCGAGCTGGCCCGCATGACGACCGATTGGCAGGGGCCCGTACGGGACGTGCCGCCGGGCGCCGTGGACCAGCTCGTACGCAGCCGCGCCCGCAGAACCCCCACCCTCGTGGCCGTAGAGAGCGGCGACGACCGGCTCACCTACGGCGAACTGGAGGAACGCGTCGCCCGGCTGGCAGGCGAGCTGAGAGAGAAGCTGCGGACGCCGGAGCCCGTCGTGGCGGTGGCGTTGCCCAGGGGCGTCGAGCTGGTGGTGGCGTTGCTGGCCGTGTGGCGGGCGGGGGCCGCGTACCTGCCGCTCGACCTCGACTACCCGCCCGCGCGCCTGTCGTACATGTTGCGCGACGCCGCCCCAGAGCTGCTCCTGACCCGCACGGACATGACCGGCCTGCCGACGCTCGGCGACGTTCCCAGGATGGACCTCGACACCGCGGGCCGGGACCGGCCGCCCGTCGCCGACACCCACTACCTGCCCGGCCGCGCCGCCTACGTCATCTACACCTCGGGCTCGACCGGCCGCCCCAAGGGCGTCGTCGTGCCGATGGGCGCCGTCGTCAACTTCCTGCAGGCGATGACGGACCGCGACGGCGTCGGACCCGACGACACGCTGCTGGCCCTGACCACGGTCGGCTTCGACATCTCGGTGCTGGAGCTGTTCGGGCCGTTGATCGCCGGCGGGCGCGTGGTGGTGGCCAGGGAGCACGAGGCCCGCGACCCGGCCAGGCTGCTGGCCGCCGTGCGCGCCGCCCGCGCCACCGTCGTCCAGGCCACCCCCACCCTGTGGCGGCTGCTGGCCGAGGCCGACAACGGCGGCACGCTGGCCGGGGTACGGGCGCTGACCGGCGGCGAGGCCCTCGACCGGGCGCTGGCCGTCAGGCTGCGGGCGCTCGGCGCCGAGGTGGTCAACCTGTACGGCCCCACGGAGACCACCGTCTGGTCCACCCGCGCCCTGCTGACCGCCGACCCCGCCGCCGACCCGTCCATCGGCGTGCCGATCGCGAACACCGTCGTGCACATCCTGGACGACCGGCTGCGCCCCGTGCCCGTCGGCGTGCCGGGCGACCTCTACCTGGGCGGGGCCGGCCTGGCCCGCGGCTACCACGGGCTGCCGGGGCTGACCGCCGGCCGTTTCGTGGCGGACCCGTACGGCGAGGGCAGGCTCTACCGCACCGGCGACCGGGCCCGCTGGACCCACCAGGGCCGGCTGGACTTCCTCGGCCGCCAGGACGAGCAGGTCAAGCTGCGCGGCTTCCGCATCGAGCTCGGCGAGATCGCCGCCACCCTGACCGCCCACCCGCAGGTCGCCCAGGCCACCGCCGTCGTGCACCGGGACGACGCCGGTCACGGCAGGCTGGCCGCCTACTACGTGCCCGCCATCGGCGCCACCCCCGACCAGGCGGAGCTGCGCGCCCACCTGGCCGGCTCGCTGCCCGCCCACATGCTGCCCGCCCACCTGCTGGCCCTGCCCGCGCTGCCCACCACCCCGAACGGCAAGGTGGACAGGCGCGCGCTCCCGGCCCCGCAGGAGGCCCCCGCCGAGGGCCGCACGCCCGCGAACCCCGTCGAGGAACGGCTCTGCGCCCTGTTCAGCCAGGTGCTCGGACGGACCGCGACGGGCGTGGACGACGGCTTCTTCGAGCTCGGCGGCGACAGCGTGCTCGTCGTCCGCCTGGCCGGGCTGGCCAGGGAGCAGGGCATCGTGTTCACGCCCGCCGACGTGTTCGCCAGGCCCACCGTCGCCGCGCTGGCGGCGGCGGCCCGCCACGACACCGGGCCCGCCACGAGCTCCTGGACGCCGCCCGCCCTCGCCGAGGACGACCTGGCGGCCCTGCGCGAACGGCACGGCCCGATCGAGGAGGTCTGGCCGCTGCCCGCGCCCGCCGAAGGTCTCCTCTACCAGACGGAGACGCGGGACGGGCCCGACCCGTACGCGCTCCGCTGGACCCTCGACCTGACCGGACCGCTCTCACCGGGAAGAATGCGCCGGGCCGCGGAAGCGCTCCTGCGCCGCCACCCCGGCCTGCGCAGCTCCGTCACCCGCACCCCGTCCGGCCTGGCCGTCCAGGTCGTGCACCGCACCGCGCCGGTGCGCTGGTACGACCGGCCGCACGAGGAGCCCTTCGACCTGGCCGACCCCTCCCTGATCCGCTTCGAGCTGGTGGCCACCGGCCTGGACCGATGGCGGCTGACCCTGCGCACCCACCACGCCGTGCTCGACGGCTGGTCGCTGTCGGTGCTGGTGGAAGAGCTGCTGACGCTGTACGGGGCGGCCGGCGACGAAGGCGTCCTGCCGCCGGCCGCCGACCCCCGCGAGCACCTGGCCTGGCTGGCCCGCCAGGACCGGGAGGCCGC
The DNA here is from genome assembly GCF_040655495.1 of Nonomuraea sp. NPDC050404. Classification (NCBI taxonomy): domain Bacteria; kingdom Bacillati; phylum Actinomycetota; class Actinomycetes; order Streptosporangiales; family Streptosporangiaceae; genus Nonomuraea; species Nonomuraea sp. NPDC050404. The sequence goes on from NZ_JBFAKB010000027.1 coordinate 163,439, forward strand.
CCGCCGGGCCTGGTCCGAGCACTTCGCCGACCTCGCCGCGCCCACCATCGTCGCGGACGGCCACTCTGAGGCCCTGCCCGAGCGGCTCGACATCGACCTGCCCGCCGCCCTGACCGCCGAGCTCACCACCCTGGCCAGGCGCAACGGCCTCACGCTGAACACCGTCGTGCAATGGGCGTGGGGCATGTTGCTGGCCCACTGGACGGGACGCGACGACGTCGTGATGCTCGGCATGACCGCCGGCCGCTCGCCCGAGGTGCCCGGCGCCGACCGGATCGTCGGCATGCTGGTCAACACCGTGCCCGCCCGCGTACGGCTGCGCCCCGCCGACACCGCCCTGCACAGCCTGCGCCGCATCCAGCAGGAGCAGGCCGCCCTCATCGAACACCACCACCTCGGCCTGGCCGACATCCAGCGCGCGGCCGGGCAGGCGGAGGTGTGCGACACCTTCGCCGTGTTCGACAACTTCCCCTTCGACCAGCGCCGCCTGAACGCGCTCGCCACCACCGCCGGCCTGCGCGTGGAGGAGGTGGACGGCTTCGACGCCACGCACTTCCCGATCGGCGTCACCGCGCTGCCCGGCGAGAGCCTGCGCCTCGTGCTGCGCCACCGGCCCGGCGCGCTGCCGGACGAGCGCGTGCACGCCGTGGGCCCCGCGCTCACCCGGCTGCTGGCCGGCCTCGTGGCCGACCCCGAGCGCCGCGTCGGCCGCTTCGACCTGCTCACCGACGCCGGACGCCGCCGCGCCCTGCTGGAGGGCAACGCCACCGGCGCCGGCGTCGAGCCCGCGACCTGGGCCCGGCTGTTCGCCCGGCAGGTCGCCCGCGACCCCGGGGCGATGGCCGTCGAGGACGGGCGGAACCGCATGACGTACGCCGAACTCGACCGCGCCTCCGACGCCGTGGCGGGGGCCCTGACCGCGCGCGGCATCGGCGGCGGGGACTTCGTGGCGGTGCTGCTGCCCCGCTGCGCCGACGCCCTGGTGGCCATGCTCGGCGTGCAGAAGGCGGGCGCGGCCCACGTGCCCGTCGATCCCGCCTATCCGGCCGAGCGCATCGCCCTCATGCTGGGCGACACCGCGCCCGCCGCGCTGCTCACCACCCGCGAGACGGGGCCGGACCTGCCCGGAGCCCTCCTGCTGGAGGACCTGATCTCGGAAGGCGGCGCGGGCGTGGGCCCGGCGTCCGGTACAGACGTGGGTGACGCCGCGTACATGATCTTCACGTCCGGCTCGACCGGACGGCCCAAGGGCGTCGTCGTCACCCACGCCGGCCTGGCCGACCTGGCCGAGACCATGATCGACGCGTTCGGCGTGGGTCCGGGCAGCCGGGTCCTGCAGTTCGCCACGCTCAGCTTCGACACCTCCGTCTGGGAGGTCGTCATGGCGCTCATGACGGGCGCGACGCTCGTGTTCGTGCCCGACGCGCGCAGGCTCGGCGCGCCGCTCGGCGGCTTCATCGCCGAGAGCGGCATCACCCATCTCACGCTGCCGCCGTCCGCGCTGGCCGAGCTCGCCGAGGAGGAACTGCCGCGCGACCGCGTGGTGATCGTGGCGGGCGAGGCATGCCCGGCCCCGCTGGCCGCCCGCTGGGCCGTGCGGCACCGGGTGTTCAACTCCTACGGGCCCACGGAGACGACCGTGGACGCCACCCTCTGGCGGTGCCGTCCCGACGATGCCGCCGGGCCGCTGCCGATCGGCGGGCCGGTGCTGAACACGCAGGTGTTCGTGCTGGACGGGGCACTGCGGCCGGTGCCGGACGACGTGCCGGGAGAGCTGTACGTGGCCGGGGACGCCCTGGCCCGTGGCTATCACGGACGCCCCGGGCTGACCGCGAGCCGCTTCGTCGCCCACCCCTTCGCCCTCGGGCGGCGGGTCTACCGGACCGGCGACCTGGTACGGCGGCGTGCCGACGGCTCTCTGGTGTACCTGGGACGCACCGACGACCAGGTCAAGATCCGCGGGTTCCGGGTCGAGCCGGGCGAGGTGGAGTCGCTGCTGGCCGGGCATCCCGCCGTCCGCCAGGTGGCCGCCGTCGTGCGGGCGGACCCGCGCGGCGAGCCCAGGCTCGTGGCCTACCTGGTCACCGATCCCGAGGCGCTCGGGTCCGTACGGGAGCTGGCCGCCGACCGGCTGCCCGAGTACCTGCGGCCGTCGGCGTACGTGCTGCTCGACCGGCTGCCCACCACCCCGCACGGCAAGCTCGACCGGGCGGCGCTGCCCGCACCCGAGCAGGCCGCCGCCCCGGACGGCGCGGAGGAGATGGACGAGCGGCTGCGCCTGGTGGCCGAGGCGTTCACCGAGGTGCTCGGGGTGGAGCAGGTGGGGCCGGACACCGACTTCTTCGAGCTGGGCGGGCACTCGCTGCTGGCGATGCGGCTGGTCACCCGGCTGTCGGCGGCGACCGGCGGCGAGCTGGAGGTCCGGCACGTCTTCGACCGGCCCACCGTCGCCGAACTGGCCGAGTTCGTGACCTCCGCCGCGGCCGGCCGGCCGCCGGAGGAGACGACCTCGCGCGCCGGGACGCGCGACGCGCGTGCCAACGGGGCGGCAGAGGGGCCGCTGTCCGAGGCGCGGCTTTCTGAGGGGCCGCTGCCTGAGGGGTCACTGCCCGAGTCACCGCTGTCTGAGGCGCCGCTTTCGCCCGCTCAGCAGCGGCTGTGGTTCCTGGACCGGCTGGAGGGCTCGTCCAGCGCCTACAACACCGGCGTCATGCTGCGGCTGACCGGCGGGCTCGTCGATCCGGAGCCGTTCCGGCTGGCCCTGCTCGACGTGGCGGCCCGGCACGACGTGCTGCGCACCGTCTACCCGATGCGCGGGCACGGCCCGGTGCAGCGCGTACTCGACGTCGCCGACCTGGCCGGACGGCTGCGCGCCGACGTGGTGGACCTGCGCGGACGCCAGGACCGTGACGAGGTCATGCGGGCCGCGCTCAACCGGCCCCACCACCTGGAGTCCGAGCCACCGCTGCGGCTGACGTTCTTCAGGACCGCCGACGACGAGCACCTCATGCACATCGGCACCCACCACATCGCCTTCGACGGCACCTCGGCCCAGATCCTCCTGCGGGACCTGACCGCCGCCCACGCCGCACGCGTACGCGGACTCGCCCCCGACCTGCCGGCCCCCCGCACGCGCTACGCCGACTACGCCCGCCATCTCGACGACACCATGGGCGACCCAGCGGATCCCGGCTCGCGCGCCGCCGCCGAGCTGGCGTTCTGGACCGGACGGCTGGCCGGCGCGCCCAGACGGCTGAACCTGCCCCTCGACCGGCCGCGACCGGCGGGCGGGGCGCAGGAGGGCCGCGTGCTGGACCACGCGCTGGACGCCGGGCTCTCCCAGAGGTTGCGCGGGCTCGCCGCCTCCCGCCGGATGAGCGTGCTGACCGTCTTCCAGGCCGCCGTGGCCGTGCAGCTCGCGCGGGCCGGCGCGGGCGAGGTCATCCCGCTCGGCTCACCCGTGGACGTACGCACGGACGAGAGCCTGGCCGAGGTCGTCGGCTTCTTCGTCAACACGCTCGTCTTCACCGCGGACCTGTCGGGCGACCCGCGCCTCGGTGACCTGCTCGACCGCATGCGTGCCGGCAACCTGACCGCGATGGAGCACGCGCGGGTGCCGTTCGAGCAGGTCGTCGAGCACCTCAACCCGCCGCGCGAGGCCGCGGTCAACCCGCTCTTCCAGGTCCTCGTCTCGTACGGGACCGCGCCCGGCGTCTCCCTCGCCTTCGACGGGCTGCGCGCCGAACCGCACTACCTGGAGACCCGCACCACCAAGTTCGACCTCGTCTTCCACGTCTTCGACGGGGGAGCGGGGGAGCCGCTGGAGTTGTCCGTGGTGTACGCGACGGCCCTGTTCGACGAGGACACCGCGCGGCAGCTGCTGTCCGGGGCGGCCGACGTGCTCGCCCAGGTCGCCTCGCACGCCGAGGTCCGCCTGTCGGACCTGGCCGGATCCGTCCCGCCGGCCGCCGCACCGCCGCTCACCCCGGCGCAGCGGTGGTGGCTGGGCGGCGGGCTGCCCGACATCACCGTCCGCCGGCTCGCCCTTCCGCCGGGGACCGACGACTCGGCGATCGTCGGGGCGTTGCGGGGATGCGTGTCCCGGCACGACGCGCTGCGCACCCGGATCTGGCGCGACCGGGCGTCCGGCCTGTGGCGGACCGCCGTGCTCGACGGGCCCGAGGTGCTGGCGCTGCGGCTGCTCGGGCACGCCGACGGTCTCGCGGAGGCCGAGGAGATGCTCGCCGGGATGCTCGATCTCGCTGCCGGGCACGTGTTCGCGGCGGTCCGGGCCGGTGACGGCGACCTGGTGGTCGGCGCGCACCCGGCGCTGGTGGACGAGCAGTCCTGGGATGTCCTGGCCACCGAACTGCCCGGCGACCGGATCGCCGAGCCTTCAGGCGGCCGGGGCGCCGGGCTGCCAGGCGGCGGGGGCGCTGGTGGCTCCTCCTTCGCGTCCTATGCGGCGGCGCTCGCCGCGTCGGACGGCACTCTGGAAGACGACGCGGAACCGTGGCTCGACCTGGCCGACCGCATCGCCGCCACCGGCCCCATGTGGCCGCACGCCGGCTCTGAGGACGGGCGGGTGCCGGGCGCGGGTTCCGAGCGGGCGCAGGTGCCGGGCGAGCCGGGTCGAGCGCTGGCGCTGGCCGCGCTGGCCGGTGCCCTGGCCGGTGCGGGCGTCACCGAGCCGGTGCTGGTGGACGTGTGCGAGCCCGACCGCGAGCACGACCACACCACGGTCGGCCCCCTGCGCCGGATCTTCCCGGTCCTGCTCGACGCCGACCTGCTGGCCATCGCACGAGCGGCCGGTGACGACCCCGCACCGCTGCTGGCCGCGCTGGCGGAGGTGCTGCCCCGCGACCGGCAGGCGGCCATCGCCTACGGGATCGCCCGCCACGACCGGCCCGACACGGCCGAGTTCCTGGAGGAGATCCCCCAGGCCGGGATCCTCCTCACGCTCGGCGGCACCCCGGACGCGAGCCCGCCGCCCGGCTACGCGCTGACCTTCACCACGCATCGCCAGGTGGAAGCCGCGTGGTCCGACGGCACCGACCGCGAGACCGCCCGGACCATCCTGCGCGGGTGGGCCGACCGGCTGACGGCCTGGGCTTCCGCGGAAACCGCCGCCACGACCCCGCCGGTCGCGACCGCGGCCTCGGCGGCCGCTGTCCCGTCGGCCTCCGGTCCCGCCTCCCAGGCGATCGGCGTCAGACCCCTGGTGGAGCTGAGCCCGTTCAGGCGGCAGTGGCTGGAGAACAGGACCGGTCCGCTGCGGGACGTCCTGCCGCTGTCGCCGCTGCAGGAGGGCCTGCTGTTCCACCTCATGCTCGCCGACACCACCGGCGAGGTGTACCTCACCGAGAACACCCTGCACCTGCGGGGCCCCCTCGACCCCGCCCGCCTGGCCGGGGCGGTCGCGGCGGCGCTGGCGAAGTTCCCCAACCTGACCGCGGGCTTCTTCAACGTCGGCGACACCACCGTCCAGGCCGTCCCCGAGCGGACGGACCTGCACTGGACGGAGCGGGACCTGCGCGGCGAGCCGGACACGGAGGAGGCGTTCGAGGAGTTCCGCACGCGCGAGGCGGCCAGGCCGTTCGACATCGCCCGGCCACCGCTCATCAGGTTCGGCCTGGCGCGACTGGACGAGGACGAGCACCGGTTCGTGGTGTGGGCGCAGCACATCCTCATGGACGGCTGGTCGATCTCGCTGTTCCTGCTGTCCGTGCTCTCCTTCTACACCGATCCCGAGTCGGAGGCCCGGCGGCGCGTCTGCGACTTCCGTACCTACCTGGAATGGCTCGCCGCGCAGGACCTGAGCGTCGCCGAGGACGCCTGGCGCGAGGCACTGAGAGGGGTGGGCGCCGCGGGCCTGATCGCGCCGCACGCCCAGGACACCGGGGCCGATGCCGGACGGATGGACGAGCTGGAGCGGGAGCTGCCCGCCGAGTTGTCGGCCCGACTCGACCGGCGCGCCAGGGAGCTCGGGCTGACCGCGAGCGCGCTGTTCGAGCTGGCCTGGGCCGTGCTGCTGCACCAGCACACCGGCGCGGACGAGGCGGTGTTCGGGCTGCTCAGCTACGGCCGGCCGCCCGAGATCGACGGCATCGAGAGCACGGTCGGGCTGCTGTTCAACACCGTGCCCCTGCGGGTGCGCACCGCCCCCGGCGACAGCCTGCGCGCCCTGGCCGCACGTTCCAGGGACGCGCGCATGACCGTCGTACGCCACCCGTACGTCGGCCTGGCCCGCATCCAGGAGCTGGCCGGCCGGCGCAACCTGTTCGACACGCTGTTCGTCTTCCAGAACCAGCCCAAGGTCACCCCCGACCAGCGCTGGGGCGCGGACGGCGAGCTGCGGGTCGAGGGCAGGGACCTGCGTGACGCCACCCACTACCCGCTGACCATGGTGGTCAGCCCGCCCGACGGCACGGCCAGGCTGCGCATGTTGTTCCGCACGGACGTCTTCCAGGGCCCGGACGCCACCGAGATCCTGGCCGGGTACGTGCGGATCCTGTCCGCGTTCGCCGACGACCCCGACCGGCCGATCGCCCGCATCGAGGCGGTGTCGGAGCGGGAGCGGGCGCACCTGCTGGACGAGCTGAACCCCGTGCCCAAGCTGGTCCCCGACCTGTCGATCGCCGACCTGCTGCACCAGCGGGCGCGGCTCGTGCCCGACGACCGGGCACTGGTCAGCGGCGACGTCCAGCTCAGCTTCGCCGAGCTGGAAGCGGCGTCGTCGCGGCTGGCCCGGCTGCTGATCGGCAGGGGAGTGGGCGCGGAGAGCGCGGTGGCGCTGGTGCTGCCCCGGTCCGAGCTCATGGTGGTGGCGCTGTTCGCGGTGTTCTCGGCCGGAGCCGCGTACGTGCCCATCGACCCCGAATACCCGGCCGACCGGATCGCGTACATGATCGGCGAGGCCGACCCCGTCGTGGTCCTCACCACGAGCGGCCTGGCCCACCTGGTCGAGCCGGGGGACCGCGTGGTGGTGCTGGACGGGCCCGAGGCGGTGGCAGAACTGGCGGCCACCTCGCCCGAACCCATCCCCGCCGGGGAACGGCACGCCCCCGCCGGGCTCGCCCACCCCGCGTACCTGATCTTCACGTCGGGCTCCACCGGCCGCCCCAAGGCCGTCACCGTGCCCTACAAGGGCCTGACCACCATGTACTTCAACCATCTGGAGAACATCTTCGACCACGTCACCGCCCGCCAGGACGGCCGGCGGCTGCGCATCGCGCACACCACCTCCTTCTCCTTCGACGCCTCGTGGGAGCAGCTGTTCTGGCTGCTGGCCGGGCACGAGGTGCACGTCATCGACGAGGACACCCGGCGCGACCCGGCGCTGCTGCTCGGCTACTTCGACCGCGAACGCATCGACGGCTTCGACGTCACGCCCTCCTACGGCACGTTCCTCGTCGAGGCGGGCCTGCTGGACCGGCCCAGGTGCGGCGGCCAGGCCCCGCCGGACGCGCCCGGCCTGGTGTTCTTCTCCCTCGGCGGCGAGGCCGTGCCCGCCGGGCTCTGGAACAGGATCCGCGAGGCGAAGGGCGTCGAGGGTTACAACCTGTACGGGCCCACCGAGTACACCATCAACGCGCTCGGCGCGGACCTGGCCGAGAGCGCGACCTCGACCGTCGGGCGGCCCATCTGGAACACCCGCGCCTACATCCTCGGCCCCGGGCTGCGGCCGGTGCCCACGGGTGGCGTCGGTGAGCTCTACCTGGCGGGCGACGGGCTGGCCAGGGGCTACCACCGGCGGCCGGGCCTCACCTCGGGGCGGTTCGTCGCCGATCCCTTCGGCGAGCCGGGCGGGCGCATGTACCGGACCGGCGACCTGGCCCGCTGGCGGCCCGACGGGATGATCGACTTCCTGGGGAGGTCGGACGGACAGGTCAAGATCCGCGGCTACCGGATCGAGCCGGGCGAGGTCGAGGACGTGGTCACCGCCCTGGACGGGGTGGGGCAGGCCGCGGTCGTGCCCCGCACCGACCCCCAGGGGGCGGTGCACCTCGTCGCGTACGTGGTGCCCGCCAAGGAACGGGCCGGAGTGGACGCCGAGCGGGTCCGGGCGGAGGTCGCGGCGGTGCTGCCCGCGTACATGGTGCCCGCCGCCGTCGTCACGCTGGACCGGCTGCCGCTCACCGTGAACGGCAAGCTCGACGCCGACGCGCTGCCCGAGCCGGTCATCGCCGCGCCGGGCGCGGGTGAGCAGCCGCGCGGACCGGAGGAGAACGCGGTCGCGGCGGCGTTCTGCGAGGTGCTCGGGCTGGCCGAGGTGGGCAGGGACGACGACTTCTTCGCTCTGGGCGGGCACTCGCTGCTCGTGGTACGGCTGGTCGGACGGCTGCGGGACGCGATCGGCGCCGTCTCCGTCCGCGACGTGTACGACGCCCCGACCCCGGCGGCCCTCGCGGCGCGGGCAGGCGGGCAGGGTGGCGCGAGCGGGCTGCAACCACTCCTGGAGATCCGCGGCCCGGGACGTTCCGCCACACGTGGCCTCCCGCGTGCGGAGGAGGGCTCCTGCGGAGGTTCGCGCACGGAGGAAGGCGCGCCGGTCTTCTGCTTCCATCCGGCGGGCGGTCTGGGCTGGTCCTACACGGGGCTGCTGCCGTACCTGCCGGGTGAGCAGGCGATCTACGCCCTTCAGGAGCCGCTGCTGTCCGACCCGTCCGCCCCGGCGCGGAGCTTCGAGGCCGCCGTGGCCGGCTACCTGGCCAGGATCAGGGAGGTCGCGCCGTACGGGCCGTACCACCTGGTCGGCTGGTCCTACGGCGGGCTGGTCGCGCACCGCGTCGCCACCACGTTGCAGCGCGAAGGGGAGCGGGTCGCGTCGCTGACGGTTCTCGACGCCTACATCACCGAGACCGGTGACGGCGGCGCGGGCGGGGACCTGCACGCCGAGGCCATGGCGTACGTCGCCGCCTCGGCCGGGCTCGACCCCGCCGCGCTCGACCTGTCCGACCGGGCGGAGGTCTACGCGCGGGTGCGGGCGGGGGAGAGCGTGATGAGCTCGTTCGACGAGGCGGCGCTCGACCGGATCGTACGGTCCTACCTGCGGCACAGCGAGCAGATGGGACACGCCGCCTTCGAGGTGTTCGACGGCGACATGTTGTTCGTCGGCGCCTCGGTGGGCGCGCGCCCGGACGGGGCCGAGGCCAACCGGGCGGCCTGGCGGCGGCAGGTCAGCGGCCGGCTGCTCGATCACGCCGTACCCGTCGATCACCACACGCTCGGCCGCGCGGCCGGCTGGTCCGCCACGGGAGCCCTGATCGCGGCCCACATCACGGGAACGGCCGCCCCGGAGACAGCCGGTGTCGAGGGAGGCGGCAGCCGATGAGCGTCATACGCAAGATCACTCTTGACCTGTCCCCGCTGCGGCGCTTCCCCTCCTTCCGGCTGGTGTTCACGGCCAGGCTGGTGTCGCTGTTCGGCATCGGGCTGCTCATGGTCGCGGTCCCGGTCCAGGTGTACGGCCTGACCGGCTCGGCCGTGCACCTGGCCGCCGTGGCGACGACCTCGGGCGCGTGCGTCTTCGCCGGCACCCTGACCGGCGGCCTGCTGGCCGACAGGTTCGACAGGCGCCGCGTGATCCTGACGGCCAGATCGGCGGCCGGCGTCGGGTTCCTGCTGCTGACCCTCAACGCGCTGCTGCCCGAACCGTTGCTCTGGCCGATCTACGCCCTGGCCGCCTGGGACGGGCTGGCCGCCGGGATCAGCGCCAGCACCCTGACCACGCTGGTGCCGACCCTGGTGGACCGCGACGACCTCCCGGCCACCGGCGCGCTGCTCAGCCTGACGGCCGACCTGTCGGCGATGATCTCGCCGGCGGTCGGCGGGGTGCTGATCGCCGCCTGGGGAGTCGGCGCGAACTACGCCGCCGCCGCGGTCGCCACCGCGTTCACCGCCTACGGCGTCAGCCGCCTGCCGCCCTACCCGCCGGCCTCGGCGGCGGCCCGCGAGTCGCCGGCGCGGGCGATCGCCTCCGGCCTGGCCTTCGCCGTACGCCATCGCACGGTCAGGAGCGTGCTGCTCGCCGGGTTCGCCACGATGTTGCTCAGCGGCCCGGTCGTGCTGCTGCCCGCCCTCGTGGAGACCAGGCTGGGCGGCGGCGAGGCCACGCTGGGCCTGCTCTACAGCGCGCCCGCCGTCGGCGCCGTGCTCGGCTCGCTGACCAGCGGCTGGATCGCCGGGGCGCGCCGCCCGGGGATGGCGCTGCTGGCGGCCATGCTCGCCATGGGGCTGGCCGTGCTCGGCACCGGCCTGAGCGTCACCGCCGTGCTCGCCTTCCTCGCCCTCACCGGGTACGGCTGCGGCCGGGTCCTGACCGACATCCTCCGCTTCACGCTGCTGCAGCGGAACACCCCCGACGAGATCAGGGGCCGCATGTCCAGCCTGTGGCAGGCCCAGGTCGTGGCCGCCGCCGCCGTCGGATCGATGGCGGCGGGGCTGCTGGCCGAGGCGTTCGGCCCGGCGACCGCACTGGTCTGGTACGGCGCCGCCGCCGCCCTGCTCGTACTCGTCCTGGCCGCGTTCCTGACCCCGCTGCGGGAACGCGGCGACCAACCAGCCCACCTTTCCTGAAATATCACCTATAGGAGGTCCGATGACCAACCCCTTCGACGACGAGAACGGCTCCTTCCTCGTCCTCGTCAACGACGAGGGCCAGCACTCGCTCTGGCCCGACTTCGCCGAGGTGCCCGCCGGATGGGAGGCGGTCTTCGGGCCGGGCACGCACGCCGCCGCCCTGCAGTACGTCGAGGACAACTGGACCGACATGCGCCCGCTCAGCCTGCAGCGGGCCATGGACCGATAACCACCTGTGACCTGGGACGGCCCGTGGCATCACCGCCGCGGGCCGCCCCCATCACCACGGAGGAGACCAGATGAGAGACGACCTGGCCGGGACTTTCCTGTGAGCGGGGTCGCGGAGGAGCGCTACGCGGACTTCTACACCAGGCAGCTGTCCAGCCCGACGCTGCTGCGCATCTACCAGGACGTGTACGGCGCGGACTACCCCGAGGAGCTGCGCCCGTTCGGCTTCGTCACCAGGACCGACCTCGCCCGCTTCACCGACCTGCTGGCCCTGCCCCCTGGGGCGCTGCTGGTGGACCTGGGCTGCGGCAGGGGAGGGCCGGGCATCGAGGTGGCCAGGAAGGCCGGCGCGCGGCTGCTCGGCCTCGACCCGCTGGAGTCGGCCGTGGCGGGCGCCCGCCGCCTCGCCGCCGAGCTGGGCTTCACCGAAGCCGAGTTCGGGGTGGGCGGGTTCACCGAGACCGGGCTGGGGGAGGCGGCCTGCGACGCCGTGCTGAGCGTGGACGCCCTCTGGATGGTGTGGAACAAGCGGGCCGCGTTCGCCGAGGTGGCCCGCGTGTTGCGGCCCGGCGGCCGGCTGGTGCTGAGCACGTGGGAGCCGCCGTACCTCGACCATGCCGGGATGCTGGAGAAGGCGGGGTTCACGGTGACGGCGCGCGAGGAGACCGGGCGGTGGCTCGAACGGCAGACGGAGGTGTACCGGCGGATCCTGCTGGAGTCGCCGGCCCTGGAGTCGGAGCTGGGCCCCGGCGCGGCGGTGCTCCTGGCCGAGGCCCGCGACACCCCTGAGACCCTCCCCACGACGCCCCGCATCATCGTGGCCGCGACCCTGAACTGACGCGAAGGACCGCGCCGCCGTGACGGCCCCGGCCGGACTTTCCGCAACCGCGAGTGACGGCCCCGGCGGGACTTACCGCAACCGTGAGTGACGGCCCCGGCCGGACGTGCCGCCGCCCCCGCCAAGTCGGCGGCGGCGGCACGGTCGTCAGGAGGCGGTCACCGTGGAGCAGCGGGTCAGGAGCGAGTCGCGGATCTCCCCGGCCCTGACCGCCACCGTCGACAGCAGGGTCGAGCTGAGCCCGTGGCTGTGCTCGGTCCCCCCTTGCAGGTAGATGCCGGCGCTGACCTGCGAGGCCAGGCAGACGCTGTGATCCCGCCGGACCAGCAGGGCGTCCTCCTCATCCCGTACGCACAACTTCGCCGCGTCGCCGAGCAACGAGCCGAGGTCGTGCGACCGGTATCCGGTGGCGTGCACGACGAGGTCGGCGGCCAGCGTCTCCCGCTGCCCGGTGGGCAGGTCCTCCACGGTGACGTCCAGCCCGCCGGCGTGCTCGTGCACGGAATGCACGCGGGAGACGTTCAGCATGCGCAGCCGCCGGCGGCCGTGGAAGCCCTCCCGGTACATGGTGGCGTACAACGACTCGATCAGCTCCGTGTCCACCACCGAGTAGTTCGTGCCCCGATGGTAGTCCAGGAGTGAGCGCTTCACCTCGGGCGGAGCGCCGTAGTAGACGTCCACGGCCTCGGGGTCGAAGATCCGGTTGGCGAACGGGCTGTCGTCGGCGGGCGTGTAGCCGTACTTGGCGAAGACGGCGCAGACCTCGGCGTCGGCGAAATTGCGGTGCAGGTAGGCGACGGTCTCGGCGGCGCTCTGCCCGGCGCCGACCACCAGCACGCGGCGCACCGGGCCGCCGCCCGCGAGCCGCTCCGCGACCCGGGGCACGAGCTGGCTGCTGTGCCAGACCCGATCGGACAGGACGGTGCCGGGCGGCAAATGCGGGCGCAGCCCTACGGCGACGGACAGGTTCCTGGCCCGGCGGCGGACCCTCTCACCGGTGGGGGACTCGGTGACCACGTCGAACCATCGGATCTCCCCGGCCTCCTCCACCGGCTCGACGGCCACCGCCTCGGCCGCGTACTCGACCAGCTGTCCCACCCGCCCGGCGGCCCATTCGAAATAGTCATGAAATTCGGCGCGGAGCGGGAACAGGGTCTTCTGATTGAGGAAATCGACCAGCCGGTTTTTCTCCTTCAGATAGCACAGGAAACTGAAATCACTGGTCGGATCCCGCATGGTGACCAGGTCCTTCGGAAAGGAAACCTGCATTGTCGCGTCGTCGATGAGCAGTCCCCGATGCCAGCCGAAACGCGGCTGCCTTTCCAGGAAGCGGGTGGTGATCCGCTCGTTCGGGGCCGCCCCGGAATTGTGCTCGTCGAGGGCGATGGCCAGTGCGAGATTGGACGGCCCGAACCCGATTCCCAGAAGGTCGTACGGAGTGTCCTGTCCGTTCTGCCGGGTGGCATCAGCAGTCATGAGGCCATGTTAATAAGGTTAGCCTATCCTAACAAGAAGGCTGTCGTACGGTCAGGTTGCCGCCACACGACCGGGATGCGGCCGGGGTGCGACGGTTCGCGGCCGGTAGCGGACATCTCTGCGGCACGCGTGACCGAGCGTCCAGGTGATGTGGCTGGTCGGGAGCGTGCCCGTGAACTCTCTGTAACCGGATGCGGCGAATTTCGCCTATGGACATCGGATGATGCCGGTGTTATCGATAAGGCGCGGCCCTGATCACCTGATGCCGCCCTTCTCGCCAAGTCCCACCCTCTCTTGGCCCGCACCCCCCTCAGCGCACATGCCCCGAGCTTGGAGTGGTCAGCAGTGTTCAGCATGCGTTCGCGCGTCTTATCCGTGATCACAGGTTTAGCCGTCTTAGCCGCCGGGCTCGCCCCGGTCACGACACAGAGCGCCGCCGCCCAGTCGGTCTCGCCCGACTGCATCCCAGGAGCCCCGGCGCCGGCCCCCACCCCCACCCCGACTGCGACTCCGACCGGACAGGCTCCCCTGACCGGCACCCGGCCCTTCCGGGCCACCGCCGACGGCAAGACCGCCAAGACGATCACCCATGACGAGGCCCGGCTGGACATCGGCAGCGCGGCGCTGGACGAGCCGGCCGAGATCGGGATCACGCCGCTCACCGAGGAGCAGCTGCCGGTGCTGGGCGCCGGGATGGACAACGTGACCGAGGCGCCACGGGCCGGTTACCGGTTCACGCCCACGCCGTTCGAGTTCGAGCAGGAGATCACGATCAGCCTGCCGTACGACGCGGCGAAGCTGGAGGCGGCCGGGCTGGCCCCGCAGGACGTGCGGACCTTCTTCTTCGACGAGCAGGGCAGTTGCTGGCGGGCGCTGGTGCGGGTGGCGGTGGACGCCGAGCAGCAGCTGATCATCTCCAAGACCGACCACTTCACCGACATGGTCAACGCCACGGTGAGCGCCCCCGAGGGCCCCGAGCAGGTCTCCTTCGACCCGACGCAGATGTCCGGCATCCAGGCCGGCGACCCTTCGGCGCGGGTCAACCAGATCGCCGCGCCGGTGGCCGACGGTTCGGGCGACGCGCGGCTGACGTACCCGATCGAGACGCCCGAGGGCAGGGAGGGCGTGGAGCCGCAGCTCGCCGCGACCTACTCCGCGGCCTCGCCCAACAGCTGGATGGGCGTGGGCTGGGACCTGGCGATGCCGTCGATCTCGATCGACACGCGCTGGGGCGTGCCCCGCTACAGCGCCGAGAACGAGACCGAGACGTACCTGTTCGGCGGGGAGCAGCTCACCCCCGTGGCGCACCGGGGAACGCCGCCGGCCCGCAGCGCGGACAAGGTGTTCCACCGGCGGGTCGAGGGTCAGTTCGCGCGGATCCTGCGCAAGGGCGACTCGCCGAAGAACTACCGCTGGGAGGTGACCGACAAGTCCGGCACCCGCTGGTCGTATGGCGGGGACGGCGCAGTGCTGGCCGATGACGACGGCAACGTCTTCTCCTGGGCGCTGCGCGAGGTGCGCGACGCCAACGGCAACACCATGCGTTACCAGCACGTCACCGTCGAGGACGCCGGCGTGGCCGGTGGATCGGTGCCGGGCCGGGCCCTGTATCCCAAGAAGATCACCTACACGGGGCACGGGGACGCCGACGGTCCGTACTCGGTGACGTTCCTGCGCGACCGTGAGCTGGGCGAGCCGCGCCGCGCCGACGTGAGCATCACCGCGTCCGGCGGGTTCAAGCAGGTGACCGCCGACCTGCTGCGCCGGGTTGAGGTGCGGCTGAATGACGAGCTGATCCGCCGCTACGACTTCGTCTACGCGCAGGGCGCGTTCAACAAGACCCTGCTGTCGAAGATCCAGCAGTATGACGCCGCCGGGAAGTTGTTCAACAGCCACGAGCTGGGCTATTTCGATGACATCCGGGACGCCTCGGGCGTCTACACGGCTTTCCAGCGGGTGGAGTGGACGTCGCCGGACGACGGGTTGTCCAACGGGCTGGTCAACGGGATCCGGCCGGGTGCGGGTGAGGCCGGCGCGTTGAACGGCAACACCTCCACCAGCGCGGGTGGCCATCTGTACACCGGCTGGGGGCCGTTGCCGAGTAAGTCGAACTCGGTCGGGGTCAAGGCCGGGTTCAGCCGTAGTTCCGATGAGGGTCTGCTGGCGCTGGTGGATGTGGACGGCGACAGCCTGCCGGACAAGGTGTTTGCGTCGGGCGGCGGATACGTCTTCCGTAAGAACCTGTCCCGGCCGGGCGGGGAGCCGCGCTTCGCCGACCAGACCACGCCGCTGCGTAACCTGCCGGGCATTTTCGACCAGGACTCCAGTTCGCGCACGGTCGGTGTCGAGGCCTACCCGGGCGGCGGCGCGGTGCAGCTGGATTATGTGGACACGATCAGTACCACGGACCGGTACTTCAGTGACGTCAACGCCGATGGCATCACCGACCTGGTGAACGGGGAGAGTGTGCTGTTCGGCCGGATCGGCGCGGATGGGGTGCCGGTGTTCGGCGCGGCGGCGGACACGCCGGTGCCGATCGGCGGCAGCGAGGCGGACGCCGAGGGTCTGCTGCCGGATTACGCGGCCGACCGTGCACGGCGGGAGCAGTCGTTCCCGCTGGTGGACACGTTGCGGCGGTGGACCGCGCCGTTCGATGGCACGGTCGCGGTGACCGGCGCGGTGACGCTGAACGCGGTGGAGGGGGAGTTGCCGGCGTTCGCCGACCCCGATGGGGTGCGGGTGGCCGTGCAGCACGAGAACGCCGAGTTGTGGTCGGCCCGGATCGAGGCCGGTGACCGTGACGCGCATACCCCGCAGGGGGTGGATGCGATCCGGGTCGGCAAGGGCGATCACCTGTATTTCCGGGTCGGTTCGGTGCACGACGGTTCCGCCGATCGGGTGAGCTGGGATCCGGTGGTCACCTACACCGGCGTGCCGGAAACCCTCGATGCCAACGGTCTGTCGCTGAGCGCCTACACCGCCTCGAAGGACTTCACCCTGGCCGGGCGCGCGGCCACGGTGACGGTGCCGCGGGACGGCACCTTGAATTTGAGTGGCGCGCTGACCAAGAGCGCGGTCACCACCGACGACCTCACCATCCTGATCACCCGCGCCGGTGCGCCGGTGTTCCAGCAGCAGGTGCCGGCCGCGTTCACCGGTGAGGTGCCGGTGACCGCGACGGTTGCGGTCACCAAGGGCCAGGCGCTGACGTGGCGGATCAAGACGGACACGCCGATCGACGTGACCACGCTGAGGTGGACGCCGACGGCCGCCTACGCGGAGACCTCGCCGGTGCCGGATGAGTTCGGGCAGGAGTTTTCCGCGCCGTACGACATCGACACC
>NZ_JBFAKB010000028.1:0-168012 GCF_040655495.1 Nonomuraea sp. NPDC050404
GTGCGGGTGGACGGCGCGGGCGCCACCCACGACCTGCTCACCCACCTTGAAGCGCTGAACACCACCCGCCGCACGGTGCGCTACCTGGTCGGCTGGACCATCACCGACCTCGACGAACAGGCGATCGGACGGCTGCCCGCCACCGCCTGGCAAGAGTCCATCACCCAGGACGGTGACCTCCAACCGGGCTACCACGTGGCCGAGCTGACCGGCCTCAACCAGCGCCAGGGCTGGCCGCAGGGCATGCGGTTGCTGGTACGCCGGGTCCGTCCCTCGGCTCGGCACCGCAAGAACCTCACCGCCTTCGAACTGCGGACCGGCTGGAGGTACTCCATCGTCGTCACCAACATCGGCCGCATGTGGGGCATCGCCGGCTCCCACCACCCGCAATGGCTCGATGCCCTGGCCCGCGCACACGCCGTGGTCGAGGACCGGGTGCGTGCCGGCAAGGCGATGGGCCTTGCCAACCTGCCGAGCAAGGATTGGACCGTCAATTCCGGCTGGATGCTGGCCGCCAACCTCGGCCACGATCTGGACTGCTGGCTGCGCCTGCTCACCCTGCACGACCAAGATGGCCTGGACCGTGCGGAGCCGGACACCATGCGCTCCCGCCTCTACCACCTGCCCGCCCGGCTGGCCGCCCACGCTCGCCGCCGACATCTGCGCATCGAGCGGACCTGGCCCTGGGCTCGGGCATTCGTCCTGGCCTGGCAGCGACTCACCGACCTGCCCGCTCTCGCCTGAGAGCCGGATCCAACCGCGACGATCGAGGAAGGAGCCTCCTCCGGGCCCGTGGAACCCGGCGTCTCCGCAGCGTCATGCGATGGCCCGCCCCAACCGTACCGGGGACAATACGGGCGAACCGCGGAGCTGCTCACACAATCCAGCCCACTGAAGAATCGAGGCTGGTGGCCGAACGCGGCCTGGACCGCCGGTCGGTGGCGTTCATGGGTTACTGGCGCGAGGGCCGCTCCGAGCAGAACGAGTAATCACGGAACGCTCGGCCGCTTGAACCTCAGAGCAGTTCGGGCGGCGAGCTTCCCCATGCCCTTCAGAGCAGTTCGAGCGAGTCCCCCAGCACGGTGCGCAGTTCCTGCGGCGTCGGCGGCTTCGTCCAGGTCAGGCCGGGGCCGCCGGCGGCGATGAACCGGGGCACGACCTGCCGCAGCAGCGTCTCGGCATCGTCGTCCGGCCGCTCCTCGCGCGCCACCCGATAGAGGTCGAGCACCCGTCCGAGATCCACCATCATCGTGTTGATCTCACCGGCCCTCGACTCCCCCACCGCCGACTCCCCCACCGCCGATTCTCCCGCCACCGGCTTCCGCGCCGTGGCGTCCTCGACGGCGGCGTCTCCGGCGGCATCTGCGGTGGCATCTGCGGTGGCGGTGACTCCGCCAGCGGTGTCCCCACCCAGGGCAGTGCCCTTATCGGCGGCGCCCTCACCCGGGGCGGTGTCCTTGTCGGCGGTGCCCCCGACGACGACCACCCGCTCGGCGGCGTCGCCCTCGTCACCGCCACGGGCCAGCGCCTTGATGGGCGTGCCGTTGACGTGCGTGAGACCCGTCCCCCGCCCCTCATCGCCGGACTCCGCCACGAGCGCCGCGCCGGGCTCCTCGCCGGAGTTGTTCGTGGACGCCGTGCGGGGCTCCTCACTGGGGCCTGTGCCGGGGACGGCCACCTGTAGCGCGCCGAGGTGTGCCTCGGTCGTCCAGCCGCCGGACCGTACCGCGTCGCCCACCGTCTTGGCGAAGCGGGCGGCGTCCAGGCCGTCCACCTCCCCCTCCAGCCAGCGCGCCCGCAGGTGCAGCACGCCGGGCCGCTCGGCCGCCGCGAGCCGTTCCATCAGCGTCGCCACCGTCCCCTGCGGGTCGTGCAGCGCCGCGTCCCCCCGCGCCGCGAAGGCGTCGGCGAGCAGGTGCAGGGAGATCAGCCGAGGCGGTTCGTACGTCGTGAGCACCCCGTGCTCCTCATCGACCCGCACGGCGTCGCCGGCCTCGTGGTAGGCCCGCAGACCCTCCATGAACGCCGCCCGCCCCTCCGGCGTCAGCGGCAGCTCCCAGCCCCGCGCCGGCTCCGCCTCGAAATCGTCCGCCCCCGGCGCCCCGGAGGCGTCGCCACCCGCCGGGCTCCGGCGGAGCCACCAGGCCACCGTGCCGACCACGGCGGCGGCCAGCACTGCGACTGCGATTAACACGATTGTTGGTCCGCTTTCCCCTCGTACCTCTGACAGCGCTAGCAGCGTAGTGACCGCCCCTGACAAAAACCGGAAATTTCCCGAAATATCATCTGCTCGCCCTCCGCCGACGGGGCAGTCACCGGCGGCTGACAGAATTGGAAAGGTGACCGATGGCATCCTGACGGCCGACCAAATCCTCACGGCGGCACAAGACGTCCTGCGCCGCTACGGCCCGGCCAAGGCGACGGTGGTGGACGTGGCGCGCGCCCTCGGCGTCAGCCACGGCAGCGTCTACCGCCATTTCCCCAGCAAGGCCGCCCTTCGTGAGGCCGTCACCCAGCGCTGGCTCGACGAGACGCACGCCGAACTGGCCGCCGCCATGGCCAGCGACGTCCCCGCCGACGTACGGCTGCGGTCCTGGCTGGCGGCGCTGTTCGGCAACAAGCGCGCCAAGGCGCTGAAGGACCCCGAGCTGTTCGCCACGTACGTCACCCTGGTCAACGAGGCGAGCGAGGTCGTCGACCGGCACGTCGCGAGCCTGATCGAGGATCTCGGGCAGATCATCGCCGCCGGGGTCGCCCGGGGCGAGATGGTCGCCGCCGACCCGGCGGCGACGGCCCGCGCGGTCCTGCACGCCACGAGCGTCTTCCACAACCCCGCCCACTGCGCGACCTGGAGCCGCCCGGAAATCGAGGACGACTTCACCGCCGTGTGCGACCTCATCCTCCTGGGCCTGAAACCGCGCTGACGGTTGAAGATTCTTCCACCCCGGAATCAGAAATGTTTTCCTGAGGAATTCTCTTGTCCACCCGAATCAGAGCGGCCCTCTCGACGTGCGCGGACAGGCATGTACACTCCATTCCGGAAGCACACAGTCGCTCAATGTAACGCATGTATGACATCTGGTGCACACGGCATAAGGGCGGGTCCGCGCTACCGACAGGATGTTCCCGGCCCTGAGAGAGCGCGGAGCCGGACATGGATCCACTACACCTGACCACCAGCCGCCACAACGGGACCCTGACCCTCGCGGTGTCCGGGGAGCTTGACATAGCCACCACCGAGCTGCTGCGCAGCCACCTGCTCGCGCTGCTGCAGGAGGCCGGCCACTCCCCCCGGCCGGGGGCGGAGCTGATCGTCGAGGTGAGCCGATTGTCGTTCATCGACGCCGCCGGGCTCGGCATCCTCGTCTCCGTCCAGAACGCGGCACTCAACCAGCACACCCCGCTGCACATCTCGGGCGTGCCGCCGTCCATGTTGCGCCTTCTCCGCATCACCGGTCTGGACGAGCACCTGACCTGATCGCCCGCGCCCGGATGGCCGCCGGTAGGTTGACACGCGTGCCAACCATTGCGGTCCCCGATGAGCTGCCTCTCAAGCTGGACGACGGGTTCGAACGGATCAGGCGGGAGCTGAAGCTGCCCGCCGGCTTTCCCAGTGCCGTGATCGACGAGGCCTCGTGGGTGGCCCAGGTCCCGAGGCTGGACGCCCAGGACATGACGGACATCCCGTTCGTGACCATCGACCCGCCCGGCTCGATGGACCTCGACCAGGCCCTGCACCTGGAGCGGCTGCGCGACGGCTACCGCGTCTGGTACGCCATCGCCGACGTCGGCGCGTTCGTACGCCCCGGCAGCGTCATCGACACCGAGGCCCGCACGCGCGGCGCGACCGTCTACCTGCCGGCGGGCCGGGTGCCGCTGCATCCCCCCGTGTTGTCGGAGGACGCCGCCAGCCTGCTGCCCGGCGCGCTGCGCCCCGCCGTGGTGTGGCGCATCGACCTCGACGCGGAAGGGCGCATGATCGGCGCCGACGTGCTGCGCGCCCTCGTACGCAGCCGGGAGCGCTACGACTACGACTACGTGCAGGTCGTGCACGACACCGGGACGGGGGCCGGAGACGCCGACGGCGTCCTGGCACTGCTGGCCGAGATCGGCGAGCTCAGGCTGGCCCTGGAACGCGAGCGCGGCGGCGTCACCCTGCCCACCCCCGACCAGGAGGTGATGCACGGCGACGGTGGTTACCGCCTGGAGTTCCGGCTGCCGCTGCCCGCCGAGGCGTGGAACGCGCAGATCTCGTTGCTGACCGGCATGGCCGCCGCCACCATGATGCTCGACGCCGAGATCGGCATCCTGCGCGTGCTGCCCCCGCCACGGCCCGGCGACCTGGACAAGGTGCGCCGGGTGGCGCGCGCCCTGGACGTGCCGTGGCCAGAGGGGGCCGGGTACGGGGCGGTGGTGCACGGCCTGGACCCGAAGGAGGGCCGGCACGCGGCGTTCCTGCACGAGTCGAAGGTGCTGCTGCGCGGCGCCGGCTACGCCGCCTTCGACGGGGCGCCGCCGCGACAGGCCGAGCATGCGGCGGTGGCGGCCCCGTACGCGCACGTCACGGCCCCGCTGCGGCGACTGGCCGACCGCTACGCGACCGAGGTGTGCCTGGCGATCGCGGCCGGCGAGCCGGTCCCGTCCGACGTGCGGGCGGCGCTGCCGCTGCTGCCGGAACTCATGACCGCCTCCGGGCGGCGCGCGGGCGCGGTGGACCGGGCCTGCGTGGACCTGGTGGAGGCGTTCCTGCTGCGGGACCGGATCGGGCAGGCGTTCGAGGCGGTGGTGATCGACGTGGACGAGCGGCGCGGGGGCGGACAGGTCCAGCTCGTGGACCCCGCCGTGATCGCCCGTTGCGACGGGGCCCTCCCCCTGGGCGAGCAGGTCACCGTACGGCTGGCCAGGGCCGACCCGGCCACCCGCGAGGTCCGCTTCACGCTCGCCACCTGACGGTTATTGCTTCTTCAGCGGGCTCCAGCCGGCGCCCACGCCCATGAGGTGGAGCGCGAGGCAGAGCAGCCCGGCGGTGCTGAGCACCCCGGCGGTCAGCACGTCACCTGCGGCGACCCCGGCCACGTCGAACAGGAGTGCGAGGACGAAGAACAGCGCTGCGATGAGGGCGAACATGGGCAACCTCCGAACGTGCACCCGAACCCCGGCACCTTGTGGCGACCGTCTGTCGTCCGGGCGTCATATGTCTCTGACATGGGAGTTTCCCTGCCCATAGGGGAGAAAACTGGCGCTATGGTTACGCTGAGTATGCAATTGATGACACTATGTTGTCCAACCGGTCAGTATGTCCTGGCGCGCATCCCGTCACAGAACACCTCCGCCATCCGCACCGCCCCACCCCTGGCCAGCGAGCGCCGCTCGGCGGTCAGGCACCCGCGCAGCAGATCGTGCACGTCCCGCCCCGTCAGATCGGCGCGCACCGCGCCGGCCCGCTGCGCCCTGGCCAGCAGCCGGCCCAGCGCCGCGCCGAAGTCGTCGGCCAGGGTGGAGCCGGGCCGCAGCCCGACCTGCGGACCGGCCTGCGAACCGCCGTCCAGCATGTCGCACAACGCCTGATTGGCCGCCGCCTGCTCCACCACCCGTGCGAACCAGCCGAAGAACGCCCTGCCCGCGTCCTCGGCCGTGGCCAGCGCGCGGGCGTCGGCCACGAACCGCTCGATCCGCCCCAGCAGCACCGCCTCGAACAACGCCTCTTTGGTCGGGAAGTGCCGGTAGACGGTGCCGACCCCGAACCCGGCCCGCCGGGCGATCTCGTCGAAGGAGATGGTCAGGCCGTCGCTGGCCAGGGCCTCCTGGGCGATCTGCAGGACCCGCTCGCGGTTGCGCCGGGCGTCGGCGCGCAGCGGCCTGGCGGCGCTGTGGTCGTCGCCCATGACCTCGACCTTTCGGACAAACGGAGAGAGCTCTCCGATTCTACCGAGGCAATTCCCGGACATACCACCCAGAAAGCCCGCCGAAATGGCAACACCCGCCCCACGAAGACGCGGGACGGGTGCCACCGGGATGCCGGTTCACGAAGGCGCGGTCGGCAGCGCCGAGTCGACCGAGCCGTGCGAGCCAGCCGAGTCGGTCGTGCCGTTCGAGCCGTTCGAGCCGTTCGAGCCAGCCGAGCCGTTCGACCCGTTCGGGCGGGCCGAGCCGTCCGGAGGGGTCGAGCGGGCCGCCACGCCGACGCGCTTGAGCCGGATCCGCTCCTGTCTGGGCACCGGCTCCAGTTCCACCACGCGCGCCCCTTCCGGCACCTGCCGCAGGTCGTGCGTGATGAGCAGCGTGGTCCGCCCGGCCATGAGCCGCCGCAGCGGTTTCATCACCTGGGCGGCCGTGGCCTCGTCCAGCCCGTTCAGCGGCTCGTCGAGCACCAGTACCGGGCTGTCGCGCAGGATGGCCCTGGCGATCGCGATCCGCTGCCGCTGCCCGCCGGACAGCAGGCGCCCCCGCTGCCCCACCGGCGTGTCATACCCCTGGGGCAGCAGCTTGACGAAGGCGTGCACGCCGGACGCCTCCGCCGCCCTGATCACCTCATCGAGCGAGGCGCCCGGCCGGCCGTAGGCGATGTTGTCGCGTACCGAACCGGAGAACAGCAGCGTCTCCTGGTGCAGGACCGTGATGTTCTCCCGCAGCGACTGCCTGGTCAGGCCCCGTACGTCGGCGCCGTCCAGCAGGACGCGCCCGCTGTCGGGATCGTAGAAGCGCAGCAGCAGCTTGGCCAGCGTGGACTTGCCCGCCCCGCTCGGCCCCGACACGACCACGATCTCGCCCGGCTCGGCGGTGAACGTCACCTCACGCAACACCGGCCGCCCCCTGCCCGGGTAGGCGAAGCCGACCCGTTCGAAGGCGATCCGGCCGCCGCCCCTGCCCGCCGCCACGGCGCCGTCGGCGTCGGTGACGGTCGGAGCGGTGCGCAGGATCTCGATGACCCGGTCGGAACCGGCCGCCGCCTCCGCGACGGTCATGGCCAACTCGCCCAGGCCCTGGACGGCCGGGTAGAGCAGCGCCAGGTAGGCCGCGAAGGACAGCAGCCCGCCGAGCGTCAACCGGCCCGCCGCGATCTCCCACGCGCCGAACCCGAGGATGACGATCAGGCAGACGGTCTCGATGACCTGGACCACCGGGCTGTAGAGCCCGGCCAGCCAGGCCTGGGCCATGTTGGCGCGCAGCCAGCCCCTGCCCTCGCCGTGCAGCCGCCTGGACTCCGCGCCCTGCCGGTTGTAGGCCTGTACGAGCGGCTGGTTGGCCAGCCCCTCCTCCAGGACGCTGTTCATCGCGCCGTTGCTGGCCCGCTCGCGCGCCGCCGCCGACCTGAACCGGCCCGCGAACATCTTCGAGACCACCAGGAACAGCGGGATCAGCGCCATGGTCAGCAGCGCCAGGTCCCAGCGGATGAAGAACGCCGCCCCCGCGAAGAAGACGACGCTGGCGGCCGTGGTGATCGCCCTGACCAGCCCGGACCCGACGAGTTCCTCGATGGCCTCGATGTCGTCGGTCATGCGCGCCATCAGGTCGCCCAGCCGCCGCTTCTCGGAGAAGTCGGGGGCGAGCGTCTGCAGGTGCGCGTACACGCGGTCGCGCAGGGCCAGCAGGAAACGTTCGGCGCCCAGCGCGGTGGCGTACGCGCCGGCGAAGGACGCCACCCCGGCCAGGGCCGCGAGCCCGAGCCAGCAGAGTGCGGGGATCCAGAAGGCCCCCAGGTTCCGGGTCGTCAGCACCTCATCGGTGATGTGCCCGAACAGGCGGATCGCGGCGACTTCGCAGAGCGCGGCCAGAATGGCGAAGACCACCCCGGCCGCGAACAGCCGCCGCAATCCGCGAGTGTCCGGCCAGAACTCGCGAAAGGTGCGGCGAATGGAAACCGCCGGTGCGAGTTCACGGCCGGAGACGTTCAAGGAGAGCCGGCGGCGCAGCCGCCGGCTCTCAACTTCGGGGTCTAGCACCCCCACCACCGGCGGCGGCCACAGCAGCTGTACCTGCGGTAGCAGCGACGCCGGCGACGGCAACCCCATCCTTGCCGGTATCCGACCTGAGTGAGATTCGTGTTCGCCATGATTCCTCCCCCGTTGGCGGAACACTGACAAAACGGACGCTAGCACTGTAACTGCGATAAATCAGCAGATAATCTGCGATTTCAGAGAGACTTGACTGGTAAAATCAGGCCGGAAAGGCGAACCCGACCGGCGCGTAAAGTCGCCGACGAAAGCGTAAAAGCACAAGGCGCGGCAAGGCGAAAGCAAAAGCTGCCCCTGAGAACCGGCTCTCAGGGGCAGCTCCCAAGAAACGTCAGGTGAGCGACGAGTACGCCACCACGCCACGCCGCATCGCGTCCACCGCCTTGCCCGCCGTCTGCTTGATCTTGCTGCCGGGCGGCGCCGCGTTGCCGAGCTGGCCCAGCAGGTCCATCAGCTGCTTGACCCACCGCACAAAGTCGCCCGCCGCCAGCTCGTTGCCGTTGATGCCCTCCATGAGCACCGCGTCCAGGCTGTGCCCCTTCGTCCAGCGGAACGCCGCCCACGCGAACCCCAGATCGGGCTCCCTGATCGTCGACAGCCCATGATCGGACTCGATGCCCTCCAGCTCACCCCACAACCGGATCATCGCCGACAACGCGTCCTGCGCCCGCCCGGCCGGGATCTTCGGCCTGCGGGCGTCGTCGGACGCCCGCGACTCGAACACCAGCGCCGACACGCACGCCGCCAGCTCCGCCGGCTCCAGCTCCTCCCACAACCCGCCCCGCAGGCACTCTGCCGTCAGCAGGTCCAGCTCCGTGTACAGCCGGCCCAGCCTGCGGCCCTCGTCGGTGACCGCCTCCCCGTCGAGGTAGCCGAGCTGCTCCAGCACCGAGCAGATCCGGTCGAACGTACGGGAGATGACGTGCGAACGCCCCTCCACCCGGCGGCGCAACCCCTCGGTCTCGCGCAGCAGCTTGTAGTACCGCTCCGCCCAGCGGGCATGATCCTCCCGCTCGTCACAACCGTGGCACCCATGCTGCCGGATGCTCCGCCGCAACTCGTTGACCTCGTCGTCCTCCACCGCGTGATCACGCGCCCTGGCCGGCTTGCCCAGATCACGATCACCCATCTTGGCCAGCAACGTGGAGACCAGGTTGGCGCGTTCCTTCGGCGAGCGGCCGTTGAAGTTCTTCGGGATGCGCAACTTCTCCAGCGGCTCCACCGGCACCGGGAAGTCCGCCGGATCCAGCTTCTTGACCTGCTTGCCGATCGTCAGCACCAGCGGGCTCGGCCCCGTGCCGCGCGGATTGCGGCCCGGGTCCAGCACGATCGCCAGCCCCGCCCGCCGCCCGCCGGGCACCCGGATCACATCACCCGGCTGCAGCGCCTCCAAGGACTTCACCGCCGCCGCCCGGCGCGCCGCGCCCCGCTGACGCGACAGCTCCGCCTCCCGGTCCGACAACCGCCGTCGCAACGCCGCGTACTCGGGGAAATCACCCAGATGGCACGTCATGGCCTCCTGGTAGCCCTCCAGGGCCTCCTCCTGCTTACGCAGCTGCTTGGCCAGCCCCACGACCGCCCGGTCCGCCTGGAACTGCGCGAACGACTCCTCCAGCAGCGTCCTGGCGCGCTCCCTGCCGAACTGGCCCACCAGGTTGACCGCCATGTTGTACGACGGCTGGAAACTCGACCGCAGCGGATACGTACGCGTGCCCGCCAGCCCCGCCACCGACAGCGGATCCATGCCCTGCTGCCACAACACCACCGCGTGACCCTCGACGTCGATCCCGCGCCGCCCCGCCCGCCCGGTCAGCTGGGTGTACTCCCCCGGCGTCAGATCGGCGTGCGTCTCGCCGTTCCACTTGTCCAGCTTCTCGATCACCACGCTGCGAGCCGGCATGTTGATGCCCAGCGCCAGCGTCTCGGTCGCGAACACCGCCTTGACCAGCCCGCGCGTGAACAGCTCCTCCACGACTTCCTTGAAGGCCGGCAACATGCCCGCGTGATGCGCGGCCAGCCCCCGCTCCAGGCAGTCGCGCCACTCCAGGTAACCCAGCACCGCCAGGTCCTCGTCCGGCAGGTGCGCCGTGCGCTCGTCCACCAGCTGCCTGATCTCGTGCCGCTCACGGTCGCTGGTCAGCCGGATCCCCGCATGCAGGCACTGCTGCACCGCCGCGCCGCAACCCGCGCGCGAGAAGATGAACGTGATCGCCGGCAGCAACCCCTCGGCGTCCAGCTTCTCGATCACCTGCACCCGGTCCGGCGGACGCGAACGCTGCGGCCTGCCGTACCCGCGCCGCCCCCGCCCGGACGTCAGCCGCTCGGCGTCCCGCGTCACCCGCATCAGCGTCGGATTGATGCGCGGCGTCAGGTCGTCGGTCATGAACAGGTCGTAGATGCGGTTGCCGACCATCATGTGCTGCCACAGCGGCACCGGCCGATGCTCATCGACGATCACCGTCGTGTCGCCGCGCACCTCGCCCATCCACTCGCCGAACTCCTCGGCGTTGCTCACCGTCGCCGACAGCGCCACCAGCCTGACCGAGTCGGGCAGATGGATGATGACCTCTTCCCACACCGCGCCACGGAAGCGGTCGGCCAGGTAGTGCACCTCGTCCATCACCGCGAACCCGAGCCCCGCCAGCGTGGCGGAGCCGGCGTAGAGCATGTTGCGCAGCACCTCGGTCGTCATGACCACGATCGGCGCCTCGCCGTTGACGCTGTTGTCGCCCGTCAGCAGGCCGACCTTGGCGGTGCCGTAGCGTTTGACCAGGTCGTTGTACTTCTGGTTGGACAGCGCCTTGATCGGGGTGGTGTAGAAGCACTTGCGGCCCTGCTCCAGGGCCAGGTGCACGGCGAACTCGCCGACGACCGTCTTGCCCGACCCCGTGGGCGCCGCCACCAGCACCCCGTCACCGGCCTCCAGGGCCCGGCAGGCGTCGAGCTGGAAGTCGTCCAGCTCGAAGTCGTACAGACTCCGGAACGATCTGAGCGCGGCCCCCTCGTCACCGTGTTTCTGACGGAAGGCCGCGTAACGTTCCGCTGGCGTTGTCATACCCGCCAGCCTACCGAAATCGCCATTCCGGTCCGTCCCGCCTATTCCGGCCGCCGGGCCGGATCGGGCCCGGCCGGCGCCTTTACATTGTAGATTTCAAACGATGACGCGCAGCGCGCCTGGTCGGACCTCGCAGTGCAGCGGGACCTCGCCCACCCGTTCGCCATCGGCGTAGGCGACCGCGCTTCCCATCGCCTTCGCGGGGGCCGCCGGACCGGCGGCCTCCACCCGCACGCTGCGCACCCGCCGCACCGACACGGCCCGGTGCCCGACGTGCGTGCCCCGGTAGACGCTGGGGAACACCCGCAGGAACTCGCCCTTGGACACCGCCCCCAGGATCATCACGTCCAGCAGCCCGTCGTCGGGCCTGGCGTCCGGGCAGACCCGCATCCCGGCGCCGTACGAACGCGTGTTGGCCACCGCCACCAGCATGGCCTCCCGCTCGATCACCTCCGCCTCGTCGAGCGTGATCCGGAACGGGATCGGCCGGAACAAGCGCAGCTCCTGTGCCATCGCCAGCACGTATTTGGACATCCCGGCGGGCCAGGTGAGCCGGTTGGCCCGCTCGTTGACGCGGGAGTCGAACCCGCAGCACACCACCCCGGCGAACAACTCCTCGCCGGCCCCCGCGCGGACACGGGCGGCGTCCACCGTGCGCGGCCTCATGCGCAGCACGGTCCTGGCCGCCGCGACGGGGTCCCCGAGGGGCAACCCGAGCGCGGAGGCGATGTCGTTGCCGGTTCCCACCGGGATGATGCCGAGCGGCACGTCGGTGCCGGCCACGGCCTGCACGGCCAGGTGGACCAGGCCGTCGCCGCCGAAGGCCACGAGCGCGTCGGGACGCTCGGACACGGCGGTGCAGGCGCGTTCCAGCGCGTCGGTGGCGTCGTCGCCGACGATCACCGACAGTTCGGCCCCTCCGGCGCGCAGGCGGCGCGCCACGGGCTCGAGCAGGCGCAGCGTACGCCCGCCGCGTGCGGCGGGGTTGACGAGCAGAGCGAGTTGTGGGGACACGCCCGGAACCTACCGTCTGCCGGGCGGAACCGGAATGCCCTTACCGCTTGTCCACCGCGGGCGGGTCGTCGTCCAGCGGCGTCGGGTCGTCGTAGGAGGAGTCGTCCTCGGCCAGCGGGGAGGCCTCGTCGTCCGACAGGCCGGCGAACTCCTCGGCCGGGTGGCGCTTCTCGCGCAGGTACATGAACAGCTCGGCCACGAAGTACAGGCCGATCATCGGCGCGGCCAGCGCCATCATCGTGAGCGGCTCGCCGCCGGGCGTGACCACGGCGCCGAAGACGAACATCGCGAAGACGACCATGCGGCGGTGCTTCTTCACGGTCGCGTGCGAGAGCACCCCGATGATGTTGAGGAACACCAGGAGCAGCGGCAGCTCGAAGGAGATCCCGAAGATCAGGATCATGATCAGCACGTAGTCGAGGTAGTCGTCGATGCCGATCGTGGCGACGGTGCCGTCGAGCGAGAAGCTCAGCAGGATGCCGAGGCTGGTGTCCATGATGAAGTAGGCCAGCGCGGCGCCGAGCACGAACAGCGGGACGGCCAGCCCCATGAACGTGATCGAGTACCGCTTCTCGTTGCGGTAGAGCGCGGGCGTCACGAACGCCCAGATCTGATACAGCCAGACCGGTGAGGAGACCACCAGCCCGATCATCAGCGAGACCTTCAGCGTGATGAAGAAGGACTGGAAGATGCCACTATAGGTGAGCGCACACTCACCCCCGGTGAGCTGGCGGGACGCATCGGTCTCGCAGTAAGGCGCCTTGATCATCGCCCAGGTCGGATCGAAGAGGAACCAGCCGATGATGACGCCGACGACGAGCGCGCCGAGCGCGATCAGCAGCCGGTTGCGCAGCTCGCGCAGATGCTCCATGAGGGGCATGCGGCCCTCTGGATCGGGCGACGGCTGACTTCTAGACCGTTTGAGCAGCGCCATCTAAGCGTCCTGGGGATGAGGAGGGATGGGGGTCAGGCGCGCTTGTCGCCCTGCGTGCCGGCACTGGCGCGCAGCTTGGCGGCCTGCTCCTCAAGCTGGCGGGCCTGCTCCTCGGCCGAGAGCGCCGGGGCCGGAGCCGGGGCGGGCGCGGCGGGGGCGGCCTGGATCGGCTGCGGCTGCACGGGCGCGGGCTGCGGCTGGGCCGGGGCCTGCGTCTGGGCCTGGACGTGGTGCTGGGTGTCGTCGTCGTCATCGTCGCGCAGCTTGGCGGTCTCGGACTTGAAGATGCGCAGCGACCGGCCGACGCCCCGCGCCATGTCGGGCAGCTTCTTCGCACCGAACAGCAGGATGAGTGCCAGGAGGATGAGCAGAAGTTCAGGAACTCCGAGGTTCGGCATGAAACGTCCTTTGGTAACGAGTGCCTGTTTCAGCCACGATCGTACGCTGCCCGGGGCGTGGTCTCATCCCCCCGGTTCGTCAATCTGGCCCGCCCCGGCTCAAGCTGGGCTTTCGCCGTGGCGATTTCCCTATTCAGGATACGTGCAGCGGCGACGACGCGGGCACCCGCGACGCCGAGCACGACCAGCCCGGCCACGCCCAGCCCCGCCGACAGATAGATCCACGTCATGAGTGGTGAGCGTACAGGGCCAGGGCCCGGCCGGCCTCCCGGCGTACGGTCTCGGCCATGTCGGGCGGCGAGACGACCCGGCCCGTGTCGCCCAGGCGCAGCGCCAGCTTGAGTATCCAGTCCTCGTCGCGGGCCCGCAGCGCCACCCGCAGCCGCCCCTCCCCCAGCTCGGTGACCTGCTCGCACGGGTAGTACTCGGCCACCCAGCGCCCGGCCGCGCTCAGCTCCAGCTCGACCAGCTCGTCGGTCGGCGAGGGCCGGAAGACCCCGGCGGCCACGTCCCTGGGCTCGGCCCCGGCGGGCGGGTCGGCGGGCACGTCGAGCACGTCCACGCCGAGCACCCGGTCCAGGCGGAACAGCCGCATGGCCTCGGCCCGGTAGCACCAGCCCTCCAGGTAGGCGCGGCCGTCCACGACCACGACCCGCATGGGGTCCACCTCGCGCGGCGTCACCTCGTCGCGGCCCTGCACGTAGTAACGCAGCGACAGCCTGCGCCCCTTGGTCAGCCCCTCACGTACCCGGGGCAGCGCGTCGGGGGCGGCGTCCACGTCCACGGCGACCTGGCTGCTGACGGTGGCGGCGCCCTCCCCCGCGGCCCGCTCCAGCTTGGCCATGACGCGCGGCAGCGCGTCACCGGGAACCTCGGCGAGCTCGGGGGTGGCGGCCAGCATGCGCAGCGCCACCAGCAGCGCGCTGGCCTCGTCGATGCCGAGCCGCAGCGGCCTGCCGATGGTGTCGGCGTTGTCGATGATGATCTCGCCGCCGTCCCAGGAGACGTCGATGAGGTCGCCGGGGGTGTGGCCCGGCAGCCCGCACATCCACACGAGCTGCAGGTCGTCGATGAGCTGCTTCTCGCTCAGCCCGAACACCCCGGCCACCTCGCCGACCTGCGCCCCGGGATGGGACATCAGGTACGGCACCAGCGCCAGCAGCCTCGGCAGCCGATCGGCCGACCCGCTCATTCGCCCTCCTCCACCGGCCCGGTGATCGCCCCGCTCACACCATCGCCCCCTTGAGTCTGCTGATGACCGCCTCGCGGGCGTCCGGCGGCCCGACGACCTCGACGTCGGCGCCGAGGCTGGCCATCCAGCCGGCCAGCCGGTCGGGGTCGGTGAAGGCCAGCTCCGCCTCGTCCCACCCGCCGGTGCCGGGATGCACGGCCCTGGCCAGCTGCCGCACGCCCTCGCACGCCCCCTGGCGTACGCGTACGACGGCGACCCGCTCCTCCAGCGGCTCGTCGGGGAAGCCCACCATGGCCTTCAGATCGACGCCCTCGGGCACCTCGACCACGCCCGCCCGGCCCGCCGCGGCGACCTGGCCGGAGATGCGGCTGAGCCGGAAGACGCGCGGGGCCTTTCTGTCCCGGTCGAACCCCGCCAGATACCAGCGGCCGCGCCGGCTGACCACGCCCCACGGCTCGACGGTGCGGCCGCGCACGGTCTCGCTGCCGGAGGCGCGGTAGTCGAAGCGCACCACGCGCCGGTCGCGCACGGCGTCCCACAGCGCGGGGAAGGCCGGGTCGCGGGTGTCCACGCGCAGCTCCAGCGCCCCGGTGCCGACGGGCTGGTCGGTCGCCACGCCGCCGGCCCGCAGCTTCAGCAGCGCCCCGGAGGCGGCCTCGGCCAGGCTGGCGCGCTGCCAGACCTGGGCGGCCAGGCCCAGCACGGCGGCCTCGTCGGGTTCGAGGGTGATCTCGGGCAGCTCGTAGGACTCCCGCTCGATCCGGTAGCCCGGCTCGTCCTCCCAGGGGTCGCGCACGACGTCGATGGGGATGCCGATCTCGCGCAGCTCGTTCTTGTCACGCTCGAACATGCGCTGGAACGCCTCGTCGCCATCGCGGTCGTAACCGGGCACGGCCTGGCGGATCTGCTCGGCCGAAAGGGGCCGCCTGGTGGCGAGCAGGCAGATCACCAGATTGAGCAACCGTTCTGTCTTCCGGCGCGACATCTGCCTCACTCCTCCTTCATCGACGCTACCCTGCCCCCGTGATCAGATGGCGCAAGGGCGAGGTCGTACGGATCCGACGCGAGTGGCCGGGAGCGGTGGAACTGGACGTCACCGTCCCCGAAGGGGAGTGCCGGGCACTGGCGTATCCACCGTTGGTGGGCCGCCCGGAACCCGGCGACGAAGTGCTGCTCAACACGACCGCGCTCGCGATGGGTCTCGGTACGGGAGGTTACGCCATGGTGGTGGCCGTCCCGAACCGTTTGCCGGAAGATCCGCGGGGTCCCGGGCACCTGGTGAAGGCCAGGTACACGCCGCTGCAGGCCACGGTGCAGGGCGCGGACGAGCAGGATTCCCCGCATCACGCCAGGTTGCGGGAGGCGGACTCGCTGGACGGCATGCCGGTGATCGTGGCCGATCTGCACTCGGCGCTGGCGCCGATCCTGTGCGGCCTGTACGCCTCCAGGCCCGGGGTGCGGGTCGCGTACGTGATGCAGGACGGCGGCGCGCTGCCGGTCTGGTTCTCGATGGCGGCGGCGAAGTTGCGGGAGACCGGCTGGCTGGCCGGCGTGATCACGGTGGGCCAGTCGTTCGGCGGCGACCTGGAGGCGGTCACGGTGCACACCGGGCTGCTGGCGGCCAGGCACGTGATGGAGGCCGAGGTCGCGATCGTCGCGCAGGGCCCCGGCAACCTCGGCACCGGCACCCGCTGGGGCTTCTCGGGCGTCGCGGCGGGCGAGGCGGTCAACGCGGCGGGCGTGCTGCTGGGGCGTCCCGTGGCGGCGCTGCGGGTCAGCGACGGCGACAAACGCGAGCGCCACTACGGCGTCTCACACCACTCGCTGACCGCCTACGGCCGGGTGGCGCTCTCGCCCGCCCAGGTGCCGGTGCCGGAGTTGCCGGGCGAGTTCGGGGAGCGGGTCAGGGACCAGGCCGAACTGCTGGCCGTACGGCACCGGCTGGTCTCCGTCCCCGTGGACGGCCTGCACGAGGAGCTGCGTAGATCACCGGTCAGGCTGTCCACGATGGGCAGGAAACTGGATGAGGACCTGCCCTACTTCCTGGCCGCGGCGGCGGCGGGCAGGCTGACCGCCTCGCTGCTGTCGTAGGAGTCCTTGAACGTGAACGCCTCCGGGCTCGGCCCTTCGGCCCTGAGGCGCTCCAGCCGCGCCATCCCCTCCGCCAGGGTGGGGATGACCCCCTCCGGCACCCACCACATCACCATGTACGGCTCCGCCATGCGCAGGAACCACTCCCTGCGCCGCCGCAGCACGCCCAGGTGGGCGCTGCGGTAGGCGTAGTTCCACAACGTCTCCAGCGACTCCCACACCGAGAAGTTGACCAGCAGGTGGTCGCCGTAGTCGTGGATCACGGTCGCGGTGGGGTCGCTCTCGCTCTCCTTCAGCCGCCACACGAACCCGGGGGCCTCGTCGGCGATGTCGTTGATCGGTTCGAGCAGGGCGACGAACTCGGCGAGCTCGGCGCTGTCGATGGGCGCGCGCAGATGGGCGATGTTGAGCTGGGCCAGATGCATGGGAGCCAGCACACCATCACCCGCCTTCTATGTCAACGTCTGTTTGTTTTAGAGAGACGCAGCACTCCCCCGGCCGCGGGTCCAGCACCGCCCGCCCGGGATCGTCGCCGAGCGCCTCCAGCAGCCCCTGGCACAGGGCCAGGTTCATCGAGCACACCAGCAGCGGCTGCTCCTCGGCCAGCGCGTGGAAGGGGCAGTTGCGCAGCCGCAGCCGCCCGCCCTCGTTGTACGGCTCGTAGCCGCGCTCGCCCAGCACCCGCTCGACCGGCTCACCCGGGCGCCGCCCGGCCAGCCGCGCGCCCGCGGTCCGCGCCGCCCGCTCCGCCTGCTCCTCGGCGCCGAGCGCGTCCACCACGTCGGCCAGGACGGAGGCGAGGGCGGCGTAGTCGCGCGGCGGCAGGCTCACCGACCGCTCGGCCCTGGCCCTGCGGTACACCTTGGCCGGCCGGCCGCTGCCGGGGCCCTTCTTGTCCTGCCGCCGGAAACCGCTCTCCAGCAGGCCCGCCTCGACCAGCTTGTCCAGGTGGTGTCCGGCCAGCGTCCTGGACACGCCCGCGGCCTCGGCGGCCTCGCCGCGGCCGACGTCTCCGCCCCGGGAGGCGACGACGTCGTACAGGCTGCGGCGGACGGGGTCGTGCAACAGGGCCAGCGCCCCGAGGTCGTCGCTACTCACAGCCGGAGTCTACGAAAAGCTCCCGCCCTCACGTGCCCGTACGGCCAGCCCGCACGCTCGGCCCGCACGGTC
Organism: Nonomuraea sp. NPDC050404; assembly: GCF_040655495.1. Lineage (NCBI taxonomy): Bacteria > Bacillati > Actinomycetota > Actinomycetes > Streptosporangiales > Streptosporangiaceae > Nonomuraea > Nonomuraea sp. NPDC050404. Next base: position 17,810 of record NZ_JBFAKB010000028.1, read on the forward strand.
AGCACGCACGGTCAGCCCGCACGCGGCCCGCACGGTCAGTACGCGGCGATGACGTCCACGACGAAGACGAGCGTGTCGGAGCCCTTGATGCCGTACGCGGAGTGGCCGGCGTCGCCGTACCCGTAGGCGGGCGGGACAATCATCAGGACGCGGCTGCCCGCGGGCACGCCGGCCAGCGCCCTGTCCCACGCCTTGATCATGGTGCCGTCGCCGAGCTTGAACGCCCTGGGGCCACCGCTCTTCCAGGTCGCCTCGAAGACGCGGCGGTGGCGCCAGATCGCGGCCTCGTACTGGGCGACGACGAGCTGCCCCGACCGCGTCCTGCGCCCTTCGCCCCTGGTCAGCACCTTCGCCGTGAAGGCGGCGGGCGGCGCGCCGGCGGGCACGGCCAGCGCGGGCCTGGCGCCGCCGCCGACCCTGACCCCGGCCAGCGCGCCCGCGCCCGAATCGACCGAGGCGCCCTTGGGGTGCGCGCCGAGGATGTCGACGACGTAGAACAGCTCCTCGCCGGCGCCGATGCCCTGCGGCGGATTGGCGCCGAAGCCGTCGGAGGGCGGGATGGCGGCGATGACCCTGCTGCCCACCCTGCGGCCCTTCAGCGCCCGTTCCAGCCCCGGCAGCAGCCCTTCCAGCGGGAACGCGGCCGGGGTGCCCCGGTTGAAGCTGGAGTCGACCAGGCGGTTGCCGCCGCCGTCCCAGACGTGCGCCGTGTACTGGACGATCGCCACGTCGCCGGTGTCCAGCGGCTCGCCCTTGCCCGCGGTCAGCTCGTCCACCTGCAGCCCGGCGGCCGGTTCGCCGTCGGGGAAGACGATCGTCGGCCGGGCTCCGAACGAGCCCCCGACCTCCAGGTCCAGTTCTTGCGCGGTCTCGCCCTCCGTACAGCCCGCCAGCAGCAGGGGCGCGAGCAGCAGCAGTGCGGCGGCGTGGCGGCGCATCGGTCCTCCCAACGCGGAGCGGCCCGGCGGCGTCACGCCACCGGGCCTGGCGATGCTACCGCCATGGGAGAGCCCGCGTCAGCAGGCTCCTCGGAGAGAGCCCGCGTCAGCAGGCTCTTCTGGGAGAGCGCGCGTCAGCGGGCGGCCAGGACGTCCACCACGAACACCAGCGTGCTGTTGCCGGGGATGCCCTGCTGCTCGTCCTTGCCGTAGCCGAGGTCCGGCGGGATGCTCATCACCACGCGGCTGCCGACCGGCACCCCGGCCAGCCCCTTCTGCCAGCCCTGGATCACCTGCGCGAGCGGGAACTCGGCCGGCTCGCCCCGCTCCCAGCTGGAGTCGAACTGCTTGTCGCTGCCCCAGATCTTGCCGGTGTAGTGCACGGTGAGCGTCTGGTTGGCCGCCACCTTGGCGCCGGAGCCCTTGATGACGGTCTTGACGACGAGGTCCTTGGGCGCCTTCTCCTCGGTCTTGGTGGTCAGCGTGGGCGCCTTCTCGCCGCCCGGGTTGTCCACCTTGACGCCCTTGATCGCCTCGTCGGTCGCCTCGCCGGAGGCGGCCTTCGGCTGCGTGCCGACCACGTCGAACACGAACACCTTGGTCGGCTCGGCCGCCGTGGAGGGCGAGGCCGACGGCTGCTGCTGCGGGGGGATGGAGTCGTTGGCCAGCACCGCCAGCAGCCGGCCGCCGTGCTTGACCTTGGTGAAGCCCTCCTGCAGCACCTGCGGGATCTGCTGGTTGACCGAGATGGTCTCCGGCAGCTTGGTGTCGTAGGAGGAGCCCTGGGCGGCGTTGCCCTTGCCGTCCCAGTTGTAGACGGTCAGGTTGACGACCACCCGGTCGCCGGCCTTGACGTCGTTGCCGGTGCCCGGCTGGATCACCTGGTAGGACGACTTCGTCGCGGGCGAGCCGGAGGGGAAGGTCACCGTGGGCTTGGCGCCCACGTCCCCGGTGACCTTGACCCCGGCCCCGGACGACCCGCCCGAAGCCGGGGAGGCCGTGCTCGCGCCGTCGTCGGAGCCGCACGCGGCGGCGAACAAGAGCATTGGCACGGCGGCCAGTACGGCCAGAGCGCGTCGCATGGGGTTCCCTCGGGACAGACGTCAGATTCGCGTCACCCTACCCGACTCCCCGGTAGGGCCGAGGTAAACGGAACACCACGTTCCGCGCCGACGACCCGCCCGCCTGACCGTTATTTCGCACCGACGGCCCATCCGCCTGGCCGATGTGGGCCCGCCCCCCTGCCCGCGGACAGGCCCGTTCGCCCGCCCGTACTCACATGCCCGCGATGAGCTTGTCCACCCTCTCGTCCACGCTGCGGAACGGGTCCTTGCACAGCACAGTGCGCTGCGCCTGGTCGTTGAGCTTGAGATGCACCCAGTCCACGGTGAAGTCGCGCCGCTTCTCCTGCGCCTTGCGGATGAACTCGCCGCGCAACCGCGCCCTGGTCGTCTGCGGCGGCACCGACTTGGCCTCGAAGATCTTCAGGTCGGACGCCACCCGCTCCACCGAGCCGCGCTTCTGCAGCAGGTAGTACAGACCGCGCTTGCGGTGCACGTCGTGGTAGGCCAGGTCGAGCTGGGCCACCCGGGGCGAGGACAGCGGCAGGTCGTACTTCTTCCTGTACCGCTCGATGAGCTGGTACTTGGTCACCCAGTCGATCTCCCGCGAGACCAGGTCGAGGTTGCCGGTGTCGACCGCGTTCAGCGTGCGCTCCCACAGCTCCAGCACCCGGTGGGCGATGGCGTCGCCGCCGCGGCGGTCGACGAAGTCCTTCGCCTTGGACAAATATTCCTGCTGGATCTCCAGGCTGGAGGCCTCGCGCCCGTTGGCCAGGCGCACCCTGCGCCGGCCGGTCATGTCGTGCGAGACCTCGCGGATGGCCCTGATCGGGTTCTCCAGCGACAGGTCGCGCATCACGGTGCCCGACTCGATCATGCGCAGCACCAGGTCGGTGGCGCCGACCTTGAGCAGCATGGTGGTCTCGCTCATGTTGGAGTCGCCCACGATGACGTGCAGGCGCCGGAAGCGCTCCGCGTCGGCGTGCGGCTCGTCCCTGGTATTGATGATCGGCCGGGAACGGGTGGTGGCGCTGGAGACGCCCTCCCAGATGTGCTCGGCCCGCTGCGAGACGCAGTAGACCGCGCCGCGCGGCGTCTGCAGCACCTTGCCCGCCCCGCACACGATCTGCCGCGTCACCAGGAACGGGATCAGCACGTCCGCCAGCCGCCCGAACTCGCCATGCCGGCCGACCAGGTAGTTCTCGTGGCAGCCGTAGGAGTTGCCGGCCGAGTCGGTGTTGTTCTTGAACAGGTAGATGTCACCCGCGATGCCCTCTTCGCGCAGCCGTTTCTCGGCGTCCACGAGCAGGCCCTCAAGGATGCGCTCGCCCGCCTTGTCGTGGGTGACGAGCTCGATGACGTTGTCACACTCGGGTGTTGCGTATTCAGGATGGCTGCCCACGTCGAGATAGAGACGTGCGCCGTTGCGGAGGAAGACGTTGCTCGATCGGCCCCAGGACACGACCCGCCGGAACAGGTAGCGCGCGACCTCATCGGGGGACAGCCTGCGCTGGCCCCTGAACGTGCAGGTCACGCCGTACTCGTTCTCCAGCCCGAAGATGCGACGATCCATCACCTCACACTATGCCCACGGATCGGCGAGCGGGAGAGATCTTCCCGGGTGTTTTCCCACCGGGCCCTGTATGCCCGCATTGTCATGCGCCGCTTCGCCCCCGCGCCCGCCCCTGCGAGGCGCGGGTGCCGCAGAGCATGTCAAGGGGTGTAGATCTCCTGGACCTGAACGATCTGCCCCTTGTGGACGGTGATGAGCGCGGGGTGCCCCACGCGGCCGTGCCGCTTGATCAGCGTCGCCTTGGAGCACCGCTTGGCGCCGAGGCCCGACGTGCGGCCGACGGTGAGGTCCCCGCCGGCGGACTTGCACCCGTACGCGGACAGGAAGATCACGTTCTTGGCGATGGGCGAGGCGTAGGCCATGACCTGGCCCTCCGGCGGGCCCTCGAACTGACCCTCGGTGTACTTGCCCTTCTTCCACCTGATCGGCTCGTACTCGGCGACGCCGCCGCGCACGTAGGTGATCTGGCCGCGCAGGATGCCGTTACGGCGGGAGTGGATGCCCTTGGTGAAGTCGTGCCCGGGGTCGGGCTGGAACGTGGTGCCGAAGACCTTCGGGGCCTTGTACTTGGGGAACGTCGTGGCCGCTTCGGCGGCCATACCCGAACTGAGCATCACGGCCGCCGCGGCACCCGCCGCGATGAGGCCGCGCAAGGAAGTGTTCACGGTTTCTAAGATCCTCGATCACCCTGAGGGGTTCGGGCGAGCCGGAGTGATACAGGTCACATCCCACGGCAATAACCCCCAACCCGAAACCGCCCTCCCACTCCACAATCCCACGGGACCGCCCCACAACCACCCGCCTCCGACGCCGCGCCCGCCTCGCACGCCGGAACTGCCCGCCTGCCATCTGAGCCCGCCCGCACCGCCTCAGGGCACCGCCACCGGCCTGCCATCTGAGCCGCCCCACCGCCTCAGGGCCCGCCACCCTCCTGCGAGCTGCCCGAGCTCCTGCAGCCACTGACAGCTCTCGACCGCTGAGCCCACACCGGCGGCGCACCCGATCCCCTGAGCGGTCGGTCGGGCGCCGCGGTCCCGGACCCGTCAGCGGGGGGTGAACAGCGGCGGGGACCGCCGTGGCGGCCCCCGCGACGGCGGGAGCCGGCCCCAGTGGCCGTCCCCGCCGGAAACTCCTCGTGCACGCCCTTACAGCGGCGGCGACGTCCCGTCGTCCACGTCCCCGTCGGGCCCCGTGGGCGGGCCGGTGGGCGGTCCCGTGGGCGGCGGCGTGTCACCGCCGAGCCCGGACTCCCCGGGCGGCGGCGGGGTCGTGGTGACGGCGGGCTGGGTGGTGGTCTGGCCGAGCAGGCGCTCCAGCCTCGCCCCCGTCAACCGCAGGAACTTGCGGTGCTCGCGGTTGCGGTCGAGCACCGCAACCTCCAACTGCCCCACCGGCGGCCGCTCCCCGCCGGGCTCAGTCAGCGCCACCAGCGCCACCTCCAGCGCGTCGGCCAGGGACATCGACTCGCGGTAGCGCTCCTTCAGCCGCGTCGCCACCGCCTCGGCCTGGCCGCCCATGGCCGCGAAGCCGTGCTCGTCGAAGACCGACCCGTCGAACGTCAGCCGGTAGATCGCGTCGCCGTCCTTGTTCTCGCCCACCTCGGCGACGACGACCTCCACCTCCAGCGACTTGATCGACTCGGTGAAGATGCGGCCCAGGTTGGAGGCGTACAGGTTGGCCAGGCCGCGGCCGGTCACGTCGGAGCGGTCGTAGGTGTAGCCGTTGACGTCGGCGTAGCGGATGCCGCCGAGCCGCAGCTCCTCGAACTCGTTGTAGCGGCCCACCGCCGCGAACCCGATCCGGTCGTAGATCTCACTGATCTTGTGCAGCGCCCGCGACGGGTTGGGCGCCACGAACAGGATGCCGTCCACGTACTGCAGCACGACGACGGAGCGCCCCCGCGCGATGCCCTTGCGCGCGTAGTCGGCCTTGTCCCGCATGATCTGCTCGGGGGAGGCATATCCAAAAGGCATGGACACGTGTGGTGGTCCTTTCTAGCGCAGCGGGGCGATGGGGCCGTCGGGCGAGATCATGCGGGCCTCGAGCATCTGCTCCACGTAACCGGAGACCTGCTCCTCACCCAGCCGGCGGAAGCCGTCGGCGTCGATCACCGACACGATGGGCCAGATCTTCCTGGTCACATCGGGCCCGCCGGTCGCCGAGTCGTCGTCGGCGGCGTCGTACAGGGCCTGGATCAGCGTCATCGCCATGTCGTCGGCCGACGAACCGTCGCGGTAGAGCTTCTTGAGCGACCCGCGCGCGAAGATCGAGCCGGAGCCGATCGCGTCGTACCTGTCCCGCTCGTACGGCCCGCCCGCCACGTCGTAGCTGAAGATGCGGCCCTCGTCCTTGTCCGGGTCGTAGGCGGCGAACATGGGCACCACCACCAGCCCCTGCATCGCCATGGCCAGGTTGCCCCTGATCATGTTGGCCAGCCGGTTGGCCTTGCCCTGGACCGACATCTGCCGGCCCTCGACCTTCTCGTAGTGCTCCAGCTCCACCCGGTAGAGACGGGCGAACTCCAGGCCCGTGCTGGCCGTGCCCGCGATGCCCATGCACGAATAGTCGTCGGCGCGGAACACCTTCTCCACGTCACGCTGCGAGATGATGTTGCCCGACGTCGCCCGGCGGTCGCCCGCCATGATCACACCGCCGGCGAAGGTGGCGGCCACGATCGTGGTCGCGTGCGGAACCTGGTCGCCGATCGGGGTGGCCAGCACCTCATCCCGCCGCGGCAACAATTCCGGCGCATACGAGCTGACGAACTCCGTGAACGAGGAATTTCCGGTGTTGCGGAAAATCTGGTTCACCAAGCCGGCGGGCAGATCCCTGTGCGATGCCACGCGACTCCCTCCAAACGTTCAGTGTTCCTAGGGCGACCCTACTCATGTTGCGTTGCTGTCTGCACTTCCCACGATCAGCTCACGGCGAACCACCTCATCTGGGTCGCCGGAAAGGCGCCGAAGGTGTGGAAGGTCCGTGTCCAGATGGATTCTTTACGCCCGCCACCGCCCATGCCATCGTCAAGGTGTCCGCACGTCCCGAACGGGAGGGGCCGGCCATGCGACTCCCCACGCGGCACCCCTGGCGACGTCCCGTACGGCACAGAGGACCCGCGGTGACGGCGGCCATCGCCGTGCTCGCCCTCACCTCCTGCGGCAGCGGCGGGAACACCCCGCAGGACGGCATCACCCTCACCATCGCGGCGAACTCCATCGAAGGCGGCAAGAACGCCGAGACCGCCCAATGGATCAAGCAGTGGGTGATCCCCGAGTTCGAGAAGACCCACCCCGACGTCACCGTGCAGTTCCAGCCCAGCGGCGTCGACGACGAGCAGTACAAGACCAAGATCGCGCTCGACCTCAAGTCCAGGACCGGCGCCGACGTCATCGACGCCGATGGCATCTGGGTCGGCGAGTTCGCCCAGGCCGGCTACCTCAAACCGCTCACCGAGATCGGCGGCGCCGCCGTCGAGCAGTGGGAGGGCTGGGCCAGGATCCCGCAGGCCGTACAGGGGCTGGGCATCTTCGACGGCAAGAAGTACGGCCTGCCCCAGGGCACCGACGGCCGCGTCCTGTTCTACAACAAGACCCTGTTCAGAAAGGCCGGCCTGCCCGACAACTGGCAGCCCACCAGCTGGCAGGCCATCATCGACGCCGGCACCAAGCTCAAGGCCGCCGGCGTGCCCACCCCCATCCAGCTCAACGCCGGCACCGCCATGGGCGAGGCCACCACCATGCAGGGCGTCCTGCCCCTGCTCGCCGGCGCAGGAGCCGAGATCTACGCCGGCGGCAAATGGACCGGCGACTCCCAGGCCATGAAGGACGTACTCGGCCTCTACCGGCAGATCTACGGCGGCAGCGGCCTCGGCGACCCCAAACTCCAGCAGGAGGCCAAGGGCCGCGACAAGTCCTTCGCCCAGTTCGCCGACGGGAAGATCGGCATCCTCGCGGAGAGCGACTACTTCTGGCGCGCCGTCGTCGAACCCCGCACCGGCGTCGCCCCCATGCGGGACCGCAACGAAGCCGTCGGCTACGCCAGGATCCCCGCCAGGCAACCCGGCGCCGGCATCCGCGGCCAGGATTACGTCAGCATGTCAGGCGGCGCCGTACGCGTGCTCAACCCCTTCTCCAAGAACCCCAAGCTCGCCTGGGACCTGCTCGCCTTCATGCACTCCCCCGAGGCCACCAAGTCACAACTCGCGGGCCAGGCCCGCATCAGCGCCCGCAGCGACGTCAACGACCAGGTGCTCACCGTCGATCCCATGCTCAAGTACGTCGCCGACGAAGTGCTCCCCATCACCGCCTACCGCCCCGGCCTGGCCGTCTACCCGCAGGTGTCCACCGCGCTGCAGGAGGCCACCGCCGCCGTCGTCAGCGGCAAGAGCCCCGCCGAGGCCGCCGCCGCCTACCGCGGCAAGCTGGAGGGACTCGTCGGTGGCGCGGCCAACATCGCCGGCTGACGCCGCCGGGCTCGGCAAGGGCAGGGCCGTCGCGTTCGTCCTGCCCGCCGTCACCCTCATCGCCGTCTTCCTCATCTTCCCCGCCCTGTGGACCATCTACCTCGGCCTCACCGACTACCGCCTCACCGGCCTGGCCGCCGCCAACCCGCGGATCGTCGGCGCCGACAACTACGCCGGCGCCCTGACCGACCCCCGCTTCCAGTACTCCCTGTGGCTGACCATCGCCTACGTCGGCGGCTCGGCCATCATCGGCCAGGCCGGACTCGGCTTCGCCCTCGCCTGGATCCTGCGCACCCGCGCCGGCCCCGTGCGCCGCGCCGTCGAAGGCGTCGTCCTGCTGTCCTGGATCCTGCCCGGCACCGTCGTCGGATTCCTCTGGTACGCCCTGCTCGACCGCGACGACGGCACCCTCAACGCGCTGCTGAACACCCCCGGCTTCGCCTGGCTCCTCGACCACCCGCTGCTGTCGATCATCGTGTTCAACGTCTGGCGCGGCACCGCGTTCTCCATGATGCTCTACGGCGCCGCACTGGAGAACGTCCCGCCCTCCCACCTCGAAACCGCCCGCCTGGCCGGCGCCAGCGTCCCCCGGCAGCTGCGCGACGTCGTCCTGCCCCGTATCCGCCGCCACATCCTGACGAACCTGCTGCTCATCAGCATGTGGACGTTCAACGACTTCACGCCGTTCGTCCTCACCGGCGGCGGCCCCGAAGGCCGCTCGGAAATCCTGCCCGTGTACGTCTACCGCGTCGCGCTCAGAGACGGCCAGCTCGGCGTCGGAGCCGCCATCTCCTTCCTCATCCTGCTGATCAACCTCATCGTCGCGCTGGCGTACCTGCGGCTGCTGCGCGGCCGGAGCCGCTACCGGGACACCGCGGCGGCCGGAGGAACCCCCGCATGATCCGGCACACCATCGGCAGGCTCACCGCCACCCTCTTCATCGCCGTCGTCCTGGCCTTCTTCACCCTGCCCATGCTCTGGCTGGCCAGCGCCCCCTTCGACGACACCCCCGCCATCACCACCTCCATCCCCGACTTCACGCTGCGCAACTTCGCCGCCATCCTCGACAACCCCTACGCGCTCGGCTCCATCCGCAACTCCCTCATCCAGGGCGGAGGCGCCGCCGCCCTCGTCGTCGTCCTGGCCGCGCTCGCCGCCTACGCCCTGTCACGCGTGCGCGTACCCGGCCGCGACGCCCTGCTCTACCTGCTCCTGCTGATGTCCTCCGTCGTCACCGGCACCGCCGCCATGGTGCCCATCTTCGAACTCGCCACCCGGCTCGACCTCATCGACACCCACCTCGGCGTCATCCTCGTCGTCTCCGGCGGCCTCCTGCCCGCCGCCATCTTCATACTCAAAGACTTCATGGACGAGACCCCCACCTCCTACGAGGAGTCCGCCCGCGTCTTCGGCGCCACCCCCCTGCAGATCCTGCGCCACATCGTCGTCCCCCTCGTCCGCCCCGGCCTGGCCACCATCGCCGTCTGGGCCATGGCCAGCGTCTGGGGCGGCTTCCTGTTCCAGTTCATCCTGCTCAGAGACCCCGCCAAGGCCCCCGGCTCCGTCATCCTCTACACCCTCTACACCGAAGGCGGCGCGCCCAAGCTCGACCTCATCTCCACCTTCTCCCTGCTGTACTCCCTGCCCGTCGTCGCCATGTACCTGTTCGTCTCCCACCGCTACGGCTTCCGCTTCCACGGAGGGATCAAGGCATGACCGAGCCCGCCGAGGGCACCATCCTGATCACGTGGCCGGCGAAGGAGGCCACGTGATCTCCCTGCACGGCCTCACCAAGGTGTTCCCCGGCGGAGTCCACGCCCTCGACGACATCCGCCTCACCATCGCCGACGGCGAGTTCTTCGCCCTGCTCGGCCCCTCCGGCTGCGGCAAGACCACCCTCCTGCGCACCATCGCCGGCCTCGAAACCCCCACCGCCGGCCGCGTCCACATCGACGACGCCGACGTCACCACCCTCCCACCGGGACAACGCGACCTCGCCATGGTCTTCCAGGACTACGCGATCTTCCCCCACATGGACGTCACCGCCAACATCGCCTACCCCCTGCGCATCAGGAAGGTCCCCCGCCGCGAACGCGCCGCCAAGGCCGCCGACGTCGCCGCCCGCCTCAGCCTCACCGAACTCCTGCGCCGCCGCCCCGCCGAACTCTCCGGCGGCCAGCAACAACGCGTCGCCCTCGCCCGCGCCATCGCCTGCCACCCCACCGCCTTCCTCTTCGACGAACCCCTGTCCAACCTGGACGCCCGCCTGCGCCTCGAAGCCCGTACCTTCCTCAAACGCCTGCAGCGCGAACTCGCCGTCACCACCGTCTTCGTCACCCACGACCAGGCGGAAGCCCTCGCACTCGCCGACCGCATCGCCGTCATGTCCGCCGGCCGCATGATCCAGATCGGCACCCCCGCCGACATCTTCCACCGCCCCGCCACCACGTTCGTCGCCGCCTTCATCGGCTCCACCCCCATGAACCTCCTGCCCGCCCGCCACACCCCCACCGCCCTGCACGTCGCCGGCGCCACCCTCCCCCTCCCACCGCCCCTCGCCGCCCTCGACACCCCCGGCGACCTCACCTACGGCGTACGCCCCGAATACATGGACCTGTCCGCCACCGAACGCCCCGACGCCTTCCCCGGCACCATCTCCGTCATGGAGAACCTCGGCACCCACACCCTCGTCACCCTCGAAACCCCCCGCGCCCTCATCCAGCTCGTCGTCCCCGAAGGCGACGAACCACCCCTCGGCACCCCCGCCTGGGCCGTCCCCCGCCGCGCCCTCCTCTACCACGGCGACACGCTGCTCACCACCCTCTGAACAGGACCTCCCGCCATACTGGTCACCATGGAGCCCACGTCCGCGAACGCACCCACCAGGGACTGGATCCTCCACCTGGACCTCGACCAGTTCATCGCCGCCGTCGAACTCCTGCGCCACCCCGAACTGCGCGGCAGACCCGTCGTCGTCGGCGGCTCAGGCGACCCCACCCAGCCGCGCACCGTCGCCGCCACCGCCACCTACGAGGCCCGCGCCCACGGCATCCACTCCGGCATGCCGCTGCGCACCGCCCTGCGACGCTGCCCCGACGCCGTCTTCCTGCCCAGCGACCCGCCCGCCTACGAGGCCGCCTCGGAACGCGTCATGGCCGTCCTGCGCGAATTCCCCGTCCGCCTCGAGATCTGGGGCTGGGACGAAGCCTTCCTCGGCGCCACCACCGACGACCCCGAAACCCTCGCCACAGAACTCCAGCACGCCGTACGCGAACGCACCCACCTCGACTGCTCCATCGGCATCGGCGACAACAAACACCAGGCCAAACTCGCCTCCGGCTTCGCCAAACCCGCCGGAATCCACCGCCTCACCAGCGCCAACTGGGCCGAGACCATGAACGAACGCCCCACCGACGCCCTCTGGGGCATCGGCGCCAGAATCTCAGCGAAACTCGCCGCCCTCGGCCTGCACACCGTCGCCCAGCTCGCCGCCGCCGACCCCGCGGAACTCGCCCGCCACTTCGGCCCCACCAACGGCCCCTGGTACCGCTACCTCGCCCACGGCAAAGGCGAAGCCGAAGTCGTCACCACCCCATGGATCGCCCGCGGCCACAGCCGCGAAACCACCTTCACCCACGACCTCACCGACCCCGCCGACGCCATCCCCCACATCACCGCCCTGGCCGAACACCTCACCCAGGACGCCATCGAAGCCGGCCGCGACATCACCCGCGTCTCCGTCAAGGTCCGCACCACACCATTCCTGACCCGCACCAAGCAGCAGAAACTCGACACACCCACCACGGACCCCGCCACCATCACCCGCACGGCCCTGGCCATCCTCGCCCGCCACGACCTCACCCACCCGATCCGCCTCCTGGGCGTGGCCATCGAATACACCATGCCCAAGAAGTAGAACCACCCTCAGCCGACCCGGGACACGCTCCGATAGAACTCCGAACGAAGCTCCTCCTCGGCCCGCACCAACTCCTCCAGCTCCGCATCCGAAACCAGAGACTCCTCGTACTCCTCCTTGAGGCTCGCCTCTATGTACTGAAACGCCCGCCACACCACCCCGGCGTCATCCCGGAACTGCCCGATCCCGGAATTGCACGGCAAACACAACGCGAACCGCACATCTCCGCTCTGGTGGCAGTGGTCCACATGCTCGGGCGGCCGATCCCAGCACACCACGCACAAACCGTGCTGGGCCAAGATCATTCGCTCGACATCCTCATGGCGGACGCGATAACGCTGCGCCAGGTGATAATTCCGCGTAGGCGCAACCGCCGACTCACCACGCGCCTCCGGCAGCACCACGAACTCCGGCCAGAGCACATCACCACCCAGATAAAGCGCGGCCAGCTCCAGCAACACCGTGTTGTCACCGAAATGCCCGAGCCCGTTGTTGCAGTTGAAACAGAGAATCCCCCGAACCTGCCCGCTCCGGTGACAGTGATCGACGAACGTCCCCGGAACGACCTGGCAGATGGCGCAGAGCCCGCCCTGCTGGGCGAGCATGCGCGCAAAGTCCTCCTCGGTGATGCCATACCGGTACTGAAGCATGTAGTTCCGCTCAGTACCGAAATTCTTGATCTTGTTCTCCCGCGTCACGACAATGTGACACGCCTTACAGTAAGCAGTCAGCCCAGACTTGTTCGATCGATTACTCCCGAACTCCTCGACCGACTTTACCTCCTTACAGCGAGGACAGTATTTAGCCCCTTCTGGGACGGGAACCACTTCACGAACGCTTTTCCCTTGCCCAGCCATCCGCTTGCGGTAACTCTGAGTGGACCGCAGACGAAAGCAGGCCTTGCAATACCGCGCCCGCCCATCGGGCATGCGCTTATTAAGCCCAAACTCAGCAACCACCTTAAGATCGCCGCAGTCCGGACAGCGCTTAACCCCATCCAACGAATCCACCCGACCTCTCCTTCAGATGTCCGATTCGCCCCTCATTCTCCGCCTTTCTGGACGTATGACCTCACGAATTCCTCTGCGTTCTCTTCGAGAACTTCGTCGATTTCGTCCAGGATTGCGTCGACATCGTCAGTGAGCTTCTCCTGCCGCTCCTGCACGTCCGGCGCCGCCGAAGCCTCGGTCTCCTCGACCTCGTTCTCGCGCCGCCCGGCCTGCTTCTGCCCGCCGGTGTCCTTCGTAGCCATGTCCTACCTCCGCTTGGGGGACTGCCTCTAGGCATATCTTCCCCGAACGAGCCGACATTTCGCGCCGAACGCATAGCGATCTTGCCGGGTTGACTAGATAACGCTCCTATCCAATACTGAACCCCCGTACCCACAGGAGGTTGAGATGTCCCCTTCGTCCCTGAGCACGGCAGGTGTGCTCCTCATCACAGTCCCGCTGGTGGCGTTCGGCGGCGTGTCGCTGCTCTCGTTCCTGATGAAGAACGTCCCGGGCTACCTGGACAACCCGACCCGCCGCGCCCTGTGGCGCGCGGGCCACGCCCACGCAGGCGTCCTGGTGCTGTTCGCTCTGGTCGCGATGTTGTACATCGACCAGTCGTCGCTGCCGGACACGCTGAAGGCCCTGTCGAGGACCCTGATAGTCGCGGCCCCGATCCTGATGCCGCTGGGTTTCTTCCTGTCGGTGGTGCGCCCGGGCGACACCAGGCCGAGCAGGCTGATCTGGCTCACGGTGGCGGGCGGCGCGTCGTTGGCGGTGGGCACGCTGACGCTGGGGATCGGCCTGCTGTGATGGCGGGCCGATCCCCGGAAAGGGGTGGCGCTAGTCGCCGCCGGTGAGGGCCGCGACGAGGTCGGCGGCGGTGTGGCAGCGGTCGAAGAGCTCTCCGACGTGGGCCTTGGTGCCGCGCAGTGGTTCGAGGGTGGGTACCCGCTGGAGTGATTCGCGGCCGGGGATGTCGAAGATGACGGAGTCCCAGGAGGCGGCGGCGACGGATTCGCTGTATTGGCGCAGGCATCGGCCGCGGAAGTAGGCGCGGGTGTCGGTGGGCGGGTGTTCGACGGCGCGCTGGACGTCTTCCTCGGTGACGAGCCGTTGCATGCGTCCGCGGGCGACGAGGCGGTTGTAGAGGCCGCGGTCGGGGCGGATGTCGGAGTATTGCAGGTCGACGAGCTGGAGCCGGGGGTGGGACCAGGCGAGGCCGTCGCGGCTGCGGTAGCCCTCGAGGAGTTCGAGTTTGGCGACCCAGTCGAGTTCGCGGGAGAGCTGCATGGGGTCTTCGGCGAGGCGGGTGAGCACGGATTCCCAGCGGTCGAGGATGTCCTTGTTCATCTCGTCCTGGGCGGTGCCGCGTTCTTCGACGTATTTGCGGGCCTGTTCGAGGTATTCCATCTGGAGCTGGATGGCGGTGAGCTTGCGGCCGTCGCGCATGGGGATCTCGTAGCGGCAGCTGGGGTCGTGGGAGACGGCCCTGAGCGCCTGTACGGGGTTCTCGACGGCGAGGTCGCGGCTGAGGAAGCCCTCTTCGATCATGGCGAGCACGAGCGCCGTGGAGCCGAGCTTCAGGTAGGTGGAGATCTCGGACATGTTGGCGTCGCCGATGATCACGTGCAGGCGCCGGTATTTCTCCGGGTCGGCGTGCGGCTCGTCGCGCGTGTTGATGATGGGCCGCTTGAGTGTGGTCTCGAGCCCGACCTCGACTTCGAAGAAGTCGGCGCGCTGGCTGATCTGGAAGCCTTCGCCGCGGGAGTCCTGGCCGATGCCGACCTTGCCGGCGCCGGTGACGACCTGACGGGAGACGAAGAAGGGGGTCAGGTGCCTGACGATGTCGGCGAAGGGGGTGGCGCGCCGCATCAGGTAGTTCTCGTGGCAGCCGTAGGAGGCGCCCTTGGCGTCGGTGTTGTTCTTGTAGAGCTGGATGGGGGCGTTGGAGGGGATGGCGGACGCGCGGGTGGCGGCGTCGTACATCACCCTCTCGCCGGCTTTGTCCCAGATGACGGCCGCCCGGGGGTTGGTGCATTCGGGCGAGCTGTATTCGGGGTGGGCGTGGTCGACGTAGAGCCTGGCTCCGTTGGTGAGGATGACGTTGGCGAGGCCGAGGTCCTCATCGGTGAGCTGGCTGGGGTCGGCCACCTCTCTGGCCAGGTCGAAGCCGCGCGCGTCGCGGAGCGGGTTCTCCTCCTCGAAGTCCCATCGTGCTCTGCGCGCGCGGGCCGCCGAGGCGGCCAGGTAGGCGTTCACGACCTGTGAGGAGGTCACCATCGCGTTGGCGCCTGGCTGGCCGGGTACGGAGATGCCGTACTCGGTCTCGATGCCCATCACCCGACGCACCGTCATGCAACACCCTCTGTTCGTCCGGGTCTGTCTATCCGCCGTTTATATGCCCGAGCCTATGCCCTTCACAGTGCCCCAGGGCCACAGAGTTATGGCACCGACGTCTTTTCCATCTGTACGGCGGGAGTTGTTGGGGTTTGTGTGCCTCTGCGGGGCTTGAGTAGCCGCTGGATGGGACGTTCGGCAAAGGAGTAGACGAGATACGACACGAGAATCGCCACCAGTGTCGTGACGGTGGCGACGGCCCAGGCGGGCAGGGCGCCGGTGAGCAGCGGGATGAGGGCCACCGCGATGACGCTATGGAAGAGGTAAAGCGGGTATGTGGTGCCGCCGAGGGCCGTGAGCGTCCTGGAGGGTTTGAGCCGCAGGGCGCCGAGTGCGACCAGGGCCATCAGGACGAAGATCAGCGTGAGGGCGATGATCACGCCGAGGTCGGTGACGGGCATGTTCTTGAACCCTGCCGCGTCCACGCGCCGGGCCACGCGGGAGAGGGCGGAGTCGAGGGAAAGCCCGTAGGAGGCGGCGACGTAGAGCCAGGGCAGCCAGTGGCCGCCGTGTTTGTGCACGAGGTAGAGGGCCATGCCCGCGACGAAGTAGGGGGCGTAGTCGGGCATGACGATCTCGCGCAGGAGTTCGCTCTCGAAGACCTCGTACCCTTCGAGCAGTTTGACGCCGAGGGCGGCGGCCAGCCAGATGCCGCAGAAGGCCAGGACGCGCCCGTGGGTGACGCCCACGATGACGAGGATGGCGATCAGCAGGTAGAAGCGGAGTTCTGCCCAGAGTGACCAGTAGACGCCGCTGGCGTCGGTGACCTTGAACAGCCGCTGGAACATGGTGGCGTTCAGCAGGTAGTCGCCTGGGGAAAGTTTTGGGTTGAGGGCTTTGGCGCCGGTGAGGCCGTAGAGGGCGGCGACGGCGGCGAGGCTGAGCCAGTACGCGGGATAGAGCCGGACCAGCCGGGATCGTGCGAAGGCGCCGAGCCCGCGGCCCCACACGGTCATCAGGATGACGAAGCCGCTGATGATGAAGAACAGCTCGACGCCCAAGATGCCGAGCCCCGCGATGGGCGCCAGCGCCGGGAACAGCTCGGCTGGCCGCTCGCCCCACACGGAGGCGTAGGCCACCAGGTAGTGGAAGGCGACGACGGCTAAGGCGGCGAGGAAGCGCAGCAGGTCGAGTTCGGCCAACCGGCCGTCTCCTCGGGCGTGTCTGGGCCGGTTCGGTCGTTGCACGCCATCTTTGACGTCACAGTGATCACTTTGGTTCCACTGTTCCCTCTGTTCCCACGAGCAACACGCGTGAGGCGTCGTCGAGGGTGAGCGCGGCTCGGCCCGGGTCGTCGAGGGCGAGCAGCCCGGCGGCTCCGGCGGCTCCGCAGTCGGAGAGGTTCACGCCGTGGGTGGCGAGCAGGCGGGCGGCGCCGGCGGCCTGCTCGTCGGTGATGGTGAGGTAGAGGTCGGCGAGGTGGTGCAGGAGGCGGTGGGCCAGGAGTGAGGGTTCGCGGCAGTCGAGGCGGCCGAGGGTGGTGCTGCCGCGGTCGACGCGAACGGGCCGGCCGGCGCGGGCGCTCTCGAGGAGGCAGGGCGCGCCTTCCGGCTCGACGACGACGATCTTGGGTTGCTCGCCCCAGCGGTCGCGCACGTACCCGGCGGCCGCGGCGGCCAGCCCGCCGACGCCCGCCTGGACGAACACGTGCGTGGGCCCCACCCTCCCGAACACGCCTCCCGCACCTCCCTCTGTCCGGCCCTCTGCTCCGCCCGGCGACTCCCCTCCGGGAGCACCTCCAGGAGCGGCTCCGGAAGTGCCGGGCGGGTCGGGCGGGCCGCCGTGGGGAGGCTTCGGCGGGCCTGTGGGGTGCTCTGGGGGCGGTGGCGCGCCGGGGTCGGCGAGTTCGTCGAGCAGGACGCCGTAGCCGCGCATGACGTCCAGGGGGACGTCGGTGTAGCCGTCCCATGAGCTGTCGGCCACGAGCCGCCAGCCGTGCCGCTGGGAGGCGGCCAGGGCGGCCGCCATGCTCTCCTCGTAGTCCTGCCCGCTGCGCCGCACCTCGGCGCCGAGGTCGCGCAGCCGCTGCGCGAACGCCTCGGGGACGGTCCGGCTGAGGTAGACGACGCAGGGCGCGCCGACCTCGGCCGCGCCGGCGGCGACGGAGATGCCGTGGTTGCCGGCGCTGGCACAGACGAAGGGCGCGCCGGCGTGCCCCTCCCCACCGTGCCCCTCCCCGCCAGACGCATACCCGCCGTCGCGTTCGGCGAGCAGGTGCACGGCGTACGCGCCGCCGAGCGCCTTGAAGCTCCCCAGACCCATGCGCCCGCTCTCGTCCTTGATGTACGCCGCCCCGGCCCCGCCCAGTCCTTCGACGACGTGCACGGGCGTGGGCCGGTAGCGGGGATGCCGGGCGAAGCGGGCGCGGGCCTGAAGGGCGTGTTCGACCCCGATGAGCGCGCGGTCCCGCGCGGTGTACGGGGCCCTGGCCGGATTGAGGTACTCCATGATCGCCATGCTAGGCAGGATCTGCCGGGTCCCGCGGGATCTACGCGCGGTCGCGGGCGGCGGCGACGGCGGCCTGGCCCAGGCTGATGCCGCCGTCGTTGGGCGGCACCCGTACGTGCCGCAGCACCCGGAACCCGGCCGCGCGCAGCCGCCGCACGGTGCGTTCGAGCAGCAGCACGTTCTGAAAGACCCCGCCCGACAGGGCCACGGCGCTCAGCCCGGTGTCCTGCCTGAGCGCGACGCAGGCGCGGGTGATGGCGGCGGCGACGCCGTTGTGGAAGCGGCCGGCGATGACGCCGGTGGGCACGCCGGCGGCCAGGTCGTCGGCGGCGGCCCGGACCAGGTCGCCGCCGTGCAGGACGAGGGGTCCGGGGATGGTGATGGCGGCGGGGTAGCAGCCGGTCTCGGCGGGGTCGGCGTGTTGTTCGAGCTCGATGGCCGCCTGCCCCTCGTACGTGATCTTGTCGCGTATGCCGAGCAGCGACGAGACCGCGTCGAACAGGCGTCCTGCGCTGGAGGTGAGGGGCGATCCCGGGTCGCCGGAGGCGAGCTTGAGCACCTCGTCCCAGCGTCCGGCGTTGCGCGCCGCCACGGCCAGGCCGGGGTGGTCGTCGCCCAGGTAGGCGGCGGCCATGCGCCACGGCTGCCTGATCGCGGCGGCGCCGCCGGGCATGGGGACCTGGGCGAGGTGGCCGAGGCGTTCGTAGGAGGCCAGGTCGGCGCGGAGGAACTCGCCGCCCCACAGGGTGCCGTCGGTGCCGTGGCCGAGCCCGTCGAAGGCGACGCCGATCACGGGTCCTGGGTCGCCGTTGTCGGCCAGGCAGGAGGCGATGTGGGCGTGGTGGTGCTGGACGGCGATGTGTTCGACGCCGTGGATCTCCAGGGCGTGCCTGGTGGAGAGGTATCCGGGGTGCAGGTCGTGGGCGACGATCTCGGGGCGCAGGTCGAACAGGCCGCAGTAGTGGTCGATGCCTTCGACGTAGGAGCGCAGCGTGTCGTGGTTCTCCAGGTCGCCGATGTGCGGGGAGACGAAGGCGCGCCGCCCGCGCGCCAGGCAGAAGGTGCTCTTCAGTTCGGCGCCGCAGGCGAGCACGGCTCTGGGCGCGGTGGCGCGCAGGGTGAGCGGTTCGGGGGCGTAGCCGCGGGCCCGGCGCAGCACGGTGACCTCGCCGGCCATGGGCCGTACGACGGAGTCGTCGGTGCGGGTGTGGATGGGGCGGTCGTGGGTGAGGAAGGCGTCGGCGATGCCGCCGAGGCGGGTCAGGGCGTCGGCGTCTTCGTAGGCGATGGGTTCGTCGCTGACGTTGCCGCTGGTCAGGACCATGGGCTGGGCGAGTTCGGCCAGCAGGAGGTGGTGCAGGGGCGTGTAGGGCAGCATGAGGCCGAGGCTGCGGTTGCCGGGTGCGACGGCGGTGGCGACGGGTGCTCCCGCGTGGCGGGGCAGCAGCACGATGGGCCGGGCGCGGCTGGTGAGCAGCGCGGCGGCCGCGTCGTCGATCTCGCACAGCAGGCGGGCCTGGGCGAGGTCGGCGGCCATGACGGCGAACGGCTTGTCCTCGCGGTGTTTGCGTCCGCGCAGGGCGGCGGCGGCCTGCTCGTCGTGGGCGGCGACGGCGAGGTGGTAGCCGCCCAGGCCCTTGACGGCGACGACGCGCCCGGCGCGCAGCAGGGTGGCGGCGCAGGCGATGGGGTCGCCGCACAGTTCGGTGCCGCGGGCGTCGAGCAGCCGCAGCCGGGGTCCGCAGGCGGGGCAGCAGGCGGGCTGGGCGTGGAAGCGGCGGTCGCCGGGGTCGTGGTATTCGCGGGCGCAGTCCTCGCACATGCCGAAGGTGGCCATGGTGGTGAACGGCCGGTCGTAGGGGACGCCGCGGACGATGGTGAAGCGTGGGCCGCAGTTGGTGCAGTTGATGAACGGGTAGCGGTGCCGGCGGTCGGCGGGGTCGGCCAGTTCGCGCAGGCAGTCCTCGCAGGTGGCGCCGTCGGCGGAGACGAGGGCGCGGCGGGGGCCGGCGAGGTCGCTGGCGGCGATGGTGAAGCCGCTGTGGCCGGCGGGCGCGGCGCTGACGACGGTGACGCGTTCGATCTCGGATAGGGCGGGCGCGTCGCGTTCGAGGGCGGTCAGGAACTCCTCGACGCCGGCGAGGGCTCCCTCGACCTCGATGTGCACGCCGTAGACGTCGTTGTGCACCCGCCCGGCCAGGCCCAGCCGGCTGGCGAGGGAGTAGACGAAGGGGCGGAACCCGACCCCTTGGACGATGCCTTCGATGTGCACGTCTACTCGTTTGAGCGTGGTCACAGGGCCAGTGTGCGCCTGATCGGGGTGGCGTGCATGCGTATCGGCCGTGTCGCCGGGGGTTGTGTGGGGAGCTTGGGCGCTTTTGCCCTGCAAGCGGGTGATGGGGCGCGGCCGGAACTGTGCCGGGAACGGCGGCAGGGCCGGCGGGTGTGCCCCGCGCGGCCCTGCTGCCGTGTCGGCGTCTTACAGGTATTGACCGGTGTTGGCGACGGTGTCGATGGACCGGCCGGCTTCGGCGCCCTGCTTGCCGGAGACGAGCGTGCGGATGTAGACGATCCGCTCGCCCTTCTTGCCGGAGATGCGGGCCCAGTCGTCGGGGTTGGTGGTGTTGGGCAGGTCCTCGTTCTCGGAGAACTCATCCACGCAGGCCGTGAGCAGGTGCTGCACCCGCAGGCCCTTCTGGCCGCTCTCCAGGAACTGCTTGATGGCCATCTTCTTGCCCCGGTCGACGATGTTCTGGATCATCGCGCCGGAGTTGAAGTCCTTGAAGTAGAGGACTTCCTTGTCGCCGTTGGCGTAGGTCACCTCGAGGAAGCGGTTCTCTTCGCTCTCGGTGTACATGCGCTCGACGACGCTCTGGATCATGCCCTGGATGGTGGCCGCGCGGGAGTCGGAGTGCTCGGCCAGGTCATCGGGGTGCAGGGGCAGTTCGGAGACGAGGTACTTGGAGAAGATGTCCTTCGCCGCCTCGGCGTCCGGCCGCTCGATCTTGATCTTGACGTCCAGGCGGCCGGGCCGCAGGATCGCCGGGTCGATCATGTCCTCGCGGTTGGAGGCGCCGATGACGATGACGTTCTCCAGGCCCTCGACGCCGTCGATCTCCGACAGCAGCTGAGGAACGATGGTGTTCTCGACGTCGGAGGACACGCCGGAGCCTCGGGTGCGGAAGATCGAGTCCATCTCGTCGAAGAACACGATCACCGGGGTGCCCTCTGAGGCCTTCTCGCGGGCCCGCTGGAAGACCAGGCGGATGTGCCGCTCGGTCTCGCCGACGTACTTGTTGAGCAGCTCCGGGCCCTTGATGTTGAGGAAGAAGCTCTTGCCGGACTGGCCGGTCTTCTCCGCGACCTGCTTGGCCAGGGAGTTGGCGACGGCCTTGGCGATGAGCGTCTTGCCACAGCCGGGCGGCCCGTACAGCAGCACGCCCTTGGGGGGACGGAGTTTGTGCTCGCGGAACAGGTCGGCGTGCAGGTAGGGCAGCTCGATGGCGTCCCTGATCTGCTCGATCTGCCGCATGAGGCCGCCGATCTCCTCGTAGGAGATGTCGGGGACCTCTTCGAGCACCAGCTCTTCGACTTCGGACTTGGGTATGCGCTCGTAGACGTAGCCGGAACGAGGTTCGAGCAGCAGCGAGTCGCCCGCCCTGATGGGCTGGCCGACCAGCGACTCGGCCAGCCGCACGACGCGCTCCTCGTCGGCGTGCGAGATGACCAGGGCTCGCTTGCCCTCGTCGAGCAGTTCTTTGAGCATCACGATCTCGCCGACCTCTTCGTAGCCGAGTGCTTCGACCACGTTGAGCGCCTCGTTGAGCATGACCTCCTGGCCACGGCTCAGCGAGTCGACGTCGACGGCGGGGCTGACGTTCACGCGGAGCTTGCGCCCTCCGGTGAACACCTCGATCGTGCCGTCTTCTCTGGCCTCCAGGAAGGTGCCGAATCCGGATGGCGGCTGCGCCAGCCGGTCGACCTCCTCCTTGAGAGCGACGATCTGGTCCCTGGCCTCCTTGAGTGTTGCCACAAGGCGCTCGTTCTGGCCGGTTACGGCCGCGAGATTCGCCTGTGCCTCATGAAGCCGTTCTTCGAGGACCCTGGCCTGACGGGGTGACTCGGCCAGCTTCCGCCTCAGCGCGGTGATCTCCTCCTGGAGGAAGGAGACCTGTGTTGAAAGATCAGCGACCTCCCGTTCGCGCTGCGCGGCTCGAGCCTCAGCATCATCGCGAGCTGCCACGCCCCGTCACCTCCTTCCCAGTCGAGGGCGACTACTAAGGACCTTACCTATCTCGGGCCCCTCCGTAACCTGGCCGGGCAGTGTTCGTCGAGTGACATTCAGTATTCGTTGAATAATCCCCAATAGTGCGTTTAATACTCCCAGCATATGAACACGGCGATCTGTTCCCGTGTCACGCACCAACGCACCCTCGTGGCCAAATTGTCATAGTTCTTCAGTGGTCCCCTTCGGTCGTCGACGGCGCGGCGGCGGTGTCACGCCGTCGGCCATGCGACGGGCGGAGACGAGGAACCCGGTATGACCGATCATCCGGTGATCGGGCCGTACGGCGAGTCCTTCGACATGCCAGTCGCGAACCAGGGTCTCCCACGCCTGCGGCTCGGTGAAACACCCGTGATCGCGAATGGCCTCCACGGTCTTGGACATCTGGGTGGTCGTGGCCACGTAACAGCAGATCACACCGCCCGGCGTGAGCGCCTTGGCGGCGGCGTCGACGCACTCCCAGGGAGCGAGCATGTCGAGGATGACACGGTCCACGTCGACCTCGTCGATGGAGGCGACCAGGTCGCCGACGACCAGCCGCCAGTTGTCCTCCATGGGATCGCCGTAGAACTTCCGCACGTTCCCGCGCGCCACGTCGGCGAAGTCCTGACGCCGCTCGTAGGAGGTCACGTGCCCCTCGGGGCCGACGGCGCGCAGCAGGAAGCAGGTCAGCGCGCCGGAGCCGACGCCGGCCTCGATGACGCGGGCGCCGGGGAAGATGTCGGCCATGCCGACGATCATCGAGGCGTCCTTGGGGTAGATGACGGCCGCGCCGCGCGGCATCGCGAGCGTGTAGTCCTGCAGGAGGTGGCGGAAGGCGAGGTACTGGGTGCCGCCGGAGGAGCGCACGACGGAGCCTTCAGGCTGCCCGATCAGGTCGCTGTGCGGGATGGCGCCCTTGTGGGTGTGGAAGACGCCGTCCTGCTTGAGCGTGATCGTGTGGCGCTTGTTCTTGGGGTCGGTGAGCTGCACCTGATCCCCTGCCTGGAAAGGCCCATGCCTGCGGAAACCCATGGCGGCAAGGTTATAGGGCTTTTGAGCGCGTCCGGACGCGCGATAAGAAGGGTGGATGTTTCCGCGTGATGTGATCTCCACCGGTTCCCTGATCCTGCGCCCCCCGGTGCGGGAGGACGCCGACGGGCTGGTGAAGTTGTGCGACGACCCGGTGACGGCCAGGTTCATGCCGCTGCTGCCGCAGCCGTACGAGCTGCGTCACGCCCTTGACCACGTGCGCGACGCGCCGGGGAAGTGGGAATCCGGCGGGGCGGAGTACACGATCACGGAGGGCGGGCGGTTCGCCGGCTCGATCTCGGCGGGGCCGCCCGACCGCTGGGGGGTGGCGCAGCTCGGCTACCTGGTGGCGCCGTGGGCGCGGGGCAGGGGTGTGGCGGCGACGGCGGCGCGGGCGGTGACGGACTGGTTGTTCGACCACGGGGTGCGCAGGGTCGAGTTGCAGGCCGAGGTGGAGAACGTGGCGAGCCTGCGGGTGGCCTACCGGGCGGGTTTCCGCGAGGAGGGGCTGCGGCGGGAGGCCAAGCGGCTCCGTGACGGGCGCTGGGCCGATTTCGTGATGTTCGCCAGATTGCGGGAGGAGGCGGTGGAGCCGGTGGAGCCGTACCTGCCGTTCTTCGAGGGCGGGCAGCTGAGCGACGGGGTGGTGCGGCTGACGCAGATGGGGCCGGGGGACGCGGCGGACTTCAGCCGGATGATGGCCGAGCCGAGCGTGGCGCAGTACTCGCTGGGGCCGCCGAGCACGACGCAGGACGACGAGCGGCGCTGCCGCTACACCGGCTACTGGTGGGTGTCGGGGCAGCGGGCGGAGCTGGCCATCAGGGACGCGGCCACGGGCGCGTTCGCGGGGCATCTGCAGCTCATGCAGGTGGTGCCGGTGCTGGGGCAGGCGATGATCGGCTACTCGCTGGTGCCGTCCTTCCGCGGCAGGGGGTACATGACGCGGGCCGTGCGGCTGCTGGTGGAGTGGGCGTTCGCGCACACGGCGCTGCACCGGATCGTGGCCGGCACGGACGTGGCCAACGCCGCCTCGCACGCGGTGCTGGAACGTGCCGGGTTCCGCAGGGAGTCGGTGCAGCGGGAGTTGTTCCCCAGGCGTGACGGCACGCGGGCCGACGACGTGCACTGGGTGCTGCTGCGTCCGGCGTGACCGGGGCGGGGGCGGGCCGTTCGTGGGGTGCGGTGGCCGTCGTGGGGGCCTGGTGGCGGCGCCGGAGATCACGGCGGTGTTGCGGCGGGGACCCAGCGCCGGACCGAAACTGGCAAAAATCCCGATTTCCTGTTGAGGGCTAGTCAAGGGCGGCGTCGGGGGCGATAGTCAGGGCACCCGCAGGCGAGCTTCGCGCGATCGGGCTGCGCGATCTCGCCCCCTCCGCTCCGAGGGGATTTTCGCGATGCCGTACAACCGTGTCGATGCCGCCATGCGTGAACTGCTCTCCTCCTTCTCCTGCCTGGAGCCGATAAGCCTGATCGACCGGCTGGCGCGTACCGCCGCCGCCGTCGCGGGCACCTCCTACTCGGGTTTCGTCCGCGTGGACCAGCTGCGCCTGGAGGCCTTCCCTGTCCACGTGCACGCGCCGCCCGGCGACCCGCTGCGGGTGCGCCGGTGGCTGGCCGAATCCGGGGTGCTGAAGGAACTGGCCGCGTCATCGGCGACGATGCGGATGTCGTACGACGCGTCGATGGGCGAGCCGGGGTTCCTGGCCGCGCCCGTGCCGCTGGCGGCCCGCGACCACACGTTCGTGTGGGTCGCGGGGCGGGGGTTCTGCGACGGGGACGAACATCTGCTGGGCCGGTTCGCCACGGCGTCGGGGCGGGCTCTGGAGGCGGCGAGCGGGCTGGAGTCGGCGGTGCGTCTGTTACGTGGCGTACGGGCTTTCCGACCGGCTTCGCCGTGATCCTGGGCCTTCGAGGCAGACCGGATCCCGCGAATGGGACAGCCGGTTCCCGGGGCGGATTCACCGTTCCGCCACTCTTTGCGACCACGCTTTTCGCCGTTCCAACCCGAAAGAACTTCACCACCTGCCGGATTAGGCGAGATATTTCTGTTATTTCCCGAGTAAGCGGAATACAACCTGCACCACCCCCGCTCCCCCGCCGCCCGCACCCTCGGCCTGCCCCACCGACCGGGCCCTGACACGTCCCCTCCGCGGCGTCTCTGCCCGGCGGAGGTGGCGGGTTCGGTCAAGGCGCGTTGTCAAACCGCCTGACCGATATGTCGCCTTTTCGCCTCAATGGGCTGTCAACGTGGACGGGACGGCTCGAAGGCCCGGGCGACGGGGACGGCTCCGGTAGCGTGGCCGGTCGTGAAGGTGCTGATCGTGGGTGGGAGCGGGTTTCTGGGTGGCGAGCTCGTACGGCAGTGCGCGGCGGCGGGCCACGAGGCCGGGGCCACGTACCTGACCAGGCCCGGCGAGGCCGCGCAGGCCCGGTGGCTGCGGTTGGACGTGCGCAGGCGGGACGACGTGGCCGCCGTGCTCGACGCGTTCCGGCCGGAGGTGACGATCAACGCCGCCTACCGTCAGTCCGACTGGGCGAGCACGGCGGACGGCGCCGCGCACGTGGCCGTGGCCGTGGCGCGGTTGGGCAGGCGGCAGGGCGGGCGGCTCGTACACGTCTCCACCGACGCCGTCTTCTCCGGCGCCAAGGCTCTGTACGACGAGACGTGCCCGCCCGACCCGGTCAACGCCTACGGCGCGGCCAAGGCGGCGGCCGAGACAGCCGTGCGGGCCGTACTGCCCGGCGCCGCGATCGTCAGGACGTCGCTGATCATCGGGCACGGCGAATCGGTGCACGAGGCGCGGGTGCGCTCGCTGATCTCGGGATCCGGGCCCGGGGTGCTGTTCACCGATGACGTGCGATGCCCCGTCCACGTCTCCGACCTGGCGGCGGCACTGCTGGAGGTGGCGGCCTGGACGGACGATGGCGTGGTTCAAGCGGCCGGGCCGGCTGGCGGAGTGCCGCACACGGCCGGGCAGACCGGCGAAGTGGCGCACACGCCTGGGCACGGCGGGGTGCTGCATGTGGCCGGCGTGGACGCGGTGAGCCGATACGAACTGGGTGTGCTCATCGCTCGCAGGGACGGCCTCGATGAGACGCGCCTGCCCGCCGGACGCCGGGCGGACTCCGGGGTGCCCGGGCCGCTGGAGGTGCGGCTGGACTGCTCGGCGACGCAGCGCCGCCTGCGGACCCGGCTCCGCGGCGCCCACGAGTTCCTGTCACCGCCCGGCGCCGGTTTCTGAGCGCGCCCGCAACTCCTGAAACCTCCAGGACCGATCGCTGAGCCCGGCTACAGACTCCAGCCGAGGCAGGGAGACCGATACGGGAAGGCCCAGGCGGGAAGGCCGAGCCGCCTGGGCCCAGGCGGGTGGGCTCAGGCGGGTGGGCTCAGGCGGGAAGGCCGAGGTTGGGTGGGTGCCCGCGGCCCGGATGGCTCCGGGGCGCGGGCGTCCGCTGTACGTCTATCCCCGGTGGGCCTCGAAGCGGAGGGTCCGGGACACCCCCACGCGTACCGTGGTGCCGGGGGCGATCGTGACGGGCTCGTTCGGGGGGATGTCGTAGAAGTTGGGGTCGCCGGGCGGCTGGATCTGGGTGCCGTTCACCGAGCCCAGGTCCACCAGGTTGACGTCCCACCCGTCCAGCGCCACCCGCAGGTGCCGGCGCGAGACCGAGCCGTCGGGGCTGGTCACCTTGGCGGGCCTGGCGTTGCCGCCGGCCACCTCGGGCGCGCGCTCGGGGTCGCGGCCCAGCAGGTAGTCGCTCTCCAGGGGCAGCGCGGTGCCGTCGTCGAGGATGAGGACGCCGAGCGAGGGGCGCGGGCCCTTGTAGGGGACGAGCGTGCGCTGCACCAGGGCGATGCCGCAGACCGCGCAGTAGGGCACCCGGGGGTCGTTGAAGTGGTCGTTCTTGCAGTCGACCCCGTAGACGAGCGGCCGGTCGCCGTGGTCGGCCTGCTGCTGCTCCTGCTGCGGCGGGCCCGGGTGGTCGAACTGGTCGGGCTGGCCGAGCACGGGCGGCGCGCCCTGGTCGTAGTGCTCGGGCGGGCCCATGTGCTGCGGGACCTGCTGGTCGCCGACGCCGTTGCCGGAGGGCGGCGGCTCGTCGTAGGAGGGGAACTGCTGCTCGGGCAGCGGCGGCGGCTGCTGCTCCTGCGCGGGCTGGTAGGGGGACTCCTGGAAAGGGGAGTCCTGGTAGGGAGAGTCCTGCTGCGGCGGGAGGTAGGGAGGGGCGTCCTGCGGCGTGTGGTAGGCGGGTGCCTCCACCGGCGCGGGCTGCGGACCCGACGGAGGGCCCGGCGCGATGGGCGGCGGCTGGTCGGGCATCGGGTACGGGGGACGCTCGACGGGCTGCTGCGCCTGCGGCTGAACCAGGTCGGGCTCAAGGTGGAAGCCCGTGGCGGGCAGGTCGCCGGTCAGCTGCCTGGAAGGGGCGACGGGCGCGGGGGCCGCGGGCTGGTCGGTGAAGTCGCCGACGAGGCCGCCGCCGTGCACGACGCCGCCTTCGAGGCGGACCGCGGGGTGCGGGCTGCCGGCGTGCGGCAGGCTGAGCTCGACGCGTTCGATCGGGCCGTTGACGAGCCGGTCGGCCCATGTGAGTGAGTCGCTGCCGGCCAGCCGGGTCTCGCCGCCCGAGGTGGCGATGACGGCCCCCGCCGAGCCACTGACCAGGACGGCCACACCGCCGCCGACGGGACCGGCGACCGCGCAGGCGACCGGGTCGCCCGCCATGTTGGCGGCCAGCACCTGGGCGGCGCGGCGGGCCAGGGCCCGGCCGTCCCCGCCGGAGGCGGCCGTCGCGCGCAGTGCCTCGAGCAGGTCGTCGGCGGCCGACTCCGCGGCGTCGCACACCAGCAGGAGCCCTCCCACGTAGGCGACGAGCCCGTTTCCGGGAAGCGGACGCACCACTCCGAAGCCTGGGTCGCTCATGCGTCCTCCCTCATGATGACGACCGTGCTGCGCTCATTGGTGCCCTCGCTGCGCTCGGTCACTCAACTCTCCTCCCCGGAAGCCGGCGTTGTTACGGCACCCGCACTGCCGTGCTGGCCACCAGCCATACGCATACCCAGACGGTGGGGCCGCGTCGCGGGCCCCCTCGTCTCGATTCGGTGACCGGGTGTACCGCAACAAACCCCTTAACTGTGCAAGTTTGGCCAAACAGAACACTATCGGCCAGTCGTGGCATCGCAGAAATCGCACGTGGGGGTCGGCTCCGGCCACCCGAAACTGCTGGACACGACCCTATCCGTGGGCCGCCGCTTAAACGAGTGGGACAAATCAGACGCCGGTGAAAACCCTGTTCACATCCACAGTGGCGAGCACGCCGTAGATCTCCCCGCCGTTCTCGACGAGCAGGTACTCACTGCCGGGAGCCTCGCGCATGGCCTCGATGAGCGGCTCCCCCACCAGGTCGGCCTCGAGCACCATGTTGGACTCCAGCGACTTGGCCATGGAGCCGACGTTCACCCAGGGGCGGCGGTGCTCGGGGGTGGCCTGGACGGCGGCCTCGCTGACGATGGCCAGGGGCTTGCCGTCGTGGCCGACGACGACCAGGGCGCCCGCGTGGCTCTCGGTGGCCTGCCGCAGCGCCTCCGACAGCGGCGTCTCGGCCGTCACCGGGATCGCCCTGCGGGCCAGGGCGCGCGCGTTGACCTGCGGGATCCTGGCGCGGATCTTGGCCACGCGCAGCGACTGGCTGGCGCCGATCCAGATGAAGGAGGCCAGCACCAGCGGCCAGATCAGGTCGGCGATCTCCAGCTCCTGGCCGCTGGAGAAGGCGGTCGTGATGGGCAAGGCGACCAGGAACACGGCCAGCACGCGCCCGCCCCACGCGGCCACGATGGTGCCGGAGCCGGGGTTCTTGGTCAGCTTCCACACGCCGGCGCGCAACATCCGCCCGCCGTCGAGCGGCAGGCCGGGCAGCAGGTTGAACACGCCGACGATGAGGTTGGCCACCCAGAGCTGCCAGATGAGCACCTCGGGGATGCCGCCGTCGTTGATCAGGTAGGAGTCGGCGGCCAGGCCGATCCCGGCCAGCCCGAGCGAGAGCGCCGGTCCCGCGGCGGCGACCATGAACTCCTTGCCGGGCGTCGGCGGCTCCTTCTCGATCTCCGAGACGCCGCCGAGCAGGTACAGGGTGATCCGGCGGACCGGCAGCCCGTACCACTTGGCGAGAACGCTGTGCGCCAGCTCGTGCAGCAGCACTGACACGTACAGCAGCACCGCGAACACGAACGCCACGGCGTAGGCCACGGTGCTGTCGAGTTCGGGCAGCATCTGGCGCACCCGGGGGCCGAACATCAGGGTGATGAAGGCCGCCACGATGAACCACGTCCAGGAGACGTACACCGGAATGCCGAAGGGCTTGCCCATCCGAATGCCGGAGAACTCCTGCCGCGGGTTCTGCTCGCTCACCGTACTCCTTGTACGTCCATAACGGTCTGTTGCTGCCTTGATGCTACGCGCCCGATCACGTGATCCTCGTCCTCGCGGGCGTTATTCTGTCGGGGTCTTGACCTAGAGTGCGGTGCATGACGTTGACCGAGCCGGTGATCATCGGAGCTCTCTCCCCGTCCCGGGCGGGCGATTTCATGACGTGTCCGCTGCTCTACCGCTTCCGGGTGATCGATCATCTGCCGGAGAAGCCGTCGGCGGCGGCGGTGCGCGGCACGGTGGTCCACGCGGTCCTGGAGCGTCTCTACGACCTGCCGGCGCCGCAGCGCTCGGTGCAGGCGGCGCTGGAGTTGCTGGAGCCGCAGTGGGAGCGGCTGCTGGCCGACGATCCGCAGTACGCGCAGATGTTCGCCGACGAGGCCGAGCAGGCGCAGTGGCTGGAGCAGGCGCAGGAGATGCTGCGGCGTTACTTCACCTTGGAGGACCCGACGCGGCTTGAGCCGGCCGAGCGGGAGCTCTACGTGGAGGCGGTGCTGGACAAGGGGCTGATGTTGCGGGGCTACGTCGATCGGCTGGACGTGGCGCCGAGCGGCGAGGTCCGGGTGGTGGACTACAAGACGGGCAGCGCGCCGGGGCCCGACTTCGAGGCCAAGGCGCTGTTCCAGATGAAGTTCTACGCGCTGGTGTTGTGGCGGCTGCGCGGGCAGGTGCCGCGGCTGCTGCAGCTGGTCTATCTGGGCGGGCAGGGCGAGGTGCTGCGGTACGCGCCCGACGAGGCCGACCTGCTGGCCACCGAGCGCAAGGTGATGGCGTTGTGGGCGGCGATCGAGCGGTCGCTGGAGACGGGCGAGTGGCGGGCGCGCAAGAGCCGGCTGTGCGACTGGTGTGACCATCAGGCGTTGTGCCCGGAGTTCGGCGGCACGCCACCACCGCTGCCGGACCGGCAACCGGGCGACACGCTGCGCAGCCGCCGCTCGGCCACCGACGAACTCTGACAGCGCCGCCACGCGCACCTGAGCCACCGTACGTACCTGGCGGCGTGGCAGCGCAGCGGCGTGACGACGCGGCGATGTGGCGGCGCGGCGGTCTGGCGGCGTGACGGTGCGGCGTGACTGCGTGGTGGCGTGGTGGTGATCGAGTGGTGGCGGTCCTGTGGCCTTTATCCTCCCGAGGGAGGAGGTTGCGGGCTCTCACCTGGTCTTACAGTGAAGCGGTGCGCATAGATCGGACCAGGCTCCACGACACGGTGCTCGCCGGGGTGGTGGCCGCGGCTTCCGTGGCGCTGTTCGTCGTCTACGGGCCCGACCATCTGCGGGCCGAGGGCGTGACGATCGCAGACATGCGTTCGCCGGACGCGTACGGCGCGTTGCTGCTGGTGGCGGCGTGCGCGCCGATCGCGGTGCGACGCCGCTGGCCGCTGGCGGCGCTGGCCGCGGGGCTGGCGCCGCAGACGCTGCTCAACGCGCTCGGCTACGGCTCGGGCCTGTCGTCCCTGTCGGGCATGGTGCTGCTGTTCTCGGTGGCGTCCTACCGGGGGCTGGCGGTGGCGCTGGTGGCGCTGGTCATGTCGCTGGTGACGTACGCGACGGGCGTGATCGCGGGGCCGGTCAGGGCGGCGGGCTGGAACGAGTACGTGGTCGTCGCCGTGGTCCTGGTGGCGGTGTGGGGCGCGGGGCGCAGCCTGCGGTTGCGCAGGGCGTACCTGGAGGAGCTGAAGGACCGGGCGGCCAGGCTGGAGCGGGCGCACGCCGCCGACACCCGGGCGGCCAAGGCCGAGGAGCGCTCCAGGATCGCCCGCGAGCTGCACGACGTGGTCGCCCACCATGTCAGCGTGATGACGGTGCAGGCCGCGGCGGCGCGGCGGGTGCTGGCCTCCGACCCCGATCTGGCGCATGAGGCGTTGTCGGCGATCGAGCACACGGGCCGGCTGGCGATGAGCGAGATGCGCAACATCGTGGGCGTGCTGCGCACCGACACCAGGGCGGACGCGCGGGCCGAGCTGGGGCCGCAGCCGGGCGTGCGGGACCTGCCCGCGCTGGTGGAGCAGATGCAGGAGGCGGGCCTGCCGACCCGGCTGCAGGTGGAGGGCCGGGCGCAGCCGCTGCCCGCGGGCGTGGACCTGGCCGCCTACCGGCTCATCCAGGAGGGGCTGACCAACAGCCTGCGGCACGCGGGGGCCGGGGCCAAGGCGGTGGTGACCGTCCGGCACGACCCGCACGAGCTGGACGTCCGGGTGGAGGACGACGGCAGGGGCGCGGCGGGCGTGCCGGCGGATGTACGGGCCGTGGTGGCGGACGCCGGGGCCGGTGAGCTGCCGCCTGGGCACGGTCTGGTGGGCATTCGCGAGCGTGTTGCCCTCTATGGTGGAATCCTGAGCATCGGTCCGCTGCCCGGGGGCGGTTTCGAAGTGCGGGCGAGGTTCCCGTTGAAGGACGGCCAATGACGATCAGAGTGCTGCTGGTGGACGACCAGCCGCTGCTGCGTACCGGTTTCCGCCTGATCCTCGAGGCCGAGCCCGACATCACGGTGGTGGGCCAGGCGGGCGACGGCAAGGACGCGCAGGAGCAGACCAGGGCGCTGCTGCCCGACGTGGTGCTGATGGACATCCGGATGCCCGGGGTCGACGGCATCGAGGCGACCCGCAGGATCGTGCGGGAGGCCGCGCCGGCGGCGCACGTGCCGAAGGTGCTGGTGCTGACCACGTTCGACCTGGACGAGTACATCGTGGAGGCGCTGCGGTCGGGAGCGTCGGGGTTCCTGCTGAAGGACGTGCCGCCGGATGAGCTGGTGCAGGCGATCCGGGTGGTGGCGGCGGGCGACGCGATCGTGGCGCCGAGCGTGACGCGGCGGCTGCTGGACAGGTTCGCGACCCGGCTGCCGTCGGCCTACGAGCAGGCGGCCCCGGCTCGGCTGGACCGGCTGACCGAGCGGGAGCTGGAGGTGCTGCGGCTGATCGCCAAGGGCATGTCGAACGCGGAGATCGCGGCCAAGCTCGTGGTGAGTGAGACGACGGTCAAGACGCATGTCGGCAATGTGCTGACGAAGCTGGGGCTGCGGGATCGGGTGCAGGCCGTGGTGCTGGCGTACGAGACGGGGCTGATCACGCCCGGCGCCACCTCGTGAGGCTCCCCCGAACGCCGAGGCTCCTGCGCCCGCTGAGGACCCGCCCGCTGAGGACCTGCGCCCGCTGAAGCCGATGTTCTCCGCCCGCCCTCACCGGGGCGGGCGGAGAACGTTTCAGGCGTCGGCGGGTTCGGTGGGCTTGGCGGCCGTTTCCGGGGCGTTCTCGGGGAAGTGGCAGGCCACCCGATGCCCGCTGGCCAGCTCCGCCAGCGGCGGCTCGACCTTCTTGCAGATGTCCTGCGCCTTCCAGCAGCGGGTGTGGAAGCGGCAGGCGGGCGGCGGGTTGAGCGGGCTGGGCACGTCGCCGGTCAGCCGGATGCGGTCGCGGTCCTTGCGGGTCTTCGGGTCCGGTACGGGCACCGCCGACAGCAGGGCGTTGGTGTAGGGGTGCATCGGCGAGGCGTACAGCCGCTTGCGGTCGGCGATCTCGACGATCTTGCCGAGGTACATGACGGCGACCCGGTCGCTGATGTGCCGTACCACCGACAGGTCGTGGGCGATGACGACGTAGGTCAGGTCCAGCTCGTTCTGCAGGTCTTCGAGCAGGTTGACGACCTGGGCCTGGATGGAGACGTCGAGCGCGGAGACCGGCTCGTCGGCGATGATCAGCTTGGGCTTGAGCGCGAGCGTGCGGGCGATGCCGATGCGCTGCCGCTGCCCGCCGGAGAACTCGTGCGGGTAGCGGTTGTAGTGCTCGGGGTTGAGCCCGACCAGCTCCAGGATCTCCTGCACGGCCTTCTTGATGCCGTGCTCGGTCTTGACGTCCTGGATGCGGAAGGGCGCGCCGACGATCGCGCCGACCGTGTGCCGGGGGTTGAGCGACGAGTACGGGTCCTGGAAGATCATCTGCATGTCGCGGCGGAGCGGCCGGAGCCTGCCCTGCTTCATGTGCGTGATGTCCTGGCCCTCGAAGACGATCTTGCCGGCGGTGGGCTCCAGGAGCCTGGTCACCAGCCGCCCGGTGGTGGACTTGCCGCAGCCGGACTCCCCCACCAGGCCGAGCGTCTCGCCCTTGAACACCTCGAAGTCGATGCCGTCGACCGCTTTCACCGCGCCGACCTGGCGTTTGAGCAGGCCCTTGGTCACGGGGAAGTGCTTCTCCATGCCCTGCACGGAAAGGAGCGGCTCGTTGTCGGTGGTCACTGGGTCTCCAGCACTGGCTTGATCTCGTTGTCCCAAAGGTCGCGCCGCTCGGTCTTGTCCATGTGGCAGCGCACCAGGTGGCCGCCCTCGGTCTCGGCCAGGGCGGGCACCTCGGTGTCGGCCTTGCCGGCCGTGCGCTCGGCGTACGGGCAGCGGGGGTGGAAGGCGCAGCCCGGCGGCACGTTGATCAGGGACGGCGGCGAGCCCTTGATCGGCATGAGCCGCTCGGTGCGCTCGCGGTCGAGGCGGGGCATCGAGCCGAGCAGGCCCCAGGTGTAGGGGTGCTCGGGGCGGTAGAAGATGTCGTCGCTGGTGCCGTACTCGATGCACTTGCCGCCGTACATCACCAGGATGTCGTCGGACAGCTCGGCGACCACGCCCAGGTCGTGCGTGATGATGATCAGCGCGGAGTTGAACTCGCGCTGCAGGTCGCGCATGAGGTCGAGGATCTGGGCCTGCACGGTCACGTCGAGCGCGGTGGTCGGCTCGTCGGCGATGAGCAGTTCGGGGTCGTTCGACAGCGCCATGGCGATCATCGCGCGCTGCCGCATGCCGCCGGAGAACTGGTGCGGGTAGTCGTCGACCCGGCGGGCGGGCTCGGGGATGCCGACGCGGCCCAGCATCTCGATCGCGTGCTTGCGGGCGACCTTCTTGGTGACGTCGTGGTGGATCCGGTACGCCTCGATGATCTGGTCGCCGACCGTGTAGTACGGGTGCATCGCCGACAGCGGATCCTGGAAGATCATCGCCATCTTCTTGCCGCGCAGCCCCCGTACGTGCTCCTGGGTCGCGCCGACCAGTTCGGTGCCGTCGAGCCAGATCTCGCCCGAGATGCGGGCGCTGCTGCCCTTGTGCAGGCCGAGGATGCCGAGGCTGGTGACGCTCTTGCCCGAGCCGGACTCGCCGACGATGCCGAGCGTCTTGCCGCGCTGGAGCGCGAACGACAGCCCGTCGACGGACCTGACCAGGCCGTCCTCGGTCGGGAAGTGGATGCGCAGGTCCTTGACCTCGAGGAAGTCGTTCATGAGAGCCTCACCCTCGGGTCGACCACGGCGTACAGGAGGTCGACGATCAGGCTGGCCACGACCACGAACAGGGCCGCCATCAGCGTCACGCCCATGACCGCGGGCAGGTCGTTGTTCTCGATCGCGTCAACCGCGTACTTGCCGAGGCCGTTGAGCGAGAATGTCTTCTCGGTCAGCACGGCGCCGCCCATGAGCAGGCCGAAGTCCAGGCCGAAGACGGTGAGCAAGGGGGTCAGCGCGGCGCGCAGGCCGTGCTTGACGACCACCTTGCGCTCGACCAGGCCCTTGGCGCGGGCGGTGCGGATGTAGTCCTCACCCATGGTCTCCAGCATGCCCGCTCTGGTGAGCCGCGCGTAGGTGGCGGCGAACAGCAGGGCGAGGGTGATCCAGGGCAGGATGAGATTGTAGGCCCACATCACGGGGTCGATGGTGATGTCGACCCACGCGCCGCCGGGCGCGGTCCAGCCCAGGCCGTAGCTGAAGAAGGCCATCGCGATCATGCCGGTGAAGAAGATGGGCAGTGACACTCCGGCCAGTGCCACGCCCATGGCCGTTCGGTCGAAGAAACTGCCGCGTCTCAGCGCCGACAACACGCCGGTCGCCATGCCGCCCAGCGCCCACAGGATCGCCGCCCCGATGCCGAGGGAGAGGGTTATTCGCATGCGGTCGAGCAGGTTGGGCCAGACGGGCTGCTGGGTGATGAAGGAGTAGCCCATGCAGGGGGCCGGGCAGTGCTCGACCGTGGTGCCGGTGTCGTACTCGGTGCCGGCCACGATGCCCTTGACGAAACGCCCGTACTGGACGGCGATCGGGTCGTAGAAGCCGAGCCGCTGCGCGACGAGCTTGATGGTCTCGTCGGTGGCGGTTCTGCCCACGTACCGGGCCGCGAACCCCTCCGGGGTGGCGCCCGCCAGGCGCGGCACCAGGAAGAAGATCGCGAAGGTGACGATGCTGACGATCACCAGCATCGCCACGGCGCCGATCACGCGCCTGATGATGTATGTGCCCACTGTGACCGGCTCCGGCCGCCGGCCAGGTACGGGGTTCGCCCCTACCGGGCCGGCGGCCTGCTGCCTTCACCTGCCAATCTTCGCTGTGTTTCGCCTACTGCTGGACGCCGAGGCCGACGTAGTCGTACATCGCCTGGGAGTCGCTGACGAACACGTTCGTCAGGCCCTTGCCGCGCAGGAACAGCGCCTTGGCGTACACGTTGGGCAGGACGACGGCCTCCTCCATGACGCGCTGGTCGACCTGGGACCACATCTCGCCGCGCTTGGTGGCGTCGGCCTCGCCCTTGATCTGGTCGATCATCTTGTCGACCTCGGGGATCTTGACCGACAGGTTGTAGTTGCCCGCCGCGCGGATGTCCCGGCTGTCCACGATGGCCTGCAGGAAGCCGTAGGTGTCGGGGTAGTCGGCGCCCCAGCCGTTGACCGCCAGGCCGATCTTGTTCTCCTTGACGTAGGCGGGCTTGCCCGCGTACAGCGCGAAGTAGTCGTCCTGCGGGTACGGCTTGAGCGTCAGCTTGATGCCGACCCTGGCCAGCGACTGCTGCAGCGACTCGGCCGCGGCCTTCTCCTTGGTGCGCTCGGTGCGGTAGGAGATGTTGGTCTCGAAGCCGTTGGGCTGGCCGCACGCGGCGAGGGCCTGCTTGGCCTTCTCGACGTCGCCCTTGTCGCCGTCCGTCTTGTAGGTCGCGATCTCCTTGTA
Organism: Nonomuraea sp. NPDC050404; assembly: GCF_040655495.1. Taxonomy (NCBI): domain Bacteria; kingdom Bacillati; phylum Actinomycetota; class Actinomycetes; order Streptosporangiales; family Streptosporangiaceae; genus Nonomuraea; species Nonomuraea sp. NPDC050404. The sequence continues at coordinate 54,283 of NZ_JBFAKB010000028.1, forward strand.
GCCGGCCATGCTCGGCGGGATCAGGCCGGTGGCGACGACGCCGCCGGTCTCGCCGCCCCAGGCGCGCTGGAGGCTGGAGCGGTCGGCGGCGAACTGCACGGCCTTACGGCACTCGATGTTGTCCAGCGGCGGCACGTCGGGGATGACCGAGGTGTACCAGGTGCGCTGCTGCGTCGGGTTGTCGGTGCGGGCCTGCTGCGCCGGGTCGCCGAGGATCTTGGGCAGCGCGGCGGCGCTGACGCCGAGGCCGTCCACCGCGACGTGCACGTCACCGGAGATGATGCGGTTGTCCAGGTCGTCGGCGTTGACCTTGGTCTGCACCTCGATGCGGTCGGGCAGCGCCGGCCTGTTGGGGTCGGTCGCCGGGTCCCACTGGTCGTTGCGGACCAGGGTGAAGCCCTTGCCGATCTCGTTCTTCTCGAACTTGTACGGCCCCGTCGAGATGACGTGCTCCTGGTACTTCGTACCGGTGTCCTTGGCCTGCGGGACCGGCATCGTCATCGGCATCTGCACGATGTAGTCGAACAGGCCGAACGGCTCCTTGAGCTTGAAGACGATCGTCTGGTCGTCGGGCGTCTCGATCGCCGAGGAGATGTCGGCGTCCTTGTCCTTCAGCGCGCCCTTGTAGTCCTTCGGCCAGTTGAGCAGCGCCATCAGGTAGGTCGGCCCGTTCGGGAAGACCTCCTTGTCGTAGGAGCGCGCCACGGCGTAGGCGACGTCCTTGGAGGTGACCGGGGTGCCGTCCTCGAACTTGACGCCCTTGCGCAGCGTGTAGGTCCAGGTCTTGAGGTCGTCGCTGGACTTGCCCAGGCTCTCGGCCAGGTCGGGGACCAGCGTGTTGCCCTCGGCGCCGGGGGCCGACTTGAACATCAGCAGGGCGCGGCCGTACAGGCGGGCGAAGTTGAGCGCGTAGCCGTAGTAGGTGTTGCCCGGGTCGAGGCTGTCCCAGTCGGCCGTGTTCGCCATCTTCAGCGTGCCGCCCTTCTTGTCAGAAGGGTTGAAGATCTTGCCGATCGCGCCGTCGGCCACGTCCTGGGCGCCGCCGGCCGCGCTCTGCGAGGCGCCACCCTGGCCGGGGCTCTGCGTGGGCGTGCCGCCACAGGCGGAAAGGGCCAGAGCCAGCGCCGCTCCTAGGGCGGCGGTGATGATGGTGGGTCTTCTTCTCAACAAGGTGTCGCACCCCTTTGTGTATGGAAGCCGAGAAAGGGAGAAGGGGACCGCTCAGCGCTTGCCGCGCGGGTCGAGCGCGTCGCGCAGGCCGTCTCCGAAGAGGTTGAAGGCCAGCACGGTGATGAAGATGGCCAGACCGGGGAAGATCATGAAGTGCGGGATCGTGTAGAACCGCGCGGCGTCGGCGAGCATGCCGCCCCACGTGGGGGTCGGCGGGCGCACGCCCACGCCGAGGAACGACAGCGCCGCCTCGAACAGGATGTTCGAGGGGATGAGCAGCGTCGAGTAGATCAGGATCGGCGCGATCAGGTTGGGCAGCAGCTCGCGGAAGATGATGTACGGCCCGCGCGCGCCGAGGCTCCTGGCCGCGTCGACGAACTCGCGTTCGCGCAGCGACAACGTCTGCCCTCGGATGATGCGGCCCAGATAGGGCCAGTTGAAGAACCCGATGATGAAGATCAGCAGGGCCACTCTCAGCGTGTCGCCCTTCAGCCCGAACGCCTCGTCGGGGATGACGCCGGCCAGCGCGATGGCGAACACCAGGATCGGGAAGGCGAGGAAGACGTCCATCGTCCGGCCGATCAGCGTGTCGACCCAGCCGCCGAAGTAGCCGGCGACCACGCCGAGGATGGTGCCGATCACGACCGACAGCAGCGTGGCGAGGAAGGCGATCAGCAGCGACACGCGGGCGCCGTAGACGACCCGGCTGAAGATGTCGCGGCCGTTGGACGGCTCGACGCCGAACAGGAACTCGGAGCTGATCCCGCCGAAGGGCAACGTGGGCGCCCCCGTCCGGCCGTCGGTCAGGTCCTCGTGGAACTCCAGCGGGTCGTGGCCCAGCCAGCTGACGATGAGCGGGGCGAAGACGGCCACGAGGATGAGGAAGACGATCACGCAGGCCCCGGCGACCGCCACCTTGTCGCGCTTCAGCCTGCGCCAGGCGATCTGACCGAGGGAGCGGCCCTCGATGGCCTTGCGGTCCTCGCCCGCGAGCACCCCGTCCGACGGCGCGGTCGAGGCCGACTCGGGAACGTCCAGCGGGGCGGTCACGCGACCGCCTCCACCCGTGCCACCCGCCACGACCGCATCAGCCCATGCGATCGCGCGACCAAGGTACTGCGCATACTTTCCAGGCCCCCTGGATTCCAGACGACGTCTGCCAGCCGGACGGCTGCCCGGTCTGGGTGTGACGCCCGTGCTCAAGGGACCGCATGTCACGGCCCCAGGACGCAGGATGTATGCGCTGAGCTGGTATTACAAGCTCTTTCCAGCTCCCTGTGGCTCAACTGTGATTGACGCGAAACTCATTCGTATCGATCTTGAACCGAATGTCTACAAGTCGTCCCGGTTGCGTCTCGGAACTGTGACATTGGCGGGCATCAGCTGATGCCGCGGCGTTTGAGAAGTTCCTCGATGTCAGAGAAGTCGTCGTCGCTCTTGGCGGCCGGCTTCTGGCTCCTGGCCGGCTGCGGTGGTGCCGCTTTCTGAGCCGCCTGCTGACCCCGCTCGGCGGGCGCCGGCTGCGGCTGCCCCGCCGCCTTGCCCGCGACGGCCGGCTTGCCCGTCCCGCCCTGCACCGGCTGCTGCTCCTGCGCCGCGCCCTTCTTCCTGCCGATCCGGCCCGCGGACAACTTCCTGCCGCGCATGAAGCCCGACACCACGAACAGCACGACCGACAGCCCCGCCACGGCCACCCCGGCCCACACCATCGGGTTGAACACCAGGCTGGTCACGAAACCGACCACGGTGCCGACGATGTTCCACAGGGCCTGCAACGCCCCGGTCAGATAGGCCGCGATCGGCAGCAGCGCCCACGCCGTCACCCGCATCCCGGCCGCCGCGCCCCTGCGCCTGAACGCCAGGAAGGCCAGCACCAACCCGACGATGCTCGCTCCGGCGCACAGTGGCAGCCAGGCTATGGCCCCGAAGTCACCCATTCCGCCGCCCCCTCATCATCGCTCGTGCCCTCCATCCTGACACGCGGAGGCTTGTCCGCCTCCTCCGCGAGAACCACATTTCCCTTAGGGGATACAACGCGTCAGGACCGCAAAAGATCCCTGAGATCCCCGACACCGACCTCGGTCAGCGAGGAGACCACCAGGCGGCCGGGGGCCGACTCGATGGGCAGCAGGCTCGGCACGGCCACGACGGCGCAGCCCGCCGCCGTCGCGGCGGCCACGCCGTTCGGGGAGTCCTCCAGGACCACGCACCGCACCGGCCGCACGCCGAGCAGCCGGGCGGCCGTCAGGTACGGCTCGGGGTCCGGCTTGGTACGGGTCACGTCGTCGGCCGTCACGACCAGGTCGAAACGGTCCCTGCCGATGCTCTTGAGCGCCGCGTCGGCGATCTCCTTGAGCGAGGAGGTGACCAGCCCGACCGGCACCCCCTCGGCGCGCAGGGCGTCGAGCAGTTCGGAGGCGCCGGGCATGACGCGCACCCCCGACGCCAGCCGCTTCACCATGCCGTCGATCATCCACTCGCGTACCGTCTGCGGCGGCACGGCGGACTCCGACACCGCCAGCATGTAGGCCACCGTGCGCTCCATGGACCCGCCGACCAGGTGGGCCTGGTGCTCGGGCGTCCACTCGGCGCCGAGCCTGCCCATCACCTCTGTCTCGATCTCCAGCCAGACCCGCTCGCTGTCGACCAGCAGCCCGTCCATGTCGAAAAATACCGCGTCCATGCTTTGCCCCCGATTCGGTGGTAAGTGTCGGCCCATGTCATAGCCCCCGCGTGAACGGAGGGCTGAATCGTGCTCGCCTTGTGCTGAACGAACGGCACGCGCCGCCGTCATCCCGTTCTGAACGCACGAGGAACGTTCTCGCGGAGGAGTTCCGCGGGCCCGCCCCGGAAAATCAGCCAGAGTTCGCCTCTGGGTCCACACCCGTATCCGGCTTCGCTGTTGGGTGTGTGGCGGCGGGGGGATGCGGTGTGCCGCCGCCGGAGCGCGGGACCGCGACGATCCCCAGGGTGAGCTGCCGCCGCCCCGGCCCGGGGCCGCTGCGCGCGAGCGGCGCGATGATCTCCCGCAGCCGGGCCCGCACCAGCGCCAGCTCCTCCTCATCCACCCACAGCTGCGTCGTCAGGTACGTCAGCCCGTCCGCGACCGGATCCTCCGGCTCCCCCTCCAGGTAGGCGTGCGCCTGCGCCATGAGACCCGTGACGAAGGCGGTCACCGCCCGGTCGTGGTCGGCCGCCGTCATCCGCGCCGGATCCGGCACCGCCACCTGGACCGCGGGTTCGTCGAGCTCGTAGGTGTGCTCGACCGCCCCGCGCACCTTGCGCTCCCCGCTGACGCGGATGACGCCGGCGCCGGCGAGCCAGCGGACATGCCGGTAGAGCGTGCTGTAGGGCACGTCAGGCAGCGCCTGCCGCAGTTCGGTGCCCGTATGGGGGCCGAGCGCCAGGATCTGCGCCACCCGGATCCGCACCGGGTGCAGCACACCGACGTCACTCACTGGCGTCCTTCCTGCCGATCGTCCTCCACCGGAACTCTACCGCGACATTGATTCCACTTTTGGCTATAGTGCCAAATATGAACTCAATAGATGTCCAGGAACGCCTCACCGAGGAGGCCGGCCGGCACGGCGTCCCGGGCGCCACCCTCGCGGTCCTGTACGACGGCGCGATCACCGAGGCCGCCACCGGCGTGCTCAACACGCGCACCGGCGTCGAGGCCACCCCCGGCTCGATCTTCCAGATCGGCTCGATCACCAAGACGTGGACCGCCACGATGATCATGCAGCTGGCGGACGAAGGGCGGCTGGACCTCGACCGGCCCGTCAGGGACCACCTTCGGGACTTCGCGCTGGCCGACCCGGACGCCGCCGCGACCGTCACGCCGCGGCACCTGCTGACGCACACCGCGGGCTTCGCAGGTGAGGACATCACGGACTACGGCCGGGGCGACGACGCCGTCGCGGCCCTCGTGGCCAACCTGCGCGGCGCACCCCAGGTCACCGCGCCGGGGACGCTGTTCTCGTACAACAACGCGGGTTTCGTCGTCCTCGGCCGGCTGATCGAGGTGCTGGACGGCCACAGCTGGAGCCGTTCGACGCAGTGGCGGCTCATCGAGCCGCTCGGCCTGCGGGCCGCGGTCACGCTGCCGGAACAGGCGCTCATGCACCGGGCCGCCGTCGGCCACGTCGGCGAGGGAGAGCACGCGGGGCCGGCCCCGGCCTGGTCACTGCCGCGGGCGCTGGATCCGGCGGGCGGGCTCGTCATGAGCGCCACGGACCTGCTGGAGTTCGCCCGGCCGCTGCTGGCCGACGGGCTCGCGGGCGACGGCACGCGGCTGCTCTCCGCCGCCTCCGCCCGCGCGATGCGCGCCCGCCAGGTGTCGTCGCCGCCGCTGTCGGGGTTCCCCGCCGCGTACGGGCTCGGCATGGAGCTGCATGACTGGGACGGCGGCACGGTGATCGGCCATCACGGCGCGACGATCGGCCAGAAGGCGTTCCTGCGCATGGTCCCGGACGCGGGCGTCGCGGTGGCGCTGCTGACCAACGGCGGCGGCACGGCCGGGCTCTACCAGAACCTGGTGCTCCCGCTGCTGGAGGAGCTGGGCGGCGTGCGCGCGCCCGCGCCGCCGCGGCCCCCGGCGGTCGCGGTGCCGGTCGCCGATCCCCGCCGGTACGTGGGCGACTTCGACATGGGCCTGGCCACCATCAGGATCGGCCACGACGGGCGGCGGTCGCTGACCATGACCGTCATCCCGCGCGGCGAGCTCGTCGAGACCCTGGTCACGAACCCGGTCACGACCCTGGCCGCGCTCGACGACGCCCACTTCGTGGAGGTCGAGGCCGAGCACGGCGAGCACCGGGACATCATCTTCCTCGACGCCGACGCCGGCGGGCGCTTCCGCATCCTGCATAACAGCAGGGCCCTGCCGCGAACGGCCTGACCCCCCTGAGTGCTCAGACGTTGAAGTACTTGGCCTCCGGGTGGTGGGCGACCAGGGCGGAGGTCGCCTGTTCGGGGTGGAGCTGGAACTCCTCCGACAGCGACACCCCGATGCGCTCGGGGTCGAGCAGCTCGAACAGCTGCTTCTGGTCCTCCAGGTTGGGGCAGGCCGGGTAGCCGAAGGAGTAGCGGCAGCCCTGGATGTTGACCTTGAGCATGTCGTCCAGGGACTCCTCGCCGCCGATCCGCCACTCCGAGCGCACCCGGGCGTGCCAGTACTCGGCCAGCGCCTCGGTGAGCTGGACCGACAGGCCGTGCAGCTCCAGGTAGTCGCGGTAGGCGTCCTTGGCGAACAGCTCGGCCGTGGCGTCGGAGATCTTCGAGCCCATGGTGGCCACCTGGAAGCCGACCACGTCGACCTCGCCCGTGTCCTTGCCGCGGAAGAAGTCCGACAGGCACAGGTGCCGGTCGCGGCGCTGGCGCGGGAAGGTGAAGCGGGTGCGCTCGTTGCCGTCGTCGCCGAGGATGATCAGCGAGTCGCCGTCGGAGACGCACGGGAAGTAGCCGTAGACGACGGCCGCCTCCAGCAGGCCCTCGGTCTGCATCCGCTCCAGCCACATGCGCAGCCGCGGCCGTCCCTCGGTCTCGACCAGCTCCTCGTAGCCGGGGCCGTCGCCGCCCCTGGTGGGCTTGAGCCCCCACTGGCCGAGGAACAGGGCCCGCTCATCCAGGAAGGCGGCGTACTCGTTCAGCGAGATGCCCTTGACCACGCGGTCGCCCCGGAAGGGCGCGGCCGGCACGGGGTTGTCGGCGGCCACGTCGGAGCGGGCGGGCAGCTCCTCGACGGGCGTGCGCTCCAGCACCGCGCCGGTCTTGACGCGCCGCTCGCGCAGCGGCGGCAGCTTCGCGCCGGCCACGCCGCGCTTGACGGCCATGAACGCGTCCATCAGCCGCAGCCCCTCGAACGCGTCACGCGCGTAGCGCACCTCGCCCTCGAACAGCCCGGCCAGATCCTGCTCGACGTAGGCGCGGGTCAGGGCGGCGCCGCCGAGCAGCACCGGGTACTTCTCCGACAGGCCCCTGGAGTTCATCTCCTCCAGGTTCTCCTTCATGATCACCGTGGACTTCACCAGCAGCCCCGACATGCCGATGACGTCGGCCTTCTGCTCGTCGGCGGCCTCCAGGATGGCCGAGACCGGCTGCTTGATGCCCAGGTTGACGACCTGGTAGCCGTTGTTGGACAGGATGATGTCGACGAGGTTCTTGCCGATGTCGTGCACGTCGCCCTTGACGGTGGCCAGCACGATGCGGCCCTTCGTCTCGCCCTCGACGCGCTCCATGTGGGGTTCGAGGTAGGCGACGGCCGTCTTCATCACCTCGGCCGACTGCAACACGAACGGCAGCTGCATCTGGCCGGAGCCGAACAGCTCGCCGACCGTCTTCATGCCGTCGAGCAGCACGTCGTTGATGATCTCCAGGGCGGGGCGCTGCTCAAGGCCGGTGTCGAGGTCGGCCTCCAGGCCCTTCTTCTCGCCGTCGATGATGCGCCGCTTGAGCCGCTCCCACAGCGGCAGCGCCGCCAGCTCCTCGGCCTTGCCGGCGCGCATGGCGGCGGCGTCCACGCCCTCGAACAGGTCCATGAACTTCTGCAGCGGGTCGTAGCCCTCGCGGCGGCGGTCGTAGACCATGTCGAGCGCGACCTGGCGCTGCTCGTCGGGGATGCGGGCCATCGGCAGGATCTTGGAGGCGTGCACGATGGCGGAGTCGAGCCCGGCGTTGACGCACTCGTTGAGGAAGACGGAGTTGAGCACCATGCGGGCGGCCGGGTTGAGGCCGAAGCTGATGTTGGACAGGCCCAGCGTGGTCTGCACGCCCGGGTAGCGGCGCTTGAGCTCGCGGATGGCCTCGATGGTCTCCAGGCCGTCGCGCCTGGTCTCCTCCTGGCCGGTGGCGATGGGGAAGGTCAGGCAGTCGACGATGATGTCCTCGACGCGCATGCCCCAGTTGCCGGTCAGGTCGTCGATCAGGCGGCCGGCCACGCGCACCTTCCAGTCGGCGGTGCGGGCCTGGCCCTCCTCGTCGATGGTCAGCGCGACCACGGCCGAGCCGTGCTCGCGTACCAGGCGCATGATCTTCTGGAAGCGGGAGTCGGGGCCGTCGCCGTCCTCGTAGTTGACGGAGTTGACCGCCGCGCGCCCGCCGAGCATCTCCAGGCCGGCCTGCAGCACCGCGGGCTCGGTCGAGTCGAGCATGATCGGCAGGGTGGAGGCGGTGGCGAAGCGGAAGGCCAGCTCCTTCATGTCGGCCACGCCGTCGCGGCCCACGTAGTCGACGCACAGGTCGAGCATGTGGGCGCCGTCGCGGGCCTGGTCGCGGGCCGTCTCGACGCAGTCGTCCCAGCGGCCTTCGAGCATGGCCTCGCGGAAGGCCCTGGAGCCGTTGGTGTTGCAGCGCTCGCCGATGGCCAGGTAGGAGGTGTCCTGCCGGAACGGGACGGTCTGGTAGAGCGAGGAGGCGCCCGGCTCCGGGTGCGGGCGGCGCCCGGTGACCTCCTTGCCGCGCACCCGCTCGACCACCTGGCGCAGGTGCTCGGGGGTGGTGCCGCAGCAGCCGCCGACCAGGGACAGGCCGTAGTCGCGGGTGAAGTTCTGGTGGGCGTCGGCCAGTTCCTGCGCGCTCAGCGGATAGTACGCGCCGTCGGCGGTCAGCACCGGCAGGCCCGCGTTGGGCATGCACGACAGCTTCAGCCGCGAGTGGCGGGCGAGGTAGCGCAGGTGCTCGCTCATCTCGGCCGGGCCCGTGGCGCAGTTGAGGCCGACGATGTCGACGCCGAGCGGCTCGATCGCGGTCAGCGCGGCGCCGATCTCGGAGCCGAGCAACATCGCGCCGTTGGTCTCGATGGTGACCTGGGCGATGAGCACGATGTCGCGCCCCGACTCCTCGATCGCCCGCCTGGAGCCGATGACGGCGGCCTTGACCTGCAGCAGGTCCTGGCAGGTCTCGACGATCAGCGCGTCGGCGCCGCCCGCGATGAGGCCCGCGGCGTTGTCACGGTAGGAGTCGCGCAGTTTCGCGTACGGCAGATGGCCGAGGGTCGGCAGCTTGGTGCCGGGGCCCATGGAGCCGAGCACGAAGCGCGGATGGTCGGGCGTGGACCAGTGGTCGGCGGACTCGCGGGCGATCCTGGCGCCCGCCTCGGAGTATTCGAAGACGCGGTCGGGGATGTCGTACTCGCCGAGCGCGGCCCAGTTGGCGCCGAAGGTGTTGGTCTCCACGCAGTCGACGCCGACGGCGAAGTAGGCGTCGTGCACGCCGCGCACGATGTCGGGGCGGGTGACGTTGAGCACCTCGTTGCAGCCCTCGTGACCGTGGAAGTCGTCGAGCGTGGGCTCCTGCGCCTGGAGCATGGTGCCCATCGCCCCGTCGGCGACGATGACGCGCTGGGACAACACTTCTCGCAAGGACGGGGAGATGCTCATGGGGGAAAGCTTATCCGGTGCGCCTCAAGCGCAGTTCGCGCACACCTCCGGCCTGCGTTCACCGCTATTGTATTTTGTGTCAATTGCGTGAGACGTCCCCCTGGGGAGGCTCCATGGCCTACCGCACCGTCCTCGTCGGCACCGACGGCTCGGCGTCCTCCTTCCGCGCGGTCTCGGCGGCGGCCGCCCTGGCCTCGGCCACCGGCGCCACGCTCGTGCTGGCCTGCGCGTACCTGCCCATGCGGGAGAGCGAGCGGGCCGCGGCGGCCGACCTGCTGGGGCGGCTGGCGTACAAGGTGAGCGGGGCCACCCCGGCGGAGGACGCCCTGCGTGCGGCGCGCGGGCACGCCGTGGCGGCGGGCGCCGGTGACGTGGTGCTGGCGGCCGAGCAGGGAGAGGCGGTGGACGTGCTGGTCTCGCTGGCGGGGCGGCACCGGGCCGACCTGCTCGTGGTGGGCAACCGGGGGCTGAACACGCTGGCGGGGCGGCTGCTCGGGTCGGTGCCGTCGGAGGTCACGCACCGGGCCCCGTGCGACGTGCTGATCGTCCGCACGACCGACGGCGGCCGCTGACCCACCGAAGAGCTCCCGCGCGAGCCGGCCCTCCTGGGCGGCGGGTTTCCTGGGCGGCGGGTTTCCTGGACGCGGCCCCCGCGACGCGCCCTCGCAAGCTTGTGGAGTTCGCGGGGCGCGAACGCCGCGTCCGCCTCGCATCGGCCCGAGCCCGTTTCTTCCCGGACTTCCGTCACGCCCGCGCCCGCGTGCGCGAGGTGGGGCGGACGTGCGGCAACCGTGCCGTTACCTGGGGTTACGTGCCGCCCACGCCCCTCGGGCCGCCGCTGCTCCGGCGATCGGGACCGTTCGCGCCCCTGCCGGCCCACACACGCGCAGGCCGTTCGAGGTGGGGTACGGCGCGGCGTTCGCGGGAAGATCGGTGACGGTGAAGCCTGCTTACCGCATAGGCTTAGCGGGACGATGGAGAGAGGAGGCGACACGTGATAGAGCTCGAAGGGCTCCCCGAGCTCGTCGACCCGGTGCTCATTGCCGCGTTCGAGGGGTGGAACGACGCGGGTGAGGCTTCCAGCGGTGTGATCGCCCATCTCGAGTCCGCCTGGAAGGCCGAGCCGCTCGTCTCGCTCGACCCCGACGACTACTACGACTTCCAGGTGACCCGGCCCGTGGTGGAGATGTTGGCCGAGGGGCCGGGCCAGTCGATCACGTGGCCGACGACGCGGCTGCTGCGCGCCAGGCCGCCGGGCCTAGAGCGTGACATCGTCCTGCTGCGCGGCATCGAGCCCAACATGCGCTGGCGCTCGTTCTGCTCCGACATCATCTACGTCTGCCGCGAGCTGGGCATCGAGCTGGCGGTGATGCTGGGCGCGCTGCTCAACGACTCGCCCCACACGCGTCCGGTGCCGATCCTGGGCGGCGCGACGAACTCGGGGCTGGCCCGCTCGATCAACCTGGAGCTGAGCCGCTACGAGGGCCCGACGGGGATCGTGGGAGTGCTGCAGCACGCGTTCGGCCAGGCGGGGCTCGACGCGATCTCGTTGTGGGCGTCGGTGCCGCACTATGTGGCCCAGCCGCCCAACCCCAAGGCGACGCTCGCGCTGCTGCGCCGGTTGGAGGACGTCCTGGAGGTGCCGATGCCGCTGGGCGACCTCGACGAGGAGGCGCGGGCCTGGGAGCGCGGCGTGGACGAGCTGGCCTCGCAGGACAGCGAGGTGGCCGACTACGTCAAGGAGCTTGAGGAGCGCAAAGACGCCGCCGAGCTGCCCGAGGCCAGTGGCGATGCGATCGCGGCCGAGTTCGAGCGCTACCTGCGGCGCAGGGACCGCGACACTGACAGCTAACGCTCAGGGCGCAAATCCGCCAATGTTTCGCGCCTTTGGGCCATAATCGGGAACCCGTATAATTTTCCACCAAGTTGGGATCCCAGATTAGAGTCGCCCGGAACCTCCGGGCACCTCGGCTTCGCACGTGATGCTGCTCAACAACTGACCGCGCACGTAAGGCATGCCATGGCGACACCCCACATAGACCCGCCCCGCAGGAGCCAGGACACCAGGCGGCGCATCCTGGAGATGGCCGTCTCGCTCAGGGAGGACCGGGCCGGCGGCTCGGTGGACTACTTCCTCGCCCTGCTGCAGGACCGCCTCCCCCTCTGGCTCAGCATTCTCCACGATCTTTCCCATCGCATCGGAAAAGGGTCCGTAGCGGACAATCTTCTGCCGATTGCGCGAGCGGGGATTGACTACTACATAGATGTACAAAGCGCCGCACTTCCGGCCTTCACCTCGCCGAACGTGACGGTCCGCTTCCGCCAGGCCGTCCGCGAGACGGGGCTCGGGCCCCGTACGGAGACCGCGCCGCTGGCCGCTTACCTGGCGGCCGAGCAGGGGCTGGGCCGGGTACGGGCCGACGTGGACCCGGAAGGGAGCGCCCGGCTGCTGGTCGCGGGCTGCTTCCACCGGGCCTACATCGAGATGTTCGTCGGCGCCGACGACGGGCCGGCGCGGGAGGCCAGCGCCCGCGAGATCGTACGGGAGCTACGCCTGGAACCCATCCCCCAGCCCGCCTGACCTCTCCTCCGCCCCACCCCGCCCCGCCTGGCCACCTCCAGCCCACCGCGGCGGGCGGCGGGCCTGCGGGGACTCCGGGGCTGCCTGCCTGCGGGCCCGCGGGCTACGCGTGATCGTCAGGTTCGGGTCAGGGGCTGGGGTTCGGCGGTGGTTCTGGTGCGGTGCAGGGCCTCGTCGTAGCGGTGCCAGATCAGTGCCGCCACGTCGCGGTCCGCGCCCAGCGGGTCGCTCACCGGCCCCGTTTCCGCCGAGGACACCAGCCGGTCGTGGAAGTAGCCGGGGGCGAGCAGGTACGAGGCGATAGCCACGCGGGCGGCGGGTGTCGAGCGCAGCCGTTCCATCGCCTCCTCAAGGGACGGCGTGCCGGCCGAGGCGAAGGCCGCCGTCACCGGGCGTGCCAGGCGGACGGCGAGTTGGTGGGCGGCGGCGCGCACGTCGGCCAGGGCCGACGGGTCGGACGAGCCGGCCGCGCCGAGCAGCACGGCGTCCGTGGCGCGCAGGCCCGCCCGAGCCAGCTTGCGGGCCAGCGCCGAGGTCAGCAACCGGTGCGGCCCCAGCCAGCCGGCCACCACCGCGTCCGGGCGGTGCTCGGCGATGACCTCGGGCAGGTCGATGTGCACGTGGTAGCCGCCGGCCAGCAGCAGCGGGACCACGACCACCGGGCCGCGGACCGCGGGCAGGACCTCCGCCAGGAGGGGTGAGCTGATCTCCAGGTAGCTCAGCTCCACGCGCTGCCCTGGACGGACCCTTCTGACCGTGTCCGCCAGCGCCGCCAGGGTGTGCTCCCCCGCGGCGCTGCGCGTGCCGTGCGCGGCCAGGACGAGTGCGGGCGTCACCGGTCTCCCCCGGCGCGCGTGACGCGACCGGAAAACGCAGTGCCCCAAGGCATGGTGTTCTCCTCATGCTGCAAGTGATGCGTGTCGGCGTGATCGTGGGCGTGCGTGGTGGTCAAAGGGCTGCCTCGTACTGGCAGGCGAGGCGGTAGCCGCGCTTGACCACCGTCTCGACGATGCCGCTGGGCCCCAGGGCGCGGCGCAGCCGGGTGATGGCCATCTCCACGGCGTGCTCGGCCGAGTCGCGCGCGACGCTGCCCGGCAGCACCGTACGCAGGTCGGCCCGCGACACCACGTGCCCCGGCTTGTCGGCCAGGCGTTTGAGCACCGCCATCGGGGCGGGCGGCAGCGGCCGGAGTTCGCCGTCCACGACCACCGCGTGCCCGCGGATCTCCAGCCGGTGCCCGCCGGCCGTGAGCCGGGTGACGCCGTGCTCGGGCAGGTGCCGGGCCAGGGCGCGGGCCAGCGCGCCGAGCCGGGAGCGGTCGGGCTGCAGGGTCGGCACGCCGCGCGAGGTGAGCGGGTCGGCGGTGACGGGCCCGACGCAAGCGGCCACGACGGATCCGCTGAACGCGGCCAGCAGCGACTCCTCCAGCCCCTCCGACCTGGCCGCGCCGAGCATGGCGTGCACGGCGGGCGCGCTGGTGAAGGCGACCGCGTCCACCGAACCGGAGATCGTCTGGCTGATCAGGCGGCGCAGCGGCGAGATGTCGCGGTAGGGCAGCCACCGGTAGACCGGGATCTCGATCACCTCGGCCCCGGCCCCGCGTAGGTCGTCCACGAAGTCGCGCAGCGGCTCGCCGTGCTGCTGTACCGCGATGCGCCGCCCGCGCAGGTCCTGGGCCAGCAGGTACTCCTTGACCTCCTGGCACGACTCGGTCGCCGGCGTCCAGTGGTCGTTGAGCCCGGCCGCGCGTACCGCTCCCCTGGCCTTGGGGCCGCGGGTCAGCAGGCGGGAGGTGGACAGGTGCTCGCCCAGGTCGGCGGACAGGCCCCAGCCCTCGGCGGCGGCCATCCAGCCGCGGAAGCCGACGCCCGTGGTGACGACCACGTCGTCGAGCGGCTGCTCCAGGCTCTGGCGGGTGGCGGCGAGCAGGTCGGCGTCCTCCGCCAGGGGGACGAGCCGGATCGCGGGGGCGCTGACGACGCGCGCGCCACGGCGCTCCAGCAGCGCGCCGAACTCCTCGCGCCGCCTGGTCGCGGTCACGCCGATGGTGAAGCCGGCCAGGGCGTCGGGCGCCGTCTCCGGGGAGGATCCGCCCTCAAGGGGAAGCGCGCTCATGCTGGCACCTCCAGATAGTCGAAGATGTCTGGCCGGGCCCCGAGCGCCCGGCCAGACATCACAGGCGCGTGTGACGCAAGTGAGATCACCCTCCGATACTGCTTTCGGGGGGTTTCGCCACTGGGTCTCTTCTGTTACCGCTGTGCTACAAGCAACAAGCTTCACGATTGGCCCGGCTCGGTCATGGGAAACGTTCTTGGAGACGACGCGGCCTATCGGGGAGTTGCGGGTGACGGTCCGGCCTATTCGCGTGTTCGATGATCCGGTGCTCCGCTCGGTCGCGGCACCGATCCAGGATTTCGATCGGGAGCTCCGTCGGCTGGTCAAGGCGCTGACGGCCACCATGCGGGCGGCCTCGGGCCGCGCCGGCCTGGCCGCTCCGCAGATCGGCGAGCCGGTGCGGGTGCTGGTCTACTCCTACGACGGCAGGTCGGGCCATCTGATCAATCCGCGGCTTGAGTTGTCGGAGCGGCGGGTCACCGCTGATGAGGCGTGCCTGTCCGCGCCCGGCGTGTGGTGGCCACTGGAACGCTCCTACATGGTCACGGCGCGTGGCCGCGACATGTTCGGCAAGCCCGTCACGGTGCGGGCGCTCGGGGTGCTGGCGCGGGTGCTGCAGCACGAGGCCGACCACCTCGACGGCGTGCTGTTCAGCGACCACCTGGAGGCTGCCGAGCGCGAACGTTTCCTCGCCGAGGCCCTGCCCGCCATCTGATCCGGCGGGTGCCGGCGAGACCTAGCGGGCCCCGGCCGGCTGGGTGAGTTCTCGTCGCTGCGCGGGGTCGGTGCCGCCCCACACGCCGTACGCCTGCCGGGTGTCCAGCGCGTAGGCGAGGCAGGTCTCCCGTACGGGGCAATTCCCGCACACCTGTTTGGCCTGCTCGACCTGAGACTGGCTGGGACCTTCCATGGAGATCGGGAAGAACAGTTCCGGGTCCAGGTCGAGGCAGGCTGCCCTGCGTGTCCAGTCGAGCATCATCATGATGTTCGCGCTACCCACACCTCAGGGCGTCATACCTCGCTGAGCAGCAGGTCATCCCAGTCGGCCAGAAACCGGCCGAGCCCGTAGCGGGCCAGCGCGGCCGCCCTGGCCGCCTTGCCGGCCTGACCCGCGCTCTCCGGATCCCGGGCGAAGGCGTGCAGGGCGTCGGCCAGCACGTGCACCTTCGTGGACAACACGCCGGCCTCGGGCGGCACGGCCTCGATCGCCTCGGTGGCGGCCAGCGCGACCACGGGCATGCCCAGGGTCATGGCCTCGATCAGGGCCAGGCCGAGCGAGGTCCAGCGGTAGGGGTGCAGGTAGACGCGCCTGCGGGCGAGTTCGGCGTGCATGGCGTGCTGGGGCAGGTCCTCGTGGGTGCCGTACGGCAGCCCGTTCACCTTCATCCCGAACACGTCGAGCGGCACCCGCTCGGCGAAGCGGGGCAGCAGGTCGGTCCCGGCGACCCTGGTGCGGCGTACCGGCTCGTTGACCACGACGCCCGCCCTGGGCAACTCCCCCGTGTACAGGTGGCCGGGGTCGGGGACGCCGTGCTCGATGACGCGGGTCGGGGCGCGGCCGTTGTCCCAGTACAGCTCGTTGAAGTGGGTGACGTGCACGAGCGTGATGTCGGCGCGGCCGGCCAGCGGGTGGCGGGTGCGGGGCACGTCGCCGACCGGCGTGTTGTGCTCGACGTAGATCCCGGGCACGTCGCGGCCCAGCCATTCGCGGGCCAGGTCGATCTCGTGCGGGCGCTGGTAGACGACAACGTCCACGGGTTCGTGGCGCAGGCGGTCGTAGGGCACCTCGCGGGCGTTGTCGGGCCAGTCGTAGGTCGCCGCCCGTCCCCGGCCGTCGGGACCACGGCCGGGAACGAGCGGCAGCACGTACTCGTGGGATCCGCTGAGGAACGCGCCGGCCCAGGAGCCGTGCACGTGCCAGAGCAGGATCCTCACCAGCGGCTCCAGCCCATGGCGCGGGCCCAGGGCGCCGCGGCGGCCGGCACGGGGCTCTCCGCGTCGCTCAGCACGCGGTCCACGACGTCGATGAGGTCGTCGGCGACCTCGGCGGCCTGCTGGATCTCATCGCGCAGCGTCTCCTTGGTCGGGACGAGGATGCCCCTGGCGCCGGCGGCCCTGGCCGCCTCCATGTCGCGGCCGATGTCGCCGACCACCACGCAGTCGCGCGGGCTGACGTCGAGCACGGCCGCGGCCCTGATCACGAGGCCGGGCGCGGGTTTGCGGCAGGTGCAGCCGTCGGCGTCGTCGTGTACGCAGATCGCCCACGCGTCGAACGGGCCGAGCAGCTCCTCCACCCTGGCGTTGACCTGGTCCATCTCGTCCGGGGAGAGCAGGCCCTTGGCCACGCCCGACTGGTTGGTGACCACGGCCACCGGCACGTCGGCGCGTCTGAGCCTGATCAGCGCCTCGATCGCGCCCGGCATGGGCTCGACGAGGGCGGGGTCGCCGTTGTACGGCACGTCCCTGATCAGGGTCCCGTCCCGGTCGAAGAGCACGGCGCCGGGACGTCGCTTTTCGAACACCTTTCACCTCCGTCGCGTGCCCGGCAGCTACCCGGCACCCGACCAGGCAAACAACTACTCACAGTGACCAAATTCAGGATTTTGGTCCGTTTTCGCACCTCATGCGGGGTCGGCAGGTTTGAGCATCGCTTCTCTCGGTAGCGGTTCTCGACATCCTTAGGGGAGGAAGCATGAACTTTCTCGGCATCAACGCGATCTTCCACGACCCCGCCGCGGCGCTGGTGGTCGACGGGCGGATCGTGGCCGCCGCTGAGGAGGAGCGCTTCAGCCGCCGCAAGCACGGCAAGCGGCCGCTGGCGTTCTCCGCCTGGGAGCTGCCCGAGCTGGCCGCCGCCTGGTGCCTGCGCGAGGCCGGCCTCTCCCCCGAGGACCTCGACGCCGTGGCCTACTCCTACGACCCGTCCCTGGTGAGCGGCGAGCCCGAGGGCGACTGGGAGGAGCTGCGCACCAGGTACGCGGTGCGCGCGCCCGCCTTCCTCGCCACCGCCCTGCCGGGGCTGGACCCCGGCCAGGTCGGCTACGTGCCGCACCACGTGGCGCACGCCGCCTCGGCCGGCCTGACCGCGCCGTGGCGCGACTGCGCGGTACTGGTGTGCGACGGGCGCGGCGAGAACCTCTCCCACCTGGCGGGCCGCTACACCGGCGGCGAGCTGGAGGTGCTGGCCACGCAGCCGCTGCCGCACTCGCTCGGCCTCATGTACGAGGACGTCACCGAACACCTGGGCTTCCTGCGCTCCAGCGACGAGTACAAGGTGATGGCGATGGCCTCCTACGGCACACCCCGTCACCTGGAGGCGCTGCGGGAGCTGATCTACGCGACGGGGGACGGCGGGTTCCGGGTCGAGCCGATCGACTGGAGCGGGTACGCCAAGGCCCTGCGCAGGGGCGCCCCCTGGACCTGCGACCACGCCGACCTGGCCGCCAGCGTGCAGGCCCGGCTGGAGGAGGTGCTGCTGGACCTGGCGCGCTGGCTGCACGGGCGGACCGGCGAGCGGCGGCTGGCCATGGCCGGCGGGGTGGCGCTCAACTGCGTGGCCAACACCCGGCTGCTGGCGGAGGGGCCGTTCGAGGAGGTGTGGGTCCAGCCGGCCGCCGGCGACTCCGGCACCGCGCTGGGCGGGGCCCTGCACCTGGCGCAGGCCCACGGCGAGCAGGTCGTGCCCATGCGGGACGCGGCGCTGGGGCGCGGCTTCACCGACGAGGAACTGGGGGCGTGGCTGGACGTGGCGCGCGTGCCGTACACGCGCCCGGCCGACCTGGCCGCCGCCGTGGCCGCCGAGCTCGCGGCCGACCGGATCGTGGCGTGGTTCCAGGGGCGGGCGGAGTACGGGCCGCGGGCTCTCGGGCAGCGTTCGCTGCTGGCGCATCCGGGGCACGCGCGCAACACCGAGCGGCTCAACGACGTCAAGGGACGCGAGCAGTTCCGGCCCATCGCGCCCATGGTGCTGGAGTCGCGGGCGCGGGAGATCTTCGGCCGGGGGCCGGTGCCGTCGCCGTACATGTTGTTCGTGCACGACGTGCACCCGGACTGGGCCGCGCGCATCCCGGCGGTCGTGCACGTGGACGGGACGGCCAGGATCCAGACGATCTCGCCGCGCGAGCAGCCGCTGATGGCGCGGGTGCTGGGCGAGTTCGAGGCGCGTACGGGGCTGCCGGTCGTGGTCAACACGAGCCTCAACACCGCGGGGCGGCCCATGGTGGACGATCCGCGCGACGCGCTGGAGTGTTTCGGGTCCTCGCCGGTGGAGGTGCTGGTGCTGGGGCCGTACCTGGTGCGGCGCGGCGAGATGTACGCCTCGTGATCACCGTGGTGATCCCCACGATCGGGCGGCCCTCGCTGCGCGCGACGCTGGCGGCCGTGGGGCCGGACGTGCCGGTGATCGTGGTGGACGACAGAAAAGCATCCGGCCCCCCTGGTACGGAGAGTGCCCGAGCGGGTACGGTCAGTGCGGGCGGCACCCACGAACAGGAGCCGTCTGCCGTGATGGAGTCGCTGCCCGCGCATGTCCGCGTCGTGCGGTCGGGCGGGCGCGGTCCTGCGGCGGCGCGCAACGCCGGATGGCGGGCGGCCGGCACGCCGTGGGTGGTCTTCCTCGACGACGACGTGGTTCCCGCGCCGGGGTGGGCCGAGGCGCTGCACAAGGATCTCATCGACCTGCCGGGCGATGTCGCGGGCAGCCAGGGGCGCATCGTGGTGCCGCTGCCCGAGCGCCCGCCGACCGACGCCGAGCGGCACACGGCGGGGCTGGCCGGGGCGCTGTGGGTGACGGCCGACATGGCATACCGGCCGTCGGTGCTGGCGGCGGTGGGCGGCTTCGACGAACGTTTCCCCCGAGCCTACCGGGAGGACGCCGACCTGGCGCTGCGGGTGGGCCGGGCCGGGCATCGGCTGGTCGTGGGCGAGCGGGTGACGGCGCATCCGGTGCGGGCCGACGGGTTCTGGGCGAGCGTGCGCTTCCAGCGGGGCAACGCCGACGACGCCCTCATGCGGCGTCTGCACGGGCCGTCGTGGCGCACGGACATCGGCGGCGGCCCCGGACGGCTGCGCCTGCACGCCCTCACCACGGCCACCGGCCTCACGGCGTCCCTCCTCGCGGCGGCGTCCCTCGCGACCCGGAGGCGGGTGGTGCCCGTGGTGGCGTGGGTGGCGGCGGTTGGGTGGGCCGGGTTGAGCGCGGAGTTCGCGTGGCGGCGGATCGCGCCGGGGCCGCGTACCCCGGGCGAGGTGCTGCGGATGAGCGTCACGAGCGTACTGATCCCGCCGGTCGCCTGCGTGCACCGGTTGCGGGGGGAATGGAGGGTGCGGCGATGAGCCGTTCGGAACGTTCCAAACGGCCGCGCGTGCTGGTGGCGCGGCTCGATGACGCCGGGGACGTGCTGCTGGCCGGGCCCGCGGTACGGGCCGTGCGGACGGGCGCCCGCGAGGTGGTCTTCCTCGCCGGCCCGCACGGCAGGGCGGCCGCCGAGTTGCTGCCCGGCGTGGACCGGGTGATCGAGTGGCGTGCCCCGTGGATCGACCACACCCCGCCCCCCGTCACCGGCCCCCAGGTCGCCGGCCTGATCGAGATGGCCGGCGGGATCGACGAGGCGGTGCTGCTGACCTCGTTCCACCAGTCGGCGCTGCCGCTGGCGCTGCTGCTGCGGCTGGCCGGGGTGGCCAGGATCACCGCGATCAGCAACGACTACCCGGGCTCGCTGCTCGACGTGCGCCACGTGGTGGACGAGAGCGTGGACGTGCCGGAGGCGGAGCGGATGCTGGCGGTGGCGAGGGCCGCGGGGTTCCGGCTGCCGGCGGGCGATGACGGCAAACTCGCTGTTCAGCGGCCATTGCCGGATATCGCGAAATTTACGGGGCAAAGCATAGGCGTCGGCGGCGTTGCCGACAAAGGCGCGTATGTCGTGGTGCATCCAGGGACGTCGGCCCCCGCCCGGACATGGCCTGCCGACAGGCATCGGCAGGCCGTACGGGAGTTGGCCGGAGACGGGCACCAGGTCGTCGTGACAGGCACCGAACGTGAACTCACCGCCTATGTCGCCAGTGACGTCGCAGTCGACCTGGGCGGAGTGACCACACTCGCAGAACTGGCTGCCGTGATCGAGCGTGCCGCCGTACTGGTGGCGGGCAACACCGGGCCCGCGCACCTGGCGGCGGCGGTCGGCACGCCGGTTGTGAGCCTGTTCGCCCCGGTCGTCCCGGCTGCCCGGTGGGCCCCGTACGGCGTGCCCGCGGTGTTGCTGGGCGACCAGGAGGCGCCCTGCCGCGGCAGCAGGGCGCGGAACTGCCCGGTACCCGGGCACCCGTGCCTGTCCCACGTGACAAGTGAGCAGGTGGTCAAGGCAGTGAGGGAGCTGACGCAGTGAAGGTCGATCTCATCTCGGAGCACGCGGACCCGCTGGCTGCCGTCGGCGGCGTGGACTCCGGCGGCCAGAACGTCTACGTCGCCGCGCTCGCGGTGGCCCTCGCCGAGCGCGGGCACACCGTGAGCATCCACACCCGGCGCTCGTCACCGGCTCAGCCGGAGTCGGTGGACCTGGCGCCGGGCGTCACGGTCGAGTACGTCACGGCCGGCCCCGCGGCTCCCGTGCCCAAGGACGAGCTGCCCCCGTACATGCCGGAGTTCACCGAACGGCTGGCCGCGCGCTGGGCGGCGCGCCCGCCGGACGTCGTGCACGCGCACTTCTGGATGAGCGGCCAGGCCGCGCTGCTGGCGGCCGGCGGGGTGCCGGTGGTGCAGACCTACCACGCGCTCGGCACCGTCAAGCGGCGCTGGCAGGGCGAGGCCGACACCAGCCCCGCGCACCGCATCGACACCGAGCGCGAGATCGGCCTGAGGGCCGACGCGGTCCTGGCCACCTGCAGCGACGAGGTGGGCGAGTTGTGCGCGATGGGGATACCCGAGCAGCGCATCGCGGTGGTGCCGTGCGGGGTGGACCTGACGGCGTTCCGCCCGGACGGGCCGGTGGCGCCGCGCCTGGACGGGCCGCTCGTGCTGAGCATCGGCCGGATGGTGCCGCGCAAGGGCGTGGACACCGTGCTCCGTGCCCTGCGCCAGCTGCCGGGCGCCAACCTGGTGATCGCCGGCGGCAGCCACGACGACGGGGAGACCTTCCGGCTGCGCGAGCTGGCCGATGGGTACGGGCTCGGGGACCGCGTGCACGTCATCGGCAGCGTGCCGCGCCGGCACGTGCCCGCGCTGATGCGCTCGGCCGACGTCGTGGTCTCGGTGCCCTGGTACGAGCCGTTCGGGCTGGTCCCGGTCGAGGCCATGGCGTGCGGGGTGCCGGTCATCGCCTCGGCGGTCGGCGGCCACCTGGACACGGTCGCGGGCTGCGGGATGCTCGTCCCGCCGCGCCGGCCGCGAGCCCTGGCCAGGGCGCTCAAGGAGGTGCTCGGCAACCCGGCGCTGCGCGTGGCGCTGGGCGCGGCGGGGGCCCGCCGGGCCCGCGAGCGGTACGGCTGGCCGAGCGTGGCCGAGTCGACCGAGGCCGTGTACACGCAGGTCATCGACGGAAAGGTCTGCCGTCTGGCGGCCCTGGGGGGTTGAGTCATGGATGCGCATCTGGAAAAACTCTGGAACACCCTGGAGAAGGTCGATGACCACGCGGTCACCGTCCGGGGCTGGGGAGGGCAGCTGGCCGGCGTGCTGGCCGCCGGTGGCAGGCTGCTGGCCTGCGGCAACGGCGGTTCGGCGGCGGAGGCGCAGCACCTGACGGCCGAGCTGGTCGGCAGGTTCAGGGACGACAGGCGGCCGTACGCGGCCATCCCGCTGCACGCCGACGGCTCGTCGCTGACGGCGATCGCCAACGACTTCGGCGCCGATCAGGTCTATGCCCGCCAGGTGCGCGCTCACGGCCGTACGGGGGACGTGCTGCTGTGCCTGTCCACCAGCGGCGGCAGCCCGAACGTGCTGGCCGCGGCCGGCGCGGCGCGCGAGGCGGGGGTCATCGCGTGGGGCATGACGGGCCCGGCGCCGAACGCGCTCGCCGAGTTGTGCGACGCGGCGGTGGCCGTGCCCGGCGAGACCGCCACCGTGCAGGAGGTGCACCTGGCCCTGATCCACCTGCTGTGCGACGCCATGGAGGAGGCGCTGCGGCCGGTCGGGGACCCGCTTTGAGAGGCGCTCCGCTGGTCGTCATCGGCGACACGCTGCTGGACGTGGACGTCCTGGGTGAGGCCGAACGGCTGTGCCCGGACGCGCCGGTGCCGGTGGTGGACGTCGCGGCCGAGCGGGCCCGGCCGGGCGGCGCGGGCCTGGCGGCGCTGCTGGCCGCCCGGGACGGCGCCGACGTCGTGCTGGTCACGGCGGTCGGCGACGATCCCGACGGGCACCGCCTGTGCGGGCTGCTGTCGCAGGAGCTGGATCTGATACGGCTGCCGCTGCACGGCGGCACCGTGCGCAAGACCAGGATCAGGTCCAGGGGCCAGACGCTGGTCAGGCTGGACACCGGCGACGGCACGGCCAGGCACTCCCCCACCGCGCAGGCCGTCGAGGCGATCGGGCGGGCCGGCGCGGTGCTGGTCTCCGACTACGGCAGGGGCATGGCCGGGCTGGCCCGCGAGCTGCTGGGCGGCGGCGGCGCGCCGGTGGTGTGGGACCCGCATCCGCGCGGCGGGCGGCCGATGCCCGGCTGCGCGCTGGTGACGCCCAGCGAGGCGGAGGCGAGGCTGCTGTGCCCGTCCGGCTACCACGGCCCTGACCAGGCGGCCCGCCGGCTGGTCAGGGAGCTGCGGGCCGGGGCGGTGGCCGTCACGACCGGCGAGAGCGGAGCCGTGCTCGCCGTGGCGGGCGGGCCGCTGACGCAGGTGCCGGCGCCGGTGCGGGCGGGCGGTCAGGACTCCTGCGGCGCGGGCGACCGGCTGGCCGCCGCCGCCGCGCTGGTGCTGCGCGAGGGCGGCAGCGCCGAGGAGGCGGTCACGATGGGCGTCGGCGAGGCCTCGCGTTTCGTCGAGCGCGGCGGGGCCGCCGCCGTCCGGGTGCGCGAGCAGCGGCTCGGCGACCGGCCGCGCACGGCGCTGGAGGTGGCCGGCCTCACCCGCTCCCAAGGCGGCCGGCTGATCGCCACGGGCGGCTGCTTCGACCTGCTGCACGCGGGCCATGTGAGCCTGCTGCGGCGGGCCAGGGCGCTGGGCGACGCGCTGGTCGTCTGCGTCAATTCCGACGACTCGGTACGCCGCCTGAAGGGCCCGTCCAGGCCCATCGTGGACGTGCGCGACCGGGTGGAGGTGCTTCGGGCGCTGGGCTGCGTGGACGCGGTGCTGGTGTTCGACGACGACACCCCGGTGGGCGCCATCGAGCAGTTGCGCCCGGACGTGTGGGTCAAGGGCGGCGACTACGAGGGGGAAGTGCTGCCCGAATCCGGCGTGCTCGGCAGGCTCGGCGCGGAGATCATCGTGCTGAGCACCCTGCCGGGACGTTCGACAACGAACCTGATCAGGGAGATCCAGTGAACGTATTGATCACCGGAGGGGCCTCCGGTCTCGGCCTGGCCACCGCCGAGGCGGTGGAGAAGGAGGGCTGGAAGGCGCTGGTCGTCGATGTACGCGAGCCCGACCAGCGCTTCGAGCACGTGACCGCGGACCTGGCCGACCGGGGGCAGGCCGAGCGGGCGGTACGCGAGCTCGCCGAGCGGGCCGGCGGCCTGGACGGCGTCGTGACGGCCGCGGGCATCGACGCCTGCGGGCGGCTGGAGGACGTGCCGGCCGCCGACTGGGAGCGGGTCATCCAGGTGAACCTGCTGGGCACGGCCGCGGTCGTACGGGCCGCGCTGCCGTATCTCAAGCACACCCGCGGCACGGTCGTCACCTGCGCCTCGACGCTGGGGCTGCGGCCGCTCAGCGACGCCTCGGCGTACTCGGCCTCGAAGTTCGGCGTGGTCGGCTTCACCAGGGGGCTGGCGGTCGAGCTGCGCGGGGAGGTGGGGGTGACGCTGCTGATTCCCGGCGGCATGCGGACGGGCTTCTTCGACGGCCGTCCCGAACAGTACAAGCCGGGCCCCGAGGCCGGGCTGAACGATCCCGCCCACGTGGCCCAGGCCATCGTCTTCGCGCTGCGGCAGCCGGCCGGTTGCGAGGTGAGAGAGCTCGTCGTCTGCCCGTCCACGGAGACGTCATGGCCCTAGAGCTGCTGGCGCTGCGCGGGCTCGGCCTGGGCGATCTGCTCACGGCCGTGCCCGCGCTGCGGGCGCTGCGCCAGGCCTTCCCCAAACACCGCATCACGCTGGCCGCGCCACGGCCGCTGGAGGCCCTGCTGCCGCTGATCGGCGCGGTGGACGACCAGGTGGACGTGTCGGGTCCGGGCCCTGTGCCGTTCGCACGGCCGGACATCGCGGTGAACCTGCACGGGAGGGGGCCGCAGAGCGTCGAGGCGCTGCGGCGCACGGATCCGGGGCGGCTGATCAGCTTCGGCACCGGGCCGCCGTGGCAGGACGGCGTGCACGAGGTGCGGCGCTGGTGCGGCCTGCTGGAGTGGCACGGCGTCCCCGCCGACCCCGGCGACCTGACGCTGGGCGTCTCCGACAGGACGGGGCCGGTGATCGTGCACCCGGGCGCCGCCTACCCCGCGCGGCGCTGGCCGCCCGAGCGCTTCGCCGAGGTGGCCGCGGCGCTGGAGGACGTGGTCGTCACGGGGAACGTTGCGGAGGTGCCGATCGCCGTCAGGGTGGCCGAGCTGGCGGGGCTGCCGCCGGAGCGGATGCTGGCCGGGCGTACCGGCCTGGCCGACCTGATCGACCTGGTCGCCAACGCGCGGCTGGTGGTGTGCGGCGACACCGGCGTGGCGCACCTGGCGACGGCGTTCTGCGTGCCGTCGGTGGTGCTGTTCGGCCCCGTCTCGCCGTCGTTGTGGGGGCCGCCGCCCGGCTGGCGTCACGTGGCGCTGTGGGCCGGGCGGAACGGGGACCCGCACGGGCAGTCACCCGACCCGGGCCTGCTCAAGATCGAGGTTCGTGAAGTCGTCGAAGCCGCCCTGGAGGTCACGTCATGAAGGCTCTGGTCACCGGAGGCGCCGGGTTCCTCGGCTCCTATCTGTGCGAGCGGCTGCTGGATGAGGGCGCGGAGGTGGTCTGCATGGACAGCTTCCTCACCGGCGGGCCGCGCAACGTCGAGCACCTCCTCGTACGGCCCGAGTTCCGGCTCATCGAGTGCGACCTGACCGGGTACGTGCACGTGCCCCACCGGCTCGACCTCGTCCTGCACTTCGCCTCCGCCGCCTCCCCCGCCGACTACCTGCGCTACCCGATCGAGACCCTGCGCGTGGGCAGCGTGGGCACGCTGCACGCGCTGGGGCTGGCCAGGGAGAAGGGCGCCAGGTTCGTGCTGGCCTCCACCAGCGAGGTGTACGGCGACCCGCTGGAGCATCCGCAGCGCGAGACGTACTGGGGCAATGTCAACCCGGTCGGGCCGCGCAGCGTGTACGACGAGGCCAAGCGCTTCGCCGAGTCGCTGACCACCGCCTACCGGCACTCGCGCGCCACCGACACCGGGATCGTGCGGATCTTCAACACCTACGGGCCGCGCATGCGGCCGTTCGACGGGCGGGCGATCCCGACGTTCATCCGGCAGGCGCTGAACGGCGAGCCGATCACGATCACCGGCGACGGGTCGCAGACCCGCTCGATCTGCTACGTCGATGACACCGTGTCGGGCATCCTGGCCATGGCGGGCAGCGACTTCGCGGGGCCTGTCAACATCGGCAACCCCGACGAGCTGACCATGCTGGAGCTGGCCACCCTGATCAGGGGCCTGACCGGGTCGTCGTCGGAGATCTGCTTCATCGACCGCCCGGCCGACGATCCCAAGGTCAGGCGGCCCGACACGGCGCTGGCGGCCGAGCGGCTCGGGTGGCGGGCGCAGGTCCCCGCGGCCGAGGGGCTGCGCCGCACGATCGCGTGGTTCGCCGAGGAGCTGGCCGCGGTCAAGGAGCTCGAAGAAGCCACGGGCGTCGCCTGAGCCTGCCTTCCTTCAGCGGCCGTCAGGCCAGGGCGACTCCCAGCCAGCGCCTCAGGTCAGGGCGACTACCCCTCGGCGCCTCAGGTCAGGGTGACGCCCCATCGGCGCCTCAGGTCAGGGTGACGCCCAGGAGTGCGTCGGTGAGGTCGCGGACGAGTGCGGGGGCGGCGGTGTCACGGCCGTCGCCGGCCACGGCCTGCTCGGCCCAGGCGTCGATCGCGGTCAGCGCGGACGGCGAGTCGAGGTCGTCGGCCAGGCGCTCGCGCACCGTCGCCAGCAGTTCCTCCGCGGGCGGCCCGGCGGCCACCCCGGTGGCCGAGCGCCACAGCGCCAGCCTGCGTTCGGCCTCGGCGATCAGCTCCGGCACGTACTCCCAGTCGGCGCGGTAGTGGTGGGCCAGCAGCACGAGCCTGATCGCCATCGGATCGTGCTCCCGGCGCATTTTGGAGACGAAGACCAGGTTGCCCTTGGACTTCGACATCTTCTCGCCGTCGAGCGCCACCATGCCGGCGTGCGTGTAGAACTTGGCGAACGGCCACTCGCCGGTCGCGGCGTGCCCCTCGGAGGCGCCGCACTCGTGGTGGGGGAAGATCAGGTCGGAGCCGCCGCCCGCCACGTCGTAGCCGGCGCCCAGGTTGTCCAGGGCGATCGCGGTGCACTCGATGTGCCAGCCGGGGCGGCCCCGCCCCAGCGGCGAGTCCCAGGCCGGCTCGCCGGGCCGCTCGGCGCGCCACAACAACCAGTCGAGCGGGTGCCGCTTGCCCTGCCGGTCGGGGTCGCCGCCGCGCTCGGCGAACAGGGCGAGCATCTCCTGCTCGTCGTAGCCGGAGACCTGGCCGAACTTGGGGGCGTCGGCCACGTTGAAGTAGACGTCGCCGTCGAGTTCGTAGGTGACGCCCT
Organism: Nonomuraea sp. NPDC050404; assembly: GCF_040655495.1. Classification (NCBI taxonomy): domain Bacteria; kingdom Bacillati; phylum Actinomycetota; class Actinomycetes; order Streptosporangiales; family Streptosporangiaceae; genus Nonomuraea; species Nonomuraea sp. NPDC050404. The sequence goes on from NZ_JBFAKB010000028.1 coordinate 81,397, forward strand.
TGGCCGACAACCGGGAGATCAGGTCCGCCACCCGGCCGACGACCTCGGTGACGCCGACGTACTCGCGGGGCGGCATGATGCGCAGCGCCTCCATGTCGCCGCGGAACAGCTCGATCTCCCGCTCGGCCAGCTCCTGCCAGGCGACACCGGTCTGCTCGGCCCGCTCCAGCAGCGGGTCGTCCACGTCGGTGGCGTTCTGCGTGTAGTGCACCTCGTGGCCCGCGTCCCGCCACAGCCGGCCCACCAGATCGAAGGCGTGGTAGGTGTTGGCGTGGCCGAGGTGGGTGGCGTCGTAGGGGGTGATGCCGCAGACGTACATCCTGGCGGTCGGCCCGGGATCGGTCTGCCGTACCTGCCTGGCCGACGTGTCGTAGAGACGCAGCGGAATGCTCTCACCTGGGAGCTTTGGAACGTTCTGGGCGGACCACGATCTCATGTCTTTGAGCCTATCCGTCCCGATCGGCGGTCAGGTCGGTGAAGTCGTAGGTCACACCGCCGGGCGCGATCTCGACCTCCATCACCGACAGGGAGGCGAAGATCCGCCCGTCGGGCAGTTCGTGCCGCATGATGAGCGCGCTCCGGTCGGGCGACGGCTCTTCCTTGATCAGCTCCGCCCAGGTGGCGGAGTCGCGGAAGCGGGGCAGGTAGGTCACGACCCGCTCGCTGTCGGGGTCCAGGCCCGAGTTGACGACCATGCTCGTGCCGTCCGGCAGGTCGGAGCTCGACAGCCGCTCGCCGTCCCAGCTGAACAGGCGCACCCGCGACAGGTCGGCGAGCACCAGGTGGAAGGGGTCGTAGCGGGTCAGGTCGGAGCCGGGCTCCTCCCCCGTGTACGCCGCCCGCAGCGCCAGGTCGCCCCGCGAGAGCCTCGTCCGCTCCTCGGCCTCCCGGCCGTGGCCGTTGAGCAGCGCCGCCGCGCGGCGGGCCGCCGGATTGACGGCCAGCCAGGTGCCGCCGGCCTTCAGATCACGCCCGCCGATCACGCCCGGATATTCCGGCCAGTGCTCCCCCGGCCCTTCCCAGGGCCGGTCGGCGAACTCGTCTCTCACGCCCATGAGGGTCAGATGTGGCGCGGTTCTCACGATCAGCGTACACATGGGCAAAGGGTAATAAACGGGCCCAGGACACCTCAGATGGGGGGCCAGGGTATGGCCGGCCATCCCTCCGACGGGTAGGGGTGCACGCCGGTGTCCAGCAGTTTTCTGACGCGCTGCCAGGTGGCCTCGACCTCGGCCTGGGTCAGCAACTCGCGAAGCGTGCGCCCCAGCGCGCCGGACTCGATGTCGCGTTCGAGCTTGGCCAGCACCGCCACCGCCTCGCGGGCCAGCGGCTTGCCGCGCCACTGCCACAGGACCGTGCGCAGCTTGTCCTCGGCGGAGAAGCAGACGCCGTGGTCGACCCCGTACACGTGGCCGGTGGGCAGCGGCAGCAGGTGGCCGCCCTTGCGGTCGGCGTTGTTGACCACAGCGTCGAACACCGCCATCCGGCGCACGACCGGGTTGCGGCTCTTGACCAGCCGCATGAGGTCGATCTCGCGCTCGGTGTCGATCCACAACTGGCACATGCCGGGGCCGAAGGGCCCGTCGCGGTAGACCGTGGGCGGCACGATGCGCCAGCCGGTGGCCTGGGAGACCTCGAAGGCGGCCACCTCGCGGGCTGCGAGGGTGCCGTCGGGGAAGTCCCACAGGGGGCGCTCGCCGCGTACGGGCTTGTAGACGCAGGCGGCCGAGCGCGAGCCGAGCTTGACCGAGCAGTAGAGCGTCATGTTGGTCGCCTCGACGAGGCGACCGGCGACGTCGATGCTGCCGTCGCGCAGCAGCGTCAGCGCCTCCTCGTCATGGATGGACGGCGGTGGGGCTGGGGGCTTGACGGCCGGTTCGCTCTCGGGAGCGGTCATGAAGCCGCCTCACCCCCGCGGTAGCCGTTGAGGCGGACGCAGACATGACCTGCGGCGTCGAGCGGCTGGCCGCACAGGGGGCACGGCGGTCTGCCCGCGGAGACGATCTCGAGGGCTCGCCGGGTGAAGGCACGCGCGGCCCCGGCGCTGATGCGCACGCGCAACACGGCGGGGTCGGGTCTGTCGAGATCGTCCTCGTCGACGACCTCCTGCGCCTCTATCACTACTTGCGATTTCTCGGAGTCCCAGGTCAGCGCCATGGTACCGACGCGGAAGTCCTCCGCGACCGGCGCGTCGAGCGGAGCCTCGTCGGACAGGTCGGCCGGGGCCAGCGCGGGAACCTGGGCGGTGCCCCCGCTGAGCCGCAGCACCTCGTCGAGCAGCTCGTCGAGCCTGCCCGCGAGTGCGGCAACCTGCAACTTCTCCAGCGCCACCGTGGTCAGTCTGCCCTCGGCCCTGGCCTGCAGAAAAAAGACCCGTGCGCCCGGCTGCCCCAAGGCACCGGCGACGAACCTCTCTGGTGGGTCGTAGTCGAAGACCGGCATAGCCTGACCTTACGTGGTTCCGGGTCCACCGCCGACGGCGGCATCGCTCCCGGTGATGTTTTCTCCCCCGTCTTTCTCCTCCGAATCCTCGGTGAGCCGCAATTCCCCCATATCGTTAAGCCTGAGAACAAAGGGACGCAAGGGGGCATAGCGAATGACGGTGACCGCCGCCGGATCGGCTGTTATCCGCTGAAACTGATCGAGGTGGAGGCCCAGAGCGTCCGCGACGATCGACTTGATCACGTCGCCGTGGCTGCAGACCAGGTAGATAGCCTTCTCCCCCAGGCGTAGATTCCACTCCCGCACCGCCGAGACGGCGCGATGTTGCATTTCGGTCAGCGCCTCCCCTTCCGGAAATGTCGCCGCGCTGGGGTGTGCCTGCACGACCCGCCACAGGGGCTCCTTGGCCAGTTCGGCGATGGGCCGGCCGGTCCACTCGCCGTAGCCGCACTCGATGAACCGGTCGTCGATGAGCACCTCGCCATCGCGCCCGTCCGCGACCGCTTGCGCCGTTTCCCGGCAGCGTTCCAGCGGACTGGAGACAATGGCATCGAGCCTGACGCCCGCGACGCGCCCGGCGAGCGCGGCGGCCTGCGCCCTTCCCGCCTCGCTCAGATGCACCCCGGGAGTACGGCCGGCCAGCACCGGCCCGGTGAGGTCCGTCAGCCCGTGCCGGGCCAGAAGCAGCGTGGTCATCCAGCAAGTGTCGCAGGCGTCGATCACAACGTTTCATCGACCTGGACGGTAACCTGGCGGGATCATGGAGCAGCGCTATGTCGGCCACAGCGGCCTGTCGGTGTCCCGGCTGGGGCTCGGCACGATGACCTGGGGTCGTGACACCGACGCGGACGAGGCCGTGGCCCAGCTCCGCACGTTCCTCGACGCGGGCGGCAACCTCGTCGACACCGCCGACGTCTACACCGGCGGCGACGCCGAGCGGCTGCTGGGCCGGATGTTGCGCGACTCGGTGCCGCGCTCGGAGCTGGTGATCTCCACCAAGGCCGTGGTGACGCCGACGGGCCGCCGCCCGCGCGACGCCTCCAGGCGCCACCTGATCGCGGCCGTGGACGACTCGCTCAACCGGCTCGGGCTCGACTACGTGGACCTGTGGCAGTTGCACACCTACGACGCCGAGGTGCCGCTGGAGGAGACGCTGGCCGCGCTCGACGCGATCGTCTCCTCGGGCCGCGCCGTGTACGCGGGCGTCTGCGACTACGCCGGCTGGCAGCTCGCCGCGGCGGCCGTCACCCAGAAGTCGGTACCCGGGCGCATCCCGATCACCGCCGTGCAGGCCGAGTACTCCCTGCTGGCCCGCGAGCCGGAGCGCGAGCTGCTGCCCGCCGCGGCCCAGCTGGGCGTGGGCGTGCTGGCCTGGTCGCCGCTCGGGCGCGGGGTGCTGACGGGCAAGTACCGCACCGGGGTCCCGGCCGACTCGCGCGCGGCGACGCCCCATTTCGCCGACTTCGTCCGCCCATACCTGGACGAGCGCAGCCGCCGTGTGGTGGAGTCCGTCATGACCGCCGCCGACGGGCTCGGCGTGTCGCCTCTGGCGGTGGCGCTCTCCTGGGTGCGCGATCAGCCGGGAGTGGCCTCCGCCATCGTGGGGGCCCGTACGCACCAACAGCTCAAGGGCGTCCTGCCCGCGGAGGACGTCGTCCTGCCGATAGAGATCCGAGAGGCCCTCGATGACGTGTCGTCCCTCGACTGACCGGCCCGGCCGCGGGCCGGATGGCCGGGAGCAGCGGCGGCAGGAGCCGCAGGCCCGCCGGTTGCGGCGGGAGGACCCGGAACGAGAGAGTGGCTCGCGTATCACTACTCGATACCGAATCGCAACGTTACCCGGCAAACGCCTGCGTCTGACGCGCGATGTCCATAAAGATTTCCCCCGGAAGCGACGCAGGAGGGGACGGATGGGGAGCAGGACCGCGATCTCGGCCGGAGTTCTCGCGGTGGCATTGGCGGCCGTCCCCGTGGCGGCGCCCGCCGTGTCGGCCAGCGCGGCGGACTGCACACGCGGCGGCGGACTGCTCTCAGGGGTGACCGACGCCCTGTGCGACGTCGTGGACACGGTCACCGGCACGGTCAACACCCTGACCGGCGGGACCACGGAGAAGGTGACCGACGGGCTGGACAAGACCACCGACGAGGTGCTCGGCCGGGTCGGGGAGGTCGTCCCGACCACCAAGGCCAAGTCCGAGCCGGAACCGGAGCCCGCGCCGAAGACCTCCGTGCCCAAGCCGGAGAGCACCGGGGTGGTGCCGGAGACGCTCAACGAGGTGTGCCTGCCCGTGCTGGCCTGCCAGGAGCAGGGCGTGGTCGACCGGCTGACGCCGCGGGCCTCGCCCTCCTCCCCGCCCGCTTCTTCGAGGGCGCGTACCGGCAGGGGCTGGATGAGCACCCCCACGCCCTCCGCCACGCGCCAGGCCACCCGCCCGGACAGCCGGCCGCAGCTCGTGGAGACCGGGCAGCCGGTCGCCGAGAAGGAGCGGGCGCACGCGGAGGAGCCGCGGGTGGACCTGCTGTGGCCCAACCCCTTCGCGCATGAGCTGGCGGTGCCGATGCAGGACCAGCGCGTCGTACGCCCCAGCCCGCCCGCCTCCGACGTCCTGGGGACGGTGCTGACCATCGCGCTGCTGGGCTCGGCCGTGCTGGCGACGCGGATCGTGCAGCAGCGGCGGCAGCGTACGGAGCCCACGGAGTCGATTCCGTTCGAGCCGGTGCGTGCCGGGAACGGCCGGCACCGGGTGGCGTAAAAGGATTCGCCGGCCTCTCCGATTTCCGGATTGCGCCCCTTCCTGTGGGCAGGTGTGGGTCTGCCCCATCCATGCCGAGCCAGTGAGATGATCAGGGAGCGTGGCGGAACGCAGACAAGTTCCGGATTTCCAGCGCAAGTGGACGGTCCTCGCCCTGCGCGGAAGCCTTGACGATGCCACCGTGGACCAGATCGAGCGGGAGATCAGGCAACTGGGAGGCACCGGCGGGCGGCTGATACTCGAGGTCAGCCACGTGCACTTCCTTGATGACTTCGGCGTGGACGTGCTCGTCCTGCTGGCTCATCACGTACGACGCCAGGGCGGGCTGATGGCGCTGGTCGACCAGCGCGGATCGATCTGCCGGGTCCTGGGAGAGGCCGGGCTGGAGGGCCTGCTGCCCCTGTTCGCCACCGTGGCCGAGGCCGTGATCGGCCTGAGTGAGGAGTCCCCCTGAATCAGAAGGGGTGCCCGGGCTTGTCCTTGCCGTGTTCGCGGCGCAGCACCTCCTGCCCGTGCTCGACCGTGGCCAGCGCCCGGGGGCAGCCCTTCAGCACGTCCGCGAGCAGTTCCAGGGCCGGTGTCAGGGTCTGCTCCGGTACGCCGCGGGCAGTGAGCAGACCCGCCATCCAGCACAGGAACCGGGAGAAGAGGGTGCGGTCGCGCACGTACAGCGCCATGGCCAGGAACTCGACTATGTAGAGGATGTCCTGCCTGGTGTGCTTGAGCTGCCGCTCGCTGTAGGCGGCCATCGAGGGGATGCGCTCACCCAGCCGCCACATGACGGAGCCGGCCAGGTCCTGCGCCGTCCCGATGATCTGCTCGTACTCCTGGTCCACCGCATGGGGCGGTTCCTGGGCGGTCGTGCCGAACGGCCGGTCCCCCGTCAGGCGCTCCGCGGTGGCCCGCCCGTCCGCGGCCCAGCCGTGGGCGCCCAGCATGCGGGCGTAGCGGCCGTCCCCGCCGAAGGCGGCCCCGCCCGCCAGCACGGGCTTGCCCGTCCCGGCGCAGGCCGCGATCGCCTCATGGGCGGCAGGCAGCCTGGTGGGCAGCGAGGCGGACAGCAGCATCAGGTCCGCCGCCGCCTCGTGCGCGTGTATCGGCAGGTACGGCGTGGGCACGTGCGGGCCCAGGAAGTCGACCCGCCAGCCGTTCAGCCGCAGCACCTCGGCCAGCAGCCGCGCGGGGAAGGCGTGCCACTCCCCGTCCACGCACGCCACCACGGCCCGGCCCCTGACGCCGGCCAGCCGGGCGCGGGCGGCCGGGTGGCGTACCACGGCGGCGAGCACGCGCTCGCTGACCCCGGTCACGAGGTGCTCCTGCGCGACGGTCACGTCGTTGGCGGCCCAGGCGTCACCGACCCGCGACTGGACGGGGGCCAGCACGTCCAGCAGCAGGTCCTCCACCGGCAGGCCGTCGTCGAGCGCGTCGAGCGCGGCGTCGGCCGCGCCGTGGTCGTCCCCGGACAGGGCCGCCGTCCACATCCGCCCGATGAGGTCCTCAAGGTTGTCCGCCATGTGACCGCCTCCTCCTCACGGATGACTCCGGGCTCCAGGGCCCTGGGCCAACGTCGCGCGAGGAGGGGGAACGGTCAAGCGGACGGGCGCGGGTCAGCCGCCGATGGCGTGGACACCGCCGTCCACGTGTACGATCTCGCCCGTCGTCGCGGGGAACCAGTCCGACATCAGGGCCACGCAGGCCCTGGCCGTCGGCAGCGTGTCCGACAGGTCCCAGCCGAGCGGGGCCTTGTCCGGCCAGCTGTCCTCGAACTCCTTGAAGCCCGGGATCGACTTGGCCGCCATCGTGCGCAGCGGCCCGGCCGCCACCAGGTTGACCCGGATGTTGTGCTTGCCCAGGTCGCGGGCCAGGTAGCGGTTGCAGGACTCCAGGCCCGCCTTGGCCACGCCCATCCAGTCGTAGACCGGCCACGCCTTGGAGGCGTCGAAGTCGAGGCCGACCACCGCCCCGCCCTCCTTCATCAGGGGCAGGCAGGCCACGGCCAGGGACTTGAACGAGTACGTCGAGACCTGCAGGGCCGTGGCGACGTCCTCCCACGAGGTGTTGAGGAAGTTGCCGCCCAGCGCCGTCTGCGGGGCGAAGCCGATCGAGTGGACGACGCCGTCGAGACCGTCCACGTGCTCCCCCACCCGGGCGGCGAGCGTGTCGAGGTGCTCGGTGTTCTGGACGTCGAGCTCCAGCACCGGCGCCGGCGAGGGCAGCCGCTTGGCGATCCGCTCCACCAGGCTCAGCCGGCCGAAGCCGGTCAGCACGACCGTGGCGCCCTGCTCCTGGGCCAGCTTGGCCACCGAGAACGCGATCGAGGCGTCGGTGAGCACCCCGGTGACCAGGATCCGCTTGCCTTCGAGAATGCCCATGTCAGTGCCCCATTCCAAGTCCGCCGTCGACGGGGATCACGGCCCCGGTGATGTAGGAGGCGTCGTCACCGGCCAGGAAACGCACGACGCGCGCGACCTCCTCGGGCGCGGCCTGCCGCCCGAGGGGGATGTTGGCCACGATCGCCTCCTGGTCGAGCTCGGCCGTCATGTCGGTGGCGACGAAGCCGGGAGAGACGACGTTGACCGTGATGTTGCGCGAGCCGTACTCGCGGGCCAGGGAGCGGGCGAAGCCCACCAGGCCGGCCTTGGAGGCGGCGTAGTTGGCCTGGCCGGCCTGGCCGGTCAGGCCGATGACGGAGGAGATGAGGATGATCCGGCCGCGCTTGAGCCGCATCATGGGCCTGATGGCCCGCTTGGCGACGCGGAAGGCGCCGGTCAGGTTGGCGTCGATGACGTCGGTGAAGGTCTCCTCCTTCATCATCGCCAGCAGCGTGTCCTTGGTGATGCCGGCGTTGGAGACGAGCACCTCGACGGGGCCGTGCTCGGCTTCGACCTTGTCGAACGCGGCCTCGACGTCGGCCATGCTGGTGACGTCGCAGCGCACGCCGAACAGGCCCTCGGGAGGCTCCCCCGATCGGTAGGTGACCGCGACGGCGTCGCCTGCCGCGGCGAGTTCACGGGCGATCGCGAGGCCTATGCCGCGATTGCCCCCGGTGACGAGTACAGAGCGTGCCATGAGAACTGACGCTATCTCCTACCGGCGGGTATCGGCTTGTCCGGGTGAGACAAGATCACGGGGTTAGGATCGTGGACATGCGCCAGATCGATCCCGATTTCCTGGAGCTGCCGCTGCGGCAGCTCGCGGACGCCGCCTTGCAACGCGCTCGCGACCTCGGCGCCGAGCACGCCGACTTCCGGCTCGAACGCGTCAGGGCCGAGACCCTGAGCCTGTACGACGCCCGCCTCGAAGGCGCCATGGACGCCGACGACCTCGGTTATGCCGTACGCGTCGTCAAGGGCGGCACCTGGGGGTTCGCCGCCGGCATCCATCTGACGCCCGAGGCCGCCGCCGTGGTGGCCGAGCAGGCGGTGCGCGTGGCGGAGGTGAGCGCGCCGATCAACAGGGAGCCGATCGAGCTGGCGCCCGAGCCGGTGCACGCCGAGGCGGTGTGGGTCTCGGCGTACGACGTGGACCCGTTCGAGGTGCCGTCCGCCGACAAGGTGGGCCTGCTGGCCGAGTGGTCGGCCGGGCTGCTGAAGGGCGCCGACCACGTCTCGGCCCGGCTGCTGCAGGTCAAGGAGCAGAAGTTCTACGCCGACACGGCCGGCACGGTGACCACGCAGCAGCGGGTGCGGGTGCATCCGAAGCTGAACGCGATGAAGGCGGCCGAGAGCGGCTTCGACGACATGTCGACGATCGCGCCGCCGGTCGGGCGCGGGTACGAATACCTCACCGGCACCGGCTGGGACTGGCAGGACGAGCTGGCCAGGCTGCCCGAGCTGCTGGCGGAGAAGCTGGCCGCGCCCTCGGTCGAGGCGGGCGACTACGACCTGGTGATCGACCCGTCCAACCTGTGGCTGACGATCCACGAGTCGATCGGCCACGCGACGGAGCTGGACCGGGCGCTGGGTTACGAGGCGGCGTACGCGGGCACCAGCTTCGCCACGTTCGACCAGCTCGGCGAGCTGGTCTACGGCTCGCCGCTGATGAACGTGACCGGCGACCGCACCGTCACCCACGGCCTGGCCACGATCGGTTACGACGACGAGGGCGTGCGGGGGCAGAGCTTCGACATCATCAAGGACGGCATCCTGGTCGGCTACCAGCTCGACCGGCGGATGGCGCTGATGAAGGGGCTCGGGCGCTCCAACGGGTGCGCCTTCGCCGACTCGCCCGGCCACATGCCGATCCAGCGCATGGCGAACGTGTCGCTGGCCGCCGCGCCCGGCGGGCCCTCGACGGAGGAGCTGATCTCGGGCGTCGAGCGGGGCATCTTCATCGTCGGCGACAAGAGCTGGTCGATCGACATGCAGCGCTACAACTTCCAGTTCACCGGGCAGCGGGCGTACCGGATCTCCCACGGCCGGCTGGAGGGGCAGGTCAGGGACTTCGCCTACCAGGCGACGACGACGGACTTCTGGCAGTCGATGGAGGCGGTCGGCGGGCCGGAGACGTACGTGCTCGGCGGCGCGTTCAACTGCGGCAAGGGGCAGCCGGGGCAGGTCGCGCCGGTCAGCCACGGATGCCCGTCGGCGCTGCTGCGCGGCGTGCGGATCCTCAACACCGTGCAGGAGGGTGGCAAGTAGTGGGTCCCCAGGAGATGGTGGAGAGGGCGCTCGAACTCTCCCGGAATGACGGCTGTGTGGTGCTCGTGGACGAGGGGTCCACGGCCAACCTGCGCTTCGCGGGGAACACGCTGACCACCAACGGCGTCGCGCGCTCGTCCCAGCTCACCGTGATCTCGATCTCGGGGCAGAGCGTGGGGGTGGTGTCGCGGGCCGCCGTACGCGAGGAGCAGCTCGCCGACGTGGTGGCTGCGGCCGACGCGGCGGCGCGCGAGGCCAGGCCGGCCGACGACGCCCGCGCCCTCGTCGAGGGCGGCGACGCGGCCCCGCACTGGGGCGATGAGGTGCGGCCGACCGACATCGGGGTGTTCGAGGGATTCGCGCCCGCGCTCGGCGAGGCGTTCGCGGCGGCCGAGGCCGGCGGCAGGAAGTTGTACGGCTTCGCCGAGCACTCGCTGACCTCGACGTTCCTCGGCACCTCCGCCGGCCTGCGGCTGCGGCACGACCAGCCGACCGGGCGGCTGGAGCTCAACGCCAAGTCCGGCGACCTGAAGCGTTCGGCGTGGACCGGCGTGTCCACCCAGGACTTCACCGACGTGGACGTGGCCGCGCTCGGCTCCTCGCTGGCGCAGCGGCTGGAGTGGGCCAAGACCAGGGTGGACCTGCCGGCCGGCCGCTATGAGACGCTGCTGCCGCCGAGCGCGGTGGCCGACCTGATGATCTACATGTTCTGGTCGTCGGGGGCGCGTGACGCGCTGGACGGGCGTTCGGTGTTCGCCAAGCCCGGCGGGGGCACCCGCGTGGGCGAGCAACTGGCCACGCTGCCCGTCTCGCTGTCCAGCGACCCCGCGGCGGCGGGCATCACGTGCGCGCCGTTCGTGACGGCGCACGCCTCCGGCAGGGAGAGCTCGGTGTTCGACAACGGGCTGCCGCTGGGGCCGACCGACTGGATCAAGGACGGGCGGCTGGAGGCGCTGATGCAGACCCGCTACTCGGCGGAGCTGAGCAAGCTGCCGGTGACGCCCGGCATCGACAACCTGATCATGTCAGGGCCCTCGGGCGGGGCGTCTTTGCCGGACATGATCGCCTCCACCCGGCGCGGGCTGCTGCTGACCTGCCTGTGGTACATCCGCGAGGTCGATCCGCAGACGCTGCTGCTGACCGGGCTGACCAGGGACGGGGTCTACCTGGTCGAGAACGGCGAGGTCGTGGGTGAGGTGAACAACTTCCGCTTCAACGAGAGCCCGGTGGACCTGCTGGGGCGGATCACGGAGGTGGGCGCCGGGGAGCAGACGCTGCCGCGCGAGTGGAGCGACTACTTCCAGCGGACGGTCATGCCGCCGGTGCGGGTGCCCGACTTCAACATGTCCACGGTCAGCCAAGCGAGCTGACTGAACGGTCGCGGTCTCAGCGGGACCGCGACCGTCTGGGCGTCTCAGCGGGGGCCCAGGAGGGCGGCCAGGGCGTGGCTGAGCGCCTCGCCCAGTGTCTTGGCGCAGGCCTCGTAGCCTTCCGGCGGACCGCCGTACGGGTCGTACACCTCGAGGGCTCGCCGCCCGGCGCGGCGCTCGGCTGCCGAGGCGACGATCGCCCGCGCCCGCTCGGCCGTCTCCGAGCGGTAGCGGCGGCCCCCCGCGCCCGCCGCCAGCGCGGCGAACTCGGGCAGTGTGAACGTCTTGGCCGCCGCCTGCGGGTCGAGGTGCACGGCCACGGCGTTGTGCGCGTTCTCCATGGTCAGCAGCAGGTCGGACCGCCTGATCAGGTCCAGGTCCAGCGGCCTGGCCCGGTGGGCGCGGCCGTCGAGGCCGAGCCTGCCGAGGGTGGCGAGCGCGTGGGGGGCCATGGGGTGCCCGACCAGCGCGCGCACTCCCGCGCTGCCCGTGACCACCGGCATGGCCGCGGAGCGGAGCATCGCCTGGGCGATCACCTCTGCCATGGCTGAGCGGCAGATGTTGGCCGTGCACACCAGCAGGATGTGGAACTCACCACTCACGAGCGCCAATGTAACCGCTCGGGGCGGCACGGGTGAGGCGGTTGGTGCGGGAGACGCAAGCGTCACGCTCGTCCTCGAAACCGCCGGACTCATGACGGCTGTACGGCGCTGTACGGATTCGCGCCCGAACCGCCGCACCTGCCGCCACAGGGCGAGTGGCACTGCACCTTCGCGAACGGGGCTGTCGCACTGAGGGCTGGCTGTGGGGCGGCGCTGAGGGCTTCGCGAGCGGGCTGCGGCGCTGAAAGCTTTTCGTGAGCGGCACCGAGTTCGTGGGCGGCGCTGAGGGCTTCGTGGGTGGGTTGCGGCGCTGAGAGGGCCGCTGAGCCTTTGGCGGGGGTCGTGGCGGTGGGCGGCGCCGGCGAGGCCGTCACCGCCCTGCCATGGACGCTTCAGGCGTCTTCCAGACGGAAGCCCACCTTCATGCCGACCTGGAAGTGCGCGACCTCTCCCCCGTCGAGATGCCCCCGGATCTCCGTCACCTCGAACCAGTCGAGGTGCCGCAGTGTCTCGGAGGCCCTCCTGAGGCCGTTGCGGATGGCCTGGTCGACGCTCTCCCCTGAAGTTCCGACGATCTCGGTGACCCGGTACGTACGATCCGTCATCTCCACATCCTCCTTACCCGAAGGCCATGATCGCATGACCCCTCCACCCACGCCGGGCCGGCATCGCCACCGACCCGCCCTGGGGCTACGGTGGAAGACATGAAGGGGTGGCGCAGAAAATCAGACGTCCACCAGGTCACAGACGCCCGGCCGTCGCTGAGCGCGGACATCCGCAAGCGAGAGGTCAGTTACCTCATCAAGATGGGGATCCGGACGATCTGCCTGATCCTGGCGGTCGTGGTGCCGGTGCCGTGGCCGTACCGGCTGCTGTTCATCGCCGCCGCCGTCTTTTTGCCATACATAGCGGTAATCGGGGCCAATGAGAGGTCAGGAGGAGCCCCTCCCCCTACCTTTCAGACCCCTGAAGCTAACCAAACCGAGATACCGCTGCATCGACGCGAGATCGGGTCGTGACTAAGTCTTGACGCATCCCATGGGTTGTAGGTGTACGCTTTAGCCAAGCGCTCCGGTCCCCCGTCGGAGTGCTGGTGCCGGCGTTCCGGGCCCCCGTCGGAACGCCGATGAAGCGACGCCGGGTGGTTTGCCCCCGTAACCACCCGGCGTCGCCCTTTTCCCGGACCTGTTTCCTGATCAGTGTCGGCCGGCCGCGAAGTCGGATAGGGCGGCTTTCCCGAAATCGTTTACACGCGCCCCCGCCTCGTTATTCACAGGAAATCTTCAGGATCCGCCGGCTTGACTTCAAGAGTTCGTTCGAGTGTCAGCCGTCTGTCAGCGTCTCGGCGGTCTCCTCGCCCCAGTTTTTCGCCAATGTGGTCAGTCTGGCCACGGCGTCCTCGGGGGCGGTGCCTGCGCCCTGGGCGAGGCCGAGCAGGTACGCCGTGAGCGGCGCGGCCGGCCTGGCGACGCCGTGCGCGACCTCCTTGGTCAGGTCGAGGATCTGGTCGCGGTCCACGCGGGCCGGGTCGATGCCCAGCTCCTTGCAGGCCAGGATGGTCCATTCGTTGAGCACGTTCATGCGAGCCTCCTGTAGGTCGTCCAGTGTGTCGCAGTCGAACCAGGGTCGTCCGGGCAGTGTCAGCCGGGCGCGTACCAGAGGGGTGAGCAGGCCCTTGAGCGAGCGGCCCGCGTACGCGGCGAGGGCGCCCTTCAGCTCGGCGGCCGGCCACGCGCCCGCCAGCCACTGCTCGCGCCCGCCGTCGTCCAGCAGCACGACGCCGCCTCCCGCCTGACGCGCGGCGCCGAGCATGGCGCTGACGTGCTTCGCCGTCATGAAGGGCAGGTCGCCCGCCAGGAGCACCACCCAGGGGGCCGTCACCCTGTCCAGCCCGGCTGTCAGGGCCGGTACGGGGCCGCCGCCCGGCGGATCCTCCCTGACGAACACGACCCCGGGCAGGTCACGCTCCGGACCGGCCACGATCGCGGTCCGGGCGGTCGAGACGGCCGCCAGCACGTGCTCCACCAGGGATTTGCCGCCCACGGTGAGCGCGGGCTTGTCGGCCCCACCCAGACGACGCGCCTGCCCACCGGCGAGAATGACGGCGTCATAGGGCTGGGCTGACGCGGCGTAGCCGGGAGCGGACTCATCGGGCGCGAACTCATCCGGCCCGGATGCATCGGGCGCGGCGACGTCGCGTCTGCCATCGCCGAGCGTGGCGTCACTGGGCGTGGCGTCGCGGGACGCGGCCTCGCGGGACGCGGCGTTGTAGGGCGCGGCATCGCTGGGCGCGGCGTTGTAGGGCGCGGCATCGCTGGGCGCGGCGTTGTAGGGCGCGGCATCGCTGGGCGCGGCGGCTTCGCGTATGCCATGGCTGGGTGTGGCGTTGCTGGGGCGCGCAGGTGGCTGGGCGGTGGCTTTGCTGGACGGGGGTGGGTTCCCGGGTGGCCTGGGCGCGGCGTCGGGCATGGCCGGTGGGGGGTCAGCCGCCGATGGCGGACATGGGGCGGGAGGGTTGCAGGAACGATGGGTCGTCGATGCCGTGGCCGGCCCGCTTGCGTGACACCGCCGCCACCCACCGCGCGGCCAGTTCCTCGTCAGAGGCGCCGTCGCGCATCGCCACCTTCAGGTCCGACTCCTCGGTCGCGAAGAGGCAGTTGCGTACCTGGCCGTCGGCGGTGAGCCTGACCCGGTCGCACGCCCCGCAGAACGGCCGCGTCACCGAGCCGATCACCCCGACCCTGGCGGGGCCCCCGTCCACGAGGAACCGCTCGGCGGGGGCGCTGCCGCGCTCCTCCAGGTCGTCGGGGGTGAGGTCGAAGGAGCCGGACAGCAGGCCCAGGATCTCGTCGGCGGTGACCATGTCCTCGCGGCTCCAGCCGTGCTGGGCGTCGAGCGGCATCTGCTCGATGAACCGCAGCTCGTAGCCCTGGTCGAGGCACCAGCGCAGCAGCGGCGCGGCCTCGTGGTCGTTGACGCCGCGCATCAGCACGGCGTTCACCTTGACCGGTCGCAGGCCGGCGGCGTCGGCGGCGGCCAGGCCGGCGATCACGTCGGCGTGCCTGTCGCGGTGCGCCAGGCGCTTGAAGGTGGCGGCGTCGAGCGTGTCGAGGGAGACGTTGACCCGGTCGAGCCCGGCGGCGGCCAGCGGTTCTGCCAGGCGGGCCAGGCCGATGCCGTTGGTAGTCAAAGAGACCTGGGGTCTGGGGGTCAGGGTGGTGGTGCGGCCGACGATGTCCACCAGTTCGCGCCGCAGGAGGGGCTCGCCGCCGGTGTAGCGGACCTCGGTGATGCCGAGTTGCTCGACGCCGATCGTCACCAGCCGGACGATCTCGTCGGCGGTGAGCAGCTTGGCGTTCGGCAGCCAGTCAAGACCTTCGGGCGGCATGCAGTACGTACAGCGCAGGTTGCACTTGTCCGTGAGGGACACCCGCAGGTCTGTCGCCACCCGTCCGAACGAGTCTCGCAACATGGGGCGTCACCTCCTGTTCCGTTCGCCAGAGGGCCAGACTACGACGGCTGTCGGCCTGTCCTCAAAATCCGCCGCTACATCGCACGACAACACATTCTTCCCTAGATCGATTCCTCGCCGCCCCTTGTCCGGCCGGGAGGCTTCCCGGCTCAGGTGGCGGCGGAGTGCCAGGCGTCGCGGGCGCGCAGCACCTCGGGCAGGTGCTCGCGGGACCACGCGCAGCCGGCGTCCATGAAGGTGAGGAGGCTGTGGCCGAGGTCGGTGAGCTCGTACTCGACGCGTGGCGGGATCTCGTCGTACGTGGTGCGGGCGAGCAGACCGTCGCGTTCCATGGCGCGCAGGGACTCGGTGAGCACCTTCGGGGTGACTCCACGCAAGGGGATCTGGAGCTCGGTGAAGCGGCGCGGTCCCGCCTCCAGGCAGCGCATGATCATCGGGGTCCATTTGCCGCCGATGCGGATCGGCGCCGCCGGTGGAGGGCAACCGGTGAACATGTCCGGATCAAGTGGTTCGAGCATGCCGCCATCGTAGGTAACGCCCGGCCTTCGCGGGCAGTGCGTCATGGGCGACGCCTCGCTCGGAGTCACTGGGACGCCTCGCTCGGGGTCACTATCGTTGCGGAAACCGGCACATCGCCCTCTACCTTCTGCGAAGGCGGCGCCCGGAAGGCCCGGTCGCCGGTTGTGATGGCGGTGGAGGCTCGGCGTGAGATTCGTGGTGTTCGGGGCCGGCGGGCGGGCCGGGGCGAAGGTGGTCGCGGAGGCGGCCGGGCGGGGGCATGAGGTGACGGCCGTGGTGCGGGATCCGGCCAAATATCCCGATCTGGGCGGCGAGCGGGTGCAGGTGGTCTCTGGAGACGTGACCGACGGCGACAGTGTGGCGCGACTGGCGGCGGGGCATGATGTGGCGCTGCAGGTGTCGGCGCGGCTGGATGTGCCGGCGGAGGAGTTCTACGCGGCGGCCTCGCGGGCGCTGGTGGACGGGCTGGCGCGGGCCGGGGTGTCGCGACTGGTGGCGCTGGGCATCGGCACCCTGCTGGAGGTCTCGCCCGGAGTGCGGCTCATAGACGCTCCTGGCGCATCCGCCGAAGCGCGGGCGTTCTCGCTGGGGCACGCGGTGGAGCTGGAGGTACTGGCGGCGTCGGCGCTCGACTGGGTGGTCATCACGCCACCGCCCGTGTTCCTGGACGCCGAGGCGGACAGGACCGGGAAGTACCGGTTCGGGGACGGGCGGGTGCCCGAGTCCCGCGAGGGGGACGCGGCGTTCTCGTACGCGGATCTGGCGGTGGCGCTGGTGGACGAGGCGGAGACCGCCGGACACCACCGGGTCCAGGTCGCCGTCTCCTACTGATCCCGCACCGCGCTGGTCCCGGGCTGGTCCCGGGCTGGTGTCGGGCTGGCCCGGGGCTGATGTCGGGCTGGGCCTGGATATGGCGGACGCCCGGCCGGGAGTGGCCGGGCGTCTGCGATTTCACTAGTGGCGGTGGCCCCGGTAGCCGAAGACCCTGATCGAGTCCGTGCCCTCGGAGGGAGCGAGGTACTTGCTGCCCTCGAACACCGCGCGGAACGTACCCGACGAGCGAGCCGGCACCTTCAGGCCGAAGTAGCCGTTACCACTGGTGCGGACCGTGTCCACGTGCTCCCAGCGGCCGCTGCCGGCCGGCTGGAAGAGGATCTCGACCCGCTTCCACGCCAGGCGGTGCCAGCCTTCCTGCTTCTGGCAGCGGTCGGAGCGGAGCACCACGACCAGTCCGCTGATGTAGTCGCCCTGGCACTGGACCGAGAGCTTGCCCTCGATGTGCAGCGGCCTGCCCTTCCTGGCGGGCTCGGGGTTCACATCGAGCGAGAGGCTGGTACGGCCACCCGCGACATCCGGGTCCAGGCCCGGGTCCGCGAGCGCGGGCGAGGCGGCAGTGGCCACCATCGTCGCACCCACAGCAGCAGCCGCCAGGCCGGCGGCGAGACGTCGCATCATCAGAACAGAAATCCTTCCCCGTCCGAAACAACGCACCCCAAATGGGGCACGCCATTGCCAATGACGCGTAAGGGTAAGGAAAAGTTCTGGCAAAGTTGATCACGATTCCGCAACGGCGGCGGCTGCTGGGTTTGAGCGAGCGACCTTTTGAGTCGCTATTGTGCGATTTGTCGGGATTTAGAGATATCCGAGGCGTAGTGTCCTGTTCCGGGGAAGCGGACGCGCCAGTAGCCGCCCGTGCGGCCCTGGACCGTGCTGACGAACGCGCCGGCCGCGTCGGTCGTCGTCTCGCCCGCCCTCTCCCAGGTCGCGGACGGGTCCTGGCGCCAGAGGACCTCCAGTCGCTGCTTGCCGAACGGGCCGTAGTCGGTGAGGCCGCGCGGGTCCACGCGCGTCAGAGAGCCACGCAGCCGTACGCCGTCCGCGCCGGCCGACTTCTCGGCCCGTACCGACGCGAGCCTGGTCTCGCGCCTGAGCTCGAACGAGGAGTACTGCGTGATCGTCTGCCCGTTCGCGCCCTTGGCGGTCACCGCGATCGTCCAGGTGCCCGCGGGATAGAAGCGGTTGAGCTTCTTGTCCGGCAGGAAGCGCCAGGTCTGCCAGCCGTCCGACATCCGGGCCGCGCCCGGCGCCAGGCGCCACACCAGTCGCGGGGGTAGCTCGGCACGGGCGTCCGCGGGGACGCCGTCCTTGGGAGCGGAGGCCGGGGCCAGCTGCAGGTTCTCAAGAGGGGCCGGTACGGAGGCGGGTGACTGTGCATTGCCCCCGGAAGCCGTCCCGGTCATGGGCGCGGTGCCGGTTATGGGCGCGATGCCGCCGGACGCGGCGCCGGTCATGGGCGCGGTGCCGCCAGGTGCGTTCCCCATGGACGCCGTTCCCAAGGGCGCCGTGCCTGAGGTGGTCGTGCCTGAGGTGGGCGTGCCGGCGGACGGGGCCTGGTGCTGGGCGATGGCAGGTGACGGCGCCGACGCCTGAGCCGGGGCGAGGGGTGAGGCCTGAGTCGAGGTCGCCTGCCCCGGGGCCAGGGCCGGTCCTTGAGCCGGTGCCTTGGCCGGTGGTTCGGCGGGTGCCAGGGCCGGTGGGCGAACGGAGTTCTGCGCGGGCGGCTGGGCAGGCGTATGAGCCGGTGGCCGTGCGGCGTCCTGTGCGGGTGCCTTGGCCGGTGGGCGCACGGCGTCCTGTGCGGGTGGCTTGGCGGGTGCATGAACCGGAGGCCGGGCGGTGTCCTGCGCCGGTGGTTTCGCGGGCGGGTGGGCGGGGTTCCGCGCAGGTGGTTTCGCGGGAGGGCGTGCCGGTGGTTGAGCGGGGGTGTGGGACGGTGGCTGGGCAGGGGCGTGGGACGGTGGCCGGGCGGGGACGTGGGACGGTGGCCGGGCGGGCGTGTGGGAAGGTGGCGCGGCCGGTCGGGTGGCGGGTGACTGGCCGATCGTCTGGGCGGGCGGGGCGCCGGGCTCGACCTTGACGGAGACGCCGTCCTTACCTCGTACGCCCTTGGCGATCACGTCGATCACCAGGCTGACGGAACCGTGCGCCCCGACCACCGGATCGGTGGGGCGTACGGTGATGGCGCGGATGGCGGGCTCGGTCGCGGCGGAGGCAGCAGGCACGGGCACCGTGAGCGACCCCGCCGCGAGCGAGACGAGAAGTAGGCTTCTGGTCATGATCGAGACGGTAGGAACCGTCCGGTAATGGCCAGGACCCCAACACACGCCACGAATGGCAAAACCGGGGTTCAGCCCGAATAAAGCCCTTCGATGATGTCGGCGTACTTCGCGTGGATGATCCGCCTCTTGAGCTTCAGGCTGGGCGTGAGCTCCTCGGTCTCGGCGGTCCACTCCACGCCCAGCAGCGCCCACTTCTTGACCTGCTGCACCCGCGCCAGCCTGGCGTTGGCGGCCTGGACCGCCGCGTCGACCTCCTTGAGCACCTCCGGATGTTCGGCCAGTTCGGCGAGTGAGCCGAAGGTGATGCCGCGCGCCTGCGCCCAGCCGGGCGCCACCTCGGCGTCCAGCGTCAGCACGGCCACGGTGTGCGGCCTGTTGTCGCCGTAGGCCAGGGCCTGGCCGATGAGGTTGTGCTGTTTGAGGTGGTTCTCGATCTCGGCGGGGGAGATGTTCTCGCCGCCCGCGGTGATGATCAGCTCCTTCTTGCGGTCCACGACCCGGTAGAAGCCGTCCTCGTCGACCGAGCCGATGTCGCCGGTGTGCAGCCAGCCGTCGGCGTCGATCAGTTCGGCGGTGGCTTCGGCGCGGCCGAGGTAGCCGCCGGTGTTGAGCGGGCTGCGGGTGAGGATCTCGCCGTCCTCGGCGATGCGGATCTCGACGCCGGGCTCGGCCCTGCCGACGGTGCCCAGGCGGTAGCAGGCGGGGCTGTTGCCGGTGAAGGCGCCGGTCGTCTCCGTCATGCCGTACACGTCGATGACCTTGAGCCCGAGGCCGGCGTAGAAGCGCTGGACCTCGTCGGGCAGCGGCGCGGCGCCGGTGGCGGTCCATTCCGCGCGGTCGAAGCCGATCATGCCGCGGATGACGGACAGGAGCGAGGCGTCGGCCTTCTCGTAGGCGGCCCGGATCTCGGGGGTGATCGTGTGACCGTACTGGCCGGCCTCGATGTTGGCGACGCCGGCGGCCATGGCCTGGTGCACGGCGGCCTGCTGCTCCTCGGTCTGGGTGGCGAGCACCGCGAGCAGGCGGGCCATCATCTTCTCCCACACGCGCGGCACGCCGAAGAACATCATCGGCCGCACCTGCCCCAGCGTGGCGCCCAGGTTGGCCAGGTCGGTGCAGAAGTGCACGTGGGAGGCCTTGTCCAGGGGCAGGTAGAGGCTGAGTATGCGCTCGGCGATGTGCGCGTAGGTGAGGTAGGAGATCTGCGTGCCGAGTTGCGGCAGCGAGGTGAGGCGGTCGGTGGCGGCGACCTCGTAGAAGATGTTGGCGTGGGTGAGCGGCACGCCCTTGGGGGTGCCGGTGGTGCCGGAGGTGTAGAGCACGGTGGCCACGTCGCCGGGGGTGACCGCGCGCCAACGGGCCTCGATGCCGGCGGGGTCGGTGGCCAGCCGGTCCCTGCCGAGGTCGAGGAAGTCGGCCCAGCTCATGAAGCGTTCGCCGGCCGGCGCCCCCTCCAGCATGATGATCTTGCGCAGGCCGTCCAGGCCGTCCAGCACCGGCTCCCAGCGGGCCAGTTCCGCCGGGCCGCCGAGCACCGCGTAGCGGGCGCCCACGTCGCCGGCCACGAACGCGATCTGCTCGGGCGCGAACGTCGAGTAGACCGTGCACCCGACGCCGCCCGCGTGCACCGCGCCGAGGTCGGCCAGGACGTGCTCGCTGCGGTTGACCATCATCAGGGCCACCGCCTCGCCGGGCTCCAGCCCGAGCGCGGCGAACGCGGCGGCGATCTCCAGGACGCGCAGGCGGGCCTGACCGTAGGTGAGCGTGCGCCAGCCGTCGCCTTCCGGGTCGGAATAGGCGGGTGCGTCGGGATATCGTTCCGCCGCCTGTTCAAGCCGCTCACACACGGTACGGCCATCGATCTGCCGCTCGATCTCGGCCCGGACTTCGAGGACTTCGGCCATGGCACCCGCCTCCGGTCAGTATTCACTTACATGAATGTGACCTGCATCGCACCACACCGCCGAGTCACCGGCAAGCCCCTGCGCCGACCTTGCGTAGAGTAATCAAGCAAGTGCGGTACGTACACGCGGGAGAGCGCGCATGACCAGAGGCGGCGGCAGGACCTTCTTCGGGCACCCGTGGGGCCTGGCCACGCTGTTCGGCACCGAGATGTGGGAACGTTTCTCCTGGTACGGCCTGCGCGCGATCCTCGCCTCCTTCATGGCCGCCTCCCCCGCCAACCAGGGCCTGGGCCTGTCGCAGGAGACCGCGCAGGCGGTCGTCGGCGTCTACGGCGCGCTCATCTATTTGGTGGCGCTGCCGGGCGGCTGGATCGCCGACCGCATCCTGGGCGCGCGCAGGTCGGTGTTCTGGGGCGGGTTCGTCATCATGCTCGGGCACATCAGCATGGCGATCCCGGTGACGTCGCCGTTCTTCGTCTGGCTCGGCCTGCTGCTGATCATCACCGGCTCCGGCCTGCTCAAGCCGAACATCTCCGTCATGGTCGGCCGCCTCTACCCGGAGGAGGACGACGGGCGCAGGGACGCCGGGTTCTCGCTGTTCTACCTGGGCATCAACCTGGGCGGCTTCTTCGCGCCCCTCGTGGTGGGCTGGCTGGCCACGGGCGACCGCTGGCACCTGGGGTTCGGCGCGGCGGCGGTCGGCATGGCGCTGGGCCTGATCCAGTACGTCCTGGGCCGCGGGTCCCTGCGCGGCGTCGGCGAGCGCCCCGGCATGCGCCTGTCGCGCCGCGAACGCCGCCGCTTCGGCCGCGTGGTGATCCTCGGCGTGCTGCTGACGGCGCTCGCGCTGGGCGCTTGGGCGATGACCGGCACGCTCACGACCGACCGGTTCACCGTGGCGCTCACGCTGGTCATCCTGATCGTGCCGGTCGTGTACTTCGGCTACATCATGTTCGGCAGCCACGACCTGACCGAGGACGAGCGCATCCGGATGCGGGCCTACATCTGGTTGTTCGCGGCCGCGTCCATCTTCTGGATGATCTTCGATCTGGCGCCGAGCAAGCTGCTGTTCTTCGCCCAGGACCACACGGACCTGACGCTGTTCGGCATCCGGATCCATCAGGCCACGACGCAGTCGTTCAACCCGCTGTTCATCATGATCTTCGTGCCGGTGTTCGCGGCGTTGTGGGTGAAGCTGGGCACGCGGGTGAGCACGCCGCAGAAGTTCGGGTTCGCGCTGGTCATGGTGGGTCTGAGCTTCGTGGTCATGGCCCTGGCGGCGGGGCTGGCGGGGGCGGGGCGGGTGTCGGTGTGGTGGCTGGTGCTGGTCTACCTGATCCAGGTGTTCGGGGAGTTGTCGCTGAGCCCGGTCGGGCTGTCGGTGACGACAAAGCTGGCGCCGGAGGCGTTCAAGGGGCAGATGCTGGGGATCTGGTTCATCGCGGTGTCGGTGGGCGACGCGGTCGGCGGGCAGACCGGTCGGCTGAACCGGGTGTTGTCCGAGCCGATGTACTACCTGGTGCTGGCGGCGATCGCGATCGTGGCCGGGGTGGCGCTGTTCGTGTTCACGCGGCGGCTGCGGGTGATGATGGCCGAGCACCACGAGCCCGCGATGCGGTAGACATTCCGAACGTGTCCGAAATTCTCGACCTCGCAGGCATTTTCGTCTTCGCCCTGTCCGGCGCGCTCATGGGGGTGCGCAAACGGCTCGACGTGGTCGGGATGGGGGTGCTGGCCGAGATGACCGCGCTGGGCGGCGGCGTCGTACGCGACCTCATCCTGAACGTGCGCCCCGCCGCCTTCCAGAGCCTCGGGTACGTGCTGGTCCCCGTCGTGGCCACCGTGATCGTCTTCTTCTGGCATCCGCACGTCGCCCGGGTGATGCCGGCCATCCTGGTGCTGGACGCGGCCGGGCTCGGCCTGTTCTGCGCGGTCGGCACGGGCAAGGCCATGGAGTACGGCCTCAATCCCCTGCACGCGGCGCTGCTGGGGGTCACGACGGCCGTGGGCGGGGGGATGTTGCGTGACGTGCTGGCCGGGGAGATCCCGACCCTGTTGTACGACCGCCAGCTCTACGCCTTGCCGGCGCTGATGGGGTCGGGGGTGATGGCGGGGCTGTCGTCGTACGGGCTGCACGGCTGGCCCGCCACGCTGGCGGCGGCGGTACTGGCCTTCGGGCTTCGCCTGGCCGCGATGCGCCGCAACTGGCGCGCACCGCTGGCCAGGGGTCTCAGTGAGTGACGGCGGCGAATTACGGGAAAGCAGACCACATCGCACCCTGGAAACGGCTAGCGTGAGGGAGGTGACACAGAGCGTGGCCAAGTCGATACGGATCGACGACATCCCCAATGAGACGTATGAGGCGATTCGCCTCCAGGCGGAGGCGGAAGGGCTGACCGTGTCCGACTATCTGCGGCGCCAGTTGCGGCTCATCACCCGCCCCACTGCCGCCGATGTGGTGGAGCGGGCGCTGCGGCGACCCCGCGAGAACGGGCCGAGCAACGACGACATCCTCGCGGCCATCCACGAGAGCCGCGGCGACTGAGGTGATCGTCGTTGACGCCTCGGCATGCGTTCATGTGCTGCAGGCCGAGCACCCCGATCCTGCGGCACGGCGCCGGCGTTGAGGTGTACCCCGCTACACCATCGTGATGAGCGGGTCCGGGGGGTGGGGGGCGGAGATGGGGCCGTGGGTGTGGGCGGCGTGCAGGCGGGTGACGGCTTCGGCGAGGAGTTGGGGCGGCTGGGTGTAGGGCAGGCGGAGGGAGCCTTCGAGGGTGCCTTCCAGGCCGAACCAGGGGCCGGGCGCCACGCGGATCCCGTGGGAGAGGGCGGCCTCGGCGAGCGGGGTCGAGCCGGCGCCGTCCAGGCGCACCCACAGCGAGCCCCCGCCGCGCGGCACCTCGAACGTCCACGAGGGCAGGTGCTCGCGCAGCCCCGAAACCAGCGCGTCGCGTGAGGCGCGCAGCGTGCGGCGGCGTTCGGCGCGGGTCTCCGCAAGCTGGTCGAACAGCTGCGCCACGACGAGCTGCTCCAGCAGCGGGCTGGCGATGTCGACCATCGAGCGGAACCTGACCAGCCGCCGGGCCAGCGCGGCCGTGGTGCGGATCCAGCCGATGCGCAGCCCGCCCCACCACAGCTTGGAGGCCGAGCCGACGCTGATGACGCGGCTGTCGGTGTCGAACGCCGCCATCGGGGACGTGTGCGGCACCTCCTCCAGCGCCAGCTCCGACCAGGTCTCATCCACCAGCAGCAGCGTGCCGGCCCGCCGGGCGGCGCCCGTGACGGCGGCGCGCACCGCGTCCTCCATGAGGGCGCCGGTCGGGTTCTGGAAGTCGGGCATGAGGTAGGCCAGGCGCGCCCCGGACTGCCGCATGGCCCCGGCGAGCAGGTCGGGCTGCCAGCCCTCGTGGGAGATCCCGACGGGGACGATGCGGGCGCCGCGGTGGCGTACGACGTCGATGGCGTGCGGGTAGGTCGGCGACTCCACCAGCACCGGGTCGCCCGCGCCGACGAGCAGGCCCGTGACGAGCTGGATCGCGTGCTGGGCGCCGGTGGTGACGACGATCTGCTCCGGCCTGGTGGCCACTCCCCTGGCGGAGTAGCGGGCGGCGATCCGCTCGCGCAGCGGCGCCAGGCCCATGGGGTCGTAGCCGTTGCCCAGGCCGTACCGGGGAAGGTCCTCCACCGCCCGCGCCATGGCGGCGATCAGGAACGTGGGGGCGGGCGGGGCGGCGATGTGCAGCTGGATGAGGCCGTCGCCGCCGGTGGCCAGCCACGGGTTGCCGGGCATCGTGGCGGGGTCGGGCAGTGCGGTCCAGCTGCCCGAGCCCTGCCTGCTGCGCAGGTAGCCGCGTTCGCGCAGCAGGTCGTAGGCGGCCGTGACGGTGGTGCGGCTGACGTGCAGGGCCTCGGCGAGGTGGCGCTCGGCGGGCAGGCGGACGCGTACCGGGATCTGGCCGTCCATGATGAGGTCGCGTACGCCGTCGGCGAGGGCGCGATAGTACGGGCGCGCCGCCGGATCGACGTCGACGAGCCGGGCCACCTGTGTTGCCGACATATGCCGCATAAGACCAATTTTCGTGATTGGCTCTGTTTTGGCAAGCCGGAGGGTGCCAATCTGGTGCCATCATGAGCGAAACAACCGTCCCGCTGCCGAGTTCCCTGCCCGCCCGCCTCCTCCGCCTCTACGGCGGCCTGGCACTGTACGGGCTCGGCATCGCCCTCCAGGTGAAGTCCCAGCTCGGAAACGGCCCCTGGAACGTCTTCCACGAGGGCCTCGGGCTGCGCACCGGCATGTCCATCGGGATGGCCGTCATCGTGGTGGGCGCCCTGGTGATGCTGCTGTGGATCCCGATGCGGCAGAAGCCGGGGCTCGGCACCATCAGCAACGTGCTGCTCGTCGGCGTGTTCGCGGACGCCTCGATCTTCCTGCTGCCCACGCCGGAACACCTGGCGTTCCAGGGTTTCTACCTGCTGCTGGGCGTGGTCACCATCGCCTTCTCCACGCTGCTCTACATCGGGGCGGGCATGGGTCCCGGACCCCGTGACGGCATCATGACGGGCCTGGTGCGGCTGGGCCTGTCGGTACGGCTGGCGCGCCTGTCCATCGAGGTCACCGTGCTGATCGCAGGCTTCCTGCTGGGCGGCACGGTCGGCGTGGGGACGGTGGTGTTCGCGTTGGCCATCGGGCCGTTGACGCAACTGTTCACCCGCTGGTTCCCTCTGACGTGATCCCGTGGCCGGGGACGGGCATGACGCGACATGATCGCCCCGGCCACGGGATCGCCCCTTTTCCGAGTAGCGTCTAAGCATGCGGATCGAGGATTACGCCCTGATCGGGGACATGCAGTCGGCCGCGCTCGTGGCGCGGGACGGGTCGATCGACTGGCTGTGCCTGCCGAGGTTCGACTCGCCGTCGTGTTTCGCGGCGTTGCTCGGCAGCGAGCGCAACGGGCACTGGTGGATCGGGCCGACCGGCAGGAAACCGGCCACCAGGCGGCGCTACCGCCCCGACACGCTCATCCTGGAGCAGGAGTGGGACACCCCGACGGGCACCGTCCGCGTGATCGACTTCATGCCGCCGCGCGACCGCAACCCCGACGTCGTGCGCATCGTCGAGGGCGTCTCCGGCACCGTGGAGGTCTCCACCCAGCTGCGGGTTCGCTTCGACTACGGGCGGATCGTCCCGTGGGTGCGGCGCACCAACGGGCATCTACAGGCCATCGGCGGGCCGGACTCGGTGTGGCTGCACTCCCCCGTGCCGCTCAAGGGCGGCGACTACGCCCACCGGGCGACCTTCACCGTCAAGGAGGGCGACCGGCTGCCGTTCGTGTTCACCTGGCACCCTTCGCACGAGCCGATGCCGCCGGAGATCCACTGTGAGAACCAGCTGGCCGAGACCGAGGCGTACTGGGCGGAGTGGGTGGACAAATGCACTTATGAGGGGCCGTACCGCGACGCCGTGGTGCGGTCGCTGATCACGCTGAAGGGCCTCACGTACGCGCCGACCGGCGGCATCGTGGCGGCGCCCACCACGTCCCTGCCCGAGGACCTGGGCGGGGTGCGCAACTGGGACTACCGCTTCTGCTGGTTGCGCGACGCCACACTGACACTCGACGCGCTGATCAGCTCCGGCTACCTGGAGGAGGCGGCCGACTGGCGGGCGTGGCTGCTGCGCGCGATCGCCGGCCGCCCCCAGGACCTGCAGATCATGTACGGCGTCGCCGGCGAACGCCGCCTGCCCGAACTGCGCCTGGACTGGCTGGACGGCTACGAGGACTCCCGACCCGTGCGCATCGGGAACGAGGCGGTCAAACAGCTCCAGCTCGACGTGTACGGCGAGGTCATGAACTGCCTGTACGTCTCGCGCACCCGCGGCCTGTCGGCCGACGACCGGGCCTGGACGATCCAGCGCCAGCTCCTGGACTACGTCGAGGACCACTGGGACGAGCCCGACGAGGGCCTGTGGGAGGTGCGCGGGCCGCGCCGGCACTTCGTGCACTCCAAGGTGATGTGCTGGGCGGCGCTCGACCGGGCCGTCAAGTACGTCGAGCGCTTCGGGCGTACCGGGCCGGTGGAGAAGTGGCGCACGCTGCGCGACATCGTGCACGCGGAGATCTGCGACAAGGGCTACGACGCCGCGCGCAACACCTTCACGCAGTCGTACGGTTCCTCCGAGCTGGACGCCGCGCTGCTCATGATCCCCATCGTGGGCTTCCTGCCCGCCGACGACCCGCGCGTGAAGGGCACGGTGGCGGCCATCGAGAAGGAGCTCATGTCCGACGGGTTCATCCTGCGTTACCCGCTGTCCCACGACAACAACGTGGACGGGCTGCCGGGCGGCGAGGGCGCGTTCCTGGCGTGCAGCTTCTGGCTGGTGGAGGTCATGGCGATGCAGGGACGCAAGGAGGAGGCCAAGGACCTGTTCGAGCGGCTGCTGGCGCTGCGCAACGATGTTGGGCTGCTGGCGGAGGAGTACGACCCGCGCTATAGCAGGCTGGTCGGCAACTTCCCGCAGGCCTTCAGCCACGTGCCCCTGGTGCACGCGGCCCGCGCCCTGTCCTGATCTGGGCTCCCGTCCCGATCTAGGTTAGGTTAGGCGAACCTTAATCATTGGAGGTTCGTTGAGCGACTTGAGGGTATTGCGCGTGCTCAGGGTCACCCAGGTGACGCCCCTGATGCGCCGGATCACGCTGGGCGGTCCCGAGTTGGCCGGTTTCGGCACGGGGCCCAACCTGAAGGTGCTGATCCCGCCGGCGGGCGAACCGGATCCGCAGTGGCCGGTGGACGGGCCGGACGGGCGTCCCGTCTGGCCCGCCGAGCGCGGGCCGACCGTCCGCACCTACACCGTTCGCCGCTACGACGAGCGGGCCGGGGAACTGGACGTGGACTTCGTGATGCACGGGGACCACGGGGTGGCCTCGGCGTGGGCGGGCAGGGCGGTGCCCGGCGATCCGGTGGCCGTGGCGGGCCCGGGCGGGCGCGACTTCGGCGAGGCCGACTGGTACATGATCGCCGGTGACCACACGTCGCTGCCGGTGATTTCCACCATCGTGGAGCGGATGGCGCCCGATGCCCGCGGGCACGTCTTCATCGAGGTCCCCTCGGCCGAGGAGGAGCAGCCGCTGTCGCCGCCGGAGGGGGTGCGGCTGACCTGGCTGCACCACGGCGATGCGCCGGCCGGCAGCACCACGCTGCTGCGCGACGCGGTGACCGCGGTGCCCTGGCCCGAGGACGGGGAGCGGGTGTTCGGCTGGGTGTCGGGCGAGTCGTCGGCCGTGCGGGAGTTGCGGGCGTACTTCAGGGACGAGCGCAAACTGCACCGGCGGCAGTACGTGGCGATCGGCTACTGGCGGCGGGGGCTCGACGAGCACGACTACCACGAGCAGTTCGACAACGACCGGGACGCCGACTACTTCCGGGCAGGACGGGAGGAACGCGGCGAGCCCACCCAGCCCTAGAAGCGCGGCCCGTCCGCCCAGTCCCAGGAGCGCTGCGAGCCCGCCCAGCCCCAGAAGCGCGGCGAGCCTGCCTAGCCCTGGAGTCGGCACCCATCGATCCTCCGGTGTTCATGTCTGATTCATCCGGTTCCGCCACGCTCCCGCCGTAGCCGGAGCACCCTCACCGGCGGGACGGAGAAGGACCGATGGGCCACGGGCATCACCACCATCATGATCACGAAACACCTCAGGACGCCGGCGAGGCGCGGGACCTGTCGATCCCCGACGAGGAACTGTCGCCCGAGCAGCTCTCCCGGCGGCGCGTGTTCCGCCGGGCGGGGCTGCTGGGCGCCGGGCTGACCGCCGCCGGCGTGATGGGCGGCACGCAGGCCCAGCCCGCCGCCGCCACACGCGACGAGGGGCGGGGCCGGGAGCCCAGGGACGGCTACCAGTGGCTGGCCGGCGACCACCACATCCACACGCAGTACAGCTCCGACGCCGTCTACCGGGTCATCGACCAGGTACGCCACGGCAACGCCTACGGCCTGGGCTGGATGGTCATCACCGACCACGGCGGCGCCACGCACGCCAAGATCGGCGTCGAGAAGGTCAACCCGGACATCGTGGCCGCCAGGCAGGCCGTCAAGGACACGCTGGTCTTCCAGGGGCTGGAGTGGAACATCCCGGCGGCCGAGCACGGCACCGTGTTCGTCGCCCCCGGCCGCGGCGAGGTCGAGACGCTCAAGGAGTTCGAGAACTCCTTCGACGGGTCGGTCAAGGGCGCCAGCTCCAACACGCCGCAGAACGAGGCGCTGGCCATCGCCGGGCTGAACTTCCTGGCCGAGGCCGTCAAGCGGCGGCGGGTGCCGGACGCGCTGTTCTTCGCCAACCACCCCGCCAGGAAGGGCATCGACTCGCCGCACGAGATCCGCGGCTGGCGCGACGCCCAGCCGTCCATCGCGGTCGGCATGGAGGGCGCGCCCGGCCACCAGGCCGCGGGCATCCCCAAGCCGTACGGCCCCGGCGGCGGGCGCGGCATCTACGACGGCGGCCCCGGCGCCGACTCCTTCCCCGGTTACCCGGCCGAGAGCTACAAGACCTTCGGCGGCTTCGACTGGATGACCGCGACCGTGGGCGGGTTGTGGGACAGCCTGCTGGCCGAGGGCAAGCCGTGGTGGATCACCGCCAACTCCGACTCCCACTGGGTGCACGGCGACACCAGCGACCGCGGCCCCGGCAGC
The DNA here is from genome assembly GCF_040655495.1 of Nonomuraea sp. NPDC050404. Lineage (NCBI taxonomy): Bacteria > Bacillati > Actinomycetota > Actinomycetes > Streptosporangiales > Streptosporangiaceae > Nonomuraea > Nonomuraea sp. NPDC050404. The sequence goes on from NZ_JBFAKB010000028.1 coordinate 110,901, forward strand.
GACTTCAACGCCAACGGCCGCTACGAGGACCCGATCTACAAGGGTGTGCCCAACTTCGGCGCCGGCGACTTCTGGCCCGGCTTCTACAGCAGGACCCACGTCGGCGCGCAGGACTTCTCCTACCGCGCGGTCATGGAGGGCCTGCGCGCGGGCCGCATCTGGGTGGACCACGGCGGCCTGATCAGCGGGCTGGTGGTGCGGGCGCGGGCGGCCGGCACCGGCCAGCGCGGGGTGACGCTGGGCGACACCCTGCGGGTACGTCAGGGCGCCCGCGTCGAGCTGGCCATCGAGATCACCCTGGCCGGGCGGCCGAACTGGGCGCAGTTCACGCCCTCGCTGGCCCGGGTGGACGTCATCCAGGGCGACGTCACGGGACCGGCCTCCGACAAGGACGCCTTCACCACGCCGAACACGAAGGTCGTGCAGTCGTACGAGGTGAACAAGAACAGCGGCACCGTCACCTTCACCTACCAGCTCGGCGCCGTGGACCGCCCGGTGTACGTGCGCCTGCGCGGCACCGACGGCAAGCGCACCGCACCCGGGCTGATGGGCGCGGCCGTGGACCCGAACGGCCCGCAGATCGACGTGTACGGCGACGCCGACCCGTGGAAGGACCTGTGGTTCTACAGCAACCCGATCTGGGTGCTGCCCCGCCGATGACCAGCGATCCGCTGACCGGTCCGCTGACCGCACCGACGACCGGACCGACGACCGCCGAGCCGATGATCCTCGGTATCGACGCGGGCTCGCGCACCCTGCCCGAGGCCGAGCACCTGCTGCACACCGTCGCGCGGGAGCTCGGCCTGCCGGCCGGCACCGTCGCCTGCACCCACTTCGTCCCCGCGGGACTGGCCGGCGACGAACCGCACATCGCCTGCTCACTGACCGTCCCGGGCCCGGTCACGCCGGGGATCGAATCGTGGGCGCTGGGCGAGACGCGTACAGGACCGCTGGCGGAGGGCGCGGCGCTGGCGGCGGCCGAGCACGCGGGCAGGCGCGGCGGCCGGATCGTCACCTTCCCCGGCCGCGACCTGCTCACCGGCACCCTCAGCGCGGGCGAGATCCGCGCCGGCTCGGCCGTCGAGCAGGTGCTGGTGCTCGCCTCCCCCGCCCCGCCGCCCGACGACGCCCTGGTCGTGACCAACGACCACGTCAGGCCCGTCTGGCGGGACGGCCTGATGACCCTGCTCACCATGCCCGCGGCCGGCGGCCGCCTCACCCCAGCGGAGGTGCCCAACCCGACCCCCTGCTGCGCCGACCACGCCTGAGGGGTTCGCCGGAGCGCCGACCGGCAACCGAACGCCTCCCGGCCCCCAGCCGGGCTAGGGGCCGGTCAGGCGGCGCTCGCCCTTCGTGGTGATCACGTACACCTGCCAGGTGTAGTACGCGTAGAAGGCGCGCGGGTCGCGCTTCATCTGGCGGGCGTGCAGCAGGATCGCCTCCACGTACGCCCGCGAGGGGTTGTAGGCGTGCAGGGCCCGCCGGTAGTCGCGGGGCGCGCCGCTGGCCTTGAGGTAGTTGGCCGCCCCCATGACCGCGTCCCGCGGCTCCCGCACATCGCCGCCCATCCCGTACGCCTTCCAGGTGGCGGGCATGAACTGCATCGGGCCCTGCGCGCCGACGTGGCTGTCGGTCCTGACCCGGCCGAACTTCGTCTCCGCCAGCATGACCGCCGCCAGCACCTCCCACTCCACCCCGAACCGTTTCTCGGCCTTCTTGAAGTAACCGAGCAGTTCGCCGGCGGAATGGGGCGGCTGGGTCCTGAACGTGGCATTCGGCTTGATGGGGTGGGCCAGGGACAGCAGTTCGCGGATCGCGTTGGTGTTGTCCCTGGCCTGGGAGGCCAGCGCGGCGGGCAGCTTGGCGAACGCCCTGGCGGCGACCTTGGGGTGGCGGGCGGTGTAGCGGTAGATGCGCTGCTGGTACAGGGCCAGCAGTTCGACCTCCTCGGGCGGCTCGCCCGGCGCCGGTTGCCCGCCCTCCGTCCAGGCGTCGATGGCCTCGTTCAGCGCGGCGGTGGTCTCCTTCAGCTCGGTGGCCAGCTTCGCCGCCCCGGCCGGCACCTTCCTGTCCGGCGCGGGGTATTCCTCCTCCGGTTCCTGCGCGCTCTGCGTCGCGCTGGGCGGCCGGGTGTCCGCGCTGCTCGCGGGGGTGCTCGGCGCGGGTGTCCCGCAGGCCGTCACGGCCAGGGCCACGGCGGTCACCGCGGCCGTCGCGCGGCCCCGGAGGGGGAGTGGGTGGTCGGGTCGTGCCTCCATGAAAGGGCAACCTACCCGGTACGCGCGCTCACACGTACGGGGTGAGGAACTCCTTGGGCCGCAGCGCCCTGGACACGATCCGCACGTCGCCGATCCAGCCGTAGAAGCCCTGCCCGTACTTGAGCGCGAACTGGGTGCCGCCGATCGTGAACGGCCTGCCCAGCGTGGAGATGCCCTTCGAGGGCTGGGACGGGTTGCGGGCGATCTTGGAGCCGTCCACGTACATGATCGTGCGCCGCGCGTCGTTGACCACCGCCACGTGGGTCCAGCGGCCCACCGGCAGGGCGTGACTCCAGGAGGTGGGGTCGGCGTCGCGGTCGGTGGGATACACGACGTACTGCAGGAACCGCTCGCCCGAGACGTTGAGGCTGCACGTGGGCTCGTCGGGCGACCAGCCGCTGGACTTGCCCGCGTCGCCGCTGCGGCCCTCCCAGCTCAGGATGCCCATCCAGGCGTGGTCGCCCTCGAACGGCTCCGGCAGCTTGATGAACGCCTCGATCGTGTACCCGGACTCGAACTTCATGCCGTTGATCGGCGCGCCGGCCGCCGACCTGAGCACCGCGCCCCGGTCGGGGGCCTTGCCGCCGTCGAAGCGGAGGCTGGCGTGGGCCGGCTGGCCGTCGTGGTGCTCGGCCGACCACTTCAGCGTCTCCGGGGCGCTGGCGTGCAGGAGTTCCATGGTCAGGTCGTTGCCGCCGCCGGTCAGGTCGCGGGCCACCGTACCGGCCGGGATGACGGCGCCGTCCGTGCCCGCCCGGCCCAGACCTTCGGCGTCGAACCTCCAGTACGCCACCGTGCCGCGCGGCATCACGGCCTTGGCGGGCCTGGGCGGCGGCAGGACGGGCGGGGCGAAGGCGGCGAAGCGCTCGTCGAAGTCGATCTCGATGCTGAAGCGGTCGGCGGGCCCGGTCAGCTCCAGGTGCTCGGCCTCCAGCGGGGTGCGATCGTCGGGGTCGCGGGACAGCAGCCAGGGCGACAACGTCTCCACGTCGATCACGTTGCGTACGACGTCGAAGGCGTAGAGCCGGACCATGCCCGCGCCGCCGTAGTAGCGGTCCTGGTAGTTGGTGATGTGCACGTGCACGTCGTGGCCCGCGTCGTTGCGCAGGACGGTACGCCCCGGCGGCCACCAGTGACCGTTGAGCGTCAGGAAGATCTGGTCATTGCGCCTGATGAAGGCGTCCCACAACCGCTGCCCGAACTCCGACAGCGACGCCTTCCCGCTGTCGTCCGACCAGGCCAGGTCGTGCGTGGTGAGGATGACGGGCAGCTTACTGTTGGCGTCGATGACGCCCTGCGCCCACCGCAGGCCCTTGTCGGAGACCCGCCAGTCGAGCGCGAGCACGAGCCACTGCCGGCCGCCCGCGTCGAGCACGTGGTAGCTGTTGTAGCCGTCGGGGGACGCGCCGCGGAAGGTGGACATCCTGGCGAACCTGTCCGGGCCGAACTTGTCCAGGTACGGGCTGTCGCCGCGCTGGTCGTCGGTGCCGCCGTTGATGTCGTGGTTGCCGGCCAGGACGCTGTAGGACAGGCGGCCGTCCAGCGTCCTGAAGGCGTCGGAGGCCAGGTCGATCTCCTGCTCCGTGCCGTGCTCGGTGATGTCGCCGAGGTGCGTCATGAACGCGATGTTCCTGCTCTCGCGCTCGCTGGTGAGGAAGCGGAACGCCTGGCGCACGGGGGCGGGGTCGGAGCGGTCCTCGTCGAAGAGGTACTGCGTGTCGGGCAGCACGCCAATGGTGAAGCGCGGGTTCTCGCGATCGAACCTGCCGCCGCCGTGGGTGGCCGCGTGGGCCGGGCTCGCGGCCGTGCCGGTCAGGGTGCCGGTCAGGGTGGTGCCTGCGGTGGCCGGGACGGCGATGGCCGCGGTCAGCAGAGCGCGGCGGCCGAGTGAGGGCTGGGGCATGGGACGTACTCCGTTCAGGGTGTCGCGCAGCACCTTGATCGTCGTACGTGGCGGCCTGGTGCCCCAATTGGTAACGCCCGCCCTCCGCCAGGGGAAATCTCATGGTTGCGCGCCGGCCTCCGGTCAGCTGGCGGCCCTCATCGGCGCGCTGGTGGCCACGGCCCGGTCGAACCGCCCGCCCGAGGTCCTGCGCCGGATGGGCTCCCCGCGTGCCCTCACCGCCGGCCGGGCGGCCCTGGCGGCGGCCTGCGGCACGGTCACGGGCCTGCCGGCCGGCTGTGTCGTCGGGCTGCTCCTCGCCTGGCCCTACACCACCTCGTCCGACTGGGAGGCGCCGCCGCGAGTGCCGTTCGAGACCCCATGGGTGCCAATCGGGCTGCTGGCCGTCGCGCTTCCGCTGCTCGCGGCGGTGGCCGGGGCGTTCGTCAACGCCCGCGCGCGCCCGACCTCCGGTCGCGGATCGCGTCCACGCGGGCCATCACCGGAGTCGCGGTGACGCCGTGCAGCACCACCGAGGCCAGCACTGTGAAGCCGGCCACCGCCCACAACTCCTCGGCGGGCACGCCGAAGTCGGCCTCGCCCAGCGCGTAGGCCAGGTAGAACAGTGAGCCGATCCCCCTGATGCCGAAGAACGAGATGGCCAGCCGCTCCCTCGGCCCCGCCGGGCCGCGCCACTGGGCCAGCCAGCCGGTCAGCGGGCGGATCACCAGGAGCAGCAGGACGCCGACGGCGGCGCCGCGCCAGGTGAGCGCCGCCAGGCCGCCGGTCGCGGCGAAGCCGCCGAGCAGGAGCAGCAGCCAGGCCGTGAGCAGGCGTTCGACCTGCTCGACGAAGCCGTGCAGCACGTTGTTGTAGCCGTGCCCGTGCTCGGCCCGCCTGATGGTGCAGGCGGTGACGAAGACGGCGATGAAGCCGTAGCCGTGGATGAGCTCCGTCGCCCCGTACGCCAGGAACGTGGCGGCCAGGGCGACGAACCCGTCGCGGCGCTCCGACAGGCGCAGGCCGTCCGACCTGGCGCGGAAGAACAGCCTGCCGAGCAGACGGCCGATGAGCAGCCCCGCCACGGCCCCCACCACGGTGCGGTACAGCACGTCCACCAGCGCCCACTCCCCCAGCCATCCCGCGCCGGCGACGGTGGCCACGCCGATGGCGGCGTACACGATGGGGAAGGCGAGCCCGTCGTTGAGGCCGGCCTCCGAGGTCAGCGCGAAGCGGACCTCGTCGTCGGCGTTCTCGGCGTCCACGGGCTCGCCCACGTGCACGTCCGAGGCGAGCACCGGGTCGGTGGGCGCGAGCACGGCGCCGAGCAGCAGGGCCGCGCCGATCGGCCAGCCGAGCAGGGCGACGGCGGCCGCGGCCACCCCCGCGACGGTCAGCGGCATGGCCAGGCCCAGCAGCCGCCACGTCGAGGACCAGCCGCGCGGGCCCGTCCGCCGGTTGATCGCCAGGCCCGCGCCCATGAGGGAGATGACCACGCACAACTCGGTGACGTGCTCCAGCGCGACGCGGTGGGCGATCGGGTCGGGGTCCGGCAGTCCGATGGGCAGCGCGAACAGCAGCATGCCGGCCAGTAAGTAGACCAGGGGCAGGGACAGGGGGCGGCCGGCGAGCAGTTCGGGGAGGATCGCGGCGAGCAGGGCGGCGGCGCCGCCGAGGGCGAGGAGGAGGTCGGGGGTGGACATCGGTGATCACCTGCCCGGAAGATCGCGACTTATCCCCTTTGTCCAGACAAATGCCCCGATCGCTCGGCCCTTGGCCTTGGGTGGACGTGCCGCTCGGCCCCCGGCCTCGGGTGGACGTGCCCCCGATCGCTCGGTCCCTGGCCCTGGGTGGACGTGCGCCCGGTCCGGCGGACCGGGCGCGTGGTTGTGCCGTCAGGGTGTGCGGAGCCGGTCGATCAGGGCCTTGGCGTCGCGGACCAGTGCCGTGCGCGCCGCCGCGTCCCGTACGTTGCCGCGCCTCTCAGCGATCTTGACGAATCGTTCCAGTGCCGAGATCGCCTGCGCCCGTTTGCCCTTCTTCTCGTGGAACTCCGCCTGCCCGAGCCGGTCCGCCAGCTCATGTGCGGCCTTCCAGGTCACCGCCCCCGACTGCCGGAAGCGCGAGATCAGCGCCCGTACGTCGGCGTAGGAGGTCGTCGTCACGAACGTCACGGTCGCGGTCGCGGTCCTGCCGGCACGGTCGGTGGCGGTCGCCGTGAGCAGGTGCTCGCCGAGCGGCAGCCGCCACAACGCGAGCGGCTTTCCGGCGGCGATCGGCTTGCCGTCGATCTCCGCCGTGGCCCCGGCCGGGCCGGACACCGCGTCCGTGGCCGTCACGACGGGCGTGACCGTCGCCGAGTCGCCGTACGGCCCCGCCTGCACGCCGGTGACGGACACGGCCGGGTTCGTCTTGTCGATCTTCACGGCGAGCGTGCCGACCGGCGAGACGTTGCCGCCGTTGTCGGTGGCCCGGTAGCGGACCTCCTTGGCGCCCTCGGCGCTGAGCGTGACGGGGTTGTTCGCGTTCGCCCAGGTCGTGCCGTCGAGGGAGTACTGGCGGCTGGCCACGGTGCCGTTGTCGGTCGCGGTGACGGTGAGCGTGACGTTCGTGGTGTGCCAGCCGTTCTCGCCGTCCGGCTCGGCGGGGGTGAGCGTGGCGGTGACGGCGGGCGGGCTGGTGTCGGCCACCCCGTCGCCCTGGAAGGTGAACGCGTCCACCTCCACGCCGCCGCCGGAGGTGACGTACAGCCGGCCGGTGCCCTCGGGCGGCTCGCCGAGCGGCGTGGTGACCGTCTGCCAGCCGGCCCCCTCCGGCACGGTCACGGTGGCGAACGGCTCGGCCGCCGGCGACTTCCACCGCAGCGCGAGGGTGCCCGCGCCGGACGCCCTGGTCCGCACGCCGGTGATGCCGGCGAAGTTGACCGGTTCGTAGGCGATCCAGTCACCGGGGTCGAACGAGGTGACCTTGGCCTTGGCCGAGGCGGTGTCGTCCGGGGTCTCGGTGACGCCGCTGCCGTCGTCGGCGTGCTCGGCCTGCGTCAGCTTGGGGTTGAGGATGAGCGTGTCCTCGCCGAGCGCGCCCGGGATGGCGCCGGCGCCGTTGTCGCGGTAGCTCACGACGACCACGCCGAAGATGTTCTCGGTCTCGCCGTGCTCGGGCGCGCTGGCCGGGGTCGGCCAGCCGCCCGCGCAGCCCGTGCCGGTGGTCTCCGGGTGCGCGTGCGTGTCGTGGCCCAGGCCGAACGTCCACTGCATGCGCGAGCACACCGGCTGGTCGCCGTCCTCGGCGTCGGACACCCCGATGCGGTACGGCAGCGCGTTCCCCCAGTCGAAGAACCCGCCGTCCGGCGGCTGCTGAACGCTCACCACGGGCGCGGTGTTGCCGACGGTGATCTCGACGGAGGTGAGCCCGGCCCGGCCGCCCGCGTCGGTGACGCGCAGCCTGGCCGCGTACTGGCCCAGCTCGGTGTAGGTGTGGGAGGCAGTGACGCCGGTCGCGTCGAAGGTTCCGTCGCCGTCGAAGTCCCATTCGTAGGTCAGCGTCCCCGGCTCGGTGTCACGGGAGGCGGCGGCGTCGAAGGCGACCGTGAGCGGCGCGGTGCTGCCGGAGGCGCGGTCCACCGCGATCCTGGCCTGGGGCGTCTTGTTGGCCGGGGTGTAGTCGATGCGGTAGAGGCCGGCGTCGGGGTTGGCGCGGAAGAAGCCGTCGCCGTACTCCAGCACGTACAGGGAGCCGTCGGGGCCGAACTCGATGTCCATCGGGCTGTCGGTGATGGGCTGCGCGGCGGTGCGCAGCGCGCTGTTGGGCAGGAAGTGCTCGATCGCGGTGACCGGGCCGTCCGGGTCGGGCACGGTGAAGGCGGCCAGGTAGTCCTGGGAGAACTCGGCGAAGAACGCCTTGCCGTCCCAGTACTGCGGCAGCTTGCCCGGCGCCGGGTTGTCCGGGTCGTAGTGGTAGATCGGCCCGCCCATCGGGCCCTGGCCACCCTGCGGGTCGAAGTCGGTCAGCCCGGCCCACGCGGCCGGCTGGTGGCTGTTGTTGTCGCCGTAGTACAGGTCGGCCGGCACGGCGGGCGGGAGTTGCGCCAGGCCGGTGTTCCAGCGCGAGGTGTTGCGCGGGCCGGCCGCGCAGTCGAACCACGGCCCCGGCTGCGCGGTCTCGAAGTCCCAGTCGTTGTAGTTGAAGTCGTCGCCCGTGCAGTACGGCCAGCCGCTGTTCATCGGCTTGGTCAGCGGGGTGATGTTCCACTCGACGTACCCCATGGGCCCCCTGGCGGGGTCGGCGGTCCCGGCGTCGGGGCCGTAGTCGGCCCAGGACAGGGTGCCGGTCTCGGCGTCCACGTCCATCCTGAACGGGTTGCGCACGCCGGTCACGAAGATCTCCGGCCGGGTGCCGGCGGTGCCGGGGGCGAACAGGTTGCCCTCCGGGATCGTGTACGTGCCGTCCGCCGCCACCTTGATCCGCAGGATCTTGCCGCGCAGGTCGTTGCTGTTGCCCGCGCCGCGCCGGGAGTCCAGGCCCGGGTTCATGCCGGGCGCGTCGTTGTTGGGCGCCATGCCGTTGGCGCCGGGCGTACCGGCGGGGGTGTTGTCGCCGGTGGCGAGGTAGAGGTTGCCGTCGGCGTCCCAGTCGAGGTCGCCCGCGACGTGGCAACACTGGCCGCGCTGCGCCTCGACCTTGATGATCACCTGCTCGGTGGACAGGTCCAGCGCGCTGCCCGTCCACTTGAAGCGGGAGAGCTGGTTGTAGCCCTTCCACTGGTTCCAGTACGTCTCGTCGGCGCCGGCCGGCAGCGTGTTGGGCGCCGATCCGGCGGGCGTGGACGGCGGGTACGGCGCCGTCATCGTCCTGGGCGCGTAGAAGAGGTAGATCCACTTGTTCTGCTCGAAGGCGGGGTCGAGCGCGATCGTCTGCAGCCCGTCCTCGGAGTTGGCGTACACGGGAAGGGTGTTGATGATCTTGGTGACGCCGGTGGCGGGGTCGGTCAGGCGCAGGTCGCCGTTGCGGGCGGTGTGCAGGACCCGCCGGTCCGGCAGCACGGCCAGGTCGATCGGCTCGCCCACGTTCTTGGTCAGGGTGATCTTCTCGTAGCTCGACCACGTGGTGGCCGGCTCGTGGGCCTGGACGGGTAAGGCCAGGGTGGCAACGGTCAGCACGAAGCCGCCGAGCACCGCGAGAGTACGCTGCATGGTGATGCTGCTCCTAGGACGAGGAGTGTCGAATCCCGGGCCGCCACGCCTGCCGGGCCAACGGCAGGGCCTCGTGGCGGTCCGGACGTGTCAGCCGCGTAACGCGGCCATGTTGCGGTAGCTGAGCTCGGCCAGCCGCAGCGACTGCGCCGGATCGGCGGCGTTCGGGGCGTTGTCCTGCTCGTACATCGGGTTGTGCGCTCCCCTGTCGCGCAGGCGGGAGAAGAAGCGGCGGTAGTCGATGTGGCCGGTGCCGAACGGCACCATGTCGTAGCCGTTCGGCACGGCCGGGTTGGACGTGCCGTCCTTGGCGTGGAACAGCGGGAAACGCCACTCCCTGGCCCGGACGGTGGCCAGCGGATCGAACACGTCCCTGCACTGCGAGCCGTCGGGTGCCGTGTAGGTGTGGTGCTTGAAGCGCGCCACGTGGGCCCAGAAGATGTCCATCTCGAAGTAGACGCGCCTGGGGTCGCTGATCCTGAAGAAGTACTCCAGCTTGCGGATCCCCGACGAGCGCGTCGGCCGGCCCTGCTCGTCGAGGGGCCCGCTGTCCAGCAGGAAGGCGTAGGCCGCGTCGTGGTTGTGGGTGTACAGCTTGATCCCGGCCCGGCGGGCGATCTCGCCGAGCGCGTTCCACTTCTCCGCCGCCAGATCCCAGTCGGCCTTGTACGCGCTGCCGGTCGGGTCGGAGCCGGTGCCCATGTGGTCCAGGCCGAGGATGTTCGCGATCTCCAGCACCCGCTTGAACCGGTCGAGGTCGGCGGTCGTCAGCGGCCAGGAGCCGGGGATGAAGCCGTGGTTGCCCTCGGCCCGCAGCCCGTTGTCGTCCAGCCACCGGCGCAGCAGCGCGGCGCCCTCGACGGTCTCCAGGTCGGCCCCGCCCTCGGCGTTGGCGTGCTGCCGGTAACCGGCGAACTCGACCTGCCTGTACCCGATCGCCGACAGCGCCTGCAGCACGGCGCGGAAGCCCGAGGGCAGGGTGGTGGACAGCGGGTCGCGGGCGATCGCGTCGCGGACGGTGTAGAGGATGATGCCGCGCTTGCCCGGCGGGATGAGCGCCCGCCCGTGCGCGCCCCCGCCGGCCGGGGCTGGCGTGCCCTGGGCCGCGGTCCGGGCCGCTGTCTGAGCCGCTGCGCTCTGGGGCGGCGCGAACGCCGCGGCGGCGGCCAGGCCGGTGGTGGCCGCCAGGAGGCCGCGGCGGCTCAGCCCGAGCCTGTGGCGGAGCGTCTCGGCCCGCTCCCGCTCCTCGTGGCGGTGTTCTTCGGTGCGGGCCTGCTCGTTCTCATGGGATGCGGGTTCTTCGGAGGCATGGTGACGGCTCACGCGGGAGTTCCCTTCCTTGAGGGACGCGTGCGCCGACCACGTCGCGGCGGATCCGTGCCCGCGCCCGTGGGCATGCCACAGCCCTGGAGCGCGAGACGATCACCATTGTTACGCCGCCGCCGCGAAACGGTCAATGGCACTCATCCGGTGCTCACCCTGTGCCGATCCTGTGCTCATCCGGCGACGAGCCGGTCGATGACGGCGGGTGCGAGCACGTGCTCGACGACCATGGCGGCGGCACCGATGACGCCGGCTCGTTCGCCCAGTTCGCTGGCCCTGATGCCGAGATGCTGTGTGGCCAGCGGCAACGAACGGCTGTAGATCGTTTCCCGGACGCCCGCCAGCACCTGCTCACCGGCCTCGGCGATGTCCCCGCCGACCACGATCAGCGAGGGGTTGAAGAAGTTCACGATGGCCGCCATCACCGCGCCGACCTCGCGCCCGGCCTGCCTGACCAGCCGGGTGGCACGCAGGTCGCCCGCGCGCATGAGCTCCACCACGTCCCGGCTGCCGCTCACCTCGACCCCGGCGCCACGCAGCGCCGCCGCCATCGACGCGCCGCCAGCCACCGCCTCCAGGCACCCGACGTTGCCGCACCTGCACGGCGCGCGCGACGCCGGCACCCTGATGTGCCCGAGATCCCCCGCCGCGCCCTGCGCGCCCCGGTGCAGCCGCCCGCCGGTGATGATCCCGCAGCCGATGCCGGTGCCGATCTTGATGTAGATCAGGTGGTCGGCGGCCGGCCTGGCGGCCCAGTGCTCCCCCAGCGCCATGACATTGACATCGTTGTCCACCAGTACGGGCACCGCCAGGACCGCGTTCCCCACCCGTCCTGGCACCGCCGAGACGTCGCGTCCGGCCGCCGCCGGGACCGCGTTGTCCACCCGTCCGGACGCCGCTGGGACGTCGTCGCCCACCCGTGCGGGAACCGCCGAGACGTCGTCGTCCGTCCGTGCGGGAGTCGCGAGGCGGGCCTGGAGCCACTCGGGCACGGGGAAGCCGTCCCAGCCCGGCATGATCGGCGGGTGCACCGGCCGGCCCGAGCGGTGTTCGACCGGGCCGGGCAGTCCGACCCCGACCCCGCACACCTGCGCCGGGTCGCGACCGGTGGCGGCCAGCAGTTCGCGCAGCACGACGGCCACGCGGCCCAGCACGACCTCGGGCCCGAGATCGACGGCCAGTTCGGTTGACCGCTCGGCCAGCACGTTCAGGCCCAGGTCGAGGACGGCCAGGCGGGCGCGCGTGGCACCGAGGCCGGCGGCCAGCACGACGCGCGCGCCGCCGTTGAAGGCGTACATCGCGGCGGGCCTGCCCCCTGAGGAGATCGGGTCCTCGCCCGCCACGACCCAGCGGTGGCCGACCAGCCCGTCCAGGTGCTGGGAGACCGTGGACCTGGACCATCCGGTGAGCCGCGCCAGCTCCCCACGGGTCCTGCCCCGCCCATCCCGCAGGATCGCCAGCAACGCCCCCGCTCCCGCCCCCACCTTGGCACCCGCCCCGGCCCCCGGCACCGGCTTGGCACCCGCCCCGGGTCTCACGCCCGGCTGGGCACCCGCCCCGGCCCCTGCCCCTGGCTTGGCACCCCTTCCCGCAGTCGCCTCCGCCTCGCCTCCCGTTGCCACCCCCGCGATCGTTCCCGCTCCCGCCCCCGCGCTCGCTCCCGCCCCCGCGCGGCGGCCGTTGGATCCGTTCGGCATGCGACCTCCCTCGCGTCGGACTTTCTTACTTCGATCATCGACCCACTTATGTTGACAAGAATTAAAAGTCGGATCTATCGTCCCGAAATATGCCGGACATTTGTGGAACTCTGGCGAAATTTCCTGGCCTGTCCGGCGTTTCCCGAGCTCCCAGCGCCGGACGGGCGCGAACACGGAGGTGGTGCCCCACGCGCGCATCGAACCCCCGGCCGGCCCCGCACCCTCACCCGCCACGCCCCTGACTCCAACCTTTTCGGCGGGCCTTTCCTCTCAACCCGCCACAGTCCTGATCCGGCCCGGTACACCCCCCGCCGTCGCGCCGAGACGCCCGGGCTCCGGAAATGCCACCCGGGCCGGACTCCGCACACGTGGCTTGCGTCTGCCGGTGATGTGTGATGTTGTGCCGCTCCTGATCCCCTCTCGGCTTCAGGGAGCTTCGGCATGCCGTTCATTGTGGATATGACCAGCGGAAACGTGGAGAAGGAGTATCGCTCGTCCGAACGAGGGCATTACGGCGGGTCCATTCTCGGGCTGCGGCTGATGGAGGAGCGGACGCCCGCCGGGCTGGATCCGTACGACCCCCGGGCGTTGCTGTACGTGGCGGCCGGGATGCTGGGCGGGACGGCGGCCCCCGGGCTGGCCAAGGCGGTGTTCCTGGCCAAGTCGCCGCTGACGGGAGTGGCCGGGGAGGCGCACGCGCTCGGGCCGTTCGCCGCCGGGATGCGCGCGGCGGGGGCCAGGGCGCTGGCCGTGGTCGGGCGGGCGGAGCGGCTGTCGTACCTGCTGGTCGAGGGTGGTGAGGTGCGGCTGCACGACGCCGGGGAGTTGCGCGGCCTCGGCACGGCCGCCACCACCGACGCGCTGCGGGCGCGGCACGGCGCGGGGGCTCACGTGGCGGCGATCGGGCCCGCCGGTGAGAACCTCGTGCGGTACGCGAGCGTGGTGACCGACTACGCCTACGCCGCCGGCCGGTACGGTCTCGGCGCGGTCTTCGGCGCCAAGAACCTCAAGGCCATCGTGTGCGCCGGCGACGCCCCCGCCGAGGTCGCCGACCCGGAGGCGATCGCCGCGCTGACCGCCTACTACCAGGATTCGCTGGCCACCAACCCCCTGGCCGCCCTCCAGGCGGGCCTCCCCGGGTTCGCCGGCTGGGTCGGCGACCCCCTCGACCCGGGCTACGCCTCGGTCCGCAACTTCTCCGTCCCCGGTGCCCCGGGCCTGCGCGTCCCCGCCGCCCACGACTACGACGGCCGCGCGATCTCGACCGTGGGCGGCTGCCCCGGCTGCCCGAACGACTGCCTCAAGGTGTACGCACCCCCGGAGCGCCCGCACGGGGACCGGCGGGCGGATGGCCTTGGGCCGGAAGCCGGTGAAGGGCGAGCGCATGGGCTTGGGCCGGAAGCCGGTGAAGGGAGGGGCGCATCTCAGACGGGCGCCGCTGACCGGCGGGCCGGTGGGCTTGGGCAGGAGGCGTTTTTGTCGCTCGGGTGGAATCTTGGCATCGACGATCTCGACACGGTTCTGGACGCCAACGCCCGCTGCAACGACCTCGGCCTCGACCAGGTCTCCCTCGGCGGCACGCTCGCCTTCGCCATGGAGTGCGCCGACCGCGACCTGCTCCCGGGCGCTCCCTCCTTCGGGGACGCGGCGGCGCTGGCCGGGCTGATCGACGACGTGGCCACGCGGTCGGGCGCGCTTGGCGACCTGCTGGCGGAGGGCTCGGCCAGGGCGGCGCGGCGCGTCGGGCAGGGGGCGCACGCGTACGCGATGACGGTCAAAGGTGTCGAGCTGCCCTGCTTCGACCCGCGCCCGCAACCGGGCATCGGCCTCGGATACGCCCTGGCCCCCGGCGGCCCGCGCTACGACGCCCTGGAGCACGACCTCGACTTCGACCCGGTCGCCGGACTGCTCTACAGCTTCCCCGAGGCCGAGCGGATCGGCGCGGTCCCGGCCCCGGCGGGCGAGCTGGATGAGGAGCGGGGCCGGCGCAGCGCCAAGCTGCTGCGGTTGTGGAGCGGGCTCGACGCGCTGAACCTGTGCGTCTTCGCCTCCTCCCCGACCAGGCCGCTGACCATCGACCGCCTGACCGCCCTGGTCACGGCCATCCTGGGCGAGCCGTTCACGCTCCGGGACCTGCTGGCGGCCGGGCAGGCCCGCCTGGACGGGATGCGCGCGTACGCACTCCGCGAGACCACCGCGCACGCCCCCGGCGGCGCGTACGCGAGTGTCCTGGATGAGGAGCTGCCCGCCCGGCTGCACCTGGAGCCCATCACCGAGGGGCGGCACAAGGGCGCGGTGCTCGACCGGGCGGCATTCGGGCGGGCCGGGGACGCTTTCTACGAAGAGCTCGGCTGGGCGACCGCCGTCCGACCAGGTGGTGAAATTTCCGAATAAAAACGATTGACCACCCTCTTGTTCGGTTTGTGAGCCCTTTGCTACGTTCGAGTCAATCGTTTGACCGATCGAGGGAGACCATCGGGGATGGCAGTCACGATCGACCTGGCGGGCCGCACGGCGCTCGTCACGGGTGGCGCGGGAGGTCTCGGGTTCGCCTGCGCCCGTGCCCTGGCCGAAGCCGGAGCGGACGTCGTGCTCTCCGACCTGGCGGGCCCGCGCCTGGACGCGGCGGCGGCCGAACTGGGCGTGCCGGCGCGACCGGCCGACCTCACCGACAGGGCCCGGGCCACGGCCCTGGTGGACGGGCTCGACCGGATCGACGTGCTGGTCAACTGCGCGGGCATCATGCGTACCACTCCCCTGCTCGACATCGAGCCGGAGGAGTGGCTGCGCATCGTGGACGTCAACCTCAACGCCACGTTCTGGCTCACCCAGGCCGCAGGCCGACGCATGACAAGCCAGGACCAGAAGCAGGGCGGTGGCTCGATCGTGACGCTGGCCTCGGTCGCCGCCCGCTCGGGCCGCCCCAACGCCGCCCACTACTCGGCCACCAAGACGGCGCTACTGTCGCTGACGAAGTCGGCGGCCGAGGCGCTGGCCCCCGTACGGGTCAACGCGGTCTGCCCCGGCGTCGTGCTCACCGCCATGTGGGACGAGATCATCAGCGACCGCGACCGCCGCTTCGGCAAGGACGCGGGCGCCGGATACCTGCGGGAGGTCAGCGAGCGCTCGCCGCTGAAGCGCCCCGGGCTGCCCGAGGAGGTCGCCTCGGCGGTGTTGTTCCTGGCCAGCGACCTGTCGTCGTTCGTGACGGGCCAGGCGTTGAACGTCGACGGCGGACTGGAGATGAACTGATCTTGACCAGGCAGACGTTCAAGCTGCTGCCCGAGTTGTTCGGCGACGCCGAGATGGCCGGGATCTTCTCCGCCGAGCACACGGTGCTGGCCTGGCTGCGTACCGAGGCCGCGCTCGCCGAGGCGCAGGCCGAGGCGGGCGTCATCGGCCGCGACGACGCCGCGGCCATCGTCGCGGCCTGCGTGCCCGCCAGCATCGATCTGCCCCGGTTGTGGTCGGAGGCGGTCAACGTGGGCTACCCGATCCTGCCCCTCGTGCGGATGATCTCGGCCGCCCTGCCCGACGGCCCCAACGGCCGCGTCCACTACGGCGCGACCACCCAGGACATCATGGACACCGGCCTGGCCCTGCAGATGGGCGCGGCGCTGGACCACCTGGCCACGCTGCTCGGCGCGTTCGGCGACGCGGTGGCCCGGCTGGTGAGCGAGCACGCGGGCACGGTCGTCGCCGCCCGCACGCACGCCCAGCAGGCCGTGCCCACCACGTTCGGGGCGAAGCTGGCGGTGCTGCTGGCGGAGGTGACCAGGCAGCGCGAGCGGGTGGGCGCGGCGGCCGGGCAGGTGCGGGTCGTGTCGCTGTTCGGCGCGGGCGGCACCTCGGCCGCGATGGGCGAGCGTTCCTCGGAGGTACGCGAGGGCGTGGCGCGAAGGCTCGGCCTGCGTACGACGGAGGTCCCCTGGCACGTGGCCAGGGACGGCGTGGCCGAGTTCGGCGTGACGTGCGCGTCGCTGGCGGCGACGGCGGCCCGCTTCGCCCGCGAGGTCGTGGACCTGTCGCGGACCGAGGTGGGCGAGGTGCGCGAGGCGGGCGGCCACCACAGGGGCGCCTCCTCCACGATGCCGCAGAAGGCCAATCCGATCGGCTGCGAGGCGGTGATCGGCATGTCGGGCACGGCGGGCGCGCTGAGCTCGGGCCTGTTCCGCGCGATGGAGGCCGGGCACGAGCGGGCGGCCGGCGAGTGGCAGGTGGAGTGGTACGTCGTGCCGCTGCTGGCCGAGCTGGCCTCGGGCGCGCTGGCCACGGCCGCCGAGGTGGCCGAGGGGTTGCGGGTCTACCCGGAGGCCATGCGGGCCAACCTGGCGGCGGAGGGCGGCCTGATCATGGCGGAGGCGTACATGATGCGCCTGGCACCGGCGCTGGGCCGGGAACGGGCGCACGACCTGGTCTACAAGGCGGCGCACGAGGCGCGCGAGCACGGGCGGGCGCTGGCCGACGCGCTGCGCGAGGTGGCCGGGCCGGACGAGCTGGAGAGCCTGGGCGCGCTGCCCATCCCGCCCGAGTCCTACGTCGGCGACGCCGGGGCGATCTGCGCCGCGGCACTGAGCGCCTGGAGGGGTGCGCATGAGTGAGAGGCGGCTGGCGGACCTGCTGGCCATGTGGCGGATCCGCGCGTTCGAGGAGAAGGTGCGCGATCTGCGGGCGCGGGGCCCGATCGTCGGCTCGGTGCACCTGTGCATCGGCCAGGAGGCGATCCCGGTCGGCGCGTGCGGCGAGCTGGAGGAGCGGGACGCGCTGTTCGCCACCTACCGGGGTCACGGGTGGGCGCTGGCCAGGGGTGTTCCGGCGGAGCCGCTGTTCGCCGAGCTGATGGGCAGGGCGAGCGGGGTCAACGGCGGGCGGGGCGGGTCCGCGTACTTCACCGCCGCCGAGTACGGCTTCCACGGCGAGAACTCGATCGTGGGCGCGGGCGCGCCGATCGCGTGCGGCGCGGCGCTGGCGGGCCGGCACGACGGCTCGAACCGGGTGGCGGTGAGCGTGTTCGGCGACGGCGCGCTGAACCAGGGCGCGGTGCACGAGGCGATGAACTTCGCCGCCGCGTTCAGCCTTCCGGTGGTGTTCGTCTGCGAGAACAACCGCTATTCGGAGCTGACGCCGATCGCCGGCATGGTGGGCAACGCGCGCCTGGCCGACCGCGCCGCCGCGTACGGCATGCCGGGCCACCGCATCGACGGCAACGACGCCGAGGCGGTGCGCTTCCACGTGCGCGACGCGCTGGAGGTGGCCCGCGAGGGCGGCGGGCCGACGCTGCTGGAGTGCATGACCGAGCGCCTGGTCGGCCACTACATCGGCGACGCCGAGACCTACCGTCAGCCCGGCGAGCTGGAGCGGATCAAGCGACGGGAGCCGATCGCCCGGCTGCGCGAGGGGCTGCTGGCCGACGGCGTGCCGGCCACGGAGATCGACGCGGTGGAGCGGCGGGCGCGGGCCGAGATGAACGCCGCCGCCGAGGCCGCGGAGCGGGCGCCGCTGGCCGACCCCGCCACAGCGAGGGAGCACCTGTATGCGTGAGCTGACCTACGGCGAGGCCGTGAACGCGGCCCTGCACCGCCTCATGGAGGAGCTGCCGGAGACGCTGGTGTACGGCGAGGACGTGGGCCTGCCCGGCGGCGTGTTCGGGGTGACGCGGGGGCTGCGCAAACAGTACGGCGAGCGGGTGTTCGACACGCCGATCAGCGAGTCGGCCATCCTGGGCAGCGCGGTGGGCGCGGCGATGTTCGGCCGCCGCCCGATCGTGGAGATCATGTGGGCCGACTTCTCGCTGGTCGCGCTGGACCAGATCGTCAACCAGGCCGCCAACGTGCGGTACGTGTCGGGCGGCCGGCTGGCGGCGCCGCTGACGATCCGTACCCAGCAGGGCAACGCGCCCGGCGCGTGCGCACAACACTCGCAGTGCCTGGAGGCGCTGTTCCTGCACGTGCCGGGGCTGCGGGTGTGCATGCCGAGCACCCCGCAGGACGCCCATGACCTGCTCGTCACCGCCGTGCACTGCGACGATCCGGTGCTGGTGATCGAGAACCGCGGCCTGTACTTCGGCGCCAAGGAGCCGGTCGAGACCGGCGGCCCGGTACGGCCGATGGGCGGGGCGCGGGTGCGCCGGCCGGGCTCCGACGTCACGATCGTGACCTGGGGCGCGATGACGCACCGGGTGCTGGAGGCGGCCGGCGCGCTGGCCGGCGAGGGCATCGGGGCCGAGGTGCTGGAGACGCCGTGGCTCAACCCGTTCGACACCGGGGCGGTGCTGGAGAGCGCGGGCAGGACGGGCAGGCTCGCGGTCGTGCACGAGGCGAACGTCACCGGCGGCTTCGGCGCGGAGGTCGTCGCCCGCGTCGCGGGGGCGGGGGTGCCGCTGCACGCGCCGCCGCTCCGGATCGGCACGCCGGACGTGCGGATGCCGGCCGCGCCGGTGCTGGCCCAGGCCCTCGTGCCGGACGCCGCGCGGATCATGCAGGACGTGCGGGACCTGATCAAGGGGTCGCGATGAGAGGCGTCTGGCACTTCTCCTTCACCGTCGCCGACCTCGACAGGTCCGTAGCCTTCTACCGCGACCTGCTCGGCTTCACCCTGGTGCACCGGCAGGAGCAGGACAACGACTACACCCGCCGGCTGGTCGGCTACCCGGACGCCGTGCTGCGGGTGGCCCAGCTCGCCGTGCCCGGCCAGCCGCGCGGCGTGTCCACCCACGACCTGGAGCTGGTGGAGTACGTCCGGCCGCGCGGCGAACCCCGCGACCCGGCCCGCCACCTGCCCGGCGCGGCGCACCTGGCGCTCACGGTCGAGGACGCCCGCGCCGAGCACGCCAGGCTGGCGGCGGCCGGCGTGCGGTTCGTCAACCCGCCGGCCGAGATCACGGCGGGCGTCAACACGGGCGGTTACGCGTGCTACTTCCTCGACCCGGACGAGATCACGCTCGAACTCGTTCAGCCTCCTGCTAGTTTGTGACGTTCAAACGATTGATCTTGGAGGAGGAGCTGGATGACCGTCGTCGACGCCCATCAGCACTTCTGGAACCTGGAGACGGGCTCGTACCCGTGGCTGACGCCCGAGTCCGGGACGATCTTCCGTACGTTCGAGCCCGATGAGCTCGTCCCGCAACTCGCGGCGGCGGGCGTGGACCGCACGGTGCTGGTGCAGTCGATGGACTCCTACGCCGACACCGACGCCATGCTCGCCCAGGCCGACGCGCACGACTTCATCGGCGCGGTGGTCGGCTGGGTGCCGCTGAACCGGCCGGAGGAGGCGGCGCAGGCGCTGGAGCGGTACCGGCGCCATGGCAAATTCGCGGGCGTGCGGCATCTCATCCATGACGATCCCGACCCCGACTGGGTGGTTCAGGACTCGGTGATCGAGGGGCTGGGGCTGCTGGCGGCGGCCGGGCTGCCGTTCGACGTGGTGGCGGTGCTGCCGCGGCACCTGGAGCACGTACCGGTGCTGGCCGAGCGGGTGCCGGGGCTGCGGATGGTGATCGACCATCTGGCCAAGCCGCCGATCGGGGACAAGGGCTGGGAGCCGTGGGCGTCGCTGCTGGCCGGGGCCGCCGAGTGCCCCGGCGTGTACGCCAAGGTGTCCGGGCTGAACACCGCCGCCGCCGGCAACTGGACGGGCGAGGACCTGCGGCCCTACGTGGAGCACGCGCTGGAGTTGTTCGGTCCCGAGCGGCTGATGTTCGGCAGTGACTGGCCGGTGGCGACGCTGGCCGGCGACTACGCCAAGGTGTGGCGGGAGACGCGGGTCGCGCTGTCGGGGCTGGGCGAGTCCGACCTGGCGGCCGTACTCGGCGGCACCGCGCTGGAGTGCTACCGGATGGAGGAGCGTTGATCGAGGTGTTCGCGCCCATCGCGGCGGCGGCCGACCTGTCCGTTCCCGAAGAGCACCGGCGGCCGATCGCGATCGTGGGAGCAGGGGCGATCGTGGACGTGGCCCATCTGCCCGCCTACCGGCAGGCGGGGCTGGAGGTGACCGGGCTGTACGACCTCGACGCCGCGCGCGCCGCCGAGGTGGCCGCCCGGCACGGGGTGCCCAGGGCGTACGCGTCGCTGGAGGAACTGCTGGCCGACGAGCGGGTCGCGGTGGTGGACATCGCGGTCGCGCCGCGGGCGCAGCCCGCCATCGCGCGGGCGGCGCTGGCGGCGGGCAAGCACCTGCTGTGCCAGAAGCCGTTCGCGCCGGACGTCGCCACCGGCCAGGGCATCGTGGACCTGGCCGCGGCCACCGGGCTCAAGGTCGCGGTCAACCAGCAGCTCCGCTTCGACGAGGGCATCGCCGCCGCCCGCGCCATGGTACGGGCCGGCTGGATCGGCGAGCCGACGGCGATGACGTTCAACGTCAACATCCTCACCGACTGGAGCGCCTGGGACTGGCTGGTCACCACCGACCGGCTGGAGATCGTCTACCACTCCATCCACTACCTGGACGCGATCCGCTCGGTGCTCGGCGACCCGGAGACCGTCTTCTGCACCGGCAGCCGCACGCCCGGCCAGGTCGCCAAGGGCGAGACGCGCACGATGAGCACGCTGATCTACCCGGGCGACGTGCGCGCGCTGGTGCACGCCACGCACGAGAACCGCAGCGGCGACCAGGAGGCTGCCTTCCGCATCGACGGCACCGAGGGCGCGATCAAGGGCACGCTCGGCCTGCTGTACGACTATCCGCACGGCCGCCCCGACACCCTGGAGGTCAACAGCCGGGCCCTCCCGACGGACGGCTGGCTGCCCTACCCCGTGACGCGGCGCTGGCTGCCCGACGCGGTGGCCGGGCCGATGGGCTCGCTGCTGCGGGCGATCGCCGAGGGCGGCGAGCCCGCGACCTCCGGCGCCGACAACCTCGGCACGCTGCGCCTGCTCGACGCGCTGTACCGATCGATGGACAGCGGCCAGAGCGTGCGGCCAGGATCATCGGTATGAAGCGTTCCAGGGTGACGCTCGCGGACGTCGCCGCCATGGCCAGGGTCGACCGGGCGGTCGTCTCGCGCGTCGTGAACAAGGACCCCACGCTCAACATCCGGCAGGAGACCAGGGAACGGGTGCTGGCCGCCATCGACGAGCTGGGCTACCGGCCCAACGTGGCCGCGCGCAGCCTGCGTACGTCGCGGGCGCACATGTTCGGGCTGTTCATCCCCGACTTCGCCAACCCGGTCTATGCCGAGATCATCAAGGGCGCGGAGGCGGAGGCGGCCTCGCAGGGGTGCGTGCTGGTCACCGGCAGCGCGATCGGCGCCGGGCTCGGCGAGTACATGGACCGGATCGGGCAGGGCCGCATCGACGGGATGTTGCTGGCCGGGGCGGGCGACGAGTCGGGACTGACCGCGCAGCTCGACCAGTCCGCGATCCCGTGGCTGATGCTCAACAACCGCAGCAGGGGCGTCAAGCGCTACGTCATCCTCGACGACCAGCAGGCCGCCGCGATCGC
Source organism: Nonomuraea sp. NPDC050404 (assembly GCF_040655495.1). Lineage (NCBI taxonomy): Bacteria > Bacillati > Actinomycetota > Actinomycetes > Streptosporangiales > Streptosporangiaceae > Nonomuraea > Nonomuraea sp. NPDC050404. Next base: position 132,691 of record NZ_JBFAKB010000028.1, read on the forward strand.
GGTGGAGCATCTCGTACGCCTCGGCCACCGCCGCATCGCCCACCTGGCAGGCCCGTCGCGCGCCGACACCGCCGCGCGCAGGTCCGCGGGCTACTCGGCGGCGATGCGCGACGCGGGCCTGCCCGAGGGCCCGATCGTGGCGGCGGACTACACGCCGGCGGGCGGCGCGGCGGCCATGTCCAGGCTGCTGACCGGCCCCGAGCCGCCGACCGCGGTGTTCGTGGCGAACGTGGCCTCGGCCATCGGGGCGATGGAGGGGGTACGCGGGGCCGGTCTTGAGATCCCCCGGGACGTCTCCATCGTGGCCGTGCACGACCTGGAACTGGCCAGTTTCCTGCATCCGCCGCTGACCACGGTGCGGATGCCGCTGGCCGCGCTCGGCCGGCGGGGCGTGACCCTGCTGGCCAGCCTGAAGCCGGACGACACGGTGGCCGAGGTGCTGTCCGGGCCGATCGAGCTCATCCAGCGCCATTCCACGGCTCCCCCGGCGCGATAACGTCTGGCTTCGCGCCCTCTACTGATCGCACCTCCTTGGCAGGCATCGCGGGCTTTACGGGCTTTGCGGCTTTGCGGGCGAACCGGCCGGGCGCAGGCGGGCCCGGCCGGTTCGATGACGGCGGCGCAGCCTCCGCAGGCGATGATGTTAGCGTTAACATCACGATGCGAAAGCGGCCCGAACCTATGGACGCCGACACCCCCTGTCAAGAGCGCGAGGGCATCCGACCGGCATCACCGCAGTTCGCCCATGTAAGTTTCACAACCGGCCATGACAGGCTTGACGGCCGCGCGTAGCCGCGCCTACATTGCCTGCGACGCACCGGCGCAGCGTCCGACAGGCGAAACGATCCCCCGATCCGAGGAGGACTGTTGCGCCGCCTAGCCCGTCTCATCGTCGCCCCCATGGCCGCGCTCGCGCTCATGGGCGCCGCGCTCGCCTATCCCAACCCGGGCCTGGTCACCGGAGACGTCGTCGTGCACGACCCCACGATGATCCGCACCTCCTCCGGGTACGTGCTCTACTCCACCCACGGCTACCTGGAGGCCAGGACCTCCACCGACCGGATCAACTTCACCCGGGCCGGCTCGGCCTTCCGTTCGCCGCCGTCGTGGTGGCGTACCTACTCCTCGGGCAACGACCCGTGGGCGCCCGACATCTCCCAGCAGGGCGGGAGATACCTCATGTACTACGCGGTCTCCAGCTTCGGCTCCAACAACTCCGCGATCGGCCTGGCCACCAGCACCACCGGCCAGCCGGGCTCGTGGACCGACCAGGGCATCGTGCACTCGACCACGACGAGCTCCAACCACAACGCCATCGACCCGAACCTGCTGGTGGACGCCTCGGGCCGGTGGTGGCTGAGCTTCGGCTCGTACTGGACGGGCATCCGCATGGTCCGGCTCAACCCCTCGACCGGCAAGCGGCTCTCCTCCGACCAGACGCTCTACCACCTGGCCACCCGCCCCGACTCGCCCTACGCCGTCGAGGCGCCGGACATCATCCGGCACGGCAACTACTACTACCTGTTCGCCTCCTATGACCGGTGCTGCGCGGGCACGTCCAGCACGTACAAGGTGAAGGTGGGCCGCTCGACCAGCCCAACCGGGCCGTACGTGGACCGCTCGGGCAGGTCCATGCTGAGCGGCGGCGGCACGATGGTCCTGGAGACCCACGGCCGGGTCATCGGCCCGGGCGGGCAGAGCGTCCTGTCCGACGTTGACGGCGACCTGCTCGTCTACCACTACTACGACGGCAACGACAACGGCACGCCCAAGCTCGGCATCAACCTGATCGGCTGGGACTCGGCCGGCTGGCCGTACGTGTACTAGAGGATGTAGCTCTCGGAGGCGCGCCCGAGCACGATCTGCTCGGGCGACCACCGGCGTTTGGCCAGGCCCTGCTCGTGGGAGTAGGCGGCGAAGCGGTCGAGCACGTGCCTATTGCGCTCCAGGCCGTAGGCCCAGAAGTCGTCGCCGAGCACGTCCAGCGTCTCGCGTACGTGGTCGTGCAGCCAGGGCAGCATGACCTTCAGCGCGTTGCGGTGCAGCAGGTCGTCGCGGGCCAGGCGCAGCGACTCCTCGAACGCCTTGTACAACGAGCGCGCGATCCACGGGTGCCGCTCGTACAACTCCCGCCTGACCGCCACCACGTGCATGATCGGGAAGATCCTGGTGCGCCGGAAATAGTCCTGCTCAACTGCCTTGAAGTCGGGGAACAGGTGTCTGATGTGCGGCTCGCGGCCGAAGCAGGACGGCTGCGCGGCGCTGTAGAGGGCGTCCAGCTCGCCCGCCGCGAGCATCTCCGACAGGGTCGCGCCGCGCGGGATGGGCCGGACGCGCAGGTGTGCGGGCAGGTCGAGCGGGAGCTTCTCCTCCCGGCCCGCCTGTTCGAGCCCGCCCGTCCAGTACGTCACCGACTCCACCGGCAGCCCGTGGTGCTCTGCCAGGATCCCGCGCTGCCACACCGCGGCCGTCATCTGGTATTCCGGCACCCCGACCCGCTTGCCGGCCAGGTCCTGCGGCCGCTCGACGCCGCTGCGCGCGTTGACGTAGATCGACTGGTGGCGGAAGAAACGCGAGGGGAAGACCGGCAGGGCCACGAACGGCGGCTCGGGATCGCCGAGCGTGAGCACGTACGACGACAGGCTCATCTCGCTGACGTCGAACTCCCGATGGCGGAGCTGGCGGTAGAAGGTCTCCTCGACCGGCAGCGTCAGATGGTTGAGATCGATGCCCTCCGGCCTGACCCGCCCCTCGCGCAGCGCCCTGGTGCGGTCGTAGTCCCAGCAGGCGAACGACAGGGACAGCTCGGACATATGCCCACGCACCCCCTCCGGCTTGTTTAGGTCAACTATGACATACATTTCGGCGAAGATAAGGTGTGCTCATGTCTCTCCGTCACGCACTGCTGGCCCTGCTGGAGGCCGGGGCGATGACCGGGTACGAGCTGGCCAAGCAGTTCGACCAGTCCGTCGCCTACGTGTGGCACGCCCAGCACTCGCAGATCTACACCGAGCTGCGCCGACTGGAGGCCGAGGGCATGGTCGTCGCCGAGACGCTGGCCAGGGGCGACAAGGCGCTGGCCACCAAGCGGGCCTACACGCTGACCGCCGAGGGCCTGGCCGAGCTGCGGCGCTGGGTGCGGGAGGTGGAGGAGCCGCCCGCGGTGCGCGATCCGGCCTACGTCAAGGCGACCTACCTGGAGTACGGCTCGTTCCAGGAGGCGCGGGCGCAGTTGCGGGCGCACCGGGCGCACTACGAGGCGCTGCGCGACCGCTACGAACTGCACGCCGACGAATTGGCCCGGCGCGAGACCGCGCTGCTGCGGCGCCGCCTGGCCGGCTCTCCGGCCGCCTCGCACGACGCCATCGTGGCCTTCAAGGTGCACGCCTACCGGGGGCTGATCGCGCGGACCCAGACCGAGATCGAGTGGGCGAACCGCGGCCTTGAGCTGGTTGACCGGCTGGAGGACGGAGGGTCCGTCCCAAAATAAGTCACTATTGACACATATTCCGGGTCACACGTACGGTCAGCCCACGCGTCGCGATCGGCGCGCGAGGAGGGCCCGTCGATGTCCCTGCAGATCGTCTCCGTCATCGTGCTGCTCGCGGTGTTCGTGATCGGCACGACGCGGCCGGTCAACCTGGGGGCGCTCGCGCTGGTGGCGACGTTCGGCGTGGGGCTGCTGCTGGTCGGCGAGGACTTCGACACCGCCGTCTCCGGATTCCCGATCGACGTGTTCCTGCTGCTGTTCGGGGTGACCTACCTGTTCGGCATCGCCTCGGTGAACGGCACCGTGGAGTGGCTGGTCAACTCGGCGGCGCGGCTGGTGCGGCAGAACCGCGCGGCCATCCCGTGGGTGTTGTTCGCGCTGGCGGCCATCCCCACCACGGCCGGGGCGGCCGGTCCCGCCGGGGTGGCGCTGCTGGCGCCGATCGCGCTGCGGATGGCCGAGAAACACCGGATCAACGCGCGACTGGCCGGGCTGATGGTGATCCACGGCTCCAACTCCGGCAACTTCTCGCCCCTGAACGTGCTGGGCGTCATCGTCAACGGCACCGTCGAGCGGGGCGGCCTCGACGTGAACCCGGTGTGGCCGTGGGTGGGTAATTTCGCGTTCAGCCTGGTGCTGGGCGCGGCCACGTTCCTGCTGTTCGGCGGGCGCGCGCTGCTGAAGGAGACCCGCGCCGACGCCACCCCCGAACCCCTGACCTCCCGGCCGTCCCCTGATGACGGTACCGGGACGGGCGCCGCCGCCGATCACGCGGTATCCCCTCGTCATACCGCGTCCGGCGGCGGCGCGCCCGGCCAGGAGGCCCCCTCCCCCGTCGTGCTCGCCGCCACCCTGCTCGCCATCGTCGGGGTCGGCGTGGGCGCGCTCGGCTTCGACCTGGAGATCGGCGTGCTGGCGGTGACCGCGGCGGTCGTCCTGCACCTGCTCTTCCCGGCCGCCAGCAAGGGCGCGCTGAACAGGGTGAGCTGGAGCACTGTCCTGCTGATCTGCGGCGTCGTCACGTACGTGGCGCTGATGCAGCGCATGGGCACAGTCAAGATGATCGGCGACAGCGTGGCCGGCATCGAGGCGCCGCTGCTCGCCGCCCTGCTGTTGTGCCTGATCGCGGGCCTGACCTCGGCCTTCGCCTCCAGCATCGGGGTGCTCGGCGCGCTGATCCCGCTGGCCGTGCCGTTCCTGCTCAGCGGGGACGTCGGCGTCACCGGCGTGGTGATCGCGCTGGCCATCTCGGCGACCGCCGTGGACGCGACGCCGTTCTCCTCCATCGGCGCCCTCACCGTCGCCAGTGCCCCCGAGAGCGAGCGCGAGGGCCTGTACCGGGGGCTGCTCAAGTGGGGCTTCTCCATGATCCTGGTCGCGCCCCTGGCCACCTGGCTGATCTTCGTGGTGGTCTGATTGAACGGCGCCGAACTCGTCGTCGAGGTGCTCGCCGCGGAGGGCCTCTCCCAGGTGTACGGCATCCCGGGCACCACGATCATGGACCTGCTGGACGCGCTGGCCCGCCAGGACCGCGTCCGTTACCTGTCGGTCCGGCACGAGCAGGTGGCCGCCTCGATCGCGGACGGCTTCTCGCGGGCCGGTGGCGGCCCGGGGGTCTGCGTCGCCTCGCGTGGCCCCGGCGCGACGAACCTGGCCACCGCCGTCGGCAACGCCTTCGACGAGTCCGTACCGCTGCTGGCCCTCGTCGGCCAGGTGCCCGGCGACGTGGCCGGGCGGGACGCGTTCGAGGAGCTGGACGTGGTGTCGTTGTTCCGGCCGATCACCAGGTGGCAGGTGGAGATCGACCGCGCCGACCGCATCCCCGAGCTTCTGCAGCGCGCGGTACGCCGGGCGGTGTCCGGCCGTCCCGGGCCCGTGCTGGTGTCACTGCCCCTGGACGTGCTGCGCGAGGAGACCCGGGCCCGGCCGCAGCCCCGTTTCCGCCCCGGCCTGCCGCGTCCCGCCCACGCGGACACCCTGGCCGCCGCCCGCGTCCTCGCCCTGGCCGAGCGCCCCGCCGTGCTCGTCGGCGGCGGCGTACGCCCGGCCTCCGCAGCGGCCGGCGCGGACGCGGGCGGCTTTTCTGCTGAGATCGTCGGGCTCGTGGAGCGGCTCGGTGGTCCCGTCGTCACCACGTGGTCGCGCAAGCACCAGTTCCCCAACGACCACCCGAGCTTCCTGGGAGCACTCGGCGCGGGCGCCTTCCCCGCCACCGAGCGCGCGATCGGGGAGGCCGACGCGGTGCTCGCACTGGGCTGCCGCTTCTCGGAGTTCACCACCAAGCGCTGGACGCTGCTCTCGCCCGGCACCCGCCTCATCCACGTGGACATCGACCCGGCCGAACTGGGCAAGGTCCACCCGCCCGAGATCGGCCTGCACGCCGACGCGATCCTGGCCGCGGCCGACCTCCTCACCGCCCTCGACCAGCCGGCCGCCCTGCTCGCCGCCCTTGACCAGCCGGCCGCCCTGCTCGCCGCCCTCGACCAGCCGGCCGACCCCGCCGGGAGATCGTCGGCCCCCGCACCGGACACCCTTTTACCGGACACCCACGCATCGGATGCCCCCGCAGCGGACACCCACGCGCCCGGCCCGCGCGGGCGGCACGCCGCCTCCGGCTGGCTGGCCGGGCTGCGCGCCGCCTACACCGAGGAACGCAAGCTCCCCGAGACCGGCCCGCCGCCCGGGGGCACGGTCGCGACGGCGGACCTCGTCCGCGCGCTGGCCCATACCCTCGACCGCACCCCCGCCATCCTCGTCGTGGACGCCCCCAGCACCGGCGTCTGGATCCAGCGCCACCTCGACTTCACCCGCCCCGCGAGCTACTTCGCCTCCGCCGGGGGCGCGATGGCCTGGGGTTTCCCCGCCGCGCTCGGCATCCAGCTGGCCCGCCCCGCGGAACGGGTGATCTGCCTCAGCGGCGACGGCAGCTTCTGGATGGTGGCCCAGGACCTGGAGACGGCCGTGCGGGAGAACATCCCGGTGGTGACCGTGGTGGCCGACAACTACGCCTACGGCAACACGCGGGACCGCCAGCGCACCGCCCACAACTCACGATATTTCGGTGTCTTCTATGACAATCCGGACCTGGCGGAGTTCGCCCGGCTGCACGGCGCCCACGGTGAGCGCGTGACCTGCGGTGGCGAGCTCGTACCGGCCTTGGAGCGGGCCCTCGCCGCCGGAAAGCCGGCGATCGTGGACGTCGTGCAGGACCGGCACGAGGGCCTGCCTCCGGGGATCACGCCGCTGCCCGCGGGGAGGAGCCGATGAAGCCGCCGCACGACCGCCCGTGGAACCTGCTGATCGGCGGCGAGCTGGTGCCGGGTGCGCTGGGCCGCTGGTACGAGGTGGTGAACCCGAGCACGGAGGAGCCGCTCGCCCGGGTGCCGGACGGCGGGGCCGAGGACGTGGCGGCGGCCTACCGGGCGGCGGCCGGCGCGTACCCGGCCTGGCGGGCCACGCCGCCGCGCGAGCGGGCCACCTTCCTGCGCCGCCTGGCAGGGATACTCCGGGAGGAGAAGGAGGAGCTGGCCACGCTGGACGCGCTCGACCTGGGCAGTCCGTACCGGGAGATGTTGCTGGACGTGGAGCGGGCGGCGCAGTCGCTGGAGTTGTTCGCCGACTGCGCGCTGGAGCTGCGCGGCGAGGTGATCCCGGCCAGCGGCGAGCACCTGCACTACACGGTGCGCGAGCCGTACGGGGTGGTCGGGCGGATCCTGCCGTTCAACCATCCGATCATGTTCGCGGCCGGCAAGATCGCCGCCCCGCTGGTCGCCGGGAACACCGTCATACTCAAGCCCGCCCATCAGACGCCGCTGTCGGCACTGCGCATGGGCGAACTGTTCGCCGGGGTGCTGCCACCTGGCGTGCTGAACGTGGTATCGGGCGCTGGCCCGGATCCGGGCGCCGCCATCGCCGCGCATCCGGGGATCCGGCGGATCGCGTTCATCGGCGGGGAGCGCACGGGACGGGCCATCCAGGAGAGCGCCGCGCGGGTTGCCGTCAAGCACGTGACGCTGGAACTCGGCGGCAAGAACGCCATGGTCGTCTTCCCCGACGCCGACCTGCCGGCGGCGGCGCACAGCGCGGTCAAGGGCATGAACCTGACCGCCAGCACCGGCCAGTCCTGCGGCTCCACCTCCCGCCTGCTGCTGCACGAGGCCATCGCCGAGGAGATGACGCAACGCGTCCGCGACCTCATGAGCGCGCTGCGGGTCGGCCCTGCGCTCGCCCCCGGCACGGACGTGGGCCCGCTGGTCTCGGCCGAACACGCGGCCCGGGTGCTGACCCGCATCCAGGCCGCCCGCGACGAGGGCGCCGTCGTGACCCTCGGCGGCGGCCGCCCCGCCCACCTCGACCGCGGCTACTTCGTCGAACCGACCCTCCTCACCGGCGTCCGCCAGGACATGCGCACGGCCGGCGAAGAGATCTTCGGCCCCGTGCTGAGCATCCTGACCTTCACCGACGACCAGGAGGCGCTGCGCCTGGCCAACGCCGTCGACTACGGCCTGACCGCCGCCATCTGGACCCGCGACGTAACCCGCGCCCACCGCTTCGCCACCGCCTTCGAGGCCGGTTTCGTGTGGGTGAACGGCTCTTCGCAACACTTCCCCGGGGTGCCGTACGGCGGGGTGAAGGCTTCGGGCGTGGGGCGGGAGGAGAGCGTGGAGGAAATGCTCGGCTTCACCCAGACCAAGGCGGTGACGGTCTTCGGGGCCCAGGCAGATTTCGGCTTTTAACACAAGAAGCGCCATTTACGCAGGCACGCCGAAACTCGACTACCAAAAGAATTACCATTGATCTTGAACGGCAGTTAGGATCATGGTCCATGTTCTGTAGAAGAGTCGCCCTCGGCATCGCCGGGTTGCTCACAGCCGTTTTGTCCACCGGCACTGTGGCAATGCCAACCATGTCTGCTCATGCCGGTGGCAAGACGAAGAAAACCTACGGCTGTTACGCCAAATGGTGGGAAACCGCTTTTGCGGGTTACTGTGATCCCGCCACTCGCGACCAGGACGTTAGGCTGGAGGCCAACTGCAGCCTGGAGAACGATTACTCGGGGCGGTGGTTCAGCGTGTACAAAGGCTCGTATCACGAGCCCTTCGACTCCAGTGATTGCACCTTCCCGGTCAACGGCGCCTGGCTCGGCATCCGCGCGAAATGACCACGAGCCACTACATCGCGAAGAAGGCCAGGCAATGATCGCTGCCGTCCGAGACCTGCGGCAAGGTTACGGTCGCAATGAAGTCATCAGAGGGCTTTGCCTCGATATCCGACCTGGAATACTAGGTCTCCTGGGGCCAAACGGCGCAGGGAAGACCACATTGCTCCGCACGCTCGCGACCGCCGTCCCACCCCAAGCCGGCTCATTGGAGATCTGCGGAATCTCCGTGAACCGAGAGGATGATGCCCGCAAGGCCCGGCGGAACATCGGCTATCTCCCACAGGAATTCGGTTACTTCCCGTCGTTCACCGTGGAAGACTTCGTGCACTATTGCGCTTGGTTGCGCGGCATTCCCAAGACGTCAGCAGCGACCGAGGTCAGCCAGGCAATATCACGAGTGAATCTGACCGAGCGGCGCCGGGACAAACTCAAGTCCCTTTCCGGAGGCATGCTACGTCGCTGCGGGGTAGCCGCCGCGATCGCCGGCCGCCCAAGTCTGCTCCTGCTGGACGAGCCCACCGTGGGGTTGGACCCCGCCCAACGGCTTGATTTCCGCGATCTGCTCCGGACCCTGCGGGACGAGGGGCTCGCCGTGGTGATCAGCACGCACCTCGTGGAGGATGTCGCCGCCGTGTGCGACGAAGTGGTCGTGATGTCCGGCGGACGGCTGGTCTTCCGGGGTGAGCCCATGGAACTCACCGACGCCGCCGCGACCGACGCGGCGGGTGACACCCTGCTCGAACGGGGTTACATGAGCGTCCTCGCGCGGGGCCGGGCATGCACATGATGCGGGTCATCTGGCTGGAGACCCGGCGTTCACCACTGCGCTGGTGGCTGCCGTTGTTCGTCGTCCTGAACCTGGCCATACTCTTCGGCCGCAGCACCTCATGGATCGGGGTCTGGCCGCAGGCGAGCGCCGCGGCCCAGCTTGGGGGCTACGCGCTGACCGCCATGGCCGGGGCCGCCGGCAGTTGGTGCGCCGGCCGTGAACATCGTTCCGGCACCAACGGGATGTTGTCGGCCTCCTGGCGTTCACGCTGGCAGGCCGACTTCGCGCAATTCAGTTCCACCGTGCTTTATGTCGGGGTGCCCTATCTGATCGGTGCGGGTGCGGCGGCGATCGTCAGCGCCGGAGAAGCGGGACCTGGATTCCTGTGGCCCGGTTACCTGTTGCTCGGGGCCGGCACACTGTTGCTGAGCACCGCCGCCGGGCATTTGGCGGGCAAGTATCTGGTGGGCAAGTTCGCCCCGACCGTTGCCATCGCCGTTCTCATCCTCGTGTTCGGCATGTTCGGCTCACGCCGGTTGGAGCTGTTCGTGCTGTCGGGAATGCCGCAGGAAGAAGTGTTGGCCCCGGCCTTGACCGCTCGCATCATACTTGCCCTGGCGGTGGCGGCGGCGGCCGTGCTCCTGCCGGGCAGACTCTCCGGCGGTGCGAGCTGGAACCGCCTGCGCAGATTGTCCAAGGTAACGATCACCGTCGCCGCGGTGGCAGGCTGCATAGTCGTGGCGGGGGCGGCCGGGCCGCTTCGCGCCACCCGGCCCGCGCCCGCCGTTCCGCTGTGCAATGCACAGAAACCCCGGGTGTGCATGTGGCCGGACCACAGGAAGTATCTTCCCGAGATCGCGGCCATGGCCGGCAGGCTGACCAAGCTGCCGTCAGGGTTGTTCAAGGTGCCCGACACCTTCTACGAAAGAGGAGTCCAGCCCAATGCGGCCCCCTCTTCGGGCTTCCTCCTCATCAACGAGGTCTTCTCGGTGCCGGACGCGCTGGCCGGAGACGTCATGGAGAACACCTTTCGCGCCTGCGATTTCCCCGACGAGCGCGCTGATGACTATTACGAACAGAACTTCTCCATGAAGCAGTGGCTGGCCGTTCACGCTTATGGCGCCAAGTTCCCCAATTACATACAAGGAGGCCCGGAAGACATCGACATGGCGGAGATATACCGCGTGACCCGGCAGCCGGACGCTCAGCAGGCGGCTTGGGTGCGGGCGAGGGTAGCTGCCCTGAAAGCGATAGATCCCGGCTGTGCCTGACGCGCTTCGCCGCTACTGCATGGCACACCGGATCGGCTGGATGGTGATCGGGCTGCTCGCCTGTGCTCTGGGGATCGCTCTCAACGGCGGTGAGCAGGTGACGCTGCCCTCGACCGCCGCACAAGGCTGGACCCCTGTCGCGGCGGCGACTCTGGGGGCCATTCCCGCCGCACTGCTCGCCATCGGGAGCAGGCACTCCGCCATGAGCGTCCTGGAGGAGACGGCGACGGGAGTGCTCTTCAAGGCGGAATCCCTGCACACCGCCTGCTCGGTGGCGTTCGCCTGCCTCTGCGTCGCCGGCGGGGCGGTGGTGTCGAGTTCGGCCGCCACGGCCGCAGCCGCCGTGCGCGACGTCCTCTTCTTCTGCGGCCTGAGCCTGATCTCGGCAAGGATGTTCCGGCGGACGCTGCCATGGATCCTGCCTCTCGCGTACTTCGTGCTCCTGCAGTGGTGGGGTGCCGATGAGTACCTGCGCCCGCACTGGTGGGCCTGGCCGTTGCACCGGTTCGACGACCCGGGCTCCTGGGCCGCGTCCGTGGCGGTCTTCGGGCTCGGCTGGATGGTCTCCGTCATCCGGCCGTGGGGCCTGCGCCCCGCCGGACGACGCCACATACCGTAGTTTTCGGTCATCCAGATTCAGGCCATTGACATCCCCACAAAACGGACTTTAGCGTGGTGCGAAACGTTTCGATCCCCATATCGGCCCGCTCACCTCCGGAGGCCCGTTGACCTCGCTACGTGACGTGGCCGAGCGTGCTCAGGTCGCGGTCAGCACCGCGTCCGCGGCGCTCAACGGCACCCGCCCCGTGGCGGAGGCGACCAGGCGGCGCGTTGAGCAGGCCGCCGCCGAGCTGGGCTATCGGCCCAATCTGCTGGCCCGCGGCCTGCAGAGCAAGCGGACCCGCATCCTGGCGCTGATGTTCCCCGCCCCGCACAGCGGTTTCGGGCTGACCGAGATGCAGTTCGCGACCAGCGCCGCCGAGGCGGCCAGCGAGCTGGGTTATCACCTGCTGCTCTCTCCCGAGAGCGCCGACCCGATGCAGGAGTTGCGCCACCTCACCGGCCTGGGGCTGGTGGACGGCGTGCTGCTGATGGAGGTACGGCTCGACGACGAGCGCACCGCGTTCCTGGCGGGCTCGCAGGTGCCGTTCACGATGATCGGGCGTACCCGCGAGCCGGGCTCGATCGACTACGCCGACATCGACTTCGCCGCCACCGCCAGGGCCGCGGTGGCGCACGTGGCCGGGCTCGGGCATCGCAAGCTGGGCTTCTTCAACCTCTCCGCCGAGACCTACGCGCCCCAGTACGGCCCCGCGATCCGGGCGGGGGCCGAGTTCGCCAGGGCGGCCGCGGAGGCCGGGATCGGGTACGCGGGCGACTTCCGCCCCGGCTCAGCCGAGGAGGGCGCCAAGGCGTTCGAGCGGCTCATGGACGCCCACCCGGACGTGACGGCGCTGGCGGTGATGGACGACCACGCGGCGGTCGGCGTGATCACGGCCGTGGCGCGGCGCGGCTGGCGGATACCCGAGGACCTGACGCTGATGCTGGTGTTGTCCTCGGCGCGGGTGGCCGAGATGTTCCACCCCCGGCTCACGACGCTGGAACCCCCCAGCGCCGAGCTGGGCCGGCTCGGCACGCGCATGCTCATCGATCGGTTGCAGGGGGACGCGCCGCCGCAACAGCGGCTCGTGCCCTGCCGTCTGGTGGTCGGGGACAGCTCCGCGCCACCACCACGTGAAGGGGTCAGGTAGTTGAAGCTGGGGATGCACACGCTCACCGAGGGCCGTGGGCTGCTGTTCGGGGGCGACTACAACCCGGAGCAGTGGCCGGAGGAGGTCTGGGTCGAGGACGCCGGGCTGATGCGGGCCGCCGGGGTCAACCTGGTCACGGTCGGCGTGTTCAGCTGGTCGCGGCTGGAGCCCGAGCCGGGCAAGCACGATTTCGGCTGGCTGGACCGGGTGATGGACCTGATGGCAGGGAACGGGATCGCGGTGGACCTGGCGATCCCGACGGCCTCGCCGCCGCCGTGGCTGGGGCACCGCTGGCCGGAGACGCTGCCGGTGGACGAGGCCGGGCACCGGCTCTGGTACGGCTCCCGCAACCAGTACTGCCCTTCTTCGGGCGTATATCGGGAGCGCTCCCAGTCGATCACGACCGCCCTGGCGGAACGGTACGCCGCCCACCCGGCGCTGGCGATGTGGCACGTGGGCAACGAGTACGGCGAGGTCTGCCACTGTGACGAGTCGGCCGCCGCGTTCCGTACCTGGTTGCGGGCCCGCTACGGCGACCTGGACAGGCTGAACGAGGCGTGGGGCACCACGTTCTGGAGCCAGGGCTACGGCGACTGGGCCGAGATCGTGCCGCCGCGGCGCGCGCCGTACATCATCAATCCGACCCAGCGCCTGGACTGGTGGCGCTTCTGCTCCGACGAGCTGCTCTCGCACTTCCGCGAGCAGCGCGACGTGCTGCGCGCGCACACGCCAGGCATTCCGGTCACCACGAACTTCATGGGCCTGTTCAAGCGGTGCGACTACTTCTCCTTCGCCGCTGAGCAGGACGTGGTCTCCAACGACTGGTATCCCGAGCCGGGCAACCCGAAGGCGCCCGCGCTCACGGCGCTCACCCACGACCTCATGCGCGGCCTGGGCGGGGGCAGGCCGTGGTTGCTGATGGAGCAGGCGACGAACGGGGTCAACTGGCGTCCGCACAACCTGCCCAAGCCGCCGGGGCAGTTCCGCCTGGAGTCGTTGCAGGCGGTGGCGCGCGGCGCGGACGGCCTGTGTTACTTCCAGTGGCGGGCCTCCCGGTTCGGCTCCGAACGTTTCCACGCCGCGATGGTGCCGCACGCCGGCGCGGACACGCGGCTGCACGCGGCGGTGCGGGCGCACGGGCAGGAGCTGCGTAAACTCGCCGAGGTCGCGGGTGAGCCGGTGCCGGCGCGGGTGGCGATGGTGTTCGACTGGGCGAGCTGGTGGGCGCTGGAGGATCGCGGGCGGCCCAGCGACCGTCTCAACGCCACCGAGCAGTTGCTGGACTACTACGTGCCGTTCTTCGAGCGCGGCGTGAGCGTGGACGTGGTGCCGCCGTCGGCGGACCTGTCGGCGTACGCGCTGGTCGTGGCGCCGAACCTGTTCCTGCTCGGCGACCGGGACGCCGCGGCGATGACCGCGTACGTGCGCGGCGGCGGCGTGCTCGTGGTCGGGCCGTTCTCCGGGGTCGTGGACCCGGACGCGCACGTGCGCACCGGCCGGTTCCCCGTGCCGCTGCGCGAGGTGCTGGGCGGCTCGGGCGAGGAGTGGCTGCCCGCCTCGGAGGAGCGCCCGGTGCGCTGCCGCTGGAACGGCGGCGCTCCGGATGGCGCGGAGGCCGGTGCTCAGGCCGGTGCTCAGGCCGGTGCCCAGGCCGGTGCCCAGGCCGGTGCCCAGGCCGGTGCTCAGGTCGGCGCGGAGTTCACCGCGCACACCTGGACCGAACTGCTGCGGGCCGAGGGCGCCGAGGTGGTGGCCGAGTTCACCGAGGGCGACCTGGCCGGCTCGCCCGCCGTGCTGCGGCACGCCACGGGCGAGGGCATCGCCTGGTACGTGGGCACGATGCCCGAGCCCGCCGCCCTGGCCGCGCTGACCGAGCGGGTGCTGGCCGACGCGCGGGTGAGCGGCGCGCTGCCGGAGCTGCCCCCCGGCGTCGAGGCGGTGCGCCGCGGCGACGTCCTGTTCCTGCTCAACCACGGCACGGAAACGGCCCGCGTGCCGATCCCCGAGGCCGCCGTGGACCTGCTGACCGGCTCCCCCGCCGAGGGCTCGGTGACGCTGGCGCCCCGCGCGGTCGCCGCCCTGCGCCCCTGACCCCTTCAAAGAACGGATTGGCATGAAGTTCAAAGACGGCTACTGGCGGATGCGTCCAGGGGTGCGCGGAGATTACGCCACCGCGGCCCACGACGTGACCGCCGAGGCCGGCTCGCTGCGGATCCTCGCCCCCGCGCGGGAGATCACCCGCCGCGGCAACACCATCGACGGGCCGGTCCTGCGGGTGGACCTGTCCTCGCCGATGCCGGACGTGATCCGCGTCCGCGCGGTGCACTTCGCCGGATCCGTACCGGACGCCCCCGCCTTCGAGGTGCGCGACGACCGGCCGGAGGTCAAGATCGCCGTGGACGGCGAGGAGGCCGCGCTGACCAGCGGCGACCTCACCGTCCGGGTCGGCAGGAACGCACCCTGGGACATGGTCTTCAGCGCCGGGGGCCGCGAGCTGACCCGCAGCTCCGGCAAGAGCCTGGGCGTCATGCACGACCCGGACGCCCGGCACTTCATGGTCGAGCAGCTCAAGCTGAGCGCCGGCGAGCTCGTGTACGGCCTCGGCGAGCGCTTCGGCGCCCTGGTGCGCAACGGCCAGTCGATCGACATCTGGAACGAGGACGGCGGCACCAGCAGCGAGATCGCCTACAAGAACGTCCCCTTCTACCTCACCAACCGGGGCTACGGGGTGTTCGTCAACCATCCGGGGCGGGTCTCGTTCGAGGTCGGCTCGGAGAGCGTGTCGCGGGTGCAGTTCAGCGTCGAGAGCCACGACCTGGAGTACCTGATCATCCACGGCCCGACGCCGGCCGACATCCTGCGCCGCTACACGGCGCTGACCGGCCGCCCGGCGCTGCCGCCCGCGTGGTCGTTCGGGTTGTGGTTGTCCACCTCTTTCACCACGGACTACGACGAGGCCACGGTGACCTCGTTCGTGGACGGGATGGCCGAGCGGGACCTGCCGCTCAGCGTGTTCCACTTCGACTGCTTCTGGATGCGGCAGTTCCGCTGGTGCGACTTCGAGTGGGATCCGGAGGTGTTCCCCGACCCCGAGGGCACGCTGCGGCGGCTGAAGGAGCGCGGGCTGAAGATCTGCCTGTGGATCAACCCCTACATCGGGCAGGCGTCGGAGCTGTTCGAGGAGGGGGCCGCGGCCGGGCATCTGCTGCGCCGCCCGGACGGCACCGTCTGGCAGGATGACCACTGGCAGGCGGGCAGGGCGCTGGTCGACTTCACCTCACCCGCCGCCCGCGAGTGGTACGCGGGCAAGCTGCGGGGGCTGCTCGACATGGGGGTGGACGCGTTCAAGACCGACTTCGGCGAGCGCATCCCCACCGACGTGATCTACGCCGACGGCTCCGACCCGGAGCGCATGCACAACTACTACAGCCTGCTCTACAACCAGACCGTCCACGACGTGCTGGCCGAGCGGAACGGGGCCGGCGAGGCGGTGCTGTTCGCACGCTCGGCCACGGTCGGCGGGCAGCGGCTGCCGGTGCACTGGGGCGGCGACTGCGAGTCGACGTTCGAGGGCATGCTGGAGTCGCTGCGCGGCGGGTTGTCGCTCGGGATGGGCGGGTTCGGCTACTGGAGCCACGACATCGGCGGCTTCGAGGGGCGGCCCGACCCGGCCGTGTTCAAGCGCTGGGTGGCCTTCGGGCTGCTGTCCTCACACAGCCGCCTGCACGGCAGCGGCTCCTACCGGGTGCCGTGGTTGTTCGACGAAGAATCGGTGGACGTGCTGCGCTCGTTCACCAAGCTCAAGGCCCGGCTGATGCCCTACCTGTACGGCGCCGCCGTCGAGGCCGCGACCGAGGGCCTGCCGATGATGCGGGCCATGCAGCTGGAGTTCCCCGGGGACCGGGCCTGCGACTACCTGGACGCCCAGTACATGCTCGGCTCCGACCTGCTGGTCGCCCCCGTGTTGTCCGTCGATGGGGATATTTCGTACTACGTACCTGAGGGCACCTGGACCCGGCTGCTCGACGGGGAGCGCGTCACCGGGCCGGGCTGGCGCAGCGAGCGGCACGGGTTCGACAGCCTGCCGCTGCTGGTGCGGCCGGGCGCGGTGATCGCGACCGGCGCCCGCGACGACCGGCCCGACTACGACTACGCCGACGGCGTCACCCTCGACGTCTACGAACCGGCCGACGGTGCCACGCGCACCGTCACCGTACCCGCGCCGGACGGCGGCGCGGCGGCCGTGTTCGAGGTCGCCCGCCGGGGCGACCGCCTCACCGCCAGGCGGCTGCAGGGCCCGCCCGCCGCCTGGAACCTGCGCCACGCCACGGCGACCGCCGCCGCGGCACCGGAGATCGACCACATCGAGATCAAGCTCAGTGCCGAGGAGTGACATGCCTGCTTTCCCCCCGAACTTCCTGTGGGGCACCGCCACCGCCGCCTACCAGGTGGAAGGCGCCTGGAACGAGGACGGCCGCGGCCCGTCCATCTGGGACACCTTCTCCCACACGCCGGGACTGGTGGCCAACGGCGACACCGGTGACGTGGCCTGCGACCACTACCACCGGCTGGAGGAGGACCTGGACATCCTCGCCGCGCTGGGCGTGGGCGCCTACCGCTTCTCCATCTCCTGGCCGCGCGTGCAGCCGGGCGGCCGCGGCGCGCTCAACCGGCCCGGCGCCGACTTCTACAACCGCCTGGTGGACGGCCTGCTGGCCAGGGACATCGCGCCGGTGGCCACGCTCTACCACTGGGACCTGCCGCAGGAGCTGGAGGACGCCGGCGGCTGGCCGGAGCGTGAGACCGCGCTGCGCTTCGCCGACTACGCCCGCCTCATGGGCGAGACGCTCGGCGACCGCGTCCGCACCTGGATCACGCTGAACGAGCCGTGGTGCTCGGCCTACCTGGGCTACGCCTCCGGCGTGCATGCCCCGGCCAGGACCGATCCCGCCGCCTCGCTCGCCGCCGTGCACCACCTGAACCTGGGCCACGGCCTGGCCGTGCAGGCGCTGCGGGCCACGGCCGCCAGTGACGCCCAGATGTCGGTCACGCTCAACCTGCACCACGTGCGCGGCGTGTCCGAGCGGGACGCCGACGCGGTGCGGCGCGCGGACGCGCTGAGCAACCGCGCCTTCCTCGGCCCGATGCTGGAGGGCGCCTACCCGGCCGACCTGCTCGCCGACACCGCCTCGGTGACCGACTGGTCCTTCGTCAAGGACGGCGACGAGGCCACCGCCGGCCAGCCGCTGGACGTGCTCGGGGTCAACTACTACAACCCCACGCTGGTACGCCAGTGGGACGGCGCGACCGCGAAGGAGACCGCCGACGGGCACCAGGACGGGGCCGCCTCCCCGTGGATCGCGTGCGAGGACATCGAGTTCGTCAAGCAGCCGGGCCCGTACACGGAGATGGGCTGGAACATCGACGAGACCGGCCTGACCGAGCTGCTGCTGCGCCTGCACCGCGACTACCCCGGCCTGCCGCTGATGATCACGGAGAACGGCGCCGCCTTCCCCGACAAGGTCCCCACCGACGGCCGGGTCCGCGACGCCGACCGCGTGGACTACCTGCACCGCCATCTGAGCGCCGTGGCCGAGGCCATCGCGGGCGGCGCGGACGTGCGCGGCTACTTCGTGTGGTCGCTCATGGACAACTTCGAGTGGGCGCACGGGTACAACAAGCGGTTCGGCATCGTCCGCGTGGACCGCGAGACGATGGAGCGTACCTGGAAGGACAGCGCCCACTGGTACCGCGACGTGGTCGCCACCGGCAAGCTGCCGGTGGGCTGACGGTTCGTCAGGGCTTGCGTGCCACGCCTCCGGCGAAGGTGTGGTACGTGATGCCCAGCTCGGCCTGGTCCTCCTCCGGATCCGGACGCCATTCCGGGAGCGGCACCAGGCCGGGCTCCAGCAGTTCGAGCCCGTCGAAGTAGGCCAGGAGCTCCTGGCGGGTGCGCCAACGGCCGGTGCCGAGGTGCTCGTTGAACAGCTTCTCGGCCGTGGCCGCCTGCTCGGACACCTCGGGGTGCTCGGCGCCCGGGTTGTGGAAGTGGGAGATCACCACGTGGCTGCCCGGGGCCAGCCGGCGTACGAACCTGGCCAGGATGCCCGCCGGGTCCTCCTCGTCCGACAGGTGGTGCAGGATGCCGAACAGCAGCAGGCCGACCGGCTCGTCGAAGTCGATGAGGCTGCGCGTGCGCGGGTCGTCGAGGATCTGCTCCGGCTCGCGGGCGTCGGCGTCCACGATCACGGTGGTCTCGTCCACGGCGAGCAGGGCCCGGCCGTGGGCCAGGACGATCGGGTCGTGGTCGACGTACACGACGTGCGTGCCGGGGGTGACGGACTGGGCGACCTCGTGCACGTTGCCCTGGGTGGGCAGGCCGGAGCCGATGTCCAGGAACTGGCGGATGCCCGCCTCGGCGGCCAGGTAGCGGACCGTGCGCCGCAGGAACGCGCGGTTGGACTGGGCGGCCTCCGGCGCGTCCGGGGCGATCTTCAGCGCCGCCTGCGCGACGTGGCGGTCGATCTCGTAGTTGTCCTTGCCGCCGAGCATGTAGTCGTAGACGCGTGCGACGCTCGGTTTGGTGGTGTCTATCCCGCTGGGCGTGCTGTCCCGCTCGCTCTGGGGCACTCTGGGCTCCTTGGATCAGGGGGGTCGATCACATGGGTCGGCGCCATGATCCTAAGCGGAGCCCTTGGGCGCGGGCGTGAGATTTATCAGGAAATATCACCATCCCAATCCCCGTCCCCCAATTCGCGGCGCAGCAGGCGGGCCGCGCCCGCCATGGCCCGCATCTTGCCCTCCGCCGACGCCCTGGGCAGGTATTTCATCCCGCAGTCCGTGGCGATGACGATCCGCTCCGGCGGCACCCACTCGAACGCCCTGCGCACCCGCCCCGCCACCTCCTCCGCCGTTTCCACCTTCGGCGTGGACAGGTCGATCACCCCGAGGATGACCGTCTTGTCCTTCAGGTCCGACAACACCCCGAGGTCCAGCCCCGACTGCGCGGTCTCGATCGACACCTGCCGCACCGGGCAGCCGGCCAGCTCCGGCAGGAACGAGTACGCCTCGGGCCGCTCGTGGATGATCGCCGCGTACCCGAAACAGATGTGCACCGCCGTGGTCCCGGTCACGCCGTCCAGGGCGGCGTTCAACGCGGCCAGCCCGTACGCACGCGCCGCCTCCGGCCTGGCCTGCATGTACGGCTCGTCGATCTGCACGATGTCGGCCCCGGCCGCGAACAGGTCGCGGATCTCGGCGTTGACCGCCGCCGCGTAGTCCATGGCGGCGGCCTCGGCGTCGGGATAGTGGTCGTTCTGCGCCTGCTGGCTCATCGTGAACGGCCCCGGCACCGTCATCTTGATCACCCGGTCGGTGTGCGCCCGCAGGAACCGCAGGTCCGCCACCTCTATGGGGCGGGGCCTGCGGATGGGCCCGGCGATGCGCGGCACGGGGTTCGGATGGCCGCTGCGGTCGAGCGCCGTACCGGGATCGTCGAGGTCGATGCCCTCCAGGGCGGTGGCGAAGTGGTTGGAGTAGCTCTCGCGGCGGATCTCCCCGTCGGTGACGATGTCCAGCCCGGCGCGCTCCTGTGCCCTGATCGCCAGTTCGGTGGCGTCGTCCTGGGCCTGGGTGAGCAGGGCGGGCGGAATCCGCCACAACTCCCTGGCCCGTACCCGCGGCGGGAACCGGCCTGCCAGCCTGTCGCGGTCGATCAGCCAGTCGGGCTGGGCATAGCTGCCGACCAGCGATGTCGGCAGCGTGGGCAGAGAGATCACGGGGCCCTCCCTCACGTCGGTCGTGACCTCCACTGTGCGCGTGGCACGCGGGAGTTACCAGCGATCCGTCGTGTGCCGTGCGGGCGTTACCAGCGATCCGTCGTGTGCCGTGCGGGCGTTACCAGCGATCCGTCGTGTGCCGTGCGGGCGTTACCAGTGATCGACGTGCAGCACCTCCTCCAGCGGCTGGCGGCGGGCCGGCTTGAAGGTCTCGCCGGTGTAGTAGGCGGTGGGGATCAGCACACCCTGCCGGACGTTCCCGGGAATGCCGAGCAGCTCGGCGATCTCGCTCTCGTAGGCCAGGTGCAGCGTCGTCCACGACGTGCCCAGCCCTCGGGCGCGGGCGGCGAGCATGAAGCTCCACGCGGCGGGGAGCAGCGAGCCCCACAGGCCGGCCTGGTTGCCCGCGGGCAGCCCGCCGGGCACCGTCGTGCAGCCGATCACCAGTACCGGCACCTCGCCCATGTGCTCACCGAGATAGGCGGCGCTGTCGGACACCCTCCCCTGCTCGGCGGACCTTTCCGGGTTGTCCTTGAACAGGTCCCCCGCCGAGGAGCCCGAGTTGAAGTAGGTGTTCCACGAGCGCTGGTAGTAGTCGCCGATCGCCGTGCGCTTGGCGGGGTCGGTCACCACGATCCAGTGCCAGAGCTGCGCGTTCCCGCCGGAGGGCGCCTGGAGTGCGACCTCCAGGCACTCGCGGACCAGCTCTGCCGGAACCGGGCGGGTGAGGTCGAGGCGCTTGCGCACGCTGCGGGTGGTGGTGAGCAATTCGTCCGCTGAGATGGTCATGCGGCCATCATGCCCATCTCACGGTATTTCACGGCGAATCGAGGGGTCGGGTCAGGCGGCGCCCAGCCACAGGTCGGGGCCGAACACCTCATAGTGGATGTCACGCGGGGCGACCCCGGCCGCGATGAGCTGGGTACGGGCCGCGCGCATGAACTCCACGGGTCCGCACATGTAGACGACCGCACCTTCGGGGATCTCGACCTCGCCCAGGTCCATCCGACCCTTGCGGACGCCACCGCCGACGCCCGACTCGCAGCCGTCGCCGACGCCTGACTCGCAGCCGTCACCGCTACCGGCCTCGTACCAGAAGATCCGCTCGGCGGCGGGGAGTTCGCCGGTCAGGCTCTCCATGTCCGCCCGCAGCGCGTGCCCCGCCGCGGAGCGGTCGGCGTGCAGGACCAGAACCCGGCGGGAGTCCCTGGTCACGGCCAGGTGCTGCAACATCGCGGCGATCGGGGTGCAGCCGATGCCGGCCGAGACCAGCACGAGCGGCACGTCGCCGTCCTGCAGCGAGATGTCGCCGAAGGGCGCCGACAGGGTCAGCTCGTCGCCCTCCCTGACGGTGGCGTGCAGCAGCGAGGACACCTCCCCTTCCGGCAGCCCGCCGCTGCGCGCCCGCTTGACCGTGATGCGGCGCCGTCCGTCGGCTTCGTGCCCGGACAACGTGTACTGCCTCAGTTGCCGTACGCCGTCGGGCATGGTCACGCGGACGCTGACGTACTGGCCGGGCCTGGCCGGCGGCACCGGCTCGTCACCCACCGGGCTCAGCACCAGCGACACCGCCTCCGCCGTCTCCTCCCGCCGCTCCACCACCCGCCACGGCCGCCAGGTCGTGCCGTCACTCGCCCCGGCCATGGCGTAGATGCGGGCCTCCATCGCGATCAGCGCGCCCGCCATCAGCCAGTACACCTCGTCCCAGGCCGCCGCGACGTCGGGGGTTACGGCGTCGCCGAGCACCTCGGCGATGGCGCCGAACAGGTATTTGTGCACGATGACGTACTGGTCGTCGGTGACACCCACGGCGGCGTGCTTGTGCGCGATACGGGCCAGCAGCGTGTCGGGGCGCTGGTCCGGGTCGGCCAGCAGCGCCCCGGCGAAGGCCGCCACCGCCCCGGCCAGGGCCTTGCGCTGCTCACCGCTGCGCTGGTTGCCGCGGTTGAACAGCCCGTCGAGCAGTTCGGGGTGGTCGGCGAACATGGTGTCGTAGAACCGTGCCGTGATCGTCTCCAGCTCGGCTCCGACCACGGGGAGGGTGTCGCGGACGAGCCGCGCGGCTTTGGCGGACAACATGGATGAACCTCCAGACGGATGAACAGTTGCGTCTGGGACTCATACGGCGGGGAGCGCTCCTCGGACGAACACCGGATGAAGATCCCTGACAGCTAAATCAGCATCTGAGATTCATATTAAATTCCGGAGGTGCCGGTCTTGCGATCAGGGGGTGTCAGGGCCAGCAGGACCGGCCCGGTCGGCGCGTCCACCAGCGCCGCGACGGTGATCCCGTCGAGCGAGGCATAGAACGCCTCCTGCGCCTGACGCAACGCCGACCGCAACCGGCAGGCCGCCCGCAACGGGCACGGCGGCTCCTCCGTACAACCGACGACGTCGCCGGCGCCCTCCAGCTCGCGCACGAGGGCGCCGACACTCGCACCCCGCCCAGCCGCGGCGAGCTGCATCCCCCCACCGCGCCCACGCCTGGCCTCCACCACACCCAGCTCACTCAGCCGGGCGACGGCCTTGGCCGCGTGGGTGTAGGGGACGGCCAGCATGCCGGCCACGTCGCGGGTGGTGAGCAACTCATCCGGCCGCGCCACGGCCAGGCGCATCACGATACGCAACGAGATGTCGGTGAAGGCGGTCAGGCGCATGCCTCCACCGTATGGAATCGCCGCTCCCCACCGTGCACTCTCGCTACCTGCCGCACATCAAGGACGAGGTGTCGCTGCCTTCGGCAGGCCACCGCGCTTGCCTGGTGCTCGCCTCCGAGACGATCGCGTCCGTGACGTCCGAGCCGGTGGCGTCGAGACCCTGAATCTTTGCCCGGGTGAGATCCACTCCGTACAGGCAGGCATCACGCAGATCGGCTCCCCGAAGGTCGGCGTCCTGCAGGCGCGCCCGATCCAGAATCGCCCGCCGGAAGGACGCTCCCGCGGCCTTGACACCGGTCAGATCCATCCCGTGCAGGTCAAGCCCTTCGAGGTTCGCCCCGGACAGTTCCGCGCCCCGCAGATTCTTGCCCTCGATGTCCTTCGCCGTCACCCTCTTACCGCTCAAGTCAAGTCCGGGCGCGTCCGTCGCCACAAAACCCTTCCCTGCGGCTGTGGCAACCAGTTCATCGGTGGAGAACGGTTCGGTGGAGAATAACGGTATCCCGCGATGGGAGCCCACCAGCGCCACCGCCACCAGTAGTGTCCCGATCACGGCTACGGCCAGCCTCTGGCCTTGCGAGAGAGCCGTGTCTCCGATGAAGAGCATCAACGTGCACACCGCACTGACGGCGGCGAGGAAGATGCCCAGCGACCCGAGCGCCATGCCGCTCGCCACCATGAGCGTCAGAACGGCGATCGGCCACAACCACAACAGCCGCTCACGCCTGCGGGGTCCTTCGGTGCCGTTCGCGTCTTGCCCCCCGCTCTGAGGTGTTTGCTGCCCACCTGCGGTCTGCGTTTGCTGCCCGCCCATGGTCGTCGGCTGAGACAGCGCATTCAACCGCTCCTGGACATTCGCAGATCCCAACTCCTGAAGGCTGAGGCGTCCTGGCGGGGCGGCGACCGATTCCTGGTCAGGCTGTCCAGGCTGCTCGGACTGCGCGCGCGGAGAGGCCGACGGCTTGTCCGGGCCGTCCGGCTGAGAGGACTGTGAGGGTGTCGTGCCTTCATCCATCGGGTCACCGAAACATGGTCACTTAGACATACGAAACCACTATGGGTCACTTAACCTTGTGAGCATCAAACAGCTGCAACAAGCTCTTCAATGTCGTTTCGTAGGCATCTGGTGGCATATAGTCGACAGGCCGCCCTTCGCCCATGAAGACCGCCGCCAAAGAGGCGTTCAGGTTCCGCTCGGCGACAGAGTTCAAGGGCTGTTCGAGGCGCAACCGCTCATAAAGCGCAAACCTGCTCATATCGATCAGGGTTCGCATCGCCATGCCGTACTCCTCCGCGAGCGCCACCGCCCCCCGATAAGAGGCATAGGCCATACCGTAAGGGACGACGGCGAGAAACATCCACAAGCCCTGCCACCACATGAAAAGCACGGTGATGACGGTGGCGAACAGGCCAAGTATGGCGGTCCGGAGAGCCAGCTCCAGTTGTGTGCGCTGGTTGTTCAGATAGGCGAGTTCCGGCGGCTTGGCGACCATGGCCAGGCGCGGCAGAGCACCGATGGACTCTATCCCGTAGGCGCTGCCCGCCTGCCTTTCCTGCCTGCGCAGCACATTGCCCAGACGCGTGGGAAGGATCTCGTCGGGCTCCGGATAGGCGGCCAGAGCGCGATCAAGCTGACCCACCATCACGTACGCGCGCACAACCGCCTCGGAAGAGGGATCGGCACCGGCTTGGAAGCCCGACTCGTGCAGCCTCCACTGGTTGAGTCGCCTGACGAGCTGGTCACGACGACGCCGGTGGTAGGCGATCCGGATCACCGCCAAGGAGGCCAGCAACGGCCCGTGCCAGTAGCCTTCCATGATCCGCACGAGTGGGTACTGCAGAGGGTGCAGAGCCAGCGCCGTGGCGCTTACCAATATCGAGAAGACGACAGCGTCCTGGAGGGACAGGTCCGTCGCCGCCCGCGACCAGTCGAGCGCCCCCATGCCCCAGGCCCCGCTCTTCATCAGCAGGAAGAGGTATCCGGCGAAGAGCGTCGCGGGGATGAGGCTCACCACCGTGAAGTAGCGCCCTATGGTCGCGAGCCCACCGGAAATGCCCGCCAACGGATTCGCAGACATGCTCAGCTCCCAGGGAATTATCTGTAGAAGATGCAACGCTGGCATTGGATATTGCCACCGTCTTGCGCCGCGACCCATCGACACTTCGGCACCGTGGGGTCGTGTTTACACCACGATTGCTCGCTGCGAAAGACGTAGAACGTGTGTCCTTGGGCGCAGGTCTTCAGGTACTCGTCGCTCGTATCGTGCGTGATCGTTTCGCAGGCGAAGCAGATCTGTCCTTGCGACACTATGTATTGGCTGCCGGTGACCTGGTCTGACGCGAGACAAGACCATCCGTTGTCATCGGGGCCCACCGCGAAATGTGCATACGTTGAGGGCTTCAGATCGCAGTACATCGCGAGCAGCACCACGGGGCAGTGCCCGCTCACGCACTTGACCGCCCGTGCAGGAGGCGCAGCCTGCCGTGTGCGGCATGCCTGGCTCGGGCATACCAACTTCGGCCAGGACTTTCTTGGCCGATCGCCGGCGGACGTGAATCCAGGGTCGCCGAACGATACCGTCATGGCCCACAGGCGTGCCGCCACTGACCTGTGCCGCGGTATACGGAAAGCAGCCATTTGCTCCCCCAACCCACGCCGTACGCCGATGATGACGGACCAAACGGCGTTCGCCAAGGAGGGCACGTGCAACGGGAAGTCGGTCCAGCTGTAGGCGGATGATCCAGGGGTTGTGGGGCTCGAGTCAGGTGGAGTCGCGGATCACCAGTTCGGTTGGCAGTATCACCGGGTCGACGTGTTCCGCGCCGTCGATGAGGGCCAGCAGCAGGCGGATGGTCTGCTGTGCCATCTCGGCCAGCGGCTGGCGGATCGTGGTCAGCGGGGGGTGGGTCGAGACGGCCACCGAGGAGTCGTCGAAGCCGCCCACCGCCACGTCCTCCGGCACCCGCCGCCCCGCCGCCCGCAGCGCCGCCAGAGCGCCGGCCGCCATCAGGTCGGAGGCGACGAAGACGGCGTCGAGGTCGGGGGTACGCTCCAGGAGTTCGCTCATCGCCCGTTCGCCGCTGGCCTGCGTCCAGTCGCCGTGCGCGATCAGCCGCTTGCTGGCCTTGCGGCCGAGTACGTCGGCGAAGCCCTCCAGGCGCTGGATGCCGCCGGGCGTGTCCATCGGGCCGGTGATCATGGCGATGCGTTTGCGGCCGAGGCCGACGAAGTACTCGGTCATCTGGCGGGCGCCGAGGCGGTCGTCGGCGGCGGCGTACGGGATGACGGTCTCGCGGCCGATGACGGCGCCGCAGGAGACGGCCGGTGGGCCGCCGCGCAGGGCGTCCAGCAGCGGGTCGCCCGCGTGCGTCGAGACCAGCAGCACCCCGTCGGCGTGGCCGCCGCAGACGTAACGCACCACGCGTTCCCGGTCGCCCGCGTCGCCCGCCATCATCATCACCAGCGACAGGTCGCGCTCGGCCAGCATCTTGATGGCCACCCGGATGAGCGTGCTGTAGTTGGGGTCCTCGAACAACTTCTCGTGCGGCTCGGACAGGACCATGACGACCGAGCCCGTACGCTGCGTGACCAGGCTCCGGGCGGCGCGGTTGACGACGTAACCGGTTTCCGAGATGGCCCTCTCGATGGCCACGCGCGCCGCCGGGCTCACGTACTTGTTGCCGTTGAGCAGGCGGGACACCGTGCCGCGGGACACACCGGCGACGGCGGCGACATCATGGATCGTGGGGCGTTTCACTTCAGGGCTCCGGAGGACAGGTCGGTCTTCCAGTATCGCTGCATCGTGAGGAACAGCGCGATCAAGGGGATGATCGACAGGAAGGCGCCCGTCAGGATCAGGTTGTAGAGGGAGGGCTGGTTGGAGCCCGCGGCCAGCAGTGTGTAGAGGCCGACGGTGAGCGGGAACTTGTGGTCGTCGCCGAGCATGATGAACGGCAGCAGGAAGTTGTTCCAGATCGCCACGAACTGGAACAGGAAGATCGTCACCATGCCCGGCACCATCAGCGGCATCGCCACCCGCGACATCAGGTGCCACTCGCCGGCCCCGTCGATGCGGCCCGCCTCCAGCAGGGAGTCGGGGACGGCCGCGGCGGCGTAGATGCGGGCCAGGTAGATGCTGTACGGGTGCAGGATCTGCGGCAGCAGCACGGCCCAGTGGCTGTCGGCCAGCCCGATCTTGGAGAACAGCAGGTACTGCGGGATCGCCAGCACCACGGCCGGCACCAGGATGCCGCCGATGAGCAGGTTGAAGATGGCGTTGCGGCCGGGGAAACGGTATTTTGCCAGCGCGTACCCGGAGATCGCCGAGACGGCGGTGGACAGCAGCGCGCCGCCGCCCGCGTAGATGAGCGTGTTGCCGGCCCAGAGCCAGAACACGCCGTCGCGGTAGGCGAACAGCTCGGCGATGTTGTCGAGGAAACCGGTGCCGAGGGAGAGGGTCCCGGTGCTGAACAGTTCGCCGGGCGACTTGGTGGCCGCGATCATCACCCAGAGCACGGGGAACAGGCAGTAGATCGCGCCGATCAGGAGCAGGACGGTGGGCACGACGCCGATCAGGCGGCCCGCGCCCGCGCGAACCCTGCGGTGTGACGCCGACGCGGTGGCGGTGACCATCAGTCAGCCCTCCATGAAGGCGCGGTTGCGGACCACGCGCAGGAACCCGAACGACAGGACGAGCGAGATCGCCGCGATGACGATCGAGGTGGCGGCGGCCGAGTACAGGTCGCCGGTGACGAACGCGTCGCGGTAGACCTTCATCAGCGGGCTCCACGTGGAGCTGATCGTGTTGGTCAGCGGGCGCAGCGTGGTGGGCTCGGTGAACACCTGGATCGTCGCGATGATCGAGAACACGGTGGTCAGGATGATCGCCGGGGTCAGGATCGGGATCTTGACCCGCAGGGCGATCTGCAGTTCGGAGGCGCCGTCCAGCCGCGCGGCCTCGTACAGGTCGCGCGGGATGGCGCGCAGCGTGGTGTAGAGCACGAGCATGTTGAAGCCGACCCCGCCCCACACCGCCACGTTCGCCATCGAGTACGTGACGGTGGTCGCCCCCAGGAAGTCCACCTCCAGCACGTCCCTGATGGGGCTGAGCGAGGGCAGGTAGAGGAAGCCCCAGAGCAGGGTGGCCGCCACGCCCGGCACCGCGTACGGCAGGAAGATCGCGATCCGCGAGAACCGGGCCAGCCGCACCCGCGCCGAGTCCAGCAGCAGCGCGAACAGCAGCGCCAGCCCCAGCATCACGACCAGCACCAGCGCGCCGTACCCGAGCACGCGCAGCCACCCGCTCCACAACTCGGCGTCGGCCAGGGCGGCGGCGAAGTTGTCGAACCCGACGAACACCTCCCTGCGCGCCCCGCGCCCGAGCCCCAGACCGGACACCTTGGTACGGCGCATCGCCAGGTAGACGGTGTAGCCGATGGGCACCGCGAGGAACAGCGTGAACAGCACGATCGCGGGGGTCAGGAAGAGGTACGGCCAGACCCCTCTCTGGGAGCGCTTCATGAGGCGATCGTGAATCCGGCCTTGCGCATGTCGGCGACCGTGGCGTCCTGCATGCCCTGCACGGCCCCGGAGAACGGCGACCCGTCCTGCAGCGCCTTGTCGAAGCCGTCCTTGAAGGCGTTGTAGGTCACGCCGACGTTCGGGCCGAAGGTGAAGCCGCGTGCCCCGGTGGAGACGGCGGCGGCCTGCTGCCAGAAGTCGGGCTGGTTGGCGAAGTACGCGGGAGGCTCGCCGAGCGCCGACTGCGCCTTGGTGGCGGCCGGGTAGATCGCGGCCTCCTTGACCAGCAGGTCGATGGCGGCCTGGTCGGTGTTCAGCCAGGTGGCGAACTTGGCCGCGGCGGCCCTGTTCGGTGTCTTGGCCGACACCGCGATCGACGAGCCGCCCCAGAACCCGCTGAAGTTCTCCCCGGCGTTCCACTGCGGCAGCGGCGCGACGGCCCACTTGCCCTCGGCCTTGGCCGCGTTGGTGGCCAGCGCGCCCGGCGCCCAGATCGCCGACGGCCAGGTCAGCAGCTTGCCGTCGTTGAGCGCCTTGTTCCACTCGGGCGTGAAGTACGGCATGTCGTCGATGACGCCCTCCTTCACCAGGCCGCCCCAGTAGTCGGCGACCTTCTTGGTGGGCTCGTCGGCGATGTTGACCTTCCACGACTCGCCGCTGATCGACCACCACTGCGCCCCCGCCTGCTGGGCCAGCCCTGTGAACGATCCCGGATCCTTGCTGGAGAACGTGCCCAGGTACGCCTTCGGGTCCTTCTTGCGCAACTGCCTGGCCGCCTCGCCGTACTCCTGCCAGGTCGCCGGCACCTTGAGCCCGTGCTTGTCGAACAGGTCCTTGCGGTAGAAGAGCATCATCGGGCCGCTGTCCTGCGGGATGCCGTACACGGACTCGGTGCCCAGCGTGACCAGCCCCCACAGGCCCTCGGTGAACTCGCCCTTGATCGAGGCGGTCTCGGCCTTGAGGTCGGCCACCGCGTCGGCGGCGATGAACGAGGGCAGGTGCTGGTACTCGGCCTGCACCAGGTCGGGCGGGTTGCCGGCCTTGGCCGCGGTGAGGAACTTGGCCGCCGCGTCGTCGCCGCCCGCCTGCTTGCTGACCGTCACCTGGATGTCCGGGTTGGCCTTGTTCCAGACTGCGACGATCTTGTCCATGTTGGGGGCCCAGGTCCAGTACGTGAGCTTGACCGGGCCCTGAGGGGCGGCGGCCGTCGTCTGCGCCGCCTCGGGGCTCTCGGTGGGTTCGCTGGAGCCGCAGCTCGCGAGGGTGACCGTGAGCGCGACGGCCAGGGCTGCTCCAAGGCGGTTGGCGCGCATTGCGTACCTCCAGAGGGTTCTGTGAACGTGCACAGAGTGAGGCAGCACGGAAACGGCCGTCAAGGGGTCGTTACGTTCTCGTTAATGTCCTGCAAAAGCGTGAAATTAGCGGATGCCGGTTCCCAAAGGAGACGGGCGAGCCTTACTGTGCACGTTCACAGAGCTTTTTGGGGGGATGGATGTATCCGGAGCGTCCTGCCGGGATCGCCTATGGCGGCGACTACAACCCGGAGCAGTGGCCGCGCGAGGTCCTGGAGGAGGACGCGGCCCTGATGCGCGAGGCCGGGGTGAACCTGGTCAGCCTCGGCATGTTCTCGTGGGCGCTGATGGAGCCCGAGGAGGGCCGCTTCGCGTTCGGCTGGCTGGATGAGATCATCGACCGGCTGCACGGGGCCGGTGTCGCGGTGGCCCTGGCCACCCCGACCGCCGCGCCGCCCGCCTGGTTCGTGGCCGCCCATCCCGACGTGCTGCCGGTGAGCAGGGACGGGGTCAGGATCGGGTTCGGCGGCAGGCAGAGCGCCTGCTCCAGCGCGCCGGCCTTCCGCGAGGCGACCGCGCGGCTGGTACGGGCGCTGGGTGAGCACTACCGCGATCATCCGGCCGTGGTCATGTGGCACGTGCACAACGAGTACGGCGCGCCGCTCGGCGAGTGTTACTGCGAGCACAGCGTGGCGGCCTGGCGCGAGTGGCTCGCCACCACGTACAGCGATATTTCCGCATTGAACGAGGCGTGGGGCAACACGTTCTGGGGCCAGACCTACACCGACTGGTCCCAGATCGACGCCCCCCGCGAGAACCACACGGCCGTCAACCCCGCCCAGCGCCTCGACTACGCCCGCTTCAGCGACGGCCAGCACCGCGAGCACTACGCGCTCCAGCGCGACCTGCTGCGCGGGCTGACCCCCGGCATCCCGGTCACCACGAACTTCGCCGGCACCGTCAACTGCAAGTCCACCGACCTGTGGCAGTGGGCCCGCGAGCTGGACGTGGTCGCCAACGACCACTACCTCAAGGCCGAGCGGCCGGACAACCACATCGACCTGGCCATGTCCGCCGACCTGGCCAGGTCGGTGGCGGGCGGCGCGCCGTGGATGCTGATGGAGCACTCGGCGGGCGCGGTCAACTGGCAGCCGCGCAACATCGCCAAGTGGCCGGGCGAGATGCGCCGCAACAGCCTCGCGCACGTCGCCCGTGGCTCGGACAGCGTGCTGTTCTTCCAGTTCAGGGCCTCGCGGTTCGGGGCGGAGAAGTTCCACTCCGGGATGGTGCCGCACGCGGGGACCGGCTCGGAGCAGTGGCGCGAGATCGTCCGGCTCGGCGCCGACCTGCGCGGCCTCGCCGGACTGCGGGGCAGCCGGGTGCGGGCCGAGGTGGCCGTCGTGTGGGACTGGGAGTCGTACTGGGCGCTGGAGCTGGACTGGCGGCCGTCGGTGGACCTGACGTTCAGGGAACGGGTGGACGCCTTCTACGAGGCGTTGTGGCGGGAGCACGTCACGGTGGACTTCGTCCACCCTTCCGCCGATATTTCGGGTTATCGGGTGGTGGTGGCGCCCAGCTCGTACCTGCTGACCGAGACCTCCGCCAAGAACCTGCACCGGTACGTGGAAGCGGGCGGTCATCTGCTCGTGTCGTATTTTTCCGGCATCGTGGACGAGCACGACACCATCCACCTCGGCGCCCACCCGGGTGCGCTGCGCGAGCTGCTGGGCCTGTCGATCGAGGAGTTCCACCCGCTGCGCGAGCACGAGACCGTGACCCTGACCGGCGGCGACGTCGCCCGCGTGTGGTCCGAGCGGATCCGCCCGGCGGGCGCGGTCACGGTCCGGGGCTTCGCCGAAGGGCCCGACGCCGGCCACCCCGCCTTCACCCGGCACGACCTGGGCGCCGGCACCGCCTGGTACCTGGCCACCGCCCCGCTCACCGGCCTGCGCGACCTGCTCGCGCAGGTGCTCGACCACGCGGGCGTGTCCCGTCCGCGCGGCCTCCCCGACAGCCTGGAGCTGGTGCGCAGGGGCGGCCACGTCTTCCTGATCAACCACGGCGACCAGCCGGTGACGGTCGAGGGGGTGAGCGGCGTGAGCGTGTTCGACGGCGTACGGCACGACGGGGCGGTCACCGTCGCGGCCGGCGCGGTAACGGTCATCGCGGAAACAGTTGTGGAACCCCCCAACCCCAGCTAGGGAGAGCCGATGAAACGCATCATCGTCGCCGTGCTGCTGTTACTCACGGCCTTCGCCGCTCCGGCGCAGGCCCAGACCGGACCCGGCCGCCTGCAGATCAGGGGCGCGGACATCTCCAGCCTGGCCAAGTCGGAGGCCCTGGGCGGCGTCTACCGCGACGCCGCCGGGAACAGGGGCGACGCGCTGGCCATCCTGTCGCGGGCCGGGCTCAACTACATGCGGCTCAAGGTCTGGGTGAACCCGGCCGACGGCTACAACACCAAGGCCCGGGTGCTGGCGATGGCCAGGCGGATCAAGGCGCTCGGCATGGGCCTGCTCGTCGACTTCCACTACTCCGACACCTGGGCCGACCCGGGCAAGCAGTTCAAGCCGGCCGCCTGGGCGTCCCTGCCGTTCGCGCAACTGCGGCAGGCCCTGTACGACCACACCTACGACGTACTGCGCGCGCTGCGCGACCAGGGCACCACGGCCGACATGGTGCAGGTCGGCAACGAGCTCAACGGCGGCCTGCTCTGGCCGGACGGCTCCAACTCCAACTGGCCGAACACCGCCGCCCTGCTGAACGCCGGCTATGACGCGGTCAAGGCCGTGTCGGGCTCGACCCGGGTGGTGCTGCACCTGGCCAACGGCGGCGACAACGGCCTGTACCGGTGGTGGTTCGACAACGCGCGCTCCAGCGGCATCCGCTACGACGTGATCGGCCTGTCCTACTACTCCTACTGGCACGGCACCCTCGACGCCTTCCGCACCAACATCAACGACGTGGCCACCAGGTACGGCAAGCCCGTGGTCCTGGTGGAGACCGCCTACCCCTTCACCACGGCCGACGACGACGGCTGGGCCAACATCATCACCGCCGCCACGCCGTACCCCGGCTACCAGGCCACCCCGCAGGGCCAGTCGGCGATGCTCACCCGCGTCGCCGACATCGTCCGCGCCGTCCCGAACGGCCTGGGCCTCGGCCTGTTCACCTGGGAGGCCACCTGGACGGGCGTCCGGGGCAACGGCTGGGACCCGGCCGACCCGTCATCGGGCAACGGCTGGGAGAACCAGGCCCTGTTCGACTACGGCGACCGCGCCCTACCTGCGATGGCGGTGCTCGGCCGCCTCTGACCTTCGCCACAATCGGGCGGGTCTCCGCTCACACGGACTCCCGCCCCCAACCTTGCCTCACCCCACCTCACCCGACCGACCCCGGACCAACTCCCCACCTCACCCGATGCCCAACGCCGGACCTGAGCGTTGCAACCCACGGGACGCAATTGCCCGCCTTTTCCCGAAATTTCACCATCCGAGCACTACGATCTCCTCAATCGACGCACCCGAAGGAGCCCCAAGTGGCCGACGACGAGCGGGAGCAGGCACCCAAGGGGATCGACACCACCAAGCCCAACGTCTCCCGCGTCTACGACTTCATGCTCGGCGGCAAGGACAACTACGCGGCCGACCGGTGGATGGCGGAGCGCGCCCTGGAGATCGCCCCCGACGCCCCCGAGGCCGCCCGCGCCAACCGGGAGTTCCTCGGCCGGGTGGTGCGCTTCCTGACCGCGGAGGCGGGCATCCGCCAGTTCCTGGACATCGGCTCGGGCCTGCCCACGCAGGGCAACGTGCACGAGATCGCACAATCGGCCGCCGCCGGCACCAGGGTCGTCTACGTCGATCACGACCCGACCGTCCTGGTGCACGGCCGCGCCATGCTCGCCGTGGACGCCGGCACCACGGTCGTGGAGGCCGACCTGCGCGACCCGGACGCGATCATCGACCATCCCGAGGTACGCGAGCTGATCGACTTCTCCCGCCCGGTCGGCCTGCTGCTGTTCGCGATCCTGCACCACCTGGCCGACGAGGAGAACCCGGCCGCCATCGCCGCCCGCCTGGTGGACCACCTCCCCCCGGGCAGCTACCTGGCCGTCTCCCACTTCCACAACCCGGGCCTGGCCCACCCTGAGGTCTCCAAACAGGCGTTCGCCGCCGAGAAGATCTTCAACGAGACCCTGGGCACGGGCCGGTGGCGCACCCGCGAGGAGATCCTGACCTACTTCGACGGCCTCGACCTGCTGGACCCGGGCCTGGTGCCGCTCCCGGAATGGCGTCCGGACTCCGACGACCAGGCCGAACCGGGCATCACGTACCACACCTTCGTGGGAGCGGTCGCCCGCAAGCCCTGATGCGCCACGAGGCGCTTTGTCATATCTCCGGTTAAGCCGGGAGGAACTCGGAGAAAAGTTCCTGGGTCTAATGCCTTACCTGGACCCGAAAGGCGAAGGGAACAATAGCATGGCAGGAAAGCAGTGACCGTGTCCAGGCATGGGAGCGGTGCGCTGCGGGACCCGCGCGATATGGTGAAAGCTGAACTGCCTGAACCCCAATCTCCAGCGATGAAATGCGGCATCCACCGGAAACCTGCCTGTAACCGGTGTCGCACCCTGAGACGTCGTGTTAGGGTCGCCGTCTCAATCTCCGGGGTGTGGAGCGATATCCAATGAGGATATTCAAGGAGATGAGTAGGGCACCTAAGTCGCGCTATCACGTATGACAGAGACGAACGTGGGATCGCCTAAGGGGCGCGAGCCCTAGGGTGACGCAGGCCCCGTAGTAGTCGTGGGAGTCACGCCCCACCAGGGAGGACGGGAAAGCCGTCCGCATGGGCGAAGGGGGCCAGGTGATCGGACACTTAAAACCCGGGAGGTATGCGTAATGCAAGGCGCCGAAACGGTACTGAGTGTCCTGCGTGAGCGTGGCAGGCGTGGCCTGCCGTGCACCGAACTGTATCGACAACTGTTCAACCCTGACATGTATCTGCTGGCCACCGGGCGTCTGTACGCCAACCAGGGCGCGATGACACCCGGCGCCGACGGCGCAACCATCGACGGCACCTCCCAGGCCCGGATCGGCCAGATCATTGAGGAACTGCGCCATGAGCGCTACCGGTTCCACCCGGTCAAGCAGGTTCACATCCCCAAACGCAACGGAAAGATGCGGCCCCTTGGCCTGCCGTCATGGTCGGACAAACTCGTGGGCGAAGTAATGCGACTCCTGCTGGAAGCATATTACGAGCCCCGCTTCTCCGATCACTCACACGGGTTCCGCCCACGCCGGGGATGCCACACCGCGCTGGCCGAGGTGCGGCATAACTGGACGGGAACATCCTGGTTCATCGAGGGAGACATCTCCGATTGTTTCGGATCGCTGGATCACGACGTGATGCTGACGATTCTAGCGGAGCACATCCACGATAACCGGTTCCTGCGACTGCTGCGGAACATGCTCCAAGCCGGATATCTGGAGGATTGGAAATGGAACGCCACGCTCTCCGGCGCGCCGCAAGGCGGGGTGATCACGCCTCCAACGCAATGGGCAACTTCTGTTTCGAGGTCACGTTGGGTTACCGGCGGGGTGAGCGGTTGCGGCGGGAAAGTACGGAGATGTGA